>NZ_PBSH01000053.1 GCF_002726155.1 Alcanivorax sp. | reverse complement strand
CGCTTTAATACGCGCCCTGATTGCCCGGATAGCTCAGTCGGTAGAGCAGGGGATTGAAAATCCCCGTGTCGGTGGTTCGATTCCGCCTCCGGGCACCATACAAGAAAGCCCCGCTCACACGAGCGGGGCTTTTTTTATGCCAGTTGAAACAATTCCCCCACCCCACCGAACCCGCATTCTGGCCTCTACCCTCGCCCGACCTTCTGCGCTAACGTGCACACATCTCTCGCACTCCAGACAGGCCCCGTCACGTGTCCCGTTTTCTTGTCTTTTCCCTTTCGCTGATGCTGTTAGTCGGTTGCGACCAGACCCCCACCGGGCGGGATCAGCTGGCCCTGATGCCGGACACCATGATGGCGGATTTTGGCCGACAGACGTTCCTGCAAATGCAGCAACACATTCCGGTGAGTGACGACGAGGCCGCCAACCAGGAAGTGCAGTGCGTCGCCCGACAGCTACTCACCCATGTGGGCAACCGGTTTCCCGGCGACCCGATACCGCAAAGCTGGGAAATTGTGGTCTTTGCCGACCCAAGCCCCAACGCCTTCGCTTTACCCGGCGGCAAGATCGGCGTCAACGAGGGCCTGCTGGCCGTGGCCACCAGCGACGACCAGCTGGCAGCAGTAATCGGCCATGAGGTGGGGCACGTGCTGGCACGCCACGGCAACGAACGGCTCACCCAACAGCTGGGTATCCGCACGGTGCTGTTTCTGGTTGGCCTGTTCAGCGAAGGGGATGCGGATTCTGAACGTATTATCCAGGCACTTGGCATGGGCGCACATCTGGGGATTGCCCTGCCGTTCAGCCGGGCCCACGAGGAAGAGGCGGATTTGATGGGGCTGGAACTGATGGCCAGCGCCGGCTTTGATCCGCGTGAAAGCGTGCAGCTGTGGAGAAACATGGCTGCAGCGGGGGGCGAGCAGCCCCTGGAGTTTCTGTCCACCCACCCCAATCCCGGCAGCCGGATCGGCGCCCTGGAAGAGAAGATGCAGGTGGCGCTGCCGCTGTATCAGAAGGCCACACCGGCGGAATGCGAACCACAGTAATTCAGAAGCGAGCAACGCGTTCCGAGCAGCGGAAACCTGACCTCATGATCTTCTGGTTTTGCCTTTCGAAACTCGCTGCTCGCAACCCGAGGCGTTCTTTGTCAGCCAACAGCCGCCTCTTTCACTGACACGACCTTTGCCGCCGGCTGCCAGTGATAATCCTTCATGCTTACCGTCCAGGTCCGTGCCATAAACTGGAAAGTGGCATGGGGCCACAGGGCCGTGTTACGACCGTCGGCCTGCTGGTACCAGCTCATGCAGCCGCCGTTCTGCCATACCGTGCCTTTCAGTTCATCCTGCAACTTGTCGTTGTATTTGTCCTGCACGTCCTGCTTCACATCCAGCCAGGCATCACCGCGCTTATCCAGTTTGGTAATGGCATCCATGATGTAGCGCACCTGACTTTCAATCATGAAAATGATGGAGTTATGCCCCAAGCCAGTGTTTGGCCCAACCAGCTGGAACATATTTGGGTAACCGCTGACGGTGGTGCCCAGATAGGCTTCCGATCCTGCTTTCCAATCGTCCTGCAATCGGTGCCCCGGTAACCCGGTAATGTCGAAATCCTTCATGTAAATACGCGGATCCACGATAAAACCGGTACCCAGTACCAGGCAGTCTGCCTGCTGCTCGCTGCCATCGCTGAACACGATGCTGTTTTCACGGATTTCTTTCACGCCTTCGGTAACTAGCGACACATTGTCGCGGTTGAAGGTGGGGTAATAGTTGTTGGAGATCAGGATACGTTTACAGCCCAGTATGTAGCTTGGCACCAACTTGCGGGCAGTGGCCTTGTCTTTCACCTGGTAATGAATAAACGCTTTCAGGGCCGGCTCGGCCAGCTTGGCCAGGCGCGGATTGAAAATCGGCAGCACCCGCGCTTCGTTGCTCAGGTACAGGCGCAGGCGATGCAGCTTGCGCAGCGCCGGGAAGCGACGGAATACCCACTTGCTCAGGCCGGAATAAGCGCGCTCATCGCGGGGAATGATCCATGGCGGCGTGCGCTGTACCACGGTCAGCTGGCCCGCTTCTTTGGCCACGTGGGGCACATACTGAATGGCGCTGGCGCCGGTACCGATGGACACCACTCTCTTGCCGGCCATGTCGTAATCGTGATCCCACTGGGCGGAGTGGATGATCTTGCCTTTGAAGTTTTCCATTCCCTTGAAATTGGGGAAGGAAGGCACGTGCAAAGGGCCACTGGCCAGCACCCAGTGCTGACAAATCACCTGAGAGCCATCGGCAAGGTCCAGCGTCCACAGGGCCGCCCTGTCATCAAAATGCGCACCGGTCACTTCGCTATTGAAACGGGTGTACTGACGCAGGCCGTGCTTGTCGGTGACGCCCTGAATGTAATTGTGAATTTCCTGCTGGCCACTGTAGCGGTGGCTCCAGTCCGGATTCCCCTCGAAAGAGAAGGAGTACATGTGCGACTGCACATCACAAGCCGCCCCGGGGTAGCTGTTGTGATACCAGGTGCCGCCCATACCACTGCCTTTTTCCAGCAGCACAAAATCATCGATTCCGGCTTCGCGCAGCTTGATGGCCATGCAGATACCACCGAAGCCACCACCGACGATGGCGACTTTGACGCGGCGGGTTTTCACATTGATACGGGCCTGACTTGTCATAGGTATTCTCCTTGGGATGCCGATGCATCTATCAATGCATGCACTCTAGCCTTGCCAGCGCCCTGTGAATACGTGTTAACCTGACTAAAAATTGATAATTCCGGCCATGTCTGAACGCTCGATACTTGCACTGATCTACACCATCGACCTGCTCGAGACCGAGAAGGGAATCGACTGTGGGCCAGTGTTGGCCCGCCACGGGCTGGACCGGGACAAGCTGGACCCCAACAGCGAGATCGGCCGGGATCGGGAATTGCTGATCTTCACCGAGCTGCTGCCACGGGTAAACGACCCCATGCTGGGCTTCGAGATGGGCAGCCGGTTTGGCTTTGCCGGCTACGGCCAGCTGGCCATGCTGTTGATGACCAGCGAAACGGCCTTCCAGGGTTTTCAGTTCGGCGTGAAATACCAGGCCCTGACCTATCTGTACGGCGAAATTGCACTGGTGCCCGGCGAGCAGACGACCGCTCTGGAGCTGTACCCGATTCCCTTACCGCCTGAAGTGAGCCGCATTCTGATCGACCGGGACATGGTGGGCACCTTCAAACTGATTAATGACATTCAGACCCAGCTCAATCTGGACCTGAAACCGATGGAGGTGTGGATGCCCTACCCACGCCCCGCCCATGCCAAGACTTTCGAGGACTATTTCGGCTGTCCGATTCGTTACGATCAGCCCCATTGCAAGGCGGTGATTCGCAACCAGGACATGGGTATACGCATGCCTGGCTACAACAAAATGGCTCAGGACATGTATCGCCAGCAGTGCGACGCCATGCTGGCCCGGCGCGAAGCGCCCACCGCTGACCTGGGCGGGCGCGTCATGGCGTATCTGAACCTGTTTGTACGGACCTTCCCTACCGCCGAGCAAGTCTCTCAGGCATTCGGCATACCCGAGCGCACTTTCCGGCGCCAGCTCAGCAAGGAGAACCGCCCTTTTCAAGGCATCATGGATCAGGTCAGGGAAGACAAGGCCCGGCGCTACCTGGGGGATTCAGAGCGCAGCGTGGCGGAGATTGCCGAATTGCTCGGCTACAGCGAGTCCGCCGCCTTCGTTCGGGCTTTTGAGAGGTGGACAGGGACTACGCCAGCTCGTCATCGCAATGGCCTGAAGGGTCAATCGTAGAAGCGCCACTTGAGGCGCGAAACGAGCGTCAGCGAGTAACGAGTTTCGAGTTGCGAAAGGCAAACCCCAAACCCTTCCGGTTTGGATGTGTTGGTTTTCGAAACTCGCTTCTCGTGACTCGAAACTGGGTTGTTCGCGCCTCAAGCGACGCCCCCACAGACGCTTCGTAGAAAAGGTCAGTCCTGACGAATGCGTTCAACGATCTTGGTGGTAGAAATGTCATCGATAAAATCGAGCACCTTCCCCTCGCCGCCATAGCCTTTCACAAACTCGTGACCCACGACCTGATCCACGCTGTAGTCACCGCCTTTCACCAGCACATCCGGCTTGATGGATTCCAGCAGCGGCTCCGGTGTATCCGTATCGAACGACACCACCCAGTCCACCGCTTCCAGCGCGGCCAGCACGGCCATGCGGCGCTCAAGCGGATTAATCGGCCGGCCCGGCCCTTTCAAGCGGCGAATCGATTCATCACCGTTGACGGCCAGCACCAAGCGATCCCCCTGCCGACGAGCCGTATCCAGATAGCCCACATGGCCAGCATGAATGATGTCGAAGCAGCCATTGGTGAAGACAATTTTCTCCCCCTGGGCGCGGGCATCCTCGATGGCGATCAACAGCTGTGCTTCGGTCATCACTCCACGGCCCAGCCCACCTTCCTGGTGCACCGCCCGGCGCAGCTCTGGCGCAGACACCACGGCAGTACCCAGTTTGCCGACCACGATACCGGCGGCGATATTGGCCAGCGCGACGGCATCTTCCATGGCAGCACCCGCCGCCAACGACACCGCCAGCACGGAAATAACGGTATCCCCGGCGCCGGTCACATCAAACACTTCCCGGGCCCGGGCCGGCAGGTGCAGTTCTGGTTGGCCATCGCGGAGCAGGGTCATGCCTTTCTCGCTGCGCGTGACCAACATGGCTTGCAGATCCAGATCACGGATCAGCTGCTGGCCCTTGGCAATCAGGTCCTGCTCATCCTTTACTGCCCCTACCACAGCTTCAAACTCACTCAGGTTCGGCGTCAGCAGGGTCGCCCCGCGATAGGGCTCAAAATCGGTACCCTTGGGATCCACCAGCACCGGCACACCCGCTTCACGGGCCAGCGCAATCAGGCCGGGACAATCACGCAGGGCGCCTTTGGCATAATCCGACAACACCAGCGCCCCACAGTGAGATAACTGCTGCTTTACCTGCTCGGCAAACGGCCCCGGGTCCTGATTGTGGAAGGCTTCTTCAAAATCCAGCCGCAGCAATTGTTGCTGACGACTGATCACCCGCAATTTGGTAATCGTGGGCAGCCCATCCACTTTCTGGAAATGGCAGCCCACTTCCGCCGCCGCCAGCCGCTCTTCCAGAATCGAGGCGGCTTCATCATTGCCCGTCACCCCGACCAGCTCTGCACGGGCGCCCAGGGCGGCCATGTTCAATGCCACGTTGGCGGCACCACCGGGGCGGTCTTCCAGCTCGGTAACGCGCACCACCGGCACCGGTGCTTCCGGCGAAATGCGGCCGGTGGGGCCGTGCCAATAACGATCAAGCATGACATCGCCAGCCACCAGAACGCGGGCCTGGGCAAAAGAGGGAATTTGCGGGTTTTGCATCAATGTCTCCAAAAGACAACAGAGCCGAATTGCCCGCAATTGTAGCATAGCGGTGGAGGCAAACAGGTTCTAACAGTACACTTCGCGGCACGCCGCTACCTGCTGACCGGGCACAACAATTACGCATCGCCACGCTGTCAGGGTATCATTCAGCAACTCTTGGCCAATTTCGGAGCAACAGGACACTCTATGCCGCCACTGCCCCCCAACATCATGCAAGGTCGCTGGTTACGCTGGTGGCTGACATTGTCATTTGCGGTGATGTTCAGCGGCGTATTCCTGTTCAACTCCCGCATCGGCCTGCTCAACGTGCTCGATGTGCTGTTCTTTCTGCCCGGGCTGACCCTGCTTACCCGCGCGGTGGTCAGTGGTGACCACCGGCTGATGACCTCGCCCTTTCTTGTTCCGCTCTATCTGCTACTCGCCTGGGCCCTGCTCAGCCTGGCCTGGGCAGAGGAACCCAACTCCTCGCGGACGGTGCGCGGCGTGGTGCAAATCGTGGTCATGGTGGGCCTGTTCCGCTGGCTGCACCTCTATTTCCGCAACACCTTCAAGCAAGCCATGGCCAACGGTGCTCTGTGCGCCATGGTCGTGGCCACGGTGGTGATGGTCAGCTATTACACCACCCAGCCGTTCAGCAGCCCTCTGTTCAGCGAGCCTGCCAACCTGATTTTCCGCATGCCTTCCCTTGATCCCTCCCTGGCGCTGATGGCCATGGTGGCACCAACCTTCATCCTGCTGGCCCAAGGCATGGAAGAAGGCGCCTCCGGGAAAGGCGGACGCCGGCTGGTCGGTGCTGCGGTCGGGTTTGGTTTCTTGTGTCTGACGTCGTTACCGCTGGGGTTGATGAGCCTCATGCTCGGCATTGCCTGGCTGATCAGCCGCGGTCCGCGCCGCTTGCTGAGCCTGATCCCGCTGGTGGCTGCCCTCTACCTGATGGTAGAAGGCAGCCACAGCGTGACTGTGATCAACTACTTTACCCACCCTCTTATTGGTAACGGGTTGAACCATGAAACCCTGAACGGTGTGCTGGCCCATGATGGCGGCCACTTACGAACACTGGCGCACCCGCGCAACATCTTCCTGCTACTGATCCACGGGCTGGGGCTGATTGGCCTGGTGCTGTTCATTGCGAGCTGGGCAAGCCCACTCACCGCACTACTGCAACGACAGATCAACTGGCATGAGAATGCCGCCTACACCATTGCTGTGGTGCCCGGCCTGTGCATGACATACGCGGCCGGTGCTTATTTGATGGTGCCATTTCAGGCCAGCTGGCTGAGCCTGTGGTTGCCGCTGGCGCTGTTGCTGGCTCGCCTCAGCGAACGCCCTGCCATCCGCCCGAACAGCCGCTGAGAGCCTCATGGGAAAACGTACCAACCGCCCCTCACGGCTCTCCGATCCTCGCCTTTATCCAAGCTGGGTTGGTGCTGGCCTGTTCTGGCTGATCGGGCAACTGCCCTGGAATCTGCTGCTCGCAGCAGGACGAGGCCTTGGCCGTCTCGCCTGGCATCTGGCAAAAAACCGCCGCCATGTTGTGCAAACCAACATCCGACTTTGTTTTCCTGAATTAACCCCGCAAGAACAGGAAGCATTAGCCCGCCGCTGCATGATCAGCACCGGTGAAGCCATTCTGGAAATGGCCGGCAGCTTCAGTAACCACCGCATCAAGCTGGCCGAACGGCTGTCCATCAAAGGCATGGAGCACATCAGGAATGCCCAAGCGGCGGGGCAGGGGGCGTTATTGCTGGGCATGCACTTTAACAGTGTGGATGTGGGCTCGCGCCTACTGAGCTACGCCCTGGATATTAATGCGGTCTACCGCCCCAACGACAACCCGGTGATTGACCGCCTAATTAACAAAGGCCGTCAAAAATACGTGGAAGGGGTCGTTGATCGCATGGACATCCGCCAAATTGTGCGCCTGCTGAGAAACGGAAAAGTTGTCTGGTACGCCCCGGATCAGGACTATGGCACCGCCCATGCGGTCTATGTGCCTTTCTTCGGCATCCCCGCCGCCACTATCACCGCCACCAGCCGCATCGCCCGCATGGGCAAGGCCGCAGTCATCCCCTGCGCGCACTATCGCTTACCCGGCGGCCGCTACGAAATCGAATTCGGCCCGGCGCTGGAAGACTTTCCCTGCGGTGACGATGAACAGGACACCGCTCGCATCAATAGCACCATTGAAGGCTACGTGCGCAAATGCCCGGAGCAGTATCTGTGGGTGCACAAGCGGTTCAAGCACCAGCCCGCTGGCCAGCCGAAGCGTTATTAATGAGTTCACTTGAAACCCGTACCGACCGTTTTTTTTCTGTCTGGCTAATCATCGGATTCCTGCTCTATGCGTTTGGGTTTTTCCTCGCACCATCCAGCAAGGCGCAGTATCTAACCCTTTATATTGGATTGATTTTGCCGGCCCTGTATTTCTCCTTCTTTCACTTCAAGCAGTATTTCCTGGAAAATGACAAGACCCTGCTGTGGATCCTGTTTATCACTGTCGCCTTGTACCTCCCCTCTGCCTGGGCAGACGGAGATACACTGGACACGCTCCGAAAGAACCTTAAAGGGGTCTTGTTCGTTGTATGCCTGTCAATCGCGGTACGGCACACCTACCTCACATCGCCTCGACTTATTGGGCAATTGCCTGCTGCGCTTCTCGGCTGTGGGGCAATCGCGCTCGCCCTGTTCTATATTAAATTGGCGCAATCAGGAGTCGTGGGCGGAGGCGTACCAGGAATGGGCAACCTTGGAGAAAATCCCAACGAGACAGGGCTCGCGCTTTCAGTTGCATTGATTATTCTTGCTAGCTCCATGGCTCGCAAACCGTCCCCAGCAGGCATACTACTTTGCCTGACATTTCTCATTGCCATTTATCTGGCCTATAGCAGGGCCGCTCTCTTGGGGCTCGCCGTTACACTGCCGTTCATGCTACTCCACCAATACGGCAAACCTCGGGCCGCCACGACCTTTCTTGTATGCTGCAGTGTAGGCGCCATCGCCGTAGCAGGAATGATGCTGATGGGAGAGCTGGATGCCGACAAACTCCTGAGCCGGCGCCCCAGCCTGTGGAAGGATTTTCTTTCGCACAATTCCGGCTTTCACTGGGCCTGGGGGGCCGGCCTGCCAGGCAGCATTACGGTTTTCTCGGAGATATTGCAGCGCAAGCTTGAACCGCACAGTCTGTATTTCGCCCTAGGCCTAAGAGGAGGAATTCTTGCAATTACACTATTCCTTGGACTGGTGCTTGCAGCTGTCATTAGACATGGCATCAAACCCTCTTCAAATAGCGTCTGGCTCTATATACTGATGTTCGGCATGATTACCCAATGTTTTGAGGGCGTTTATCCAGTAAGGCCGCCGAACAGCTTCTGGCTGTATACTTGGCTTCCACTCTTTATGTTGTTGCTTACTACCAACAAGAATCCGGATCGCTGAATGTCTGCGCAAATACAACGCTATAATATTCTTGCTATTGCGCAACCCGCCGAGGTCCAGCGCAGAAGGCATCTGGACGAAATGCTGTCGTCTCTTGGCATGCAGTATCAGCTTGTCAAAACATCACCGCCGGTGCCTCAGAGCCAGTGGCACGAAGTCGGTTTCGATCATGAAAAATCTCGCTCTATCCTGGGACGAGACCTTTCCTGCGGAGAAATCGGCTGCTTTCTCAGCCATCGCAATGCCTGGAAGGTTGCAGCCAATGCAAACTCGCCCTCCTTGATACTGGAAGGCGATGCAAAACTGGACCAGGATTCGCGAAATGTCTGCCAACTGCTCGCCCAGCGCGCCAGAAGCTGGGAACTGGCCATGCTGTATTACTCCAAATGCGTACCTTCTGTCTGGCAGCAACAACGATTGGACGATACGTTCCGATTAGCGAAGTTTGCCAACCGACGGGCATACTGCCTGGCAGCCTACATGGTCACCCCTGAAGGGGCGCAAAAACTACTGAATATGAGCGAAACATTTTACTTGCCGGCCGATGATTTTGTTTCCGGGGGATGGATCAGAAAAGACCTGGATATGTATGCCGTGATTCCTCAGGCGGCCGGCCTTTGTGAAATTCAATCGTGCCATTCCAACCTGGAAGTCGGACGGCAAAAAAACAAGAAGCGCAAACACAAGAAAAAAGATAACACTCAACTTCTACGCCGGCTGGAGCTCTATCTGAGAGAGCTGGGCCAGCGATACCGCTGGCCACGTAAAAGCCTTTAGGGTGACTCTCCCTGGTCAAGCGCCTTGATAACTCGAGCGGGAACGCCACCGACTAACGTCAGGGCCGGAACCGGACGATTAACCACCGCTCCCGCTGCCACAACGGCGCCATCCCCGATTTCGACACCCGCAGTAATTATCGCGCCAGCACCGATCCATACATCCTTGCCGATAGTAATGGGCGCACCGGTAGTGCCGCGGCGACCCTTTTCATTCAGATAAAGGCTGTGTTGCGCACCCTCGAAACATACACGCGGCCCAATACGACACCGCTCTCCCAGTGTTATCGACGCTTTCGGACAAGCAAACCGCACCTCGGTATTAATAAAGCAGCCCTTGCCAATATGCACTTTCCCGGCCCCTCCGATGGGACGAAGCGTCACGGATCCGTACACCGTGGAACGGCCCTGTATATCCATGCCTGCAGCCTTGAGCAGTAGCCAGCGAATCTTGTCGCTGAACTTCAACCGCGGAAGATGATTAGCCAGCCCCAGAAACAGAAACTCCCGCCACTGCTGCATGGCTATAACCCCCTTGCCCTGAAATAACGGCGCCGCTTGCCCACAAAACGAAACTTTTGCTCAAGATGCTTCCAGAATTCCGAGGAATCCGAATACCGACAAGGAAAGTCGTTCGCTTCGATACCCTCAAGACATTCCTTCCACTGGTTGTCTTCCTCGTAACCATGCTCGACCAGATCGGCAAGCAGCTGAGGATAACGCTCCACCTGCTGCTTGAGACGTGGCAGGTGCTCTTTCCAACCAGCAATCCTGGATAAATCCACCTCACGTACGCCGCCGAGCGCGTTCTGTGCATCCTCACCTGCGCGGGCAACTTCATGGAAGCGATTGAAATCGTGCGCTCGCGACAGAAAGGGAAATTGCGCTTCTATTTGCGCCTGTACCTTCATGGGATCACGGACCAGATCCTCATAACGCAGCAACAATACACGAGGGTGTTCGGCAATCGCTGCCGCACCTTTCTCCGCCCGCTTCCATACCGGGTAATTGCAAAAGTACATGCCTGGCCAGGCCTTGTGCATGCTGCAAATCACAGAGCGGGGATCGCGTAACATGACGATCACATGCAAGGCAGGGTCACGCTCAAGCAGCGGCGCCATCCACAACACGTCATTGGGTTTCTTGGAAAGGCGCAATCCCTGTTCATGGGGCGTCACCTTGAAAATGGTTTCTTCATGATCAGAGTGCCCCTGATGGGGGTAGCAGGCCACCAGCATTTCCGCCATCAATGTCGTGCCACTGCGCGGACAGCCCACCACATGGAGATTGATCGCATTCATTTACCTGCTCCCAGAATCTTTAACCGGTCACGCCAGGTGATCGGAGGGGCCGGCTGAATCTCTGCCGAAAGCAGCTCTGGAAATGCTGCCGCCCGGTCGACCCAGCGATGCTGCTTTGTCACCAACGCCTGCCCTGCACGGGCTATACGCTCTGCCGCCGGAGAATCTGACGCCAGCCAGGCAAGCTTCTCCTCCAGCTCTTGCTCGCTGTCATACAGGACCACATTTTCACCTTCGACAAAACCCAGTGCAGCCTGCTCCTGCTCGGGCTGGCGCCAGGCAACCAGCAAACAGCCTGCTGCCATGGCTTCAAAATTCTTGATCATATACTCGCCGAAACCGATATCCGCGCTGACAAAACAACGGATCTGGTTAAGCAAACGGTTATAGGGTTCACCAGGGTCCGCACGCAACAACGCCACCCGCCCCAGTTTCTCTTGGCGCAGAAGGAACCGTTTGCGCTTCTTGTATACCTTGTTCTTCACCCTGCCCACGAAAGCGGCAACCTCTGTTCGCGGGATACCGAGATCGGTAATGACCTTGTTGTCATAACCCTTGGGCAAATAGCAGGCATCAATGCCTTCGCTTCGTAACTGGTTCGCCAGTTGCGATCCAGACACAATAATCCGGACCTCACCGATATCTCGCAGCACAGAAGGATAGCGTTTGTACCATTCACTGGAAGACACATTGTTCTGACAGACATCGTGATCAAACACGACCAGCCCGGGGGCTCGCTTCAGACACTGGTAGCGTTTACCAAGACGGCGCAGATTTGTGTCTGCGATAACCCTGTCGTAACCGCTGAAATCTGCCCCATTGAAATACGCTTCAAGACCGTGCTCCCGTGTCACTTCCACATGGTCGAAGTCAAACACTTCCCGGGCCGCCTCCCACAACGGGCGCGTCACCATCAACTTGCCATCGGTGGACACAATCAGGGTCTTCATAACCAGCTCTCAATCGATTTCAGTCGGGCCTGATAATAACTTTCGAATTCCTGCTCTGCCCCTGCTGCCAGTGCCTCACGGGGCTTCCAGCTCTCAAACAATCGCCTACGCTGTGCCTCCAGAGCGTGAGGCAGTGCGCCCCCCGGGAAGCGCACCATGCCATCCAGATCGATAACCTGCAGGACACCATCAACAAAAAGAAAATTAGTGTACTTGCTATCCCCATGACTGAAACGCATCAAAAGCATGGTTGCGAAAAAGTCGGCCATCTGCCTGAGCGCTTTCTCCCGGAACGGCCCGCCTTCTTCACAAATCTCAGGCAGCATGCGCCCATTTACATGTTCACAGACAAGATATTCTCTGCCCGTCAGCCCCTTACTTTTCTCCGACACGAAGCACAATGCCCGGGGAGTATGAACATGCACAAGCGTCAAATAGCTCGCATTCATCCAGGAATTCCGTGCCCGGCTGCGAAACTGTCTGGCCAGTCTTTTGGCAAAACTCTTCAGGTTATAGCGCTTGATCACTACCGGCTCTGCGCCGATATCGACACGCCATACCGTGGCGCTGTTTCCATCCTTGAGGTTCTCACTGCCGGGCAAAGTGTTATCCAATCCCCTCTCCAGCAAGCCCTTCACTTTTTCCAGGTCGCCACGTCGACACATACCCGTAAGGCCTGGCACATGAAGCTCCGCAAACTCGGTACAGTCGCGCAAGGATTTCTTGACCAGTTTGCGCAAGCGCTTGTCACGGACCCCCGCCAGCTTTCGGGCAATGTCTCTGGCACTGAAAATACCGCCATACCAACGAGCGACCCTGTCAGCAGAGGGCAAAGACAAAGGCGGAAACTGGGCCAGAAGCAGGGCAAGATTATCCAAAGCGGTGCGAGCAGAGGGCGGGCCTTCTGACACCTGGATATCACCCGCATCAATTACGTACCAGTTATCACCATGCTGAATAAAATTATTCAGATGGATATCCCGCTGCAGCGCCCCGGCCTTATGCATCCGGGCAGTCAGCTCCACCAGAGACTGCAGCAAGACCTGATGCCCGGGTTCATCCGCCTCCTTCAGAACGATGCCAGCAGAGCGCTCACCCAAATGCTCGAGCAGCAACATCGCCCCCTGGTCTTCCTCTTGAGCGACCAGAATATTGGGGGCAGGAATCCCTCGTTGTTGCAGATCCTCCAGAACACGCTTTTCACGGCTGAATTCCCTCATGGATCGAGAGGCCTGTGAAAAAATCTTGATGACGACCCGCGCCCCCGCTGCAGTCTTCCCTGCATAAATGGCTCGCCTTGAAGGCATGAAACGCAGCAGCTTTTCCACCCGAATTGCCGACTCACCCACTATCAGGGTCGCGGGCAACCCCGGCGTGCGGGTCGCCAGCAACATCTCCACAGAAACCTCAGGTGCTACCGCCATCAGATATCTTTCCCCGGGTGCTCGTTGAATTGCAGAGGCAACCGGGGTTCTACCTCAAAATATCGGCGATAGATTTTTTCTGCCTCGCGACGCGCAGCGCCCCAGAGCGACACATCCTCCAGAGCCTGACGTAATGGCAAACCGGAATAAACCCGAATGAAACGCAATATATCCCGCCGCGTCATGCCGAAGCGGGCAGTAGAGAAATACAGCCCGCCCAGATCCTTTATCTGCCAGCGTCGCGGCACTTTGCTGCGAACCTGAGAGCGATGAAGGTCGATGAGATACATACGCCCAGTTGCCACTTGCTGCTGCACATCCTCCTCGGGCATGAGAAAGTGCGCAAGATAGAAATCCCGGTGGTTAATACCGGCCTGATGCATGATCCGGGCAATATCCGCAACCCTCTCAATCAGGGCGCGCTTGAACTGCGTTGGCATCTCACCGGCTTGCACCCAGCGCTCCCCCACATCTTCCAGACTCAGCGTTTTGGTAAGATCATCGGTAACGATAAACGATTCAATCGAAGCCGGGTTGACACCGCGACTTCCAAACGCCGCCACGGTCATGGTGTCCAGTCCAGCGGCACGAACCGCATTAATGGCTCTTACTTCATCCATGGCGCCCAATACCGGCAATTTACCCTGGGTGAGGTTCTTGAAAATTTCTTTCCAACCGATGCCACCGTGGTATTTGAGAAAATAGCTTCGCCCATCACCATGAAAGCGAAGTGTTCTCCGTCCCTCACGGGCCCGGAAAATATCACCGTCCTGCCGGGCAGCCTCGGCAAAGGGATCACCCTCACCCCAAAGGGCATCAATATCCTCGCGCAAAAACAGTTTCACCGGCCAACCTCCACGGCATCGACTACGTTCTGCGCCAGACGATAAAGCGCCGGCGAGGAGCCATACTCCAGCCCCGCCGCCTGCCATCCCCCCGGCACACTGCCTATCATTTCCTGTAGCGTCTGGTTGAGATCACGCTGGCTAAACGGCGACGGGATCACTTCTCCGGAGCCCGCCTCCTTCACATAACGAGCATAACCGCAGGTATCCGTCGTCAATACCGGCAGACCCGCCACAGTGGCTTCTATCAACACCATACCCGCGGATTCCCGGTAGGCTGGATGCAACAACAAATCTGCGGCTTGCATGAGTGCCGGCACATCGTCACGGGGACCCAACACGACAACCCGGTTTCGGATGGTTTCGTCCACGCCACTCAGGTATGGCTCGGCATCGTCGTTCCCGACGATCATTAGCTTCGTGCTATCAGGCAATTTCGTAAACGCCGCCAGCACCCGATCCAGGCCCTTCACCTTGAAACCAGACCCCAGGAAGAGGATAAGCGACTCGTTATCGGCGACAGCCAGCTCGCGACGAACCTGGTTTCTGAGTTCCTCATAATTCTCCGGGCGGCGTCGATCCGGCTCAATGCCGGGCGGCAGCACCTGATAGCGGGAAGCAGGCAGAGGGTAATGATTCAGGTACTGATCCCGCTGATCGTCATTGAGAAAAAGCAAATGGGGGCCCGTGGCCGCCATTACCTGCTCTTCCAGTTTGAGATAGGCAGCATAGCGGGGTAGCCAACGTACAAGGGGGAACTTGCCCGCCACGTGAGCAGCAAAGCAACTGTCAGCAGCAAAATACACATCCAACCCGGGAAGGCGGTTAAAGCCCAGCACCCGGTCATAGCCCCCGGCTTCGACCGCCCGCTGTACGGCGCCCGCAAAACTGGCCATACGTCCATGATTGCTTCGCCCGGACACAGGCAGAACATGAAGGTCCACGCCCTCAATGAAATCCCCCTGCCATTCACTGACGAGGGCCTCGACCTCGTGACCTCGGGTTACCGCTTCACGGGCAATACGAGCAAAATCCCGCTGCAAGCCGCCCCAGGGGAAATAGTGATAGAGCACCATCGCCAGCTTCACGGATTCTGCCTCCGCAACGTCCGCCAGACCGCAGCCGGCTTCAAGGTACTGAAACAGGGCGGCTCCACACCCTTACCCAGCTCCCCACGGTAAGTGCATTTCTCCTGCACGCAGGGCGCGCAGGGAAAATCCGCCGCCAATGACGAAGCACGCATGCCCAGCACCCCGGTCAGCATCGGGTCCGTAGGACCATACAGAGCCACACCCGGCAAGCCGGCAGCGGCGGCCAGATGTGCCAGCCCGGTATCCACGGCGATAAAGGCATCCCAACTCAACAGTTTGTCGGTCAGCGCATCCAGCCCCATTTTGGGCAACACACAAACGCGCTCCAGCCCCGCGGCCAGCCGCTCGGCGCGAGCCTTTTCTTCGTTATTACCCCAGGGCAGATGGACACGGTGGCCGTCGCTACTTGCCAACTCAAGGAGCTGACGCCAGAAGGCTTCCGGGTAATGTTTGGTGGGCCAGGTAGTGCCATGACAGAACACCAGTTCTGCCGGCTCGCTCAAGGGCGTTGGTACATGCTCACGGGGTAGTCCATAGTCTGGCGCGGCATCGGGAAGGGCGTAACCCAGAGCCAGGGAAAACAATTGGCGAACCCGCTTAATGGCGTGCTGACCGCGAGCCACAGGGAGCGGATAATCCAGTACTCTGGCCGACAACCCCTCCCGCGCAGAGTGCTTATCAAGACCGAATTTGGGACCACGGGAGAGGCGCGTAACAAACGCGCTTTTCAGCAAGCCCTGGGCATCAATCACCGCATCATAGGAGGTTGACTGAACGGCGGACTTGAAAGCCGCCCACTCCCCGGAGCGGCGCGCCTTGATGGGATGCTTACGCCAGCGGCGCAGGGCACAGGGAATGACAGTGTGAACGGCAGGGTGACGGCGGGCCAAGTCGGCAAAGCTGTCTTCCACCACCCAGTCCACCTGCAGATCAGGAATGGCAGCCAGCGCATCGGTGAGAGCCGGCAGGGTATGGATCACATCCCCCATGGAGGAGGTCTTGATCAGAAGCACACGCATGAATTAGCGACCTACCTTGTCTTTAAACTTTCGCTCCAACCGGTCCAGAAGTGAGCGTCCAGCAGCACCTCCCAGGGGTTGAGCAAGGTATTCCCGCAGAAATCTCAGCCTGTCCCGGTCAGACAACCCTTTTGTTCGCCTCGCCAGACTTTCGAGATCCCGCACACGGGGGCGCCAGTGCTGATAGTGCGGCCGGCAACGCTCCAGGTCGATAAACCGGGTATCATATCGCTGCCGCAACTCAGACCAGGCAACAAAAACATGCTTGGGATACAGATTTTGATGAGCCAGCCCTTGCTCATGCAGCAACCGAACTGCCGCCGCCACATCCCGAATCAATGCAACCCGACGCCCCAAAGGCAGCTGGCGAAAAGGCGCACTGTCCAGACTTTGAAAGTTCTCCAGGCCCAGACTCACCAGCATGGCTTCCTTGTCCCCGCTCACATTGTTCGCAGAAAAAAACAACGGCTCTACCACGGGCACACCCATCTGCCAGCAACGCATCATGGCCTTGTACTCCTGATACAGTGTTGCCTGGCCGCGAAATGGGTGCCTCACACTGCGCCGCACGTAGTTGCGCTGGTGTTTGATATACACCCTTTTCTCAACACCGTCGGGATCAGTGACCACAGCACTAAAAACCTGGCTCAGCCCGCGTCCCCTCCGATTCGGTTTGTCGACCAGAGTTCTGTCCAGAGCCAACCAATCATCAATGGTTGTGAGGCCACATCCTTGTAAAGCCTGTCGCCAGTGGGGGTGGAAATAACTGGCGCTCAATTCCGTTTCTATCACTCATCTCCAACCAATTGCTCCAGAGCCTCAATAACCTGCGACGGTGGCAGTTGGCGCAAGCAGTTCAAGTGACCCAGCGGGCATTCACGCTCGAAACAGGGACTGCACTCCAATCCCAATCGTACCACTGCCACCCGGTCGCCCAGGGGAGGCGTAAAGCCGGGAGAGGTGGAGCCGTAGACGGACACCAGTGGCCGCTTCAGGGCGGCCGCAATATGCATCAGGCCAGAATCATTACTGACCACCGCCATGGTGGCCGAGAGCAGGTCCACAGCCTGCTCCAGGGACGTATTCCCCGCCAGCACCACCGCATGTTCATCGGCGCCATTCGCCAACGACCCGACGATAACATCGGCCACGGGCTGGTCTTTTCCGGAACCAAAGATCCATACCTGCCCGCCACGCTCGATCCAGTGCTGGGCCACTGCAGCATAATGATGCTCCGGCCAGCGCTTGGCCGGACCGAATTCAGCCCCGGGACACAGCCCCAGCACCGGGCGGTCCAGGTTCAGATTATGCGCCGCCATAGCCCCATTGCGCGAATCGTCACTGACCTGCAAGTGCGGGGCGGTAATATCTTCCAGCCCCGGAACCGGTGCGCCTTCCGGCAACGCCAGCGCCACAAAGCGCTGCACCATCAAGGGGTAGCGTTGCTTGTCCAGTTTGCGCACATCGTTGAGCAGCCCATAGCGCATTTCGCCGCGCCAGCCGGTGCGCACCGGGACCTTCGCCGAAAACGGCACCAGCGCAGACTTGAGCGAATTGGGCAGCACATAACTTTGCTGATAGTGGCCGCGCAAGGATTTCCCCAGTGCGTGCCGCTCCCCAAGACGCAAATCGCCATGGTCAAACGGCAACGCCAGCGCCTCACGCACTTCAGGCATGCGTGACAGCAGCGGCCGGCACCAGGTCGGCGCCAGCACATCGATAGCACAATCGGGGTATTGATGACGCAGTTCGGAAAACAGCGTTTGCGCCATCACCATGTCGCCGACCCAGGACGGGCCGACGACAAGGATGGCGGAGGGCGAGTCGGTCAAGGTAGCCGGCATCCGCCTGTTTAGCTCACGTAAGTGAGCCAGTCTCCATAGTCGTCATCCAGCTTGCCGCGCACCAGATCGAAATACACCGCCTGCAATTGCTCGGTGACCGGGCCACGCTTGCCTGCACCGATGATGCGGCCGTCCAGCTCACGAATCGGCATCACTTCAGCGGCAGTCCCCGTGAAGAAAGCCTCATCGGCGATGTACAACTCGTCGCGGGTAATCCGCTTTTCGCGCACCGGGTAACCGCGCTCTTCGGCCAACTGAATGATGGTTTTGCGGGTAATGCCATCCAGGCAAGAGGTCAGTTCCGGGGTGTAGATGATACCGTCACGAACCAGGAACACATTCTCACCGGAGCCTTCCGCCACATACCCTTCGTTATCCAGCAGCAACGCCTCATCGGCACCGCCAGACAGCGCTTCGTTCAGCGCCAGCATGGAGTTCATGTAGTTACCGTTGGCCTTCGCCTTACACATGGTGATGTTCACATGGTGACGCGTATAGCTGGATGTGCGCACCTTGATGCCCAGCTCCAGTGCCTCCGGTGACATGTAGGACGGCCATTCCCAAGCCGCCACCATCACATGCACTTTCAGGTTGTGGGCACGCAGGCCCATGCCTTCGCTACCGTAAAACGCCATCGGGCGCAGGTAGGCGTGAGGCAAATTATTTTCACGAATTGCTGACAGATGCGCCTCGTTGATCTGCTCCTTGGTAAAGGGCAGCTTCATGTTGAGAATATGCGCACTGTTGAAAAACCGGTCGGTGTGATCCTGCAGGCGAAAAACAGCCGGGCCGTTTGCCGTTTCGTAGGCGCGCACGCCCTCAAAAACGCCCATGCCATAATGCAGGGTGTGCGTCAGCACGTGCACCTTGGCCTCCTGCCAGGGAACCAGCTCGCCATCCAACCAGATAAAACCGTCTCTTACAGCCATCGACATGGCAGTGATACTCCCAGAACTAAGGACCCTTGAGCGAACGCCCTACAGGTCGAACCAATGCTTCCAGATCGCTCGCACGCCTTCACGCAAATCGCGGAATTGAGTGTCGTCGACAATGGATTTCTCTTTGCGCAACGAGGCGCGATGAGCCGCGGACCGGTAAGCCAGGTAGGCTTCCCGCAGCAGGCCGGCATCCTGTGCCGACATAATGTCCAATGCGGCCAGTGTTTCCAGCAAGCGCACATTATCGGTGAAGCGGGTCAGTTCACCGTGGGAGGAGGCCCATCTCAGAACCCCGTATTGCACCATAAATTCGATATCAACGATACCTCCCGGATCCTGCTTGAGGTGAAAAGTGTCCGGGGTTTTGTCGGCCAGGTGATCCACCATCTTGGTCCGCATGGCCAGCACGTCTTCGCGGAGTTTGTCCTGCGGGCGCGAATCACACAGCACCTGATGACGAATATCGTTGAAGCGGGTACGCGCCCGGCTGCAACCGGCCACCACCCGGGCACGCACCAGCGCCTGATGCTCCCAGGTCCAGGCATCGTTGCGCTGGTACTTTTCAAACGCATCCATGGAACTCACCAACAGCCCGGCACTACCGGACGGGCGCAGGCGCGTATCCACTTCGTAGAGCTGGCCGCTCATGGTGCGCGTGCCGATGATATGCACGATGCGCTGCCCCAGGCGGGCATAAAACTGCTCGTTAGAGACAGATTTTTCCCCGTCGGTCATGCCACCACTGGCCGCATCGTGAAGGAACACCAGGTCCAGGTCGGAATTGTGTCCCAGCTCGATGCCCCCCAGCTTGCCATAGCCCACCACCACAAAATCCGGGCTACAGGGCTGGCCATCATCCCGCGACGGGCGACCGTGGCGCTCGACCATGGGCTCCCAGGCCAGCATCACCACCTGATTGAGAATACTCTCGGCCAGCCAGGTCAGGTAATCGCTTACCTTCATCAATGGCAGCACTTCGGTCACTTCCGACGCCGCCACCCGCAACAGATGGGCCTGCTTGAAATTACGCAGCACCTCCATCTGTTGTTCCAGGTCATCTTCTGCCACCCGCAACAACTGCTGGCGCAGCTCGTCATTCAGCTCTGCCCGTTCCGGCGGCGAGTAAAGGGTGCGCACGTCGAGAAGCTCGTCGAGCAACACCGGGTGACGGGTGAGTCGCTCGGCAATCCAGGGGCTGGCGCCAGACAATTTCACCAACTGGGTCAGCGCGCTGGGGTTTTCCACCAGAAGTGCAATGTAGGCACTGCGGCGCAATACCGCTTCAACAAAGGCAATCAAACGCGTGGCCGTCGTTTCACCATGCCCCTGGTAGCCCAGGGCTTCGAGCATCAACGGCATCAACCGGTCCAGCCGCTCACGGCTGATGGTCTGCATGTTTTCTACCGACCGACTATTGCGGAACACATCCAGCTTGGCATAAACGGCATCGGCATCCTGCACACCGATGGCACTGAGCTGTGCTACCGCAGCATCGTCATCCAGCTCGCCCAACCACAGATCCAGCAGCTCCTGATCGGCCCCCTGGGCCGCATCGGTTTCCTGTTCCGGGTCGGCAATCACCTGGCTGAAATGATGGCGCACACTCTCCCGGTAACGGCGAAGCTTGCGCTCAAAGGCGGCACGGGCAGAAAAGCCCATGGCAAACGTCAGCCGCTGCCAGCCCAATTCGTCATCCGGCAAGCGCTGAGTCTGCTTGTCCGCCACCGCCTGCAGGCGGTGCTCCACATCCCGCAGGAACAGGTAGGCCTCGGTGAGCTCATCGGCCACATCGTCGGGCAGCAGCTCCAGCTCCACCAGTTGCGGCAAAACCTTGATCAGATTCGGCTCACGCAGGGCTGGCAGCTGACCACCACGAATCAGCTGAAACGCCTGCACAATAAATTCCACTTCACGAATACCACCGGCGCCCAGCTTCACATCGGCCTGCATGCCCTTGCGATTCACTTCCCGCTCGATCAGGGACTTCATTTCCCGCAAGGACTGGAAGGCGCCGTAGTCGATATAGCGGCGATAAACGAAGGGATTCAAGCGCTTGATCAGGCGATCACCGGCCTGCAGATCGCCAGCCATGGGCCGCATCTTGATCAGCGCATAACGCTCCCATTCGCGGCCCTGGGTTTCGTAATACCCTTCCATGGCATCGAAACCGATCGCCAAAACACCGCTCTTTCCCCAAGGACGCAGACGCATATCTACCCGGAAAACAAAACCGTCGGCAGTGGTCTGATCCAGCGCCTTGATCAATTGCTGGCCCAGGCGAACAAAGAATTGATGGTGGGTTAGCGCGCGGCGCTCGCCTTCTATTTCACCCTCGTGCTCGTAGGCAAAAATCAGGTCGATATCGGAAGACAGGTTCAGCTCGTGGGCGCCCAGCTTGCCCATGGCCAGCACCACCAGCCTCACGGGGTTACCGTCCGGGTCCAGCGGGGTACCACTGCGCTCACAGGCCCAGCCGTACAGCACCGACAGCGCCTCGTCGATAAGGGTATCCGCCAGCAACGACAGGTCCGCCACGGCACTGTGGTAATCGCCGATCCGGGCCAGATCCCGCCAGACAATGCGCACCATATGACGATGACGCAGACGGCGCAGGGCCCGTTTGAGGCTGTCCTCGCTGTCGCATTGCGTCAGCAGGGTGCGAATTTCCTCTTTCAGGGACGACGCCGCCAGCGCCTGGCTAAGGTCACTGGCCAGCAGCCACTCCCCCAGCCCCGGATCGCGCTGAAACTGGGCCGCCACGTAGTCAGAGCCCGCCCATACACGGGGCAAGTCGGCCAACAGGCCATCGGGGATACGGTGCCCGGATTCGACAAAGTGCATCCAGTGCTGGCTGACCAGCACCGAGAGTTCATCCGGCAGGGAGTGATATTGGGGTTCATTCATGGGCGGCTATTGTCGTACGGCGAGGGGAAAGCTACAAGCATGACGCCTGACGCCTGACGAGAGCTCGGTTTTTTGGCGTCACGCTTCCGGCATCGGGCATCCGGCGTTCATTCACCCCATCAGGATATCCTGTGACGGTGTCACCCGCATAACCTCTTCAATGGTGGTCAAGCCTTTCGCCACTTTCATGGCCCCGCTGATACGCAGCGGCTTCATGCCCGATTTCAGCGACGCCCGGGTGAGGGTTTCCAGGTCTGCGCCACGGGTGATGTGATTCTTCAGGGTGGTGCGCAACGGCATGGTTTCATACACCCCCATACGGCCCCGATAACCCGTGCCCCGGCATTCCAGGCAACCCACTGGCTGATACAGCGTCTCTGGCATCTTCATCTTGAAGGGGCGAACCAGCTCATCCCAGGCCAGCGGGTCCGTTTCACTGGGCGCCTTGCAGTTCGGGCACAGGGTTCGCACCAGCCGCTGTGCCATCACCCCCAGCACCGTGGCACTGATCATGTAGGGCGGCACGCCCAGGTCAATGAGGCGCGTCACCGAGGACGGCGCGTCATTGGTGTGCAGGGTCGACAGCACCAGGTGGCCGGTCAGCGCCGCCTGAATGGCCATATCGGCGGTTTTCAGGTCGCGAATCTCACCGATCATGATGATATCCGGATCCTGACGCAGCATGGCCTTCACCCCCTGGGCAAAGTCCACATCGATATTGGCCTGGATCTGCATTTGGTTGAAGCTGGGCTCCACCATTTCGATGGGATCCTCAATGGTGCAGACATTCACCTCACTGGTGGCCAGCTGCTTGAGAGTGGAATACAGCGTGGTGGTTTTCCCCGAACCGGTGGGTCCGGTCACAAAGATGATGCCATGGGGATGGCTGGTCATCTGGTTCCAGGTATCGTGATCCTCTTTGCTAAAGCCCAGCTGCTCGAAGCTGCGCACCAGCACGTCCGGATCGAACACCCGCATCACCATTTTTTCCCCAAACGCGGTGGGCAGCGTGGAGATACGCAGTTCGATCTCATCCCCTTCCGGCGACTTGGTTTTCAATCGCCCATCCTGGGGTTTGCGCTTTTCCGCCACGTTCAGGCGGCTGAGGATTTTCAAACGGCTGGTCACCGCCGCCATGATGGCCGCCGGCAATTCATACACATCGTGCAAGACACCATCGATGCGAAAACGCATCTTGCCGGTTTCCCGGCGCGGCTCCAGATGAATATCACTGGCCCGCTGGGAAAACGCGTACTGCAGAATCCAGTCCACAATATTGACGATATGCTGATCGTCCGCGTCGTGATGCCCCTTGCCCACTTCCAGCAACTGCTCGAAGTTGGTAATGCCCGACATTTCCTGGCCGGTATTGCCAGCGGCGCCGGCGATGGAGCGGCTCAGGTTATAGAACTCGATCCGGTAGCGGCGCATTTGCTCCGGATTGACCAGCACCACTTCCAGCTCACGATCGCGCAGCACCTGCTGCAAATGGGGTTGCCAGTCACGCACAAAAGGCTGATCGCAGGCCACCACCACCTTGTCACGGTGCACTTCCACCGCCACGATGCCGTGGCGCTCGGCGAAAGCGTAGCTCATCACATTGGTGACCTGATCCACATGCACCTTGAGCGGGTCAATGTTGTATACCGGCAAACCGCTTTTGGCCGACAGCCACTGGGTCAGAAAGTCCACATCCAGCAACTGATGGGTATCGGTCCGGTCCGTGAGGCGGTATTTGGCCAGCACCTGAATGGCGTGCCAATTCAGCTCTTTCTTCTCGCGCGGCGTGGTAGAGATGACGTTGAAGTCTTCCTGGCTGACGCGGCCTTCATCCAGCAACTCGCGCATCAACCAGCGCACATCAATCAGCAGGCCGTCCAACTTGGCGGGATCAGCGGGGGCGTTAGCGCTCACTTTCGTCACTCTTTCTACTCTCCCAAATTCTTCACAGCACGCGGGCGGCGCCCGCACCACAACGGAGAAACACAAATACAGCCCCGGTGAACCGGAGTCATCTCATTATTCTGGCGTAGCCAAAGGCGGGCTATCAGCCTCTTTACTGTAACCCTAACACTGAACCCCTGACAGCCCCGTCCGCTTTCTCTATACTCGCGACCCAATTCATGACGGAACTGTGACATCGTTGTCACCGGCCCGCCGCCGCTACCCGCCAGCAGCGAATAGCGGCATCATGGGAAGCTGTTTCCAACCCTAAAACTTGGACCCGAGGCGCCTATGTCCTTTGGAAGCTCCATTGCCGGCCTGTTCGGCCGCTCGCCAATCAAACCCCTGCAACAGCACTACGACACCGTTCACGACTGTGCCCGCACACTCGCAGACTTCTTCGCTGCCGTGACCGAAAGCGACTGGGACAAAGCCCGCGCCGCCCGCAAACGCATCGCGGAGCTGGAAAACCAGGCCGACGAACTGAAGAAAGAATTTCGACTGAACCTGCCCAAAAGCCTGTTTTTGCCCATGCCCCGCACCGATCTTCTCGACCTGATCAGCGTGCAGGACAAGGTGGCCAACAAGGCCAAAGACATCTCCGGGCTGATGCTGGGCCGGCAGATGACGATTCCCGCGGTACTGGCTGATGTCATGCTGAGCTATGTACAAGGTGCCATCGACACCTCCGCCCAGGCCCAGAAAGCCATCAATGAACTCGATGAGCTCATCGAAACCGGCTTCAGTGGCCGCGAAGTCCAGATCGTGGAAGAGCTCATCGAAGAGCTGGACCGGCTGGAGCGCAACAACGACGAGCAGCAGATCACCATCCGTTCCACCCTGTTCAAGCTGGAAAGCGAACTGCCCCCGGTGGATGTCATTTTTCTCTACAAGATCATCGAATGGGTAGGCGATCTGGCTGATCGCGCCCAGAAAGTGGGCGGCCGCCTGCAGATGTTGGTCGCACGCTAGGAGAGTTCTTATGGAGTGGATGTTAGAGCACAGCTATCTGATGCTGCTGCTGGCCGGGGCCTTCGGCTTCCTGATGGCCTGGGGCGTGGGTGCCAACGATGTGGCTAACGCCATGGGCACCTCAGTAGGTTCCGGCGCCTTGACCGTGAAACAGGCGGTAATGATCGCCATTGTCTTTGAATTCTGTGGCGCCTATCTGGCCGGTGGCGAAGTGACAGCCACGGTACGCAAGGGAATCGTGGATGCCGGCGTCTTTGCCGAATTCCCCCACTATCTGGTCTACGGGATGATGTCCGCGCTACTGGCCGCCGGCATCTGGCTGATCGTGGCCTCCTGGTTTGGCTGGCCCGTTTCCACCACCCACTCCATTGTCGGCGCCATCGTCGGCTTTGCTGCCGTAGGCGTGGGTGTGGATGCGGTCCACTGGGACAAGGTAGGTAACATCGTCGCCAGCTGGGTCACCTCACCGCTTCTCGCCGGCTTTATCTCCTTCGCCCTGATCAAGAGTGTCCAGAAACTGGTTCTCAGCCAGGACGATCCGTTCCAGCGAGCCAAGCGCGTGGTGCCCTTCTATATGTTCCTGGTGGGCTTCGCGATTAGCGCTGTCACCTTGCTGAAAGGGCTCAAGCATATCGGCCTGGATATCAGCTATGGCGCCAGCCTCGGTTGGTCCGCAGTGGGGGGCCTTGTGGTCGCCCTGATCGGCGCAGCCTTCCTCAGCCGCATTCAACCGGACCCGGAAGCCGATAAGGATTTCCGCTTCCACTCCGTGGAGCGCATCTTTGCGGTACTGATGATTTTTACCGCCTGTGCCATGGCTTTTGCTCACGGCTCCAATGATGTGGCCAACGCAGTGGGGCCACTGGCCGCCATCAACAGCGTCATCGTCAACGAAGGCATGATCGGCGGGGAAGCCACCATGCCGGGCTGGATTCTGCTGGTCGGCGCCATGGGCATCGTTTTCGGTTTGGCTATTCTCGGCGCCCGGGTCATGGCCACGGTGGGCAAGAACATCACCGAGCTGACCCCCAGCCGCGGTTTTGCCGCCGAGCTCGGCGCTGCCGGCACCGTGATCCTGGCTTCCGGCACCGGCCTGCCCATCTCCACCACTCACACCCTGGTGGGGGCGGTACTGGGTGTCGGCATGGCCCGGGGCATTGGCTCTCTCAATTTGCGAGTGGTGAGCACCATCTTCACCTCCTGGGTCGTCACCCTGCCCGCCGGCGCCTTGCTATCGATCCTGTTCTTCTACTTCTTCAAGGGATTGTTTGGAGCCTAGAGAGACGCCTCACGCTTCACGCAGCAGGCAACACGCTAACGCCGCCCTTCGGGGCGGCGTTTTTGTTTAACATCAAGCGTCCGGCATCTGGCCTCAGGCGTAATTCGCTGGCTATACTGACCAATCAACCACTTACCACCCCAATTTCAGGGAAACACGCCGTGCCCAGCATCACTCCCGACAGCCAGGTTCACTGGTTCCGCAATTCGTCCCCGTATATCAATGCGCACCGGGGCCGAACTTTTGTGGTCATGCTGTCCGGGGAGCTGCTGGACGGCCCGCGCCTGCCTACCCTGATTCACGATCTGGCACTGCTCAATAGCCTGGGCATCAAGCTGGTACTGGTCCATGGCGCCCGCCCACAAATTAGCGCCCGGCTGGCGGAATCCGGTATCGAGTCCACCTTCGAGCAACACATGCGCATCACCGACAGCGCCGCGCTGGATAGCGTCATGGCGGCGGTCGGCGCATTGCGCCTGAAGCTGGAAGGCCTGTTCTCCATGGGGCTGGCCAACTCGCCCATGCATAACGCCAGCATCCGGCTGGTCAGCGGCAACTTCGTGGTGGCCAAACCGGTAGGCGTGCGCGGCGGTTTCGACTATCAACACACCGGTGAAGTGCGGCGCATCGACGTGGATGCCATTCGTCAGCAACTGGGTAACGGTAACGTGGTGCTCCTCTCGCCGGTTGGCGGCTCGCCCACCGGCGAGCTGTTCAACGTCAACGCGGAAGAAGTGGCCTCCACGGCCGCCATCGCCCTGGGCGCCGACAAGCTCATCATCATGGGCGAGCACCTGCGCCTGGCCGATCCGCAAGGCGAGCTTGTGCGCGAACTCAGCCCCCAGCAAGCCGGCAAACTGCTGGCCGGCGATCAGTACGAAAACAACGGCGTGGACCGGCAACTCACCGCCGCCTGCCATGCCGCCAGCAATGGCGTGGCCCGGGCCCACCTGCTCGATGCCCAGGTGGACGGCGCACTGATCAAGGAACTGTTCACCCGCGACGGCTGTGGCACCCTGGTGACGAGGGAAACCTACGAAACCATCCGTGGCGCGCGCATTGAGGATGTGGGCGGTATTCTCGAACTGATCGAACCACTGGAAGAAGACGGCACCCTGGTGCGCCGCTCAAGAGAGCTACTGGAAAACGAAATCCAGCGCTTCGCCATCATCGAACGCGATGGCATGGTCATCGCCTGCGCCGCCCTCTACCCCTTCCCCGAAGACAAGACCGGCGAACTGGCCTGCGTCGCTGTTCACTCCAGCTACCGCAAAGGTCAACGGGGCGCCCAGGTACTCGCCTACCTGGAGCGGCGGGCACGGGAACAGGGCCTGCACAGCTTGTTCGTGCTCACCACGCTCACCGCGCACTGGTTTCAGCAACAGGGGTTTGAAGCGGCGGGCGTCGATGCACTGCCAGGCGCCCGGCAGTCGCTGTATAACTGGCAGCGGAATTCGAAGGTGTTTGTGAAGGGGCTTTGAAGATTGTCGCCGGTTTTCTAACGCCCGGCGCAGCGGGCCGGTTTGGAGCGCCAGCGGAAAACCGGTCCCGTTGACGCATTGGTTAGCTCTACTTGTCATCATCTACTGGGAAACCGGCTTTTCCTGATTGTACAAACTTGGCGATCTTCAAAATACGCCGATAGTGCGCCATTATTAGCTTCGCGCTTTCCTCAACATCTTTCGTTTGCTCATCGAGCTGCTTGATGTTCTCGAAACCAAGACCTTTTGCCAATTCATGTGTAAGTTTCTGAGCGATAGCGGCTTTCTCAGCATCTAATTTCATTGAATTACGCTGGTATTTTCGCCGCTGCTCTTGCAAGTCTGTAAATATTTTATGAAGTCTTTTATAAGTTTCAGCTATGGCGACAGGCGTTCCGAGGTATATTCCTATTACTTTCGCAACTTGAAGCGCTACGTCAACATTGAGAACCATATCCAGCCAGCCTGGAGAGGCATACTGAATGGATTCAATCTGAGGTTGATCTTCCTTTTGAATATTCGCTCTAAAAATGTCATAGATATTGACGTAGCTAAGGCCATCTCGAAGCTCGTATTGCTCTAGGACTGACTCTAACCTTCTGGTATCGGAATGTTCTATAGATGAATCTAAACAATAGATAAATGAATAATTCTGGAAATACACCCTAGAAAAGACTGTAAGGTCCTCTAGAGACCACTTCCCATCGAGCAAAACTCGATATACTCCCTGCTCCATAATTTCCCCTTACCTTTCTTGTGAGCTAACGCCCGGTGCAGCGGGCTAGTTGTAGCGAGGCACGAGCGAAAACTGGGTCCGACTGCCGCCGATTGTTATCTGAATACTTTTTTGCCAAATTGGTCGTGATCATGTGTGAATGCCTCAAATAGCTTTGAACTTGCCGCTTTATCCGGGTTTTTTCTTATGTACTCTTCAAAGCTAGCTTTATGCTTTTCCGGTATTTTGTCGTATGCATCTGAAATTGCTTGGGCCTTCTCAACAATGTAATTGATGAAACCATCTGGCCACCAATATTCTCTGGGGCTAATCTTTCCGTGCTTAATGGCTATTCTGCTAGATCTCATCTTTCTCAGATCTTTTGCTTTAATCACCCCCAAAACAATGAAACAGGGGAGCTTTGTATATACGTATAAATCTGTCGAATTACCAACAATATCCATAGACATTGTACGTAAAAAATACCTATTGATATTTGGTGGCAACCCTGACTCGGTTGTTGATTCAATTCGCTCTAGAGGGAATACATGCTGTTCGTATTGATAAAGATTTGATTCTTCACCCAGAAGAAACTTTTCCAGATGGCGCTCAGCATCATCTAGAGCTTTGTTGTAATCTTCAGATTTTTGTTCAGCTTCATTTTTACTACGAATATATGTAAGCGTCCGCCAAGACAACGAGGCACATAGCCTTGACATCCATTCACCGTAACTTGCTACTGATTCACCTTTATCTGCGAATGGGTAAAAAACCTTGTTTGTAAACTCTCGCTCCCACTCAGAAAACAGCGCTTCACAATCCCCACAAAGCCAGTATTCTTTCGCGATATCCTGAGCACGCATATGAACTTCGTTACTTTCCCGAATGTAGCCTGTAATACCAGTTCGCTTTATCCACTTACCAATGAACTTCGGAATGAAGTGGCTTTCTTTTAACACCGACTCAGAATGGCAAAGCCGACAAATTCCTTGCACCACAACCTCCTAGTTCAGATAACAGGTATTAGGAAGCCGGCTCGAATATCCAATGAAGGCGCCGGCTTCATATCACAGTTATCGAATTCGTATAACGAAAAAGAAAACCCTATTTCTCAGCATGTTACCAAGCTAAGACTGATCGCATGATTCAATATTCTGACTTCTTCCTTTGCCCGGACCAATAACACTGTCCAAACGCCAGATATTTCCTCTCCGCTTTAACGCTTCCATTCTTCCTCACAAACACCCCATAAAGGCTCGGCGACCCCAAGGAAAACTCAGAATACTTAATGTTGTGGCCATAAGCCGGAAGCCTCTCCCATGCGGCTTCTCTCAAGCCTTCGCGTTTAACGGGAAAACTCACTCTATCTCGGCAACTTACAAAAATATGTAAGCCATATCCTACATGTTCAACTTACGGGCGGGTGAACAACGGGGCTTTGCCGCCCTGTGCTATCACAAGCACTTTCGCCTACCCAGGAGACCGTCCACGAAGAAACCCTGGAAGCGAGTAACGAGTTTCAAGTCACGAAAACCCAAAAGACGAGCCCACTGAGGGTTTTGCCTTTCGAAACTCGCTTCTCGCAACTCGAAACGCCATTTTCGCGCCCCACCGAGCGAAGCGAAGGAACGCCGGCAAGGCGGCCCCGAAGGGGTGAGCAGAGCGAATAACTGGCGCCCCTACAGCCCGGCTCGAAGGCCGACCGAATCCCTACAGCCCGGCCCCTCTCTGGGTTACAATGCTCGGCTTACGTCCCGCTATTGACCATTAACGAGGTTCCCATGCCGCAGTATCGCTCCCGTACCACCACCCATGGCCGCAACATGGCTGGCGCCCGTGCCCTGTGGCGCGCAACGGGCATGAAGGACGGGGACTTCGGTAAGCCGATTATTGCCATCGCCAACTCCTTTACCCAGTTCGTTCCCGGGCACGTGCACCTGAAGGACATGGGCCAGCTGGTGGCCGGTGAAGTGGAGAAGGCCGGGGGCATCGCCAAGGAATTCAACACCATTGCGGTGGATGACGGCATCGCCATGGGCCACGACGGGATGCTCTACTCCCTGCCCAGCCGCGACATCATTGCCGATTCTGTGGAATACATGGTCAACGCCCACTGCGCCGACGCCATTGTCTGCATTTCCAACTGCGACAAGATCACCCCCGGCATGCTGATGGCGTCCATGCGCCTGAATATTCCGGTGATCTTCGTGTCCGGCGGCCCCATGGAAGCGGGCAAAACCAAACTGGCCGAGGGCAAGCTGGATCTGGTGGACGCCATGGTCATGGCCGCCGATGACAGCGTGGACGAAGAAACCCTGAACGAAGTCGAGCGCTCCGCCTGCCCCACCTGCGGCTCCTGCTCCGGCATGTTCACCGCCAACTCCATGAACTGCCTGACCGAAGCGCTGGGCCTGTCCCTGCCCGGTAACGGTTCACTGCTGGCCACCCACGCGGACCGTCGCGAGCTGTTCCTGGAAGCCGGCCGTCGCATCGTGGATATCACCCGACGCTATTACGAGCAGGACGAAGACGCCTTGCTGCCACGCAATATCGCCTCGGTGAAAGCGTTCGAAAACGCCATGAGCCTGGACATCGCCATGGGCGGTTCCACCAACACCGTTCTGCACTTGCTGGCGGCGGCGCTGGAAGGTGAAGTGGATTTCACAATGGAAGACATCGACCGCCTGAGCCGCAAGGTGCCGTGCCTGTCGAAAGTGGCCCCGGCCACCCAGAAATACCACATGGAAGATGTGCACCGTGCCGGTGGCGTCATGGGCATTCTCGGCGAACTGGACCGGGCCGGCCTGCTCAACCGGGATATCCCCATGGTGCATTCAGCGTCCGTGGCCGAGGCCCTGGAGCATTACGACATCATGCGCACCCAGGACGAAGGCGTTAAAAAGATGTTCACCGCCGGCCCGGCAGGCATCCCCACCCAGACTGCCTTCAGCCAGGACACCCGTTGGGACAGCCTGGATGACGACCGCGAGAACGGCTGCATCCGCAACTACGAAAACGCCTACAGCAAGGACGGCGGCCTGGCCGTGTTGTACGGCAACATCGCCGAGCGCGGCTGCATCGTGAAAACCGCCGGGGTGGATGATTCCATCCTCAAGTTCACCGGCCGCGCCCGGGTGTTCGAATCCCAGGATTCGGCGGTACGCGCCATCCTCGGTGATCAGATCGTTGCCGGCGATGTGGTGGTGATTCGCTACGAAGGCCCCAAAGGTGGCCCGGGCATGCAGGAAATGCTCTACCCCACCAGTTACCTGAAATCCAAAGGGCTGGGCAAGGAATGCGCATTGCTGACCGATGGCCGTTTCTCCGGCGGCACCTCCGGCCTGTCCATCGGCCACGCTTCTCCGGAAGCGGCAGAAGGCGGCGCCATTGCCCTGGTGAATGAAGGCGACACCATCGATATCGATATCCCCAACCGCACCATCCGCCTGGATATCAGCGATGAAGAGCTGGCGCATCGCCGCACCCACATGGAAAACCGTGGCAAGCTGGCCTTCAAGCCCAAGGAAATCCGTCCACGTCGGGTCTCCACCGCCCTGAAAGCCTACGCCGCACTCACCACCAGTGCCGACCGCGGCGCAGTGCGTGACTTAAGCCAGATCGGCGAATAAGCTGAACGATCAAGGCGACCGCAGGGTCGCCTTTTTCTTGTCGGCAGACATGGAACGCTACACAGAAGGAGACCTTCGCGAATGAGCCTCAAGCATAAATTAATGCCACTGGTCGCCAGACTCATTACCAGCGAAGGCCTGCAGCAATGTCGCCGCCGGCTGCTGGAATGGCGGCGCACACTCAAGCGCCAACCCCACCAGGCCACCTTCTATTTCCGTATCGATGATCCTTACTCGGTGTTGATGGCGCAGGTAATGCCCCGCTTTGCCCGGCATTTCGGCATTACTATCACCCCCCGGGTGATGCTGTATCTGGACCAGCAAATGTACCCCGCTGCCGACATGCTCGCGGAGCTCGCTCCCCGTGACGCCGCCAAGCTGGCCACCCTGCATGGGCTGGATTTCCCCGAAGACTGGCAACTGCCGCCCCGAGAGGTCAGCCTGGCCGCCACCCGCTGCCTGCTGAAACACGAAGGTGACGAGCGCTTCTGGAGCCTGGCCGCCGCCCTCGCCGATGCTTTGTGGCGCAACGATCACGACAAACTGGAAGCCCTGCTCAGTGAGCATGGTCAACAGGCTGCCGACCGGGCCCAGCTCTCTCTGGAAGCCCGCCGTGACCAGTTCCTTAACGACGGCCACTACCTCACCGGCACCCTGCACTACGCCGGCGAGTGGTACTGGAGCGTGGAGCGGCTGGATCATCTGGGCCACCGGCTTAACGATCTGGGCCTGGGCAGTGCCGACTGGCCACTCCCCTACGGCCGCGCCAAACGGGCCCGCCTGAAAGACACTCCGGAAGCCCTTAAAGGCACCCCGCTGGTGCTGTATTTTTCCTTCCGCAGCCCCTATTCCTACATCGCCCTGGCGCGTACCTATGCACTGGCAGACCACTACGGGCTGGACCTGAAAATCCGCCCGGTGCTGCCCATGGTGATGCGCGGGCTCACAGTCCCCAAAGCCAAGCGTTTCTATATTCTCAAGGACGCTGCCCGGGAAGCCCGCCTGCACGCGGTGCCGTTCGGCAAGGTCTGCGACCCGGTGGGTGCCGGCGTAGAACGCTGCATGGCCATCTGGCCCTTTGCCGAAAAAGAAGGTCGCCTGCGCGAATGGTTGCGCGCCGCCGCCACTGGCATCTGGAGCCAGGGCATCAACGCCGCCAGCGATAACGGCCTGAAGTTCCTGGTGGAGAACGCCGGGCTGGACTGGAATCGGGCTCGCCGCTGGCTGGATGACGACGATTGGCGCGAACAGGCAGAAGCCAACCGCGATGCCATGATGGCCGCGGGAAGCTGGGGTGTGCCGAGCTTTATGACTCAAGATGACATGGTCTGGGGGCAGGACCGTTTTGCGATAATCGAGAACAGCCTGCTAGCCTCACGAATCGATGACAAGGACTGAGATACCCTCGCCTTCATTCCCGTAGGAGCGGCGCTTGAGCCGCGAAGCCTGAGGCCTTTGCGCTAACAGCTTCGCGGCTCAAGCGCCGCTCCTACGGTATAACAACGGAGAAAACGTAATGACCATTGCTTACTGGTGCGTGCTTGCCGCCATTTTCCTGCCGTATCTGTCCACCGGTATCGCCAAATTTCAGGGCGGGTTCGGCGCCAGACAAAATCACAATCCTCGCGAATTTCTGGAAACCCTGGAAGGCGGCCGCAAGCGTGCGCACTGGGCGCAACTGAACGGCTTTGAAATCACCCCGGCCTTTGCCGCCGCCGTGATCATCGCCCACCTGGCGGCCACCTCTCCCCAGGGCACCATTGATGGCATCGCCCTGGCCTTCGTGCTCAGCCGAGTCATGTTCACCGTTTGCTACGTAGCCGACTGGGCCAGCGCCCGCACCCTGGTCTGGGCCTTCGGCATGGGTTGTATCGTGGCGCTGTTCGTTGGCGTGGGCGGATAACTTCAGTCGCGAGTGACGAGGAGCGAGTTGCGAAAGGCAAAATCCGAAACAAATAATTTCGCTTTTACGGTTTTCGATACTCGGTACTCGCAACGTTTCCATGCCCCAGACCTTCACCATCACCGTCAACGGCAAGGGCGACTTCCCCTGCCGCACGGACCAAACCATCGTCGACGCCGGCCAGCAGGCCGGTTTCGGTTTCCCCGTTGCCTGCCGTAATGGCGTATGTGAACGCTGTATCGGTCGCCTCAGTCATGGACAGGTGCAACAGAAAAGCCGCACCATTCACGCGGGCGATGCCAGCAGCTCCCAGGTGTTATACTGCGTCGCCCTGCCACTCAGCGATTGCGAGATAGATGTGCCCGAGGTAACCGCGCCCGGCGAACTGCCGGTCCACCAGATTCATTGCCAGATCCAGCAGATCGACGCACTGAACCATGACGTCAGTCGAGTATGGTTGCGCCTGCCTGCCGGCAAGAAAATCCAGTGGCACGCGGGCCAGTACCTGATGCTGAACCTGCACGGCGAAAGCTATCCGTTTTCCATCGCCAACCATTGCGATGGCCGCGATATTGAGCTGCACGTCCGCCATGGCGATGACAACAGTGCCGCCCAGGACATCATGGCCAGCCTGCAGGCAGACAGCACCGTCAGCACAACCCTGCCCGCCGGCCTGCGTTTTATCGACAGCGCACCGGATCAGCCGGTGTGGTTTATCTGCGGTTCCACAGGTTTCGCGCCGGTGAAAGCCATGATCGAACGCCTGATAACCCTGAATTTCACCCAGCCCGTGCGGCTGTTCTGGGGCGCACGCACCGACGCGGATCTGTACCTGCCCCACCTGCCAGCCCAATGGCAAGGCGCCCTGGCCGACTTCGATTTCGTCACCTCCCTGTCGGACATTCGCCACCCGGATCACGCTGAAGGGCTGGTCCATGAAGCCGCGCTGGAAGCGCTCAGCGAACCCGACCTGCCCCTGTTCTTCCTGGGCGGCTCCCCACCCATGGGCTGGGCGGTGTTCGATGCACTGGTCGCCGAAGGCGTGCCCGCCGGCAACATCCACTGCGACGTGTTCGATTACGCCCCACGGGACTGACTGCTACGGCCTTGTGGGAGCTTGCCTGCAAGCGAATGCCATGACGTAGCATTATTCATATCTCGTGCAAGCAAGCTCCACAGCGCGCGGCTTGTCGTTTGTAGCCCCTAACTGCTCTAATGTGGCCATATACCTTGGGAAGGGCCGACATGGCGCAGGACGCGAACCACTCTAGCCAGACATTATTGCTGCCTTGCCACGAGTGCGACCTGGTTTCCGAGGTGCCCCCCCGCCACGATGGCCAGTGGGTGCACTGCCCTCGCTGCCAGCACCCGCTGATGCGCCCGGCAGACAACGACCAGCTCACCCCTGCCCTGGCGTTCACCGCCCTGCTACTGCTGACGCTGTCTTTATTGTTTCCCTACCTGGGCTTCGAGAAGAACGGTATTGAACGTGCCATGACCGTTACTGACGCGGCCTACGAGCTGGCGATTTATCACCATCCGGCTCTGGCCGTCATCGTCATCGCCACCATTATTGTGATCCCTGCGCTGTACCTGTTGTCGGTGTGCTGGATCCATATGAGCCTGGCCAGCCCCGGACGCCTGCCGGGCAGCCTGTTTCTGGCTCGCTGGTTGCCGCGCATGCAGCCCTGGATGATGGCCGATGTCTTCGCCATCGCCGCCCTGGTCAGCCTGGTGAAGATCATCGCCATGGCCCATATCCAGTTACTGTCCGCCTTCTGGACCTTTTCCGGATTCGCCCTGATCCTGCTGATCACTGTCACCCGCATGAACACCATCGGCCTGTGGCAACGGCTACTCGGGGATCTGCAACAACCGCCTCACACCCAGGCGGGAAAAACCGCCCAATCCCAGGGACTGATCGGTTGCCAGTGGTGCGGCCAACTTCAACCCCTGGAACAACCCCATCGCTGCCATCACTGCCACAGCGCTCTCCATGATCGCCACCCTTTCAGCCTGCAGCGAGTCTGGGCCCTGCTGGTCACCGCCATTCTCTGTTGTTTCCCGGCACACCTGTTCCCCATCATGATCACCACCAGCCTGGGCAAGACCGAACCCTCTACCATCATTGCCGGCGTCATGCTGTTTCTGCGCCACGACGACTGGCCCATCGCCCTGATCATTTTCACCGCCAGCGTACTGGTGCCCTTCGGCAAGATCCTCGCCCTTGGCTGGCTATGCATTGCAGCCCGCCGGCAGCAGGCACTGGACATGACCAGCCAGATGAAGCTCTATCGCCTCACTGAATGGATTGGCCGCTGGTCCATGATTGACGTGTTTGTGGTCGCCATCATTGTGGCTCTGTTCCAGATGGGCAATATTCTTACTGTCACCCCCGGCGTGGGCGGGCTGGCATTTTCTGCCGTGGTGATTTTCACCATGCTCGCGGCACACCAGTTTGACCCACGCCTGATCTGGGATCGGCAGCTGCAACTGCAGCAATACTCAAAACGACGCTCCGCACAACGTCAGCCACCCACCCTTGAACCGGAGAAACAACCTTGAACCAGGCCGACTCGCCACCGTCACATCGCCGCCCGCGGCTGTCTGCCGTCTGGCTGATTCCGTTGGTGGCCGCACTGATCGGCCTGTGGCTGGTGTTCAGTTACCTCTCCAGCCAGGGTCCGGTCATCACCCTGGAGCTGGAAGACGCGGAGGGCATTAACGCCGGCAAAACCGCCGTTAAAATGCGCAATGTGCAAGTGGGCGTGGTGGATAGCGTCAGCCTGTCCGAAGACCTGAGCCACACCCTGCTCAGCGTACAGATGCAGGCCGACACCGAACGCATGCTCACCGATGACACTCAATTCTGGGTGGTCAAACCGCGGGTCGGCCGCGAAGGCATCAGCGGCCTGAGCACAGTACTGTCCGGTGCCTATATCGAATTACTGCCCGGTAGCAGCAGCAAGAAAGCCAAAACCTTTACCGTCAAGAACTCACCACCTCCGGAAAAAACCGGTGACGGCCTGTTCCTGAAACTGATCAGCGAGCCGGGCACCAACATCAACAATGGCGACCCGGTGAGTTTTCGCAGCCTGAAAGTGGGCCGTGTGGTGGAAACCGAATTCGACCCACGGGCGAAACTGTTCCGCCACCGTCTGTTCATCGAAAAACCCTACGATGTCCTGGTCACGGACAGCAGTCGTTTCTGGAAAGTCTCCGGCATCGGCTTCCAGCTCGACGCCCGCGGATTTCAGGCCCAGCTCAGCTCCCTGGAAGCCTTGCTTGGTGGAGGCATTTCCTTCTCCGTCCCCGATCCCAACATGAGCACCGGCATCCCGGTGGATGATGATCACCAGTTCGTGCTCCACGACAGTCAGGAAAATGCCCGCCGGGCACTCTACACCCAGACCCTGGATTACGTATTGCTGGTGGAGCGCAGCGTCCGCGGCCTGCAGGCAGGGGCGCCGGTGGAATACCGCGGCATTCGCGTCGGCACCGTGGAACGGGTTCCATGGGCCTTTGGGGCAGAAGGCCCCAATGCCATGACAGACAGCCCCATTCCGGTATTGATTCGCCTGGAACCACAACGGGTCAACCACCAATCCGGTATCGCCTTGCCCACATGGAAAGAGGAAATCAGCCAGATGGTGGACAACGGTCTGCGTGCCAGCCTGAAAGCCGGCAATCTGCTGACCGGCTCCCTGTTTGTGGATCTGGAATTTCATCAGCACGCCTCCGCGGTGGATACCACCCTCACGTATCGCTCCGTGCCCGTTCTCCCCTCCGTGGAAAGCGGCGGCCTGAGCAAACTGGAAGACCAGCTTCACGCCCTGCTGAAAACCCTCAACGGCTTGCCCATGCAGGACATGGCCAACAACCTCAACAGCAACCTCAAGCACCTGTCAGGCGTCACAGGTCGCATCGAAAGCCTGCTGGATGATCCCGCTCTCAATGCGCTTCCCCAGCAAATTTCCGACAACCTGAACGCCCTGGAAAGCACCCTGCAAGGCTGGCAGGCTGGCGGCGATGGCTACCGGGAACTGCAAGGCACCCTGCAGAAGCTCAATCGTTTGCTTGATGACGCTGAACCGTTGCTCGACACCCTGAACGAACAACCCAACGCATTGATCTTCCAGCGCCACCCTGCCGCCGACACCCAACCTCGAGGTGCACAATGATCCGCCTGCTCGCCATCACCGCCCTGCTCGCCGGCCTGTGGGGCTGTAGCCACGCCCCCGAAGCATCGCCGCCGGGCTACCTGCTGCCCTCCGCCACGCAAGCCGCGCATTCACCACTAACCATCAAGGTGCGCCTGGCCAACTACCTGAACCGGGGCGGCATTGTCATGCAACTCAGCGACAGCGAGATACAGGTCGCCCGCCACCATCGCTGGGCCGAACCGTTGACCACGCAATTACAACGCGCCCTGGAAGCCAGCCTGCCCCACGCAGACGAAAAGACGCTCATCGTGGAGCTGACCCGTTTTCAGGGGCTGCAAGGCAAAGACAGGGATTCCGCCGTCATCACCGGTCGCTGGGCGCTGACAGGAAACAATGGGGACGCAACACAGGGGCGTATTCAATGGGAAGCCGCGCTGGACAACGGCGGCTATGCCAATCTGGTGAGAACGCTGGATCAGGGCTGGCAGGCAGTGGCAAAGGATATTGCCACCACCATGGATTGAAGGGGGGCTTGCCTGCATCCCCTAATGCGTTGTCGGATTACGGCCTTCGGCCTAATACGACCTACAAGGTGCTGCGGTTTTTGTAGGTCGTGTTAGCCGCGTAGCGGCGTAACCCGACAAAACGACATTCAACACTACTGCACGCTTTTATCAGGTAACGGCAAGGCCGGCAGGCTGCCTTCCAGTTGCGCCATACGGCGATCGAAGGCAGACATGGCCTTGCTGGAATCCCCCAGCGCCCGGTACAGGCGCGCCAGTTCTGCCAGCGCTGTAGCACTCTGGCTGGAATTGGCCGCGGCCTCGAAAAAGCCCTGGGCCTTGCCCCACAGACGCGCTTTCAGTGCAACGCGCCCGGCGGTGATCAACACCGCCGCATTGCCCGGCCGTTCCGCCAGCCACTTTTCCAGCACCTGCAGCAGATCGTCCGGGGGAATATCGTCGATAGCTTCCAGCACCGGCGGCAACCGGTCGTCCCACTGGTGGGCCAATTGCTCGCGGACCAGGTTGAGGGCACCACGACCGCCACCCAGTTGGGCCAGAAAACCGGCATAACGCGCCACCATGGCCGGGTCGTTCTTCAATGACACTGGGACATCTTTCCACAGCTTGCGCAGTTCATCCCGACGACTATCGGCGTCATTGAAGCCCGGCTTGCGGGCGGTTTCCTGCAGCCACGCCAACCAGGCCCGGCGCTCACGACGAATCTGGTTGGTCTCACCAAAGGCCCGCTTCAAGCGCGGCATCAGGGCACACAGGGTCTGCCAGTCCTTCTGGCTTTCCAGCACGTCGGCATAGGTATTGAGAATACGCTTGTTGCGCGGTGCCATGTCCGCCAGCACCTTCAACTCGCTGCGAGCCTGCTCCGGGTAACCGTCATCCAGAGCGAAGCGCGCCTTCATCAAGCCGGCGACCAGGCGGCCACGCCGGTCAGTGCTGGCCTGTTCCAGATAGTGCTGCGATGCCTCTACCTTGTCCTGTTCCTGGGCGGCTTGTGCCGCCAGCAACCAGGCCACCAACGGCCAGTCACCATCCTCACCGGCGGCCACCAGCAGGCGTTCCGCCTTTTCCTGTTCGCCATCCACCAGCTGCAAAAAACCACTGCGCAAACGGCGCTCTGCCACCGCTTTTTTCCAGCGGCGGGTAGCACGTACTGGCTCCATGGCATTCCAGGCCGCATTGCCCAGCAAGGTCAGCACCACCAACGCCACCGCGCCAAGCAGGGCCATCAGCACCACAAACCCCAGGGTGGTATCCACCGACACGGAGTCACGGATGATCAGCACATAACCAGAATCCGCCGCCATCCAGCGCCCCAGCGCCAGCGCGGCAACCAGGGCGATAATAATCAGCAGGACGACTTTCTTCATGCGCCGCCCTCCTTGCGCTTAAGGGCTTCGATAGCCGCCAGCCCATTACCAATCTGGGGCAGGGCCTGGGCCACACTGGCGCCGCCCATTTCTTTCAGGGTCGCCAGCATTTGTGCGGCACGGGGGTCATCGTCCCGGAACCATTGTTTCAGCGTGCTGCGGGCATTTTCGACGGCCTGACCATAGGCCTCAGCGCGCCCCTGCATCAACGCCAGCTGTGCCTGCTGCAGACTGCCGTCCAACGTCAGACGCACCAGCGAGGCCTGCTCGCCCGACAACGGCAGCGGTACCGCCCCTTCATGGCGACGTACCGTCACCGGCATCCGGTCCAGCACGTCCTGCCACCAGGCTTGATCCACATCCGGGGTATCACGCTCCGGGGGGGACGCTTCTGCGGGTACCGCCAGCTCGGCGACCAGCTCACGCAAGGCACCCAGACGCAGCACCATGCCCTGCACGTCCACCTGGCTGGCGCCACTGAGGGTTTCCATGTCCAGTGCCAGCGCCTTGCGGGCCGGCAGCACGGCGGGATCATCCAGACGCGCCAGCGTTTCGTCTGCGGCCTTCAGCAGCCGGCGCGCGGCCAGCGCATCCTGGGTAAGCAACAAACGCTGGCTGGCCAGGCTCGCAAGGGCTCGCGCCTCGTTGATCAGCCACAGGCGCTGCCCACCGCTTTTCAGGTCGGTCAGGGCCGCGCGGTCTTTGGTCATTTGTGCCGCCAGCTTGGTCTGTTCTTTCTCCAGCCCGGACAGGGCCGCTTGCACCTGGGCTCGCTGACTGGCCAACTCGCCCTTCACGGTCGTCACCTGATCTGCCAGGCTGCTTTTTTCGCTTTTCAGCCGGGTGAACTCCTGCCACCCCCACCAGCCAGCCGTCCCAAGTGCAGCCAGCACCACCAGTACCAGCAGCACAGTCAAAAGGCTTACCCCGGCCTGGCGGGAAAAAGGACGATCCTGCGTCATGTCAGCTCCGTTGTTGTCATAGTGAGGCGTGCGGAGTCTCTCCCCCCTTGCACCCCCGGTGTGGCGATACCCGATAGCATTGCAAAAACCTTAAAGTGAGCGCCCATTGCTGTCCAATCATTAACGGTTAGATCGGGTAAAAAGGTTCATCGCGGCCGGGGGATCCTCCGGGGCACAGCCTGAGACAGCGAAAGAAGAAGGGGCTTGCCTTAACGCCCGGCGTCGCCAGCGACCAGTGCCGCCAGCATATCTTCGTCATGGGCACTGGCTGCCACCCGCACAGGGCCACCGTGGCTGACCTGTACTGCCGCCGCCACCCGTGCCCCCGCCGCTACCACCCCACAGCCTGCAGGCAACGCTGCCTGTAGCGCCTGCCAGCCCTGCACACTGGTAATCATCACCCAGTCGATCTGGGCAGAAAGGGTAATGCCACTGACCCCATGGCGCCGGTAAAAGGCCAGCGCATCAACACGGGCGCCCCGCGCTTCCAGGCTTTGCGCTAACAACTCACGGCCGCTGTCGCCCCGGCAGATCAGCACCTGTTTTTCATGCAGCTGTTGCAGGCAGGGCAACGCCAGCACCGCTTCGGAATTAAAGCCGTGTTCCGGCACCGTGGCGGGCAAGTGCCAGGATGCCAGCTCCGCCGCCGTAGCCCGCCCCACCGCCAGCCAGTGCACACCCACCGGCCACTGAGGCCACAGGTCCGCCATGGCGGACAAGGCCAACCGGGCAGCATTCACGCTGGCAAAAAACACCGCGTGATAACGGTCCAGCTCCATCAGGGTGCGTTGCATGGCGCCATCCACCGGCACCGGCTCTATTATCAGCGCCGGCTGGTGAAGGGGCTGAAACCCCGCCTCCACAAGCAGGGCCATCAGCCGTTGCTGCTGGCCCGCAGGGCGGGTAACGACGACCTGTTGCTGCCGTCCTTGCTCGGTCATTGGCGTGCGTACAGGGCCTGCAAAATGGCATCTGCGCCCTGGGCCAAGAGCTGTTCGGCAATATCGATACCCAGTTCCGCGCCGTTAGCCCGTGGGGCCGAACCTTCCGCCCGCAACACCCGGCTACCATCTTCCTCGGCCACCAGACCGCGCAGCCACAGCTGGCCATCTTCCAGCAACGCAAACCCGGCAATGGGGACCTGGCAGCCCCCTTCCAAACGGCGGTTCATGGCACGCTCTGCCACCACGCGATCCCAGGTATCCACATCACTCAACGGTGACAGCAACTCAATGGTGCGCACATCCTCTTCGCGACACTCGATACCCACCGCGCCCTGGCCCACCGCAGGGAGCGATTCTTCCGGCGGCATTTCGTAGCGAATGCGATCGTGCATTTCCAAGCGCTTCAGCCCCGCCGCCGCAAGAATAATGGCATCGAATTCACCGGCATCCAGTTTGCCCAACCGGGTCTGCACATTGCCGCGCAGGCTTTTCACTACCAGATCCGGGCGGTTGGCTTTCACCTGGGCCTGACGACGCAGGCTGGATGTTCCGACGCAAGCACCGTGGGGCAGCGACGACAGGCTATCGAAGGTATTGGAAACAAACGCATCCCGGGGGTCTTCACGCTCACAGATCACCGGCAGGGCAAAGCCTTCCGGCAGCTCCATGGGCACATCCTTCATGGAGTGCACGGCGATGTCCGCGCGCCCGTCCATCATCGCTTCTTCCAGCTCCTTGACGAACAGGCCCTTGCCACCAATCTTGGCCAGCGGGGTATCGAGAATCTTGTCACCCTGGGTCTTGATCCGCACCAGCTCCACCGCCAACCCTTCATGCAGGCTTTCCAGACGCAGCTGAACATACTCGGCCTGCCAAATAGCCAACGGGCTGGAACGGGTGGCGATACGCAAGATTTCGCGGGACATGGGGCATCCTGAGGGCAGTGAATTAGGCCGCCAGTCTATCAGTTTAAGCAGTGATTAGGAGAGGCCCTGGAGGCGGAAAGGCACGAGTAACGAGAAGCGAGTTTCGAAAGGCAAAACCCGGAAGAAGCAAAAGGAGTTTCGTAACTCGTTACTCGCTTCTCGCCACTGGATCAGTTCCCGTAGACCACCACGGTAAATTCCGCCAGCACCCCAAAGAAGTTCTGGGATTCATAGTCCACGTGGTGGATTTCGGTGATCCCGCCATTGCGGGCGGCGGTCTGGATACTGGCATCACCGGAGGCAATCACACCGAGGATGGAGCGAGCGCTGGCGCGGCCCACACGGGTGGGTTTTTCCGAGGAAGCCGTGGCGGCCATGGGCGCTTTCACATTGCCGTACAGAAAGCCGGTAACCGGCATGGTGGCGCTGGCACAACCGCTGAGCACTACCGCGCTGACCAGAAGAAGGAGTGTCTTTTTCATCACAGAGGTCCTGTTTTTGTTATTCGTTGTCGTTCCGTTCTTTGTCGTTCGATGCAACAGGTCCAAGGCTAGCATGCAGCCCGGACCGTGTTAATTACTCCGCGCCCCCCGTTACAGGCTTTGCAGCACCCGCCGCAACCCGGCCACATGGCGCCGGCTCACAGTCAGCCGTTCGTCCACACCGCGCAGACGCACCTGATGGTGCCCGGCGGTGGCCATTTCCATGCCTTCAATATAGCGGAGTGCCACCAGCGCATTGCGGTGGATACGCACAAACTGGTCACCGAATTCGGTTTCCAGCTCTTTCAGGGTCTCGTCGATCAGCACTTCGCCTTCGCTGAAGCACACCGTCACGTATTTCTGGTCGGCCAGGAAGTAACGCACATCGTCCACCGGCACCAGCTCCAGCCCCCGGTGGGTACGGGCGCTGATATGGCCGCGACGGCGCGGTTTTTCTTCGCTCACCTCATCGCTGATTTCTGCCAGTTGCACGCGGTTCAGCGTCTTCGCCTTGGTCAGCGCAGTGGTCAAGTCGGCCGCATTAACGGGCTTGAGCAGGTAATCCACCGCGTGCACCCGGAACGCCTGCAAGGCATGCTCATCATAGGCGGTACAGAAAATCACCGCCGGCGGGCTGTCCATCTTGCCCAGGTGCTCCGCTGCCTCCATGCCATCCATTTCCGGCATGCGGATATCCATCAGCACCACGTCCGGCTTGCAGGACTGGGCTTCAATGATGGCTTCACGGCCATTGGCCGCCTCTGCCACCACCTCGGCGTTCTCGATTTTATCGACCAGACGTTTGGGCCGGTCCCGAGCCAGTTGCTCGTCATCGCAGACAAGTACCCGCATAAGTCCCATCCTTTTATTGCAGCGGATATCGAATTTCGATCTCGTATTCTTTTTGTTCCGGGCGGGATTCTACCGCCACTTCGTCACCGTACAGGGCTTCCAGCCGGTGACGTATATTTTCCAGCGCCATGCGGTTGCCTTTGTGATGCCCATCGCCTTCCGGCTTCGGATTGCTCACCGACAGTACCAGATTTCCATTGTGCGCGACGGCACGGATGGTCACCATCCCGCCCGCCGATAATGGCTGTATGCCATGATAAATGGCATTTTCAAGCAAGGGTTGCAAGGTTAATAGCGGAATCTTCAGGGATTTTGCGTCTACCTGGATATCCCATTCCACCTGCAACCGCTCGCCCATGCGCAGCTGCTCAATATGAATATAGCGCTGACACAACTCCAACTCTTCTTCCAGAGACGCCTCATTACCGCTGTTCTTCAGGCTGGCGCGAAACAGTACGGAGAGATCTTCCACCACCTGCTCGGCACCGTCCGGGTCCACCGCGATCAGGCTGGCGATAATGTTCATGGAGTTGAATAAAAAATGCGGGCGAATCCGTGACTGCAGCGCCTGAATGCGCGCCTGCAGCTCCGCCTGGCCCTTTTGGCGCAATTGCTCCTGCACATAGAAATAGCGCATGACCAACCCGGCAATAATCGCCGCAATCAGGCCATTTACCGGAATATCTGCCGACCACAACCCCGTTTCCAGCGCGCCACCGCCGACCCAGGCCATCACCAGCCGGGCAATAATGCTGAACAACAAGGTGTCGGCCACCACCAGTAACACCACCACGGTGGAGGTCCAGGCAGGCGGCAGGCGATTCAGGCGATTGCGCAGTTGGCAAATCAGCGCCGCAGAGCTCAGCCCCACCCACTGCACAAACAGGGAGGTGATCGCCAGCCGGCCAACGCTGAAGTCATCGTAGTAAGTGGCCACCAGCGTCACCACCAGTGCCATCAGCTCGGCCACCACCACCACCACCAGCACCGCACGAGTGCTACACAGGTCAGGCAGAAAACTGTTATTGGCCGGGACATCCATGGCCACGAATGCTCTCCTTATACGGAAAAACAATTAATTATTAGGATGTTATACCTGAACGAACCGCCACTCCCAAGGAATACTGTCTCCCTGCTATACTTGCGCCCCCGCAAACCAAGCGTTGAGCAAGTACGATGACTGACAAGCAGCAGAACAAACTCTGGGGCGGCCGCTTCAGCGAGTCCACCGACCAGTTCGTGCAGGAATTCACCGCCAGTGTGAACTTCGACCGCCGCATGTACCGTCAGGACATCTACGGCTCTCAGGCCCATGCCACCATGCTTGCAGAAGTGGGCGTGCTCACCGATGAAGAGCGCGACGCCATCATCCAGGGGCTGCGCGAAATCCAGCTGGAAATCGAAAACGGCGAATTCCAGTGGTCCGTGGCACTGGAAGATGTGCACATGAATATCGAAGCGCGGCTCACCGACAAGATCGGTATCACCGGCAAGAAGCTGCACACCGGCCGCTCCCGCAACGACCAGGTGGCCACCGACATTCGCCTGTGGCTGCGCGACGAGCTGCTGATTCTGGAAGAACAGTACCTGCACCTGATGGTCGGCCTGCTGGACCTGGCCGAACGTGAAGCGGCCACCATCATGCCCGGCTTCACGCACCTGCAGACCGCCCAGCCGGTGACCTTTGGGCACCACTTGCTGGCCTGGTTCGAAATGCTCAAGCGCGATCGCGAGCGCCTGTTGGACTGCAAGAAACGGGTTAACCGCATGCCGCTGGGCGCCGCCGCCCTGGCCGGCACCACCTACCCGATCAACCGTGAACGCACCTGCGAGCTGCTCGGGTTCGACGGCGTCTGCGAGAACTCGCTGGACGCCGTAAGCGACCGGGATTTTGCCATCGAATTCTGCGCCCTGGCCGCCCTGACCATGACGCATCTGTCACGGATCAGCGAAGAACTGGTGCTGTGGACCAGCGCCCAGTTCAATTTCATCAACCTGCCCGACCGTTTCTGCACCGGCAGCTCAATCATGCCGCAGAAAAAGAACCCGGACGTGCCGGAACTGGTGCGCGGCAAGACCGGTCGCGTCAACGGCCACCTGGTCAGCCTGCTGACCCTGATGAAAAGCCAGCCACTGGCCTACAACAAGGACAACCAGGAAGATAAAGAACCGCTGTACGACACCGTGGATACCCTGAAAGGCAGCCTGCGCGCTTTCGGCGACATGGTTCCGGCCTTGGAACCCAACCGGGAAGTGATGCGCGAAGCCGCCCGTCGCGGTTTCGCCACCGCCACCGATCTGGCCGACTACCTGGTGCGCAAGGGTATCGCTTTCCGCGACTCCCACGAGATCGTCGGCAAGGCCGTGGCTTATGGCGTGGAGAAGAAAAAAGACCTGGGAGATATGTCCCTGTCTGAGCTGAAGCAATTCAGTGACCAGATCAACGACGACGTGTTCGACGTCCTGACCCTGGAAGGCTCAGTCAGTGCCCGCAACCACATCGGCGGCACCGCCCCCGACCAGGTCCGCGCGGCCGTGGCCCGTGCCCGCGAGGCGCTGGATAACACCTGATACTGACCATTCGGCAAGGCGGGCAGATTCAAAATCTTCCGCCTTGCCTCTCTGGAACCGGTCTATCCGTTATCCCAGATCTTCGCCATTGGCTTCCGGCTGATACTCAACAGCAAGAATCTCCAGTTTCAGGGTCTTGCCGTTGGGCGCCGGCCAGTCGATGCTCTGCCCCACCGACAAGCCCAGCAACGCGGCCCCCACCGGCGCCAGTATCGACACCCGCTCCGGACCGTTATCCTGCGGATACACCAGCGTCAGGCTCATTTCCCGGCCACGCCCCTGCTCCCGGCAACGAATCCGCGAATTCATGGTAACAACGTCCGCCGGCATGTCCCTGGGCTCTACCACCGTGGCCCGCAACAGCTCTTCCTCCAGGCCATCGGCCACTTCCCCATCCACATCAGACAGCAGCGCCTCCAGACGGGCAACGTCTAAACGGGACACGGTAATGACGGGAAGCTCCATGATTTTCTCCTTAAAGTAAAACGCCCCACACAGGCACGCACAGGCCAACAATGCTGAATACATTCAGACACAGGCGAGGCACACACAGAAGGGGCGAAACGATCAACAGAAATGCGTCCACATTACGCAGACTATGCAGCGATAGTAGACGTGATCCGTTTTTTCTCAAGCGGCGTTATCGGACACCACCACATTACCTCCAGAGTCACGAACCGTTATACTCACACCCCAGCAAACGGAGTACCCCATGCGCCCATTCAGCCTGTTACTGTTCCTGCTTCTGGCCGGCTGCGGCCAGAAAGGCCCGCTGTACTTTGATCAGGAACGCAACGCGGCAACGCCAGCCGACAGCAACCAAGCGGCGCAGGCCGACGCCACAGACAGTGACGACACCCAAGACGAAGACGACGCCAACGCGTCCGGACAGGAATAATCATGGACCCCTTTCAGTACCGCGACGGTGAATTGTTCGCCGAAGAACTTCCCGTAGAGCAACTGGCAGATCGCTTCGGCACGCCGCTCTACCTGTATTCCCGTGCGGCTCTGGAGCGTCATTATCTGGCCTTCGATGAAGCCTTCGGCGACCACCCTCACCAGGTGTGCTACGCGGTGAAAGCCAACTCCAACCTGGCGGTGCTGAATGTGCTGGCCCGGTGTGGCGCCGGGTTCGATATCGTCTCCGGGGGCGAACTGGAACGAGTGCTGCGCGCCGGGGGCGATCCGGACAAGATTGTCTTTTCCGGCGTGGGCAAAACCGCCGATGAAATGGCCGCTGCCCTGAAAGCCAACATTCATTGTTTCAATGTGGAATCCGCCGCGGAGCTGGAACTGCTGAATCTTGTGGCCGGCGAACTGGACATGGAAGCGCCCATCGCCATCCGGGTAAACCCGGACGTGGACGCCCAGACCCACCCCTACATTTCCACCGGCCTGAAAGACAACAAGTTCGGCGTGGACATCAACAAGGCCCCGGCCCTGTACCAACGCGCCCACGAGATGCCCCATATCCGCATTCTCGGTATCGATTGCCACATCGGCAGCCAGCTCACCAAGCTTGCGCCCTTTGAAGACGCCCTGGAACGGGTATTGAAGCTGCTGGCCCAGCTGCAGGAACACGGCATCGAAATCCATCACCTGGATCTGGGCGGCGGCCTGGGCGTCACCTACGATGACGAAACCCCACCGGACCGTGCCGCTTACGTGCAGGCCCTGCTCAAGCACATTCCCGGCGAGCTGCCCGTACACATCGAACCGGGCCGCTCCATTGCCGCCAACGCCGGCCTGTTCATTACCCAGGTGCTGTTCCTCAAGCCCACCGAGCACAAGAACTTCGCCATTGTCGACGGCGCCATGAACGACCTGATTCGCCCCAGCCTCTACTCGGCCTGGCAGAACATTGTCCCGGTAAAACCCCACGACGCCGATTGCCGTGAATGGGACATCGTTGGCCCGGTGTGCGAAACCGGGGACTTCCTGGGCAAGGATCGCACTCTGTCTCTGGAAACCGGCGACTTGCTGGCCGTGCGCAGCGCCGGCGCCTACGGCTTCGCCATGGCCAGCAACTACAACAGCCGCAACCGCCCCGCTGAAATCATGGTGGATGGCGACCAGGCCTTTGTGGTGCGCCAGCGGGAAACCTATGACGAGCAGCTGAGACTGGAATCACTGCTCCCCTGAAGCACGACCTGGCAGGACACAGAAAACGGGCTTCGGCCCGTTTTTTGTTTTACGCTTTGGCTGACACGGTCACGCTCTGGATTGGATCCTGCACATCATGAGTTTCCGCTCCTCCCTGCCATCACTCTTCTTGCCAGTGCTACTGCTGGCCAGCGCTCCTGGCAACACGGCAGCCAACAACGCTGTTAACCGGGCCGTGCAATTGAGCCTTGCGGAAAGTTTTGTCACCGCCAACCTGCTGACCAGCGGCGACGCGGTACGCTTCGGCTTTTGGGACTTCGACCCCAACACCCTGCTGAACCTGAACGATGACAACTTCGGCTCGCTGGAATCCCAGGAACTGCGCCAACGCATCACCACCTTTAGCTTGCCCTACACCTGGCAAACCCCTCTGGCAGAAACCGGCAATACCTTGACGCTAGGCGCCAAGGCTGCCTATGTGGAAAACGCTCAGGAAACCCAGATCATCAGCAGCACCAGCCAAGCCAAAGACGAAATCAAGAGCTCGGTCAGCTCCCTGAGTGCCGGAGCGGCATTCAGCCGTCGGCTGTCCACCCACTGGGACATTACCTTTTCCACCTACGCGCACTGGATGCGTTACCGCAACGACACTCAATTCAATACCGCCGATTCCCAGGCCATCGCCCCCGCCATCAACGGGCTTATCACCAACTACAACGCGGATGCCTGGCTGCTGGAGCCCAGCAGCCGGCTCACCTACTTCATCGGCGGTGAGCATGCCGAAGTGCAGTTGTTCAGCGACATCCATTATGTCACCGGGCGCACCTTCAACATCGACCATACCGCTCACGACGTGGCACCAGAAGCCTGGTACTGGTCCCACGGCGCACGCTGGAAACACCCTTTCGTCACCCGCATCCTGCCCGGCCAGAACGTGTGGATGCAGGCATCACGCTACGATCTGGGCGGCGATCTGGAAGGCTCCCTGGGCAATCATTATTACTACGAGGCAGGCGTGGGGTGGCTGCTGGATATGGGCAACCGCATTCCCTTCATGGACAACATCGGTATCGGCATCAATCTGAATTACGGCAGCCTGCTGCGCGGCGGCACGCTGGTGCTGCTGTTTAACGAGGGGTAGCGTGCGCTGACCGGTCAGGCGGGACAAGTCGCAGCACCTTGATCCCCAGCCAGGCATAGACCAGCGCCAGCACAGGGTTGATCAGATTGAAGAAAGCATAGAAAAGATAATCCGTCACCGGTACCAACAACACCGACTGCATGTAGGCGCCGCAGGTATTCCAGGGAATAAGCGGGCTGGTGATGGTGCCACCGTCCTCCAGGGCACGGGACAGGTTCACCGGGGCCAGCCCCTCTTTTTCATAAGCCTCACGGAACATGCGCCCGGGCATGATGATCGAGATGTACTGGTCGGCGGTGAGAATGTTACTTCCGAAACAGGTCACCAGTGTGGCCGCAATCAGCCCTGCTGCGCCTTTTACTGCGGCTAACAGCCCTTCGATCAAACGGGCCAGCAAGCCTGCGTGCTCCATGACGGCACCAAAGGTCATTGCACAAATAATCAGCCATACTGTGTTGAGCATGGATGCCATGCCACCGCCGGACAGCAGGTCATTCAACGTGGCATCACCGGCTTCCACGGTGATGCCTTGATAAAAGGTCTGCCACACCACTTTCAGGGCCGCCACACTGTCTGGCGCAGCCACGCCGGCTTGCGCGGCAATCGCTTGCGGCTGAAAAATCAGGGCCCACACTCCGCCCAACAGCGCCCCCAGAAAGATAGCCGGCAATGCCGGCATCCGCTTGAGTGCCAGCACCAACAGCACCAGCAAGGGCAACAGGTGCAGCACGGAAATATCAAACTGGCTTTCCAGCCCCTGCAATAGCGGGGTTATCCGGTCTACGCGGTCACCGGCAACATCCGCATTCAGCCCCATGACCAGAAAAATCAGCAGGGCAATGCCAATGGAAGGCACCGTGGTCCATAGCATCAGGCGAATATGTTCGAACAATTCCGAACCTGCCACCGCTGGCGCCAAATTGGTGGTTTCAGACAACGGTGAAATTTTGTCGCCAAAATACGCGCCGGAGACCACCGCACCAGCAGCCACCGGCAACGACAACCCCAGACCGCTGGCCACCCCGATCAACGCCACACCCACGGTGGCCGCCACGGTCCAGCTTGAGCCGATGCTCAGGGCAATAATCGCGCAGATCAGGCAGGCCGCTGCATAAAACAAGGAAGGGTTCATCAGCTCAAGGCCGAAGTAAATCAGTGACGGCACAATACCCGCCAGCCGCCAAGTGCCGATCAAAGCCCCCACGCTGAGCAAAATCAGCACAGCCCCCAACGCCACCGAAATGCCTTTGATCATGGCGGTTTCAATATCCCGCCATGCCATGCCGTTCTTGAAGGCGATCAGTGACGCTAGGCCAGCACAAAACAACAGGGCAATCTGATTGGGGCCGGACGATGCGCTATCACCGTACAGGTACACCGCCGACGCCAGCAGACCTACCAGCACCACAACAGGAAGCAGGGCATCGAGCAATGAGGGGCGGCGATATCGGGATTCAGTCATAGCGGCAACATTCTGCGGCTGAGCGTCGGTTATGCCTGACGGATAGCCAGTAAGCACTCACCGTCGGGGCAGAAAGCGGCGCAGTCTATCAGCGGTAAGGCAGGGCAGCAGCACCGGTCGTCGGAGATGCCAGCGCGCGACACAAGCCGGCAGCGCCGTCCCATTCCGGCTGGAGCGTCATTCCGCTTTTTCCCCTGTCAGTTGCTTCACCAGCGTATGCCCATTGGCATCACACAGCGCGTCTTTCAATAACGGCATGGCCTGAGCCATGTGCTGGGCCAGCGTGTAAGGCGGGTTGATAATCAGCATGCCGGTGCCGGTCATGCCACGGCCGGAAGCATCCGGGCGCACACAACACTCCACCCGTAACAGGTTGGGAATGCCGGCTTTCACGAAACGGCGAATAAAACTTTCTGTGCGATTGCGATCCAGCACCGGATACCAGATGGCATAGGTGGCGGTGGCAAATTTTTCCATGGCCATCTGCACCGCAGGCAGCACGCCGTTGTAATCCGCCTCCATTTCGTAGGAGGGATCAATCAGCACCAGGCCGCGCCGATGCTGTGGCGGAAGCAGAGCCTTCAGGCCTTGCCAGGCGTCCTCTTTAAGTACCTGCACGCGCTTGTCGTCAGCAAACTCACGCTTGAGCAAGGCAAAGTCGGTGGTGTGCAGCTCAGTGCATTGCAACACATCCTGCTCGCGCAGCAGCCGGGCACTAATCTGCGGCGACCCGGGATAGTCGGTCAGCCGGCCCACCGGGTTCAGCTTTTCCACCAGCGACACGTACTGGTCAATCACCCCAACCCCGGTGCGCTTGCCAAATAATTTGGCAATCCCTTCCTGGTACTCACCTGTCTTCTGCATGTGCTCGCTGGCGATGGCATAGCTGCCTGCGCCGGCATGGGTGTCATGCACGGTGAACGGTTTGTCCTTCTTTTTCAGGTACTCGATGATTGCCACCTGCACAATGTGCTTGAGCACATCCGCGAAATTGCCGGCGTGGTAACTGTGACGGTAGGAAAGCATGACGGACACCTGAACAAGAAATGGAAAACGCCTCGCGGCGACAGAGTCGCCGCGACTAATGGGCGATTGTACCTTGCCCGGCAGGCCGAGGGTCTGTTTTTTGACTCATCAACGGGAAGAATCAGCACCATAGGCATTTTGCGCCACCCCGGGCACTGATTTCAGCCCCGCGAGGCCGTACAATGTCCTTTTAACAACCACGTCAGCGGACAACGGCATGAACCTGCGCTTTACCAAAATGCACGGCCTGGGCAACGACTTCATGGTCATCGACGGCATGCGTCAATCTCTGCCAGAAACCGGCCTGCCACTGCCTGCGGACGAAATTCGCCGCCTGGGTGATCGCCACTTTGGCGTGGGTTTCGACCAGATGCTAATCGTGCAGCCGGCCCGTGCCGCTGACGCGGATTTCCGCTACCGCATTCTCAACGCCGACGGTTCCGAAGTGAGCCAGTGCGGCAACGGCGCCCGCTGCTTTGCCCGCTTTGTGCGCGAACAGGGGCTCACCGACAAGCGAGAAATCCGGGTAGAAACCGCCGCCGGCCAGATGACCCTCACCGTCACCGAGGATGAGCAAGTCACCGTGGACATGGGCGCGCCCCGCTGGGCACCCGATGCCATCCCCATGACGGCCAAAAATGAAGCGGACAGCTATTTCCTGGTATCCGGCACACAGGCCTGGGAAGTGGGTGCAGTGGGCCTGGGCAACCCCCACTGCACCCTGCTGGTAGAGAACGTGGATACCGCCCCGGTGGACTCTGTCGGCCCACTACTGGAAAGCCACGAGCAATTCCCCGAGCGGGTAAACGTGGGCTTCATGCAAATCGTTAGCCGCAACGAAGTCCGCCTGCGCGTCTACGAGCGGGGCGCCGGAGAAACCCTTGCCTGCGGGTCCGGCGCCTGCGCCGCTGTCGTTATCGGCCAGCGCCGAGGCTGGCTGGATACCGCCGTCACCGTGCACCTGCCGGGCGGCGCCTTGCACATCTGCTACGATGGCCAGGGCGGCATCCAGATGACAGGCCCCGCCAGCCATGTCTATGATGGCGCTATTGAGATCACTCTTTAGCTGGCGACGACAAAGACCAGCAACGTCAGTGCCGACTGACCCGAATGATGACAAAGGACAGGATTGATGACGGATCAGACCCCAGCCAGCGCCGACCAGGTCGCCGCCTACCTGCGTGAACATGCCGATTTCTTTCAGCATCGCCCGGAGCTGCTGGAACTGTTACGCCTGCCCGATTCCAAAGGCCAGGCGGTATCGCTGCTGGAACGTCAGGCGTCGATTCTGCGCGAGCGCAACACCGAGTTGCGCGACCGGCTCAACGGCCTGCTGGATGTGGCCCGGGAAAACGATCACCTGTTCGACAAGACCCGCCGTCTGACCCTGTCACTGTTGGAGGCCCGCGGCGCCGAAAAACTGTTCCGCAATCTTCTCACCAGCCTGAGTTCGGACTTCCATTGTGATCAGGTGGCGCTGATGCTGTACGACCGGGAAGTCCCTATCCTCGGCGACCTGCGTAACCAGATCCGCTGCGTGGACAGCGACGCCCTGCCCAGCGCCCTCAACCATCTTCTGCGCAGCGGCAAAGCTGTATGCGGTGCCATGCGCACGGAAGAAATGGAAGCGCTGTTCCAGGACAATGCCACCGACATTCGCTCCGCCGCCATGGTGCCACTGGAATATCAGGGCCGTCTCGGGCTGCTGGCCATTGGCAGCAAAAGCGCCATGCACTTCCGCAGCTCTCTGGGCACGCTGTTTATTACCCATATTGGCCAAGTCCTGAGCCGTCGCCTGCACGAAGTCGTGCGCCAGTACCCTCATCAAGCAGCCAAGAAAACCAGCGATATCAGCTAAACGAGAGGCGCTAACCGTGGACAGCGACAGCACTGGCACAGCGCCAACGGTCAACGCCTTCCTGACTCACCTGGCCAGCGAGCGCCGTCTTTCCCCGCATACCGTCAGCAGCTATCAGCGAGACATCATCGAGGCCCGCAAGATCCTCGGCACTCAGCCCTGGGATACTCTCACCGTCCATGACATCCGCAGCCTGGTCGCCTCGCTGCATCGCCAGGGGAAAAGCGGTAAAACCATCCAGCGCATGCTCTCCACCCTGCGCACGTTCTTCCGATACCTGATGCGCGAAGGGCTGGCCCGTGATAATCCGGCCATGGATATTCGCGCCCCGAAAAGCGGCAAACGCCTACCCAAGGCACTGGATGCGGATCAGGTCAGCCACTTGCTGGATGCCGGCACCAACAGCAGCGAACCGCTGGCCCTGCGCGACCAGGCCATGATGGAACTGCTCTACGCCTGCGGCCTGCGGCTGGCAGAGCTGTTGAGCCTGAATCTGGACAGCATCGACCTGCGCGATGGCCAGCTACTGGTCACCGGTAAAGGCAACAAGACCCGCCAGCTACCCGTGGGCAAACCCGCCCTCACTGCCGTACGCCGCTGGTTGAAAGTGCGCACCTTGCTGGTCAAAAGCAACGAACAAACCGCCCTGTTCATCAGCAAAAACGGCCGTCGTCTGTCGCCATCCAGTGTGCAGCAGCGGCTCAAACGACACGCTCTGGAGCGCGGGCTCGATGACCACCTGCACCCGCACAAACTGCGCCACTCCTTTGCCACTCACCTGCTGGAATCCTCCGGCGACCTGCGCGCCGTGCAGGAGCTGCTCGGCCATGCGGACCTGGCCACCACCCAGGTTTACACCCATCTGGACTTCCAGCATCTGGCCCAGGTTTACGACGGCGCCCACCCCCGCGCCCAGCGCAAAAAAGACGAAGACGAATAAACCCTCCCCCTGACGCCAACAAACCTGTGTGCTGCAACTACCGGTTTTACGATAAACTAGCGCCCATGAGCACACTCAAGCTGATTACCTTCGATCTGGACAACACGCTTTGGCCCGTGGATGAAGTAATCCGCAAGGCCGAAAAAGCGTGCAGTGACTGGATTGCTGACCGGCACCCGGATGCCGCCCGCGCCCTCAACGCAGAACGGGTGCGCATGGTGCGCACCACCCTGCTCAAGGAGAACCCCGGCTACCTGGACAACCTGACCGCTCTGCGTCAGGACGCCATGACCCGGGCCTTCATGGATGCCGGCTTCAACGATGCCGAAGCCCGCAAGATTGCCCTGGACGCCTTCGCAGTGTTCCATCAGGCTCGCAACCAGGTATCGTTCTTCCCCGGTGCCCGCGACGTGCTGGAAACACTGGCCGACAGCTACCAGCTCGGCGCCCTCACCAACGGCAACGCAGACCTGCGCCAGATCGGCATCGCCGACCTGTTCGCGTTTCACCACTCCGCGGAAACCATCGGCAAACGCAAACCCGCCCCGGACATGTTCCATGCCGCCCTGCAATCCGCCGGGGTTCAGGCTCACCAGGCCGTCCACGTGGGAGACCACCCGCTGGAAGATGTGCACGCTGCCCGCGAGCACGGCATGCACAGCGTCTGGGCCAACCTGATTGACCTGCCCTGGCCGGTTGAACTGGAGCGCCCCCGTCACCATATCCACAACCTGCATGAGCTACCGGATCTGGTGCCGCTCTTCGATGACTGACCGCGGATGATTTCCCCATGAGCCAACGCGCCCAACTTGCCTCGCTACTCGATGACCTGCAAACAGAACTGGACCAGCAGGGCCTGTGGGCCCCGCAACCGCCCGCCCCGTCCGCCTTTGACAGCAGCACGCCATTTTTTGCCGACACCATGAACTTCAGCGAGTGGCTACAGTGGGTCTTCATCGCCCGTTTCCGGGCCATTCTGGAAGCGGACCATCCCCTGCCCGGACAATGCGATATTGCCCCCATGGCTGAGGAAGCCCTGAAAGGTATGGAGCAGGACGTGACAGGAATCATCAGTCTGATCAAGCAATTCGATGATCAGTTTTGAATGAACTGACAAAGCGCCTGACACGGGCTGACGACAGCCCTGCCTCGCTTCAACTTATTACTCCAGCCTCTGCCATGCGGCAGGAGCACCGTAGAAAAGTCGCGGCTGAAACGTCTCTACTTTTCCCAATCCAGTCGAGCGTAGCTCGTAGCTAGCGAATAACACTATCTTTCAACAGCGCCCGCCACTGGCTTTCCTCGTCGCCGGCGGACAGGGTCCACAACCACTGGCCACGGCTATCCAGCGCTTCCAGGGCAGTGACCACCTCCCCATCACCCGGTTTGCGCAGGCGCCACAGGCTGTCCATCTTGGCCATGTCCAGCGACACCAACGCACCGTTATGAGCCAGATGGCAATGGCTTCCCTGCCAGCGCGGCGAGGACCAGGGCGCGGTCATGCACAGGCGCACCCCCTGATTGCCCACGCACAAGGTGGTTACCGTGTCCCGGACAGCAGCCTCAGCCAGCACCGCGGGCAAGGTTTCCGGCCGCACCTGGCAGGCGAAACTGTCACGCACCGAACGGTACAAAACGTCGCGCTGCTGGTCGCAGCGCTGCAACAAGCCGGCAAAATCCTCGTCATCCGTGCTGCTGGCCCAGTCCCGTTCCAGCTGACTGAGTGATCCGAGGTCTCCGGCCACACTGCGCGGCAACACCGCCGGCAAGTTGAGCGTTTGCTGGTCCGGATGGAGCATGGCGCACACCAGCTCTTCGAACGCCAGGCCACCACTGTCCGGGGCCACCGCCATCTGCTGCAGGGGCTGCCCGTTACGATCAAAGAAAACCAGGCTACGGGCCGGCAAGGCGCCAGTGGGTTCCAGCACCGCCAGGACCGAATGCCACTGCCCGACCTGCAAGCTCTGCCGCAAACGACAGCGCTCCCCCACGGACTCCAGCCACCATTCACCAGGCACCCCGGACTCACCATCCTGCAGGGCTGGGTAATGCATGTTCTGGGAAATGCGCGAACCACTGGAGAAGGTCGTCACCACCAGTGAACCCAGCCGGTACAACGCTTTGAGAATTGCCAGCGGCTCATCCTGCAACCGCAATACCCGGTCACCGAGTGCGGCGCCACACTGCCTCAACAGAGGAGATGTGGCCGGGGCCGAGGGCCATGCCATGACAGACATACTGCCTCCAAAAAAATAGCGCAGCAGGCAACATGCTTCACGCCACAACGCGGTGACAGAGTCATAACTATTGCCGCTTACTGCCGTGCCGAAAGAGTGGGCGCGGCTGGCAGACAACATAATGACAACAGGTCCTGCGCGTTGCGGCAGGTGGCATACTGCATGCCGAAGGGCCTTAAATTAGGTGTGGAAAGCTGGCTGCGGCTGGCGGATCCACGTCAGGGAGAACAATGAGAAGCGGCATGCGACACGCTCAACGCAACAACACGCACAAAGCGCTTCTGATTTTCAAAGCCCGAATCCCGCGTGAAAAACGTGAGCGCGGGGCAAGGCTTTTAAAAACCGACAATCAACGACCGTGTTGTTGCGTATAGCGTGTTTCGTGCGGCGTCACTTGGTCAGGATCAATTTGTTGTTGGACGTACGGCGCAGCTGGTAACGCTCACCGGCATGCTCGATCCACAACTTGCCCTGGTGGTTAAGCAGCAAACCGCTGGCCACACTGCTTTCCGCATTGATGGCAACCTGGCGCGTGGTAGTGGCAACGTTTTTCTTTACCTGAGACATGCTGACCTCCTTTTCGTATATGAGAATCATTATCATTATTGATTGGACAGTCGTCAACGCCTGTTTTTCATTTTCTGATGAAGATCTCATTTCAGTGGTCACTGCTCTGGCCTGCCCACCCCAACCTCCCCGCGGCCATCGTTAAAACACGCTGTCAAAGACCACTGGGGTATCGATAACTGCAGTGCATCAAAAACTGCAAAACGCTACCCAACCCCCTATCGAAAGCCACCCATATTGGCGTTAGACTGAAATCATGAATATTGCGACGGCACACTCCATGACCGAATCTCCACAGGAACGCCTGGCCGCTATTCTTGATAGCCACCAGCCTTCCTCCATTTTGACTGTCAGCCTCAACCCCATTCCTGTCGTTGCCCAATGGTGCAAAGACCACAACTGCACCCTGCTGGAAATTCAGGAACAGAACCCGTTCCCCGCTCTGGATGACATAAACCGGGTAGACATGGCCATCGTGGCGGATCAGCTGGAATACATGCCCCAGCACGACGGCGAGGCACTGATGGGGTTGCTCCGCAACCTGCACACCGACTCCATGGTCGCCGTGTACCAACCCACCCTGGCTCCGCAAAGACTGCGCTGGCCGGCCAACGGGTTTCTGGCTCTGGGGTGTCGTGAACAGGGGCATTTTGCTGAAGACGGTCGCGAGTTGAACATCTATAGCTACGATCTGGATAACTACAATTTCGAACGCAAGTGGAATAACCCGCGCTTCTGGGCCAACCCGGAAAACTGGGGAAAATACTGGTGGTAGCCCCAGCAGGGCGCTGCGTTCTGGAAATGGACGCAGCGCTGTCGTATGGTTGCGCCGTCGACTGAATTGATGGCTCACCATGATCGGACACCGTTTTCGCGAAATTTTCATCTTCTGGTGGCGGCACCTTGGCCCGCTGTTTCTGGTCACCGCACCCTTTGCACTGATTACTGAAGCCACCCAATGGGTCTTCGGCCCATCGTTCGTGCTACCGGAAACCGAAGGGGCGGCCCTGCAATTCAGCGGCATTAGCCTGGCCATTATTTTGTTGGTACGCCCCCTGGCCGAAGGCGCGCTCTATGTACAGCTGTCCGCCAGCAGCAACGGGAAACCACGCGGGCTGCTCGCCTGTACGGCGCCGGCGTTACTGGTCTACCCGCCCCTGCTCCTTACCTATGCATTGATGGCGGTTGGCGTGTCACTGGGCTGGATGGCCCTGTTCTTCCCGGCGGTATGGGTCTATACCCGCCTGTGTTACGCCCCTCTTCTGGTGATCCTCAAACAACAAAACCCCATAGAAGCCCTGCGCCAGTCCTTCCGGATGACACAATCACAGCAATGGCCGCTTCTACTAATCCTGGTACTGGTATTCCTCGCCTACCTGATGATGAGCAGCCTGGTCGCCAGCGCTATCCTGGGTGTGGTCAGCCATACCACCGCCGCCTCGTTACTGGCCGCTCTGCCGGTATCGCTGATGAGCGCTCTGGTGAATATTGCTGTGTTCCGTTACTGGTCCTTAAGCCAGCCCGACGGCCCTTCCAGGGCCGCCTGACGGCGAGATAGCGGCGCTGGACCCAAGTCGTCATGGCAAGCGGCCATTTTGATGGCATACTGCCCTGACAGGTGCTGGGAACAACCTGCTAACGACGCATCAACCGGGGAAATTTCGTGCCACAACACACCATGCATTTAAGCTGGACCGCCCACGGCGATCAGGAGCATTACCTCTGGCACCTTGCAGACGGCAATGAAGTGCGCGTGGTCGATGGCCATCACGGCCATCAGGAATTCATGGAACCGGAAGAAGCCTTCCTGGCTGCCCTGGCCAGCTGCCACCTGCTCTCGTTCCTCACCGAAGCAGCCCGCGAAGGGTTGTCAGTGGCCAGCTACGATGACGACCCCCAGGGTGTGCTCGGGCAAAACGACCAGGCAAAGATCTATATGCAAACCATGGTGCTACAACCGCTAGCCACCTTTAATGGCGAGCAACCGGACATCGCCAAAATCCAGGCTCTTCACCAGCGCGCCCACGAAAAATGCTTTATCGCCCAGTCAGTGAGAAGTGAGATTCGGATCGAACCGCGCCAGTAACAGCAGTTACAAACTGAAAGTTGAAAAGGAAAGCCGCGTCCGCCTGTATGGCTGCACGCGAAAGATGACATTTGCTGAAACGGAAAGCCCCAAAAAAAAGGCCACGTCCTGATTCCGGGCGCGGCCTTTTTCGGTTAGGGGTATGCCCCAACCTTCAACGCGTTTGATCGTTACACTTTCAACTTTGAACTCATTTCCTCTCGTAGACCACGAAGGAATAGTCGTAGGGATTCGGGCCTTCGGCGGCGAAATCTTCGCGGCCAATCTCTTTCCATTCAGATCTGTCGTATTCCGGGAAAAAGGTGTCCCCGTCCACGTCAGCGTGAACCTCGGTGAGATAGAGCCTTTCGGTCTGCGGCAGCGCCAGCGCATAGATTTCGGCCCCGCCCATAATCACCGCTTCTTCCTGTCCTTCAATGAACGCCACATTCTCTGCCATGGTGATGGCGTCACCCACGGTGGCCACCACCTTGGCGCCCTCAGCCTGATAATCCGGCTGGCGGGTAATCACGATATTGGTGCGCCCGGGCAGCGGCCCCTTCAATGATTCCCAGGTCTTGCGGCCCATGATCACTGGCTTGCCAAACGTCACCTGCTTGAAGTACTTCAGGTCATTGGGCAGATACCAGGGCAGCTTGTTGTCGCGACCGATCACATTGTTGCTGGCCTTGGCGACCATCATGGAAAGACGAATGGACATTTAAACCTCGCAGCAGGCAACACGCTTCATGCCTCACGCGTGCTGGCGTGTTGCGTGAAGCGTGAGGCGTCTCTTAAATCGCCACCGGCGCCTTGATGTGCGCGGCGGGTTCGTAATTGCTGACGGTGAAATCGTCAAAGGTAAAGGCAAACAAATCTTTCACCGCCGGGTTCAGCGTCATTGTCGGCAGCGGGCCGGGCGTGCGGGCCAGCTGGGTGTCGGCCTGCTCCAGGTGGTTGGAGTACAGGTGCGCATCGCCCAAGGTGTGAACAAAGTCGCCCGGCTGGAGGTCACACACCTGCGCCATCATCAACGTCAGCAGCGCATAGGAGGCGATGTTGAACGGCACCCCCAGGAAAATATCCCCGCTGCGCTGATACAACTGACAGCTGAGCTTGCCGTCGGCCACATAGAACTGGAACAGGCAGTGGCACGGCGGCAACGCCTGCTTGCCCGCGGCGGCATTGGCATCCGGCGAAATGGACGGGTCCGGCAATACCGCCGGGTTCCAGGCGCTGACCACCAGGCGTCGGGAGTCCGGGTTGCGCTTGATTTCTTCCAGCACCTCGCTGATCTGGTCAATCACTGTGCCATCCGGGGTTTTCCAGCTACGCCACTGCTCACCATAAACCGGGCCCAGCTCGCCCTCAGGGGTCGCCCAGCCATCCCAGATGGATACCCCGTTTTCTTTCAGGTAGCGGATATTGGTATCACCGGACAGGAACCACAGCAGCTCATGAATAATCGAGCGCAGGTGCAGCTTCTTGGTGGTGAGCATGGGAAAACCCTGGCTCAGGTCGTAACGCATCTGATAGCCAAACACCGCATAGGTGCCGGTACCGGTACGGTCTTCCTTATAGATGCCGTTCTCGCGGACGTGACGAAGCAGATCAAGATATTGCTTCATGGCTTCACTCCTCGCTCATCGTTTCGATACGCCCAAACCAGCATGGCAATACCGAGAATAATCATCGGGATGCTCAGCAGCATACCCATGGTTAACCAGCCGCCAGCCAGATAACCGATGTGGGCGTCCGGCTCCCGGAAGAATTCCACAAAGGTGCGTGCGCAGCCATAACCGATACCGAACAGGGCCGTCACCGCCCCCGCCGGGCGAGGTTTGGCCGAATACACCCACAACACCAGAAACAGCACCACACCTTCCAGCATCATCTCGTACAGCTGGGAAGGATGCCGCGCGATCTGCAGCGGATCGGTGGGAAACACCATGGCCCAGGGGGCATCACTGGCGCGGCCCCACAGCTCAGCATTCATGAAATTACCGAAGCGGCCTGTGGCCAACCCGATGGGCACCATGGGCACCATGAAATCCGCCACCTGAAAATACCGTTTGCCGGTTTTCCGGGCGAACAGCCAGAAGGCCACTAGCACCCCGATGGCGCCACCGTGGAAACTCATGCCCCCGGTCCACACCGCAAACAGCCACAGAGGGTCAGCCAGGAACTTGTCGATATTATAGAAGAACACGTAGCCAAGCCGGCCACCGACGATCACGCCCATGGCACCGTAAAACACCAGATCGCCCACCTGATCCTTGGTCCAGCCGGAATGGGGCTGCTTCGCCCGGTACATGCCCAGCAACCAGGCCGCAGCAAAACCGAACATATACATCAGGCCGTACCAGTGCACTTTCAGGGGGCCGAGGGCGAACGCCACCGGGTCGATCTGCGGGAATTCCATAGGTTGTTATCCAAAAGCCAGTTTGAGGCCAAGCACAAAAAGCACCAGAGCGAAGACCTTTTTCAAGGTGGCGGACGGCAGCCGGTGGCTGAGCCGCGCACTCAAGCGCGCAAACGGGAAGCTGGTGAGCACTATACCGGCTGTGGCAGGCAAAAACACATAGCCCAGCGCCCCATCCGGCAAGTGCTGCTCATTCCAGCCCGCCACCGCAAACCCCAGTGTGCCGGCAATCGCAATCGGCAGCCCACAGGCAGAGGAAATGGCCACGGCTTCCTGCATTTTCAACCGGCACCAGCTCAGAAACGGCACCGTCAACGAGCCACCGCCGATACCGAAAATGGCGGAACCGGTTCCGATCAGCAGTCCAGCCAATCCCAGCCCCGGCGCCCCGGGCACCCGTTGCGGCAGGCTTTCATCCACCGTTTTACGCCCCACCAGCAACATCTGCAGGGCAATCAACATGGCAAACAGACCGAACAAGCGGGTCAACAGTTCCCCTTTCATGGCATCGGCAATGAATGCCCCGGCGAAGGCCCCCAGCACAATGCCTACCCCCAAACGCAATGCCACCGGCCAGCGCACGAAGCCGGCCTTGTGATGCGTGCGCACCGCGCTGATAGAGGTAATGATGATGGTACTCAAGGACGTGGCCACCGCCATCTTGGCAACCAGCTCATCGGGAAATCCCAGGCCGTGAAACAGAAAAATCAGGGCCGGCACGATGACCACGCCCCCACCCAATCCGAGCGCCCCGGCCAGCAGGCCAGCGCCCACACCAACCCCCAGACAGATCAGAAACAGTTCCAGCACAACCTCTCCAACACAACTCGCGGCAAGGCAGGTATGCTAGCACGGGTGAATGCCGGACGCCGGACGCTCGAGGCCTGACGCTGAACCCCGTCAGGGCCCCAATCATTGGAACAACAACCCAGCCGTGTTGGTGGCGTCAGGCGTGCGAGAGACAAAAGAAGGAAAACCCATGTGCATTGTTCTGCTCGACTGGCAGCCTGGATCAAACACACCATTGAAAGTAGCAGCGAACCGGGATGAGTTTCATGCACGGCCGGCGGAAGCGGCGCGCTGGCGCGGCGACATTTTCTGTGGGCTGGACCTGACCGCCGGCGGCACCTGGCTGGGCATCCACCGTAATGGTCGCTTCGCCGTCGTCACCAACTACCGCGAGCCCATCACTGACCGCCAACCCGGTGAACGCTCCCGGGGCCTACTGCCTTTCGCCTTTCTGGAAGGGGCACAAACCCCGGAACAGTTCAGCCACAGCCTCGCAGAAGAGCAGCATCACTACGGCGCCTTCAACCTGCTGGTGGGCACCGTGAGCGCAGACACCAGCCACGACAGCCTGTGGTATCTGGGCAACCGTGGCGCGGCGCCGCAGGCGGTCCAGCCCGGCATTCACGGCCTCAGCAATGGCCTGCTGGACGATCCCTGGCCCAAGGTAGAACGCGCCAAACAGAACCTGGCCGACGCCACCGCCGCAGGCGGGAGTCTGGAGCAGCTACTGCAGGTGGTTAACGATCATTATCAACCCAGCGACAGCGAACTACCCGACACCGGTGTGGGGATGGATCTTGAGCGGCTGGTGGCGCCCGTCTTTATCCAGTCGGAAACCTACGGCACCCGCGCCAGCAGCGCGGTGATTCTGGACCGTGATCAGGGGCCGCAAATGCTGGAACAAGTGTGGCAACCGGACGGCCACGCCGCCGGCCACCCGAATTGCAGCTTCAGCAACGCTTAACCGCTGTCTGGGAAAACCTTGTTGCAGGCCGGCCCTTACTCCTCGCCCAACATCACCCCGGCATAAAAACGCACCATCCGCGGGTACTGCTCTCTGGACAGGCGTTCGTTGTGGCCATGGAAGCGTGGCAAGTCGTCTTGACTCAGGGCAACAGGCATAAAGCGGAAAATCTGATCGGACACGGCCTGATAATGGCGCGCATCCGTGCCGGCGATCAGCAGGAAAGGCGCCACCACCGGTTGCTCCGGCAGTGACCTCGCAAGGCCCGCCAAACGCTCAAAGGCAGGGGAAGGAATCTCACTGGTCGGTGACGGGTCAGACAGAAAGGTGTCCAGGGGCGTCACGGTAATCGAATCCGGCAACTGCTCTTCCAGATAGGCCAGCAAGGATTCACGGCTTTCCCCCGGCGCCAGGCGGAAGTTGATGGTCGCTTCGGCAGTGGCGGGGAGTACATTATCCTTTACCCCGGCACGCAACAGCGTGGGTGACATGGTGGTGCGAACCAGGGCATTGGTTTCCGGTTTGCCGGATAACTGCTTCACAATTAACGGCTCAAACAACCACAGATTGGCAAACACCATTCGCTGGGCAAACGGCTGGTACGGCGCGACTTGCTGCAGCATTTTGCGGGTAGGCTCGCTCAACCCGGCAGGGCGAGGATTATCCTGCAAGGCCGCAATCGCGCTGGCCAGATCCCCCACCGCCGTTTTCGCTGGCGGGCGGGAGGAATGCCCTGGTTCCGCGCGGGCTTCCAGAGTCACGGTCATGTAGCCTTTCTCGGCAATGCCGATCAGCGCCACCGGCTGCTCAATGCCCAAGGTGCTGCCGGGCAACATCATGCCGCCCTCATCCAATACCATGCCGAACCGCAGATCCTGCTCTGCCATCCAGTCCGCCATGCGGCTGGCGCCTTCACTGCCACCGGTTTCTTCATCGTGACCGAACGCCAGCCAGACGTCACAGGCCGGCGTGCGACCTTCCGCCAGCAAGGCTTCGGTGGCTTCCAGGATCGCCATCAGGCTGCCCTTGTCATCCATGGCACCACGGCCCCAGACAAACTGTGAATCCACCACGCCGGCGAAAGGCGGGTGTTCCCAGGCATCCGGGGACGACACCGGCACCACATCCTGATGGGCCAACAGCAAGACAGGCACACAATCATTGCCGGAGTCCCAGTGGTAAAGCAGGCTGTGACCAAAGGTTTTCAGCGTGAGCGCCTCATGGCTCAACGGGAAAGACTGGCGCAGGAAATCATGGAAGCCATCAAAGGCTTGCGGCTGATTCGGCAAAGTAGCAAATCGCAGGGCACGGGAGAGACGTGCCGTCATCTCGGATTCGTTCAATGCAGATTCAAAAACCGGCAGAGGGATAACCGTTTCGCTGGGTTCTTTTACCTTCAAGGTGTTGAACAACAGCACCGCCAGCAACACAAGCAACGCCACCACGATCAACAAGAACGCGCGCTTCATGACTCTCTCCCGGTTAACTTTTATTGTTTTAACGCCGACACGGTCCATATTCGTGTCAGGACAATACCTTGCGATTGCGCAACAAATCGCCCAGCCCGGCCTTGGTGAGTTGCAAGTCCACGTAAGAGGCAATCACCTCGCCGTTATCCATGGCCAGCACTTCATTGAGAAGACGGCGGACAAAGCTGATATTCACCTGACGAATAGCGGCTTTCACTTTCAACAGGTTGGATGCATTCATGGAGAGCACGTCCACGCCCATGGCCATCAACAGCAAGGCCGCGCTGGGCTCCCCTGCCATCTCGCCACAAACTGACACCGGCGTGTCTTCTTCGCGAGCCTGTTCCACCACGTGCAGCAGCGCATGCAGCACCGCCGGGTGATAGGAGTTATAAAGCGCCGCCACCTGGCGATTGTTACGGTCCACCGCCAACAAATACTGGGTCAGGTCATTGGTGCCCACGGACAAAAAATCCACCCGCTGAGCCAGTGCCCGGGCCTGATATACCGACGCCGGCACTTCGATCATCACGCCCACTGGCGGCATGGACACATCCAGCCCTTCGTCCCGCACCTCCAGCCAGGCACGGTGAATCAAATGCTGCGCTTCTTCCGCCTCAATCACGCTGGTGATCATGGGCAACATGATGCGCAGATTATTCAGCCCCTCGCTGGCCTTGATCATGGCACGCACCTGCACCATGAAAATTTCCGGGTGGTCCAGGGTGACACGGATACCGCGCCAACCCAGGAAGGGGTTTTCATCTTCAATAGGGAAGTAACTCAGGGATTTATCGCCGCCGATATCCAGGGTACGCATGGTCACCGAATGGGGAGCAAATGCCGCCAGTTGTTCGCGGTAAATCACCCGCTGCTCTTCTTCCGACGGGAAACGATCGCGGACCATAAACGGAATTTCCGTCCGGTACAGGCCCACCCCTTCCGCACCCCGCTCCAGCGAGCGATTGATGTCAGTCATCAGGCCGGTATTTACCTGCAATTTAATCCGCGAGCCGTCCAGGGTTTGCGCCGGTTCATCGCGCAGTTTTTCCAGGCCGGCCTGAAGGCTCTCTTCCTCGGCAATAATTTCCTGGAACTGTTGCTTGAGCTCCGGCGAGGCATTGGCCACCACCCGCCCCCGGAAACCATCGACGATGATTTCCTTGTCGTCCATTTGCTTGAGGGGCAGATTCTGTGCGCCCACCACGGTGGGAATCCCCATGGCCCGCGCGACAATGGCCATATGTGAGTTGCGCGAGCCACGGGTGGTAACGATGCCGCGCACCCGCTCACGGGGCACTTCCATCAGCATGGGCGCGGAAATATCTTCGCCGAGCAAAATGCATTCGTCGGGAAAGATGACGTGACGCCGGGTCTGGCTCTGCAGCTGCGCCAGCACCCGACGCCCCAGATCACGCACATCCGCCGCCCGCTCACGCAGATACGGGTCATCCATCATTTCGAAATTACGCACATGGGCATCGACCACCGTGCGCAAGGCGCCCTGGGCCCACTGCCCTTCGCGGATCTGGGCGATCACTTCCGCTGGCAGAGCGTGGCGATCCAGCATGCGCAGATAGACATCAAACAACGCTTGCTCTTCCGCCCCCAGCGAGCGAGAGGCCCGCTCGGCCAGATCACGGATTTCCTGACGCACACGCACCAGCGCATCGTCCAGCCGGGAAATTTCGTCGCTCACATCAGCAACGGCACGATCCGGCACGGAGGCCAGGTCCGCCTCCGGAAACAGCAACACGCCATGGCCAATGGCTGCGCCGGGGCAACCGGGCAGGCCGTCATAGAAACTGGGCAAATCGCCGCTGCCACCCAACTGGTCGAACAGCACACCCGAGGCATGGGCATGGGCAATAACCGCCGACAGCTGGGCGGAGATGGTCACCAGAAAGGCTTCTTCGCTCTGGTCGAAACGGCGCACATCGCGCTGCTGGACCACCATGACACCCAGCACCTTACCGTGGTGCATCACCGGCACACCCAGGAAAGCATGGAAGGCATCTTCCCCGGTTTCTGCCAGATAATGGAATTTCGGATGGGTAAAGGCGTCTTCCAGGTTGATAGGTTCTTCGCGCAGGCCCACCTGCCCCACCAACCCCTCCGACAGGCCCAGACTCACCTTGCCCACGGCTTCCTGCTTCAGCCCTTCCGAGGCCATCAGCATGTAGCGCTGCTCTTCCTCGTCACGAAGATAGATGGAGCACACTTCCGTGCCCATGGCATCGCGAACCCGCTTGGCCATCAAATCCAGCGCACTGGGGATATCCGCTGCGTTGTTCACTTCCTGAACAATTCGCCGCAGGGTATCAAGCATCAGACGTGTCTCCAGAGGTAGACGGGTTTGGGGAACGCACGCCCGGCGTCCCCTTCTTCAGGGCCGGGGCCAGTTCACGCAAGGCGCGGGCATAGACCCCGCGCTTGAAATGCACCACCTTGCGAATCGGATACCAGTAATTGACCCAGCGCCAGTCCTTGAACTCCGGACTATCGCTGGCGAACAGGTCAATGGCCTGCTCCTCCGCCGTCAGCTGCAACAAAAACCATTTCTGCCGCTGGCCAATGCAATGCGGGCGATTGCGGGGCCGGCGCAGAAAACGGCGCGGCAGACGATAGGTCAGCCAGCCTTCCGTGCTGGCAATAATGTCCACATGCTCCGGCAGCAGGCCCACCTCTTCTTCCAGCTCGCGAAACAGCGTTTCTTCCGGGGTTTCCCCGGGCATCATGCCGCCCTGCGGAAATTGCCAGGCATCACGGTTGCCCACCCGGCGACCCCAAAATACCCGGCCATCCTGGCCGGCAATAATGATCCCGACATTCAGCCGAAACCCTTTGTCATCAATAATGCCTGTCATGTTGTCTCTTCGAGTCCACGCGCAATCGTGGACTCTGGCTCCTTGTCAGCCCATTAAACCTTGCCGGGCAACCTGCGATCAATGCACAACCGTGCAACAAACGCACCAAAACAAGCACGAAACCAATGAAACCGTCGGTATGACTTGTCATCGGCTTCGCATAAAATGACCTCTTCATGTAAGGAGGGGCCATGACGCTCGCGATTTTCGACCTGGACAACACCCTGATCGGCTGCGATTCCGACCACCTGTGGGGAGACTGGCTGGTAGAGAAAGGCATTGTTGACCAGCAGCTCTACAAGGAAACCAACGACCAGTTTTACGTGGATTACCAGAATGGCCGCCTGGACATCATGGCCTACCTGCGTTTTTCCCTGAAAGTGCTGGCTGATAACGACATGGCCCAGCTGCATTTCTGGCGTGAACAGTTCCTGGCAGAAAAGCTCGACAGCATGTGGCTGCCCAAGGCCGAAGCCTTGCTGCAAAAGCACCGTGACCAGGGCCACACCCTGATGATCATTACCGCCACCAATGACTTTGTGACCGCCCCCCTGGCGGATCGCCTTGGCGTGGATCACCTGATTGCCACCGTCGCAGAGTGCCGCCGCGAGCGCTATACCGGCGACGTAGCGGGTACGCCCAGCTACCGCGAAGGCAAAGTGGAGCGGCTCGCCGAGTGGCTCAGCGCCAACAACGAAACCCTGGAGAACAGCTGGTTCTACAGCGACTCCCACAACGATCTGCCGCTGCTGCGCAAAGTCGACAATCCGGTGGCCGTGGACCCGGACAGTGCCCTTGAGCGCGAAGCCCGAGAGCAGGGCTGGCCCGTGATCAGCCTGCGCTAACCGGAATTGTTTATGCGTTTTTTCCTTATGGCATTACTGGCAGGCCTGCTACTGGCCTGCGACAACGACAGCAAAGACGACACAGAGTCGGCCCCCGGGCCTGCCAGCGCCCACACCCTGACAGACATTCCCGCCGCAGAGTGGCAGCAGCAGGCCGACGAACGTTTCACGGCCGCCGCAACAGCATGGCAACAGGCCCTGACCCGGTTCGAGCAAAGCCCCAATGCCGATAATCTGGCAGCACTACGCGACGCCCTCAGTCAGTGGTACCAGCGTTTTGCCAGCCAGTACCTGCTACTGGCCAGCCGCGCCTGCCAGCAGGACGGAAGCGCCAACCGGCAGGCGATTCTGGCCCGGCTGGATAGCTGGCCGCTGTATCCCGGCTACCTGGATGCCCTGCCCGAATGGCCGGAATCCGGCCTGATCAGTGACCCGTATCTGGAATTGACCCGCCAGAACCTGCGACGCCAGCATGGCGCCACCGACCCGGCGGAAGCCAGCCTCGGTTTTGCCGCCCTGGCCGTGGCCCTTAACGGCACGACCGGCAGCCCCAAAGCGCTGGCCGCATTCAGCGGTGAAGAAGGCCCCCCGGCCCGGCGTCGCCAGTACCTGAAACTGGCGGGTGAACAACTGGTGGCCGATCAGCAGCAGCTATCATTGAATCGTCCGCTGAACGAACTGGCACTGCAATGCGGCCTGATGGAAACCCTGGCTCACTGGCAGCAGCTGCAAGACCCGGCCAGTGAACAGGAGGAGGGACTGCTGATCCCTGCGCTGAGCACCTCCATCAATGAAACCGGCCTGCTCAACGCCGTACAGACCATGGACCCTGCGGTCCTCGCCCGCTGGGACCAGGTCAACCCCGGCATTGCCGGCTCAATCAAGCAAAGCGAAGAGAAAGGCTGGGCGCCCATTAAGGCCTGGCTCACCACAGTGAGCATAACCCGCCAGATGCCGGGCTCCACTGAAAGTAGGCCGGATTAGCCTGAAAGGCGTAATCCGACATTATTCGGTTTAAGGTCTTGCGTCCCTGGGTAACGTCGACCCAGGAAGGCGGACAAGCAGGGCCATACGCCAAACACAAAAAAAGCCCCGCCAGGCTCTCACCCGGCGGGGCTTTCTACTTCCAGACACACTCTCTTGGAACGAGCGACCTTAGAAGTTGTAGCGACCGAAGACGCCGTAGGTATCACGATCACCACCAACGATGACGCGCGCACCCAGATCCACCGCCTGGCTCACCTTGAACAGGCCCTGGCCGTAAACGCCCAGGTCGTCATCGTAGAGGTCCTGATACGCCAGACCACCGGACAGTTCCAGCTTCTCGGTAGTGGCATGACGCACACCACCACGCACCTCGAAACCGATTTCATCGTCGTCATTGCCCGGATCATAGTCACGATCATCGTAAATAATGTCGGCACTGGTGACGAAATCCAGGCCCCGCTGCAGCGGGGTATGGAAACCAATACCACCGGAAATTTGGCTACCGTCGAGATCACCATTGCGGCCATAGTCGCCGTCAAAGAAACCCAGGCTACCACGCAGGAACAAGTGCTCATCCAACGCAAAAGACCCTTCAGCGCTCAACGAATCCACGTCCACATCGTTATCCAGATCCCAGCGATCGTAGGCCAGCTGGCCGTAGCTGTAGGAAAAGCCGTTATCACGGACGGCGGAAGTTTGTTGCGCCGCCATGGCCGGAGCAGAAACGGCCAGAGCAATACCTGACACAAGCAATGTTTTCTTAAACATAAATCGTCCTCACTGATATCGAAAAGTTCGGCATCCAAGATGGTCACACTATGTGGTCTTATTGAGCGCAATGCATTGTGATGGTTCCGTTTTTATGACGTTTTTATAAAAATTTTCAATGTAGCCAGCAATTTATAGCATGGCTATTGACCTTGGGGTTACCCCAAGGTTTAACACTGTATGCTGACATATCCCCTTGGCATCAGATTGCTTCACAGGAGCCACCATGCCGACGCAAACGCGCACCCAGACCCTGCCCATCAGCGGCGCCACCTGCCAGGGATGCAGCCGCACCATTACCTCCGCGCTGGAACAGGTCAGCGGCGTGGAACGTGTGACCGTAGACCTGCAAGCCCAACAGGTCGCCGTCACCGGTTCTGCCTCGCGCAACGCTCTTCAGAAGGCGCTGGTACAGGCCGGCTACGGCGCTGACATGAATGATTCCGGTCATGAACACGATGACCACAACGACGATAACGGCACCGCCAGTGAACCGGCATCGCAAGCGGCACAATCAATACAGTTGAACATCAGCGGCGCCACCTGCGCGTCCTGCGTGCGCACCATTGAAAGCGCGTTGCGTGGCACACCCGGCGTCCACGGCGCGGACATGAACTTTGCCGACCGCACCGCTCAAGTCACCGGCACCGCCAGCACCAACGCCCTGATTAAGGCGGTGGAAGACGCTGGATATGGCGCCAGTGAAGCCCGTGACGATGACAACGATGAGCAGGAAGCCAAAGAGCGGGCACACTACCGCCAGTTGCTGCGGCACATGTGGCTGGGGCTCGGCCTGGGCGTGCCGTTGATGGCCTGGGGCCTGCTCGGTGGCGACATGATGGTTCGCCCCGGGGAAATCAGCCAGTGGGTATGGCTGGGCATCGGCATTGCCACCCTCGCCGTACTCGCTACCGCCGGCCGGCATTTTTTTGTCGGCGCCTGGAAAGCCTTCCGTAATCATAACGCCAACATGGACACCCTGATTGCACTGGGCACTGGTGCCGCCTGGCTGTACTCCATGGTGGTGGTCTTGCTGCCTGGTGCCCTGCCAGAAGCCGCCCGGCATGTGTATTTCGAAGCCAGCGCCATGATCATCGGCCTGATCAATCTCGGCCAGGCACTGGAGGTTCGCGCTCGCGGCAAGACCAGCGCCGCAGTAAAACGGTTGCTGGACCTGGGCGCCAAAACCGCCCGCGTGATCCGCGATGGCCCGAATCAGGAAAAAGTGGAACAGGACATCCCGGTGGAGCAGGTGCAAAACGGCGACACCCTGCGCGTTCGCCCCGGTGAAAAAATTGCCGTGGACGGTACCGTCAAGGAAGGCGAAAGCCGCATCGATGAATCCATGCTCACCGGCGAGCCCATGCCGGTAAACAAGGCACCGGGAGACACGGTCAGCGCCGGCACCCTCAACGAAGGTGGCACCCTGCTCTACACGGCCACGGCCGTCGGTAAGGACACTGCGTTGTCCCGGATTGTTGCACTGGTCAAAAAAGCCCAGGGCAGCAAGCCCCCCATTGGCCGCCTGGCGGATCAGGTGTCGGCCATTTTTGTTCCCACCATCATGTTGATCGCCATCGCTGCCGCACTGGTGTGGTTCAACGTGGGTCCGGAGCCGCGCCTCACCCATATGCTGATCAGCGCCACCACCGTGCTGATTATTGCCTGCCCCTGCGCGCTGGGCCTGGCCACGCCCATGTCGGTGATGGTGGGCGTCGGCAAGGCTGCCGAATACGGCATTCTGATTCGTCAGGGCGAAGCCCTGCAGACCAGCAGCCAGCTGGACACCATCGTCCTCGACAAGACCGGCACCATCACCGAAGGCAAACCTGCCGTCACCGATATTCTCTGCGCCGAGGGCCAGCAGGAAAACACCATACTGGCCCTTGCCGCCAGCCTGGAAAGCGGCTCCGAACACCCGCTGGCCACGGCAATTGTCAACGAAGGGAAAGAGCGGGGTTTATCGCTGGACGACGCCACTCAATTCCAGGCCCTGAACGGCAAGGGGGTCATCGCCACCATCAATGGCAAAACGTACCGGCTGGGTAACCGCCGCTGGTTGGAAAGCGAAGGGGTAACCATCAATCTCGACAGCACACCCCTCACCGACAAGGGTACCACCCCGCTGTTTCTGTCGGAGCAAAAAAATCTGCTGGCCATTATTGGCGTGGCCGACCGCATTAAAGATGACTCCAAAGCCGCCATTGCCCGCCTTAAAGCGCAAGGGCTGAAAGTCATCATGATTACCGGAGACATTGCTGCCAGCGCCAACGCCATTGCGGAACAGGCTGGTGTGGATGACGTCATGGCGGAAGTGCTGCCGGAAGACAAGGCGAAAAAAGTGGCCGCCCTGCAAAAAGAGGGCCGCACCGTGGCCATGGTGGGCGATGGCATTAACGATGCCCCCGCCCTGGCCCAGGCCGATGTGGGCTTTGCCATTGGCACCGGCACCGACGTGGCCATCGAATCTGCTGCCATCACCCTGATGGGCGGTTCACTGCACGGCGTTGCCGATGCCATGGCGATTTCCTCCGCCACGGTGCGTAATATCAAACAAAACCTGTTTGGCGCCTTTGTCTATAACAGCCTGGGCGTACCAGTGGCTGCCGGCATACTCTATCCGCTCACCGGCAGCCTGCTCAGCCCGGTGATCGCCGGCGCGGCCATGTCGCTCAGCTCCGTCACCGTCGTCACCAACGCCAACCGCTTGCGGTTTTTCAAACCTAAACACAACCAGGAAACAAGCGCATGACACCGGAGCAACTTGCCGCACAACTGCGCCACCCCCAGGGTGAAGAAGGCAACAAGGTCGCAGACAATATGGATGACCGAAACAGCCCGGTGATTCTCGCGGCCTACCAGGCTCTGGCCCCTGCTGACGGCGACCGGATTCTGGAAATCGGCCCGGGGAGTGCGGGCCACCTTCCGGGCTTGTTAGCGCAGGCGAGCAACCTGCACTACACCGGCCTGGATGCCTCCCGGGATATGGTCTTGCGAGCCCGCGAACGTTACCTGGGTGAAACCCGCGCCGCCTTTATCCACGGCGAACTAACCCAAGCGCCGCTGGCCCCCGCCAGCATGGACCGCATTGTTGCCGTCAACGTGGTCTATTTTTGGCAGCCTCTGCCTCTCGCGCTAAATGTGTTGAACCTGTTATTACGCCCCGGCGGCACCCTGGTGCTGGGCCTGCGTGATCACAACAGCATGGCCAACCTGCCGGTGTTCAAGCACGGCTTTTCCACCTACCACGGCCCCGAATTACAGCAGGCCCTGGAGCAGGCCGGCTTTACCGACACCACGCTGGACACCTTTGCCGAAGACAGTGTGGATGTACTCGGTGACACCATGCACAAGCGATCAGTGATACTCACCGCTCGCAAACCCCGGGAGGCGGCATCATGACTATTTTCATCAACCTGGCCGGCCTGATATTGATGGCATTGGTGGTCTGGTGGTTCTGGCTATCGCACCGCAAAAGCACCGCACAGGCCACCACACAGGAAGCCACCATTATTGTCGAAGACGGGGTCTACTCTCCGGCCTCCATTCGTGCCAGGGCAGGGCAATCCCTGACCCTGCATTTCGACCGGCGCGACCCGTCCCCCTGCGCCGAGCAGGTGATATTCCAGGGGCTGGACACCAGTGAGTTTCTGGAAACAGACTCAATCACCACTCTGACCCTGAACAATCTGCCGCAAGGCAAGTACCGCTTCACCTGCCAAATGCAAATGTACCAAGGCACCTTATTTGTGGAATAAAGGGGAAAGACATTCCCGGATACACTGCAACACCAACCAAACAGGAAACGCCCATGAAAATCTGGATCACTCTTTTTACTGCCTTGCTACTGGCCGCCTGTGGCGATAACGAGCCGGCCAAACCCAGCGTGGCAAACACAGACGCCACCGCACCCGCCGCTACCGCCACCAGCGACAGGGTGCTGGAAGTGTATAAATCCCCGACCTGTGGCTGTTGCGGCGCCTGGGTTGAGCACATGGAAGCCAACGGCTACACCGTCAACGTGCACGAACAGCAGAACCTGCAATCCATCAAGGAAAAAGCTGGCATTCTGCCCGGCACCGGTTCCTGCCATACCGCCTTTATCGACGGCTACGCCATTGAAGGCCATGTTCCCGCCAGCGACGTGGACCGCTTGCTGGACGAACGCCCCGAAGGCAAAGGCCTCACCGTTCCCGGCATGCCCGTGGGCTCCCCCGGCATGGAAATGGGCGACCGTAAAGACGCCTACGACGTGCTGTTGTTTGATGAAAACGGCACCGAGGTATTCAGCCACCACCCGGGAAACTAGACCGAGTTCAAAGTTAAAAGTTGAAAGTTCAAAAGCGCGGGAAAGAGAGCTCCATATTTTATGCCCTGCCCGCGCCCTTAACGCTGAACCGCGAAGTCCCGAGCAGCCATTCAGTCACGGGCATCAACTTCGCGTTTCAACTTTAAACTGCTTGCCGCCCAATCGCATCTCACTGCTGCGCTGCTCTTCAACCTGTCATACCAACCCGCTAAAGTGTCTGCTTTGCGTGTAACGAGACCCTGAATGCTTCCCTTCCATGACTGGCTGTTGCTGGCCAGCATCTGTGCCCTGGGGGCCATGGCCCCCGGCATCAGCTTGGCGGTGGTGACCCGCCATACCCTACACGGAGGCCATCGGGCCGGCGCGATCGCAGGCGTGACCCACGCCCTGGGCATCGGCATCTGGGCGGCAGCCACCGTCACCGGCATGGCCATCCTGTTCCGTCGCTACCCGGTACTGGAGCAGCTTTTTTCCCTGGCCGGGGCCCTGTTCCTGTTATGGATGGCCTGGAAAAGCTGGCAGGCAGGCCGCGTGCCCCTGCCCCCCGCCGATTCAGGCGAGCGCAGCAATGTGCTTCATGGCGCCGCCCGGGATGGCTTTCTGGTGGCCTTCCTCAATCCCAAAGTCGCGCTGTTTTTTCTCGCTGTGTTCAGCCAGTTCCTGGAAGCAGACATGGCCCACGCTGCACGGGTCCAGATCGTACTCACCGCCATGCTCATCGATGGCGGCTGGTACATTCTGGTGGCCATCATGCTGGGGCGCAGCCGCTTGCTGCCCTGGTTACGTGAACACCACCATTGGGTGGAGCGCGCCACCGCCGTGCTACTGGTGATCATTTCTGCCAGCGTGGTCATCAACACCTTGACCCAGAACCGCTTGACCTTGGGGTAACCCCAGGGTCAATAATGTGAGTATGTCGAGTGTATTGAAAAGACAGAGCCGGGCGATTATCGCCACCTTACTCGCCGCCACCCTGATGGTGGTGAGCAGCTTGCTGTCTGCAAACACGCTCACCATGGCCATGTCCACGGCTACCGACAGCCCCATGCCGCCCTCCTCCATGACACACTGTCACCACTCTGCCGACACGCCCAACGGTGACATGGCCGCCGGCCACGACATGACGCAGATGCAGATGAACGGCTGCGAAGACAGCGACAGCTGCCAGTGCATTACCCTGTGCCAGATCACCGCCGCCAGTGACGCTGCCTTTGTGGCGAATGCCTTTATCCCCTCGCCCCCCGGCACGGACTCCCTCATTACAACGATTCACGCCGGTATTCATCGCCTGCCGTTACGCCCACCGTCCCTGTCTGTTTGAGCTGATTTTTTTCTCAAACAAACAGGAGCATTCCAATGAAAACGCAATCGCAGATTTCCCTGCCACGACGTCGTTTCGTGCAGGGCCTGGCACTGGGTGCCGCCGGGCTGGGGCTCGGACTCAACGCCCGTCAACTACTGGCCAGCCAGGGCCACACCGGCGCCCCGATTCTCACCGGTGATACGTTTCACCTGACCCTGGGCGGCGTCGACGTCAATATCACCGGTAAAACCCGCCCGGCCACCACCATTAATGGCGGTATCCCCGGCCCCACCCTGCACTGGAATGAAGGTGACACCATCACCCTCAAGGTGACCAACCTGTTGCCTGAGACCAGCTCCATCCACTGGCACGGCATTCTTCTGCCCTTCCAGATGGACGGCGTACCCGGGCTCTCCTTCGATGGCATCGCCCCCGGTGAAACCTTCACCTATCGCTTCACCGTGAAACAAAGCGGCACTTACTGGTACCACAGCCATTCCGGCTTTCAGGAGCAAACCGGGATCTATGGCGCCATTGTCATTCATCCGCGCGCCCCTGACCCACACACAGCGGACCGTGACGAAGTGGTGTTGCTCTCTGACTGGAGCGATGAAGACCCTGAGCATATTTACGCCACCCTGAAAAAGCTCAGCCATTACTACAATTTCAATGAACGCACCGTATTCGACACCCTGAGTGACTTCCGTAACAAAGGGGTGATCGAAACGCTCAAGGACCGGCACATGTGGAACACCATGCGCATGAGCCAAAGCGACCTGGCGGACGTGACCGGTTACACCTATACCTATCTGATGAATGGCCAGAGCCCCGCCAATAACTGGACGTGCCGATTCAATCCCGGTGAACGTATACGCCTGCGTTTTATCAACGCCAGCGCCATGACCTTCTTCGACATTCGTATTCCCGGCCTCGACATGACCGTGGTGGCCATGGACGGCCAACCGGTAAAACCGGTGGATTTCCATGAATGCCGGCTGGGCGTGGCCGAAACCCTGGATGTGATCGTGGCCCCGAAAGCCGATCAGGCCTACACCCTGTTCGCCCAGAGTATCGACCGCAGTGGCTTCGTACGCGGTACGCTAACACCGGATGCTACCCTTTCCGCTGTGGTCCCTGAGATGGACGCGCCCCCGCCGCTGGGTCACACCGAAATGGGCATGGGCGCCATGGACCATCAATCGATGGACCATGGGAGCATGAATAAAAAGGCCATGGACAAGGACACCATGAACCATGACCACATGCAGCATCACGGCATGGGCCATGGCGATATGACTAAGGGGGGTATGGCGCACCACGGCACCGCCCATGCCGACCCCGTTCCTTTTGCCGTCGACAGCAACAACCCGGACCTGCCACCGCGTGACAGCGCCATCGAACATCCCGCCAGTGAATTCGGCCCCGGCGTCGACATGCGCGCCATGGCGCCCGGCGACATGCTTTTCGATCCCGGTATTGGCCTGCGTGACCGGCCCTGGAAAGTGCTCACCTATGCCGACATGGAAACCCTCGGCAGCACTCCCAACAACCCCATCGACAGTCTTCAACCGGACCGGGAAATCGTGCTGCACCTGACCGGCAACATGGACCGGTACATGTGGAGTTTTAACGGCATCAAGTTTGCCGATTCCGTGCCCCTGGAACTGTTCCACCACGAGCGTGTACGCATCACCCTGGTGAACGACACCATGATGACCCACCCCATCCACCTGCACGGCCTGTGGAGCGACCTGGAACTGGGGGACGGGAAACTGCTGCGCAAGCACACCATCACCGTCAAGCCTGGCGAAAAACTCAGCTACCTGGTACGCGCCGATGCCCTTGGGCGCTGGGCCTATCACTGCCACCTGCTCTACCACATGGAAGCAGGCATGTTCCGGGAAGTGCGCGTGGTTGATGGCAGCACCAGCCCCGCCGCTGCGTCGACGCCTGATACTCAGACACAAGGCATGCACGGCACACATGACCAAGATCATGGAGGGCACCGCTCATGAAAACATTGATGACGCTCCTGGCAGGCAGCCTCACACTGGCGGCCACCTCACCAGCCCTGGCCATGAGTAAAAACGAACCCCGTTTCACCCGTGTCACCGTCGATCAGCTGGAAGCCCGTGACAGCGATGAAGGCACCGTCATGGCCTGGGAAGCCAGCGGCTGGCATGGCGGCGACCTGAACAAGCTGTACTTCAGCACCGAAGGCGAGCGGTTAATGGATCCGGAGCACGACGACGAGGATGCCGGTACCGAGGGCGCAGAAACCCGCCTTGCCTGGAACCGGGCCTTTGCGCCCTTCTGGGACTGGCAGCTGGGTGTGCGACGGGACTGGCAACCGGACGACCCCAACCGGGACTGGGCCAGCATCGGTGTTCAGGGCGTCGCGCCCTACCTTTTCGAAGTGGACGCCAATTTGTTCGTGGGAGAAGACGGGCTCACCAATCTGCGAGTCGAGGCAGAGTACGAACTGCTGCTCACCCAAAAGCTAGTGCTGGTTCCGGAAATAGAGGCCAACTTTTATGGCAAGGAAGACAAGGAACTGGGCATCGGTAACGGCCTCACGGATATCGAAGCCGGGCTGCGCCTGCGCTACGAAATTCGCCGTGAAATCGCCCCCTACATCGGCGTCAATTGGGAAAAGCAGTACGGCGACACCGCGGACATGACACGGGCTGCCGGCGGGAAAACGGAAGAAGGCACCGTTGTTGCCGGCATCCGTTTCTGGTTCTGATCTTGCCACGGATGTGCCCGGCCGCCATGGCCGGCGCATCCTCCCACTCTTTCATTGTCAGGGAGAACACGATGAAAACCGTCATTAGCACGCTGCTGGTTATCGCGCTGCTTGCAGCCGCCATCATCGGCATGGTCATTGTCACAGGCAGCTACAACTTTGCGGCCGACGAACCACACTGGAGCGTGACCGAGAAAATCATCAGTAGCGCTCGCCACCGCTCTATTGACCTGCGTGCAGAACATATTCCGGTGCCCAACGACCTGGACGACCCGCAACGCATTCACCGCGGCGCAGAGCACTACCAGGCCATGTGCGTGGGCTGCCACCTGGCGCCGGGGATCGAGGAGAGCGAACTGCGTGAAGGCATGTATCCGCGACCGCCTGCACTGGCGGAACACGGCATTCATGACCCGAAAGGCGCGTACTGGGTCATCAAGCACGGCATCAAAATGAGCGGCATGCCCGCCTGGGGCAAAAGCCACGATGAACAAAGCCTGTGGGACATGGTGGCCTTACTCAGCGCCTTGCCTTCCCTGAGCGAAAGCGACTGGCAGGCACTGCTGGGCGACTCAGACAGGCCGCCAACCGGGCATGATCATGGAAGCAGCGGCCATGTTGGCGCCGGGCACCATCACTAACACCACCATTTACACCATCAAACACAGCACCAAAAACAGCACCAAAAACAGCAATCATCCGCCTGGCCCTGACGAGGGCCAGGCGTAACCGCTAACCGGAACAGTTATCGTACTCGTCCGTTTCCAGACTGCGCAGTTCACCATTATTCTGAATCTGGATATCCAGATCCCGCAGGTGACCATCACCGATACCGTAAATCCAGCCGTGGATGGTCAGCGGCTGATCGCGGCGCCAGGCCTCCTGCACCACGGTAGTATTGGAGACGTTGATCACCTGGCGCGCCACGTTCAGCTCACACATCTTGTCCACGCGCGCCGAATCATCTGGCAGCTCGGCCAGATTCTTGCGATTGCGCAGATACAACTCGCGGACCTGTCGCAGCCAGTTATCAATCAGCCCATGGGGCACATCTTCCATGGCAGCCTTGATACCACCGCAACCGTAATGCCCCACCACCATGATGTGTTTGACCTTCAACACATCCACGGCGAACTGCAGCACTGACAGCAAGTTCAGGTCGGTGTGGTTAACCAGGTTGGCCACGTTGCGGTGAACAAACAGCTCACCAGGCATCATGCCCACGACTTCATTGGCAGGCACCCGGGAATCGGCACAACCGATCCACAGATATTCCGGGTTCTGCTGTTCTCCCAGCGCCTTGAAGAAGCCGGGGTGGCGCTGTTCGATTTCGTGGCGCCATTTTTCGTTGTTGGAAAACAAATCAGGTAGGGATTTCATGGTCTCTCGCTTTTTTACGCAATCATGCTACACGCGGCACGCTAACACGCCGCCTTAACCACCGGTCATATTCATAAATCGTACCAGTTGCTCACCCGGGGCCAGATTAAAGTCGTGCCGCTCCGGCTTGATGGCCATGGCATCAATGATCGCCTGGCGCAGGGGGACATCATCCGTGGGGTGCGCCCGTAATACCGCACGCAGGTCCACGCTGTGTTCGTGGCCCAGGCACAGAAGCATACGGCCTTCGGCTGTAATTCTCACCCGGTTACACAAATGGCAAAAGTTTTGTGAGTGAGGAGAAATAAACCCGATGCGACTATCACTGCCCAGCACCTGCCAGTAACGGGATGGCCCGCCGGTTTTTTCTGCCATGGGCACCAGCGTCAGTCGCTGGGAGAGCTGGTTGCGCAGCGCCTCGGAGGAGACGAACTCCAACGCCCGGTCATGTTCGCTGATGGCCCCCAACGGCATTTCCTCGATAAAGGCAATATCCAGGCCCCGCTCCAAGGCGAAATCCACCAGCGCCGGCACCTCATCCTGATTGCGCCCCCGCAGGATCACGCTGTTCAGCTTGATGCGGCGGAAGCCGGCATGGCCGACCGCCTCGATCCCCGCCAGTACCTTGTGCAAATCGCCGGTGCGCGTGAGGGCGCGGAAGCGTTCCGGGTCCAGGGAATCCAGGCTGATATTAAGCCGGTCCACCCCCGCCGCCTTCAATGCCTGCGCGTGGCGGGGTAAGCCGGCGCCATTGGTGGTCATGTTCAGTTCACGCAGACCGTCAATGGCACCAATATTGTGCACCAGGTGCGCCACATCACGGCGCACCAGAGGCTCCCCCCCGGTCAGGCGAATGCGCTTTACCCCCAACTGCACCAGTACCCGCGCCAGCCGTGCCATCTCTTCCAGGGTCAGCACCTGGGCGCGGGGAACAAAGGTCATATCCTCCGCCATACAGTACACACAGCGGAAATCACAGCGGTCCGTCACCGACAAGCGCACGTAATCAATGGTGCGCCCGAAGCGGTCCTGCAGTACCGGATTATCAGTGGAAACATCAGCATTCATGCCGGTACTGTAGCAAATGCGGGGCCAATCCGGGCAATCACGGCCCTGCACGCCCGTCGGGCCGACTCGGCTCTGGTTGGTCAGGCCCTTGCCGGTCTTGTTAGAATGTTCGCCGACCTGAATACAGGGCGCGATCAGGCCATGAAAACGACATGACCGCCACGCCTCTTATTCCGAATTCATCTACCCCTAAAGGGTTTCCATGCAAATTTCTGAAAATGCCGTAGTGTCCATCCACTACACCCTGACCAACAACGCCGGTGAAACCATCGATTCTTCCGTCGAGCGTGGCGAGCCCCTGGCGTACCTGCACGGCGCCGGCAATATCATTCCGGGCCTGGAAAATGCCCTGGTAGGCAAGGCCGCTGGCGACAAGCTGGATGTCACCGTTACTCCGGAAGAAGGCTACGGCGAGCGTCACGAGCAGCTGATTCAGCAAGTGCCGAAAACCGCGTTTGAAGGCAACGAAGATAACCTGCAGCCGGGCATGCAGTTCCAGGCGCAGACCGAAGCCGGCCAACGCGTCTTCACCATCACCGCCGTTGAAGGCGATGAAGTGACCGTCGATGGCAACCACCCGCTGGCAGGTGAAACCCTGAACTTCGCCGTGGAAGTGACCGACGTACGCGAAGCGTCCGACGAAGAGAAAGAGCACGGCCACGTACATGGCCCGGAAGGTCACGATCACTGATCGCTGACGGCTCGCACGAAAAAGGCTCCTTCGGGAGCCTTTTTTTATGCCGCTCTGCGGCTGCAACAGGCTCCACGCAACACGCCTCACGCCTGCGCGCATAGAGAAGCTCACTTCACGAAAAGGCTGACTTCGGCGTACCCTCCTATACCTGTCCGTCTTGGTATATCCTTGGGCCTTCGTTTCCATCCGAATAGTCGTATGACCCACCCCGGCCCCATTGGCATCTTTGACTCCGGCATCGGCGGCCTATCCATTGCCCGCCGGATTCGAGAGCTGTTGCCCAACGAAAACCTGCTCTACGTGGCAGACTCCATCCACGCGCCCTATGGGGAAAAATCCGAGCACTACATTCGGCAACGAGCGGATGCGGTTACCCGGTTTCTCCTGGAAAGAGAGGCCAAAGCCATTGTGGTGGCCTGCAACACCGCCACTGTCTCTGCCATTAGACAGCTGCGCGCCGATTACACCTTGCCGATCATCGGCGTAGAACCGGGCATCAAGCCGGCAGCCCTGCAGAGCAAGAGCGGCGTTATCGGGGTGCTGGCCACCAGCCAGACTCTAAAAAGTGAATCGTTCAACAACCTGAGCCGGCTGTTCTCGGAAAACGTGCGCGTGGAAATCCAGCCCTGTCCCGGGCTGGTTGAACAGATTGAAGCGCTGGAGCTGGACAGCGAAGCGACCCAGACCCTGGCCGCCCGCTATGTGCAGCCGCTAATCCAGAAAGGCGCGGATCATATCGTCCTGGGCTGCACCCACTATGCGTTTTTGGCGCCGCTGATTCGCCGGGCAGCGGGTGCCCACGTGGAAGTGGTTAATACCGATATGGCAGTAGCCCGCGAAACCGTGCGACGACTGCAGATGCACAATTTGTTATCAGATAGCCCACAAGCAGGCAGCGCCACATTCTGGAGCAGCGCCGAAACGTCCCTGGCTCACCGTCAACTGGAAACACTGTGGGGCGAACGGGCGGCAATCCATGCGATGCCCTCGCCTGACATCGAGCAAAAACGCCCGTAAGCCCGCCAGCCCTTACCCGATTGAACCGTCACCCACACTACAGCTATCAGTTCATGAACTGCATGTTAAAGCCAAGAAAGATCTGCCACTCCGGCTGATTGGGGCCTTTATCGGCAACAGAAAATTGTGGTTCTACAAAAATGTTGTAAACCGTTTTGTCCTTTTTAATGACCTTGCCCGCCCCAATCCCCAGAGGCATGCTGTAGTTGTCATTTTCAAAGTTATACACCCAGATCGGGGCGGCACGCAGATAGTTACCGCCGCCCAGCTGATAAAACGCAAACGGCTGGAAGGCGCCGGCGTTTACGTCCTCGCGACCATCATCGCCGGCAAAGCTTTCCTGCCAAGTCAGCAGGTAGCCATACTGAAATGTTGGCGAGCTGGCATTGAACAATACATTGGCAAACCCCGCCGACCATTTTTCACTGCCCAGCTCATCCTTCCCGGCAGTCGGTGCGGTAAGCTGCGGGCCAACACCAAAACTGATCGCCGGGTTGCCGGTATCAATCAGGTAAGCCGCAAACACATTGAGATCGCCCACCCCGGTTTCCTTGCCTCCCCGCGGTGCGGTTGGAAACGTATTGATCGGCAGAGACGCGCGGAAGAGCCAGTTGGAATTGCCCACAGAAAAGGGCGTGGCGAAACGAAACCAACCCTGGTTCGCAGACTCATCACTCTCCGTCAGCTCACCGATGTAGTAGTCCTGGATATTGAAGGCGGTCATATCCGCCAGTGGATTATTCGCCTGAGCGGCGGCACTTCCTGTATTGCCCGCAGCCTCCCCTTGTTCTGACTCTTGCGCCACCACAGCACTGCTCAATAGAGCCAGTGTGGGCAACAGGATTTTGCTGATGCTTGCTGTTCTTTTCATGGTTATTCATCCCTCTCACTCGCAATCCGATTCCCTTCCGCCGGGCGCCCGGCCAGAGAACAAGGCCGCACACCCTTCGATCTTCACCTTGACGTCATCAAGCCGTGAATTCAGCGCCTCAGAAAGCGCCACATCGTTATCATCACGATTATTGAAAATGCCCTTGGCGTTATACAGGGACATTAACCCTCTAGCCGTCGGGGAACGATTCACTCCGTCATGCAACAGGGTCGCGCCAAACACCACTGCGCCCGGGGCAAGCAATGGCAGCACGTTATCCAGCGCTGCAGCCTTGTCGCTCATACTGCCTGGCAAGCAGTGCAACAGCAGGTTCATGGCCAGGGAATCGAAGCGCTGAGTGGAGAGCTGAACGGGTTCAAGGACATTGCACTGATAAACCAACGGCTGATAGCGGGCAATGCGTTTCGCGCACGAGGAGAGACTGTGCGCATTCATATCCATGAGTGCCACTCTCGGAGACGGAGAGGGAAAAGTGACTTTATCCAGAAAATAACCCGTCCCGACACCCACATCGAGATGGTTAGCGCTAACGTGCTGTTGATAGTGACTCAGCAGTACATTGGCGGGACATTTCCACACCCAACGGCAAGACAAACCGAGCACTGCTTGGTCGTAAAGTTTCAGGGCGAGAGGCGTGTAGATGGCTTGCCCTGCATGCACCGCATCCTTGTGCATCTGGTACTCCATTGCAGAGGGAGGAGTTTAAATTTTGAATAATAGAGTTTTTTTTTACCACATCCCCGGCCAAACAAAAACGACACTCAGGGGCTTTTATGACCCCTGACGCAAACCCATCGCAGACAGCAATCCGGCCATATCGATATGCTCATCCAGCATTGTCGACAAACGATCCAGCCCCTCTTGCCGGTGCGCGTCATAATCCACCGCTTCACGGCTTTCCAGCCCCGCCCACCGCAAGATCGCTGTGGCCGCCTGCGCATGGTCAAAAAGGCCGTGGAGATAGCAGCCCATTATTTGGTTATCCTCGCTGATTGCACCATCCTGACGCTGTGAAAACTGCAACATCGGACGCAAGAGAGCAGGCCCTTCGGTAATGCCATTGTGAATCTCATACCCCTGAATCCGGGTATCCGCCGGCAGAAAACGCCCTTCCACATTACGCAACTGCTTGCCAGGAACCAGACGAGTCGTCATGGGCAACCATCCCAGGCCAGCCATACTGCCCGCCTCGCCTTCCAACGAATCAGGGTCATCAATCCGCTCGCCGAGCATCTGAAAACCACCGCAAATACCCAGCACCTTGCCGCCGTAACGCAGATGCTTTTCGATCTGTTTGTCCCACCCCTGTTCACGCAGGAAGGCCAGGTCCGCACGGGTGGCCTTGCTGCCGGGGAGGATCACCAGATCCGCCGCCGGCCAGGGCTCGCCCATTTTCACGAACCGCAGATTGACCTGTGGATGCAGGCGTAAAGGATCAAAATCATTGTGGTTACTCATGCGCGGCAACAGCGGCACTACCACATTGAGGGCATCAGTTTCGTGTTCGCCCTGCTCATCCACCGCATCTTCCGCATCCAGCGTCAGACCATGCAGATAGGGCAGCACACCAAACACGGGTTTACCGGTGCGATCTTCAAGCCAGTCCAGCCCGCCCTGCAGCAAGGAAATATCGCCACGGAAACGGTTGATGACAAACCCCCGGGTGCGCTGCTGTTCGCTTTTCGACAAAAGATCCAGCGTACCGGTGAGATGGGCAAAGACACCGCCGCGATCGATATCGGCAACCAGAATAACCGGGCAATCCACCATCTCGGCAAAGCCCATATTGGCAATGTCATTGTCACGTAAATTGATTTCCGCCGGGCTACCCGCGCCTTCCACGATGACCACATCATACCGGGAAGTGAGCGCCTGCCAGGCCGCCAGCACCGCTTCACTGGCGGTCTTTTTGTAAGCGTGATAATCCAGCGCCTGCATATTGCCCAGCACCTGGCCGCGAATGATCACCTGGGCGCCCATGTCTGTCTGCGGCTTGAGCAGCACCGGATTCATATCGCTGTGCGGCTCTACCCCGCAGGCCAACGCCTGCAACGCGGTAGAACGACCAATCTCGCCGCCATCCACGGTCACCGCGCTGTTCAGCGCCATATTCTGCGGCTTGAACGGCGCCACCGAATATCCCCGCTGCGCGAACCACCGGCATAGCGCCGCCACCACCGTGCTCTTTCCCGCATCGGAGGTGCAGCCCTGCACCATCAGGGTCCGCATGAGAAAAACCCTGAGTTGAAAGTTAAAAGTTCAAAGTTGAAACGCATTCCATCTCTCTTGATTACGTCAACGCCATCACCGCGCCTAGTGGCATTGACGCGGGCACAGACATGAAAAACAGAGAACTTCTCCCGCGCTTTTAAACTTTGAACTTTACACTTTGAACTGCTCTTCACAGCTCCACGCCCTTCTGCGCTTTCACCCCCAGGTCCTTGAACGCATGCTTCACCACTTTCATTTCGGTGACGGTATCTGCCAGTTCAATCAGCTCCTTTGGCGCATAGCGGCCGGTGACCACGGCGTGCTGCATGGCCGGGCGATTTTGCAGGTCGTCCAGCACCCGATCCAGATCGAGGTATTCGTAGCGCAATGCGATATTGAGTTCATCCAGCAGCACCATGTGATAGCTGTCATCACGCAGCATGGCACTGGCGACATCCCACGCCGCACTGGCGGCCGCCACATCCCGCTCCCGGTCCTGGGTATCCCAGGTATAGCCTTCACCCATCACGTGATAATCCACATTGGGCAGATCACGGAAAAAGGCCTCTTCGCCGGTACTGAAGGCGCCTTTAATAAACTGCACCACACCCACTTTCATGCCATGACCCAGTGCCCGCGCCACCATGCCGAAACCGGAACTGCTTTTGCCCTTGCCCGGCCCGGTCAGCACCAGCAGGATGCCCTGTTCCTTGTCCGCATTGGCAATGCGTTGCTGCATGATTTCCTGTTTCTTTGCCATGCGGTAAGCATGGCGCTCTGGGGTTTTCGCATCATCACGCATGGTCGGATCCTGTTTGAGAGGGGGTATTGTGATCAGGGGAAAGGGGGCCGGCACGGAATTGCCCGCTAAAAATATCCGCCACGACTTGCGGCGCTGAAGGGAAATAACCATGGAAGAAGCTCGCCACCAGGCCCTTGTCCTGATAAACCGACTCGCCTTCTGTACCCGTTTGTTTACGGCTAAAAATGGCCGGCGTCAGTGGTGTGGACAAACTGCCATGGTGAAAAGTGTGGCCACGTAATTCCCCACGGGGAGTGGCCAGCGCCTGCATTCCCAACCCATGCAGTTTCTTTGTCAAAAACGCTTCACCCGGCAAGAGTCCGAAACCGGCATGGCGCTTTTCCTCACCGTCTACCAGGGTCGCCATACAACTCATCAACCCGCCACACTCCGCCAGAATCGGTTTGCCGGCAGCATGGTGGTCGCGAATGGCATCGCCCATAGCGGCATTCCTGGCCAACGCTTCCCCGTGCAGTTCCGGGTAACCGCCAGGTAGCCATAACGCATCGACATCAGGCAACGCGGTTTCCTGCAGCGGAGAAAAAAACGTCAGGGTCGCGCCCATCTCCCGCAGTGCATCCAGATTGGCCGGATAAATAAACGCAAACGCTGCATCACGGGCAATACCGATACGGCAGCCTTTCAACAAGGGTGGCAACGGCTCGGGAGCGGGCGCAGAAAAATGCACCGTTTGCGGCAATCGATCCAGACCTGCGTCTTGCAACACCGCAGCAGCCTCATCCAACAGTGCATCCAGATCTGCCAACTCGTGGGCCTGCACCAGCCCAAGGTGTCGTTCGGGCAATGTCATGGCCGCATGTCGTGGCACCGAGCCCAGCAAGGTCACACCCGCAGGCATTCCCTCGCGTACCAGGTCGCCATGGCGCTGGCTGGCCACCCGGTTAGCAATCACCTCGTTAACGACCAGATCATCGCGGTAACTCGACAACCCCAGAGCAATGGCACCGAACGTTTGCGCCATGCCCCAGGCATCAATCACCGGCAACGCCGGAATGCCCGCCAGCACCGCCAGGTCGGCACTGGATGGGGTGCCGTCAAACAAGCCCATGGCACCTTCTACCAGAATCAGATCGGCGTCTTGCGCGGCCTGTACCAGCCGCCAGCGACATTCATCCTCACCGGTCATCCAGGGTTGCAACTGGTACACCGGCGCGCCGCTGGCCTGCTCCAGAATCATCGGATCCAGATAATCCGGACCGAATTTGAACACGCGGACCCGGCGCCCCGCATTGCGGTGCAGCCTTGCCAGTGCTGCGGTAATCAGGGATTTTCCCTGCCCGGAACCGGGTGCGCTAATCAACGCCGCCGGCACCGAGGCATTCAACAAGGTTGGCATCGTATAACTCATCGCGTTTGATCGCCCCAGCGACTGCTGACGCACTTACCCCGGCACAAACACCGGCACTCCATTCACTTGCCCTACCACCAGTTTCTGGTCGTAAAGACGCTCCAGTGCTGCCGGCACCAACATGGTTTGTGCCGGGCCGAAACACAGCTCCCCATCCGGATACAGCAACAACAAGTGATCACACCAACGGGCTGCCAGATTCAGATCGTGCAAGCACATGAAGACAGCAGCGCCGTTATCTGCCTGCTGATCCAGCAACTCCATGACCGCTACCTGATGATGCAGATCCAGATGATTGGTGGGCTCATCCGCCAGCCAGATGGTTGGCTGCTGGGTCAGCGCCGTGGCAATGGAAACCCGCTGCCGTTCACCGCCGGACAAGGTACTCACCAGGCGATCCTTGAGCAGGTTCAACGACAACGCAGACAACGCCTCTTGAGCGAAACGAATATCCTCAGCGCTCTCGCGTTGCCAGGCAGACAGAAAAGGATGGCGGCCTATCAGAACCGTTTCCATCACCGTGGCAGGGAAGCTGTCCTGACGCTCCTGGAACACCACCGCCACCTGCCGGGCCACCTCTCGGCGCGACAGGCTTGCCAGCGGTGAACCATTGAGAATCACCTGGCCACGTCGCGGTGGCCGCAAACCCGCGAGGGTATGCAGCAATGACGTTTTGCCCGCCCCATTTGGCCCCAACACGCCCCAGCGCTGGCCGGATTTCACCTGCAAATTAAGAGGCTCGCCATCCGCGCGACCCGGGATATCGACAATCAGATTTTCAATGTCCAGCACCGCCATGGCGCTCTCCGTTCGGGTTGCAGGGGGGCTTTGCCCCTCATCAATCAGCGACTGCGATGCAGCAAAAACAGGAACGTGGGCACACCCAGCAAGGCCGTTATCACCCCTACCGGCAACTGCTCCGGCGCCATCACCGTGCGTGCCAGCGTATCGGCCACGGTCAGCAAGGTGCCGCCGGCCAGCACACTGGCGGGCAAAATGATTCGCTGATCATTGCCCAGCAACAGCCGCAGCATATGCGGCACAATCAAGCCGACAAAGCCCACACTGCCCGCCGTGGTCACCGCCACTGCGGTCAGCAGGCTGGCGAGGATATACACCAGCCACTCCAGCGGCTTTACCGCAATGCCCAGCGCCGCCGCCTGTAACGGCCCCCGCGCCAGCACATTAAGACTGCGCCCCAGTGGCAACGTGAGCAGCACCGCCGGAATCAATACCAGCCAGGCACCATAGGGCGCACGGGCGTAACTCAAATCGCCCATCAGCCAATACAGCATGCCCGGCAGTCGATCCGCCGGGCTCATGGTCAACATGAAGGTAATCACTGCGCCCCAACCGGCGGCCACCACTACGCCGGTCAGCAGCAGTCGCGTCGGGGTCCAGCCTCCGCCACCTTGCGCCAGACCAAACACCAGCAGGGTGGACAGCAAGGCGCCAGCAAACGCTGAGCCGGACACCAGCGCCAAACCGCCACCAATCAACATGGCCCCCAGCGCACCAACGGCCGCACCACCGGAAATACCCAACACATAGGGGTCCGCCAGCGGATTACGCAACAGCACCTGCATCAGGGCCCCGGCCAATGCCAGCAGCCCCCCGGTAGAAAAGGCCGCCAGCGCACGGGGGGCACGCAGCGACACGATCAGCTCCCGGTACAGTTCACTGCCGCCACCGGTCGCCACCGCCCACAGGTCCTGTAGCGAAATCGACACACTGCCCACCGCCACCGACAACAACAGCGCCAGCAGCCCCAAACCCGTCAGCCCCAACAGGGCGGGAAGCGCCCGCTGCTTACTGGCGGGCACGAGCAGAATCCAGGTGCCGGCACAGGGTACGGGCACCTGTCAGCATTTGCGGCGTGGGCCGCTGCAATGTGGAGGGCGAAACAAAAAACAGATTGTCGTTTTTCACCGCCTGCAGGGTGGCAAACTGCCGCCAGGGATCCAGCCAGCCGGGGTCATCTTCGCCCATGCCGCCCGCAACAATGGCCTGTGGGTTTTTCTCCAGCACCGACTCCTTGCTGATACGCGGCGCCAGCGTGGGCAGATCGGCGAACACGTTTACTCCGCCACAAACCTGAATCGCTTCACTGATCAGATGCTCACGGTTCACCGTCATCAACGGCTCTTCCCACACCTGATAAAACACGCTGACTTTCGCCGCATCCGCGTAACGCTCACGCAGGGCATCAATGCCCGCGCGGAAAGCATCCGCTGCCCCCTTGCCAACCTGTTCCGTCCCGGCCAGCCGGGCAAACCGTTCCAGCGTGGTGCTCACATCCGCAAAGCGGCGTGGTTCGCTGTAATACACCGGCAACCCCAGCGCTTTCAGCTGCTCCACCTGAGGTAGCGGATTGCCACTGTGCCAGGCCACAATCAGGTCCGGATCCAGCGCCAACACGGCTTCCAGATCCAGGCGTTTGTAACTCCCCACCCGCGGTAATTTTTTCGCCGCTGGCGGGTAATCGCTGAAGCTTACCGCCCCCACCATCTGTTCACCGGCCCCTGCCGCAAACAGCAGCTCGGTAGCGCCCGGAGACAAGGCAATGATGCGGCTGGCCGGCTTGTCCAGACAGAGTTCACGCTGGGTATCGTCGGTGACACACACCGCCGCCATGGCCGTGTGAAACAGGGCCAGCATTGGCAGCAATAACCCCCAACGTAAAACGCGCATCCACTCACTCCATCTGATTGTTCTGCACTACCTATCGTAGCGCAGGCTCAACATTACCGAACGTCCTGCGTTCATATAGTTCCAACCACCAAAATTCTGTGCGGTGGTGTATTCCTTATCGAGCACGTTTTTTACCGCCAAGCGGGTGGACCAGTTGGGCGCGAAATTCCAGCCTGCCCGCAGATCCAGCAGGCCAAAGCCGGACAGCCGCACGTCGTTATCGGCATCGTTATAACGGTGGCCTTGCAACACCACGCTGCCGCCCAGCGAGAACTCTCCCACGGCCCGATCCAGATCAAAACGGAAACTGCGTTGTGACTGGCGCTGCAGCACCAGGCCGGTGTCCCGGTCTTCCGGATCCTGGGCAGTGAAGGCAGCCCCGGCGCGCCATTGGTTGATATCCACGCCCACGGCCAGCTCCGCACCACGAATACGCGCCCGGTTCACATTGAACGGTGCGTAACGCCCCCCTTGCAAGGCATAGGCAATCAGGTCATCCACGTCCGTCTGGTAGGCGGCAATGTCCCAGTACCAATGCTGATACTGGCCGCGCACTCCCACTTCCGTGCTTTGTGAGCTTTCCGGGTCCAACTGATCGTTGCCAAACCCCGGGAAATACAGATCATTGAAGGTCGGCGCGCGAAAGGCGGTGCCATAACTGGCCCGTAGCCGATGATTCGCATCCAGCTTGTAGCCCACCGCCAGGCCGCCGGTGGTCTCGCTGCCATAGGCTTCGTTATCATCGTAGCGGCCGCTGGCCTGCACATCGAAGGCACCGAAGTTCAGCAACAGCTGAGCAAAACCCGCCGTGTTTTCGCGCTCGTCTTCCGAATACAGCGTGGTGCTGTCCACCAGGTCCTGCAAGTAATCGGCACCGACTACCAATTGGTGGTTCCCCAGCGCAAAAATATTCTGCCAGTTCGCCGCCCGGCTGCGGGTATTAAAGATGCTGTCCCGATCGCCGTCGGTGAAATTCTCATTCTCGTCACGGGCATCACTGAGGATAAGTTTGCTCAGCCAGCTTTCCGTCACCCACACCTGCCCTTTCACGCCCGCAATCTGCATGGCGTAATCGGTCACTTTTTCCTGCTCGGGGGTGCTGCCTTCAAATTCGGTACTGCCCGCCGCCCGAAAACCGAACACGCCGATTTCCGCATCGTTATCAAAACGGTGAGTGACCCGAGCCACTGCCGAGGTATTGTCATAACCACGGTCTTCACTGCCCTCACGGATTTCCGTGCCATCGGTATCGAAGCGGTCCACCGCCACGTTATAACGGGTGCCGTCCTGTTCGCCCTGGGCCCCGGCCGCAACCCGGCGACTATTGAAGGATCCGCCGCCCAATTCCATCCAGCCAGTCTGTTCATTGCTCAGATCACGGGCACCCGGAGTAAAGACCTGCACCACCCCACCCACAGCATCGGCGCCATAGAGGCTGCCACGGGGCCCACGCACGATTTCGATACGGTCAATCAACGTGGTCGGCAAGAACTGCCATGACGGGCTACCGGCGGTGGCGGAGCGCAGACGCACCCCATCAACCATCAATAACGTGGAGCTGCTCCCGGTCCCCCTGAGGTACACACTGGTGGCTTTGCCGAAGGCACCGTTGCCGGTGATATCCACACCGGGCTGCCCGCGCAGCATCTCGGTCATGTCCTGCGGCTGACGCTCGCGCAACTGTTTCTCATCGATCACCGTCACTGACGACAGTGACGCCTCCGTGGTGCGGCTGGTCAGCGTCGGTGTAACCACCACCGGGTCGAGCATCGAAACTTGCAAAGCCGCAGCATTATCGGACTGCGCGGGTTCAGCGTAGGCAAACAACGGCCACGCGCACAAAGACATCGCGGCACTGACCGCAACGGAACGAAACAACATCGGAAGATCCCCCTCTGCCGTGCCCACCCGCACGGCCTGGATTTAGCCGCAGCAGAACAAGCACAGGGAGACAGGCGCGAACGCGCCGATATACCCCGCCATCGCCCACCGCAACGCCTGGTTGGAAGTCGCAGAGGACTTCCTTACCTTCTGGCCGGTCTCCGGGCTGATGAGCGAGGAGCAACCTCTCGACAGCCGCCTTCCCATGCAAAAGCACAGTGGCGTTTCGACCGTCGTTAACTCAATCACCGTTGCGGGGGCAGCGTCGGATTTAGAGCCAAGGGCTCCCACCGACTTCCCGTTTAACCCGCCCTGTGTTCAGGGAAGGCACCGAAAGGTGGCGCGAAAATACCAACGGCGGGGGGAACAAGCAAACACAAAAGTCTTTTATGAAAGGAACTCACGTCGCCTTGAGCAAAGCTTCAAGCCGACACAGACAGCGCTGAACGCAAACGATCCCATTGCACCTCACTGCCTGCCAAGCCAAACCGCAAGGCCGCTGGCTCGGTAAAATAACGTACCAGAACGCCCTGCCGTGCCAGTGCCTCAAAACGCCCCTGCGCTTGATCATCCGGGCACCAGGCAAACAGGTCACTGTCTCCCTGGGGAGACAATCCCGCAGCGCTCAGCACCCCATCCAGGCGTTTACGATCCTCACGCAACCGCTGGCGCTGCTGTTGCTGCCAGGCCCGATCCTGAAGCGCCTGCGCCATCACATACCGGGCTGGATGGCTCATGGCCCACGGGCCCAGCGCAGCCTGCATGGCCGAGCACAACGCCGGCTCAGCCACCATCAGTCCGGCCCGCAATCCCGCCAAACCGAAAAACTTGCCCAATGAACGCAGCACGATCAACCCGGTCTGATGCGCCTGCGCAGCCAGCGAAGTACCGTTGCTGGCATCCAGAAACGCTTCATCCACCACCAGCCAGCCTCCCCGTCCCGCCAGTTGTTGATGCCAGCCCCGCAGGGTCTCGGCGGGTAACAACGCGCCGCTAGGGTTATTGGGATTCACACACACCAGCACATCCAGTCGCGGCAGCGTGCCTGCAACCGCCGTTGCCGCCAACGGCACCACATCATGCCCCGCCTGCCGCCAGGCGCGGGCGTGCTCGGCATAGGCTGGCGCCACCACCCCGACCCGGCAAGGCCGCCGCAAGGCCGGCAAGGTTTGCAGCGCCGGCTGACTACCCGCCACCGGCAGGCAACCGGTATCGACAGGCAGCTTTAACCAGTCACGCGCCACGGCATCCAGCCCATCGTCCTCTTCCGGCAGCCGCTGCCAAACGGCATCAGGAATGGCTGGAATGGGGTAACCGTACGGGCTGATCCCGGTGGACAGATCCAGCCAGTCGCTGCGCGGGATCCCCCATTGGCGTACCGCCTGATTCAAACGCCCGCCGTGCTCCAGCCCGCTCACACCGACACTCCCACTATCAAGATCACACACCACAACCCCAGGCTGCGCTGCACCAGCACAATGGCCGCGTTTATGCTGTTCGCCTCTGCCGGCCGCCCTGCGCCCAGCAAGGGTTTGTCTTTCCAGCCACCGTGGTAAGGCGCAGGCCCACCCAGCTGCACCCCCAACGCCCCGGCACCGGCGGCCATCACCGGCCCGGCATTGGGGCTGTCGCAGGCAGGCGCCTGCCGCCGCCAACAACGTAACGCCAAGCCACAACGCCCCTGCAATCCGCCGATCAACGCATAACTCAGTGCCGTCAGCCGCGAAGGGACCCAGGCCAGTACATCGTCCAGTCGCGCGGCAGCCTTGCCGAAGCGTTCAAAACGGGCCGTGCGATATCCCCACATGGCATCCAGCGTATTCACCAGCCGATGCAATACCGCGCCGGGCAGCCCTGCCACCACAAACCAGAACAGGCTGGCGAATACCGCGTCGGCACCATTTTCCAGCATGGATTCGGTAGCAGCCCGGGCCACGCCGGTGGCATCCAGCGCCTGGGTATCACGGCTGACAATACGCGCCACCTGCTCCCTGGCCGCGGGCAAGTCCTGCTCCCGCAGCGCTTTCGCCACAGCACGGCCATGCTCACCCAGACTGCGCATGCCGATGACCAGCCACAAACCCACTACACTCACCAACCAGGCGCCCCAATTCGGCAACAACAGCAACAACAGCGCGACAAGAATCACCACCGGGAACACCAGGAGCACCAGCGCGCAGGCGCCTTTCGCCACACCGCCCGGTACGCCATTGTTGCAGCGCTGCTCCAGCCACGACGCCACCCGGCCAAAGCCCACCAGCGGATGCCAGCGGCGAGGCTCGCCCACCAGTGCATCCAGCACAATCGCCGCCACAGCCGCACTAATCAGGGAAACAGAAAGCATCATCGCCACGTCTTTGTCCGGTATCGATGGCGGGCAGTGTACTTGACACGCCCGGTTGCGGGGCAGAGGATTTGCCGCTTTCCGGCCCTGCGCCGCCCCGAACCGGAGACGCCCGTGAGCACGCCTTCCCCCTGGCAACAGCCGATTGTCACGCCCAGCGACAGCCACCGGCAAGCCGCCCTGCACCGCCAGACCCAACTCACCAAGCCCACCGGCTCACTGGGCCGCCTGGAGTCTTTGGCCGTCGAACTCGCCAGCTTACAGGCCACAGACCAGCCCCGCGCAGAACGCATCAGTATGGCCGTGTTTGCCGCTGACCATGGCGTCTGCGAAGAAGGCATTTCCGCCTTTCCTCAAGTGGTCACCGGGCAAATGATTGCCAACTTTGTCACTGGCGGGGCGGCCATCAGTGTTATGGCCAAACAACTGAACGCCGATCTGGACGTCATCAATCTGGGCACCGTCGCGCCACCCCCCATTAGCGACGGCGTTATTGATGAACAGATCGCCCCGGGCACCCGCAACCTGGCTCGACAAGCCGCCATGACCGACACCCAACTGCAGGCCGCTCTCGCCGCCGGAGATCGCGCCGCCCAACGGGCCGCCGAGCGAAACGCTCACCTGTTTATTGGTGGCGAGATGGGTATTGGTAATACCACCAGCGCTACTGCCCTGGCCTGTGCGCTGTTGGACGAAGACGCGGCTGCCCTCGCAGGTCCCGGCACCGGGCTGACCCCAGAAGGGGTTTCCCACAAAATCGTCGTGATTACACAGGCGCTGGCCCGTCACGGGAAACACTCCGACCCATTGGCGGCACTGGCCTCATTGGGCGGCTTTGAAATCGCCGCTCTGGCCGGCGCCTTTATCGGCTGCGCGGTGCGTGGCATCCCGGTATTGGTGGATGGTTTCATTGTCACCACTGCGGCCCTTGCCGCCTGCCGACTCCGCCCGGAATTACGCAGCTGGCTGCTGTTCGCCCACCAGTCACAGGAACCCGGACATCAGCGCTTGCTGCAAGCATTGGATGCCAAGCCTTTGCTGGATCTGTCCTTGCGATTAGGCGAAGGCAGTGGTGCTGCTGTAGCGGTACCGCTATTACGCAGTGCCTGCGCGCTGCATAACCGGATGGCCACCTTTGCCGATGCCAGTGTGAGTAATCAGAACGGATAAATTGTCGGATTACGGCTACGCCTAATACGACCTACGTGAGCGGGAATAGATACCAATGAGCACCACGTTTTTTGACTTGATTCGCCATGGTGAACCGGCTGGCGGTCAGATGTATCGGGGCCACAAGGACGACCCCCTGAGCGAGCGGGGCTGGCAGCAAATGCGTGATGCCATCGAAGCAGAAGATCAGTGGGACCACATCCTCACCTCGCCGCTGTTACGCTGCCGGGAATTTGCCGCCGAACTGGCCCGCGAAAAAAACCTGCCTTTCACCGTTGCCCATGATTTCAAGGAAATCAGCTTCGGCGACTGGGAAGGCAAAACCCGTGAGCAGGTGGCACAGGAGTACGGCGACCACCAGGCCAACTTCTGGCGCGATGCAGAAAGCCACCCGCCGAGCAATGCGGAAACCATTCAGGGTTTTCATCAACGCATCGGTGACGCCTGGACGCTATGGCAGGAAACATTGAAAGGCCAGCGAGTTCTGCTGGTTTGCCACGGCGGCGTCATTCGCATGGTGCTGAGTCATGTACTGAGCATGGCACCCAGCAAAGCCATGGCCGGCTTCCAGGTACCCTACGCCTGCCGCTCCCGGGTGCGGCTGGATCAAACGGAATTTGGCACACTGAGCTGCCTGGTCTCACACGGCTAGCCAGTTTTTTGTAGGAGCGCCGCTTGAGGCGCGAAACGCGCGTCAGCGAGTGACGAGTTTCGAGTTGCGAAAGGCAGCCCCCTTGAAAACCTTACGGGCTGGATGTGTTGGTTTTCGAAACTCGCTTCTCGAAATTCGAAACTGGTTTGTTCGCGCCGCAAGCGACGCTCCTACGGCAAGCGCTATGCTTCGCCTTTAAGCGTCTGCGTAATCCCTGCCACCGACAGCAGCACCGTATCGCATTTTTTTGCCAGTGACTGATTCAGCCAGCCCAGCTCATCGGCGAAGCGGCGGGTTAACGGGTCCATGCCGATGGTCCCCAGTCCCACTTCATTGCTGACGATCACCACATTACCGGGGTACTGCCCCAGCGCTCCAAGAAAGCTATCCCGCTCCCGGACAAACGCCGCGTCCCCTGCATGCAGCAGGTTGCTCACCCACAGGCTCATGCAGTCAATCAATACGCAGGGAGCCGGTGACAAGGTGGTCTGGCGGTTTAGCAAGGCGCCCAGATGCAGGGGCTCTTCCACCAACCCCCAGCTCGCCGGTCGTCGCATGCGATGGCGGCGAATGCGGTCACTCATTTCACCGTCGCCCGCAGTGGCCGTGGCCACATACACCACCGGATCGTTTTGATCGGTAACCCGCTTTTCTGCCAATGAACTTTTACCGGAACGAATGCCCCCGAGAATCAGACTGTGCGGCATCAGTTTTTCTTCACAAATTGCGTCAGAATGACAATGCGCTGGCCTTCTACCCGGCCTTCAATGTGCTCGGGGTTATCCTGAACCAGAGAAATATTGCGCACCGCGGTGCCGCGCTTGGCGGTAAAGTTGGCGCCTTTCACATTCAGGTCCTTGATCAGCGTGACCGAATCACCCGCTTCCAGCACGGCACCATTACTGTCGCGGTGCAGCTCCCGCGCTTCTTCCGGTTGGCCTTCGCCCGTGGCCTGGGCCCAGGCCAGGGTGTCGTCATCCAGATACAACATATCCAGCAGGTCCTGCGGCCACCCCTCTGCCTGCAAGCGCGTCAACATACGCCATGCCAGCACCTGCACCGCCGACACCGGGCTCCACATGCTGTCGTTCAGGCAGCGCCAGTGGTTGGCGTCTTCATTACCCGGATTGTCCAGTTGGGTCTGGCAGGTTTCACACAGCAGCACACTCTGCTCGGCCGTGCCATCCGATTCCGGCTGTACCGCATACACTGCCAGGGCATTACCCGCGCTACACAATTCACAACATGAATTGGCGCGGGCAAGCAACGAGGATTCCAGGGTCATGTAATACTCCTTTTTTGGGCGCGCAGTATAGCGGATTTGATAGCCCCGAACCGGGCGCAGGTGACAGCAATGGCTTTTGGCCATTTCTGACCCGGTAACAGATTTCTCGCGTCTATCCGCCCAGCAACCCGGAAAACGATAAAAACGGTAACGTACCGCCCGGCGATACCGTGCCGCCCACCGGCACCACCGCCAGGCCATCGGCCCACACGGCAGAACTCAACATTCCCGAACTCTGATTGGGGTGTTTCTCCAGCACCAGCTTGCCGCTCTTTTGTACACAACGTACGCGCAGATACTCCTGCCGTTTGGCCGGTTTTTTAATGGCGAAATCCACGGGTAGCGGCATGGCAGTTGGCAGCACCGTATCAGCACCACAAGAGCGGCGCAGAGCGGGCAGCACCAGCATCAGGTAACACACCAACACAGCCGACGGGTTGCCCGGCAAGCCAAAAAACGGAATGTCATCAATACGCCCGTAAGTGAACGGCTTGCCCGGCTTGATTGCCAACCGCCAGAAATCCAGTTCACCATGTTCCGCCAGCACCGCTCGCAGGTGATCCTCTTCACCCACGGAGACGCCGCCGGTGGAAATAATCACATCCGGGCGCTGTGCGGAATCGGTGAGCAGCCGAGTGAGGGTATTGCGAATAATGGCCGGATCATCGGGCAGGTGCTCGCGCTGCACATTCACAAACCCGCTTTGTTGCAACAGCTGCGTCAGTTGCGGACCATTACTGTCGAAAATTTTTCCCGGTAGCGGCGTTTCTTCCGGCGACTGAATTTCATCACCGCTGGTTAGGATCAGCACGCGCGGCGCATTCACTTTCACCGCCGCAACACCCACTGACGCAATCAGCCCCACTGCCTGGGGCGTGAGGCGCTCGCCACGCTGCATCACCACGTCATCGCAACGGGCATCCTGCCCCGCCGGGCGAATATTCTGTCCGGCAGTAACCGTATCCTTGCCCGGCAACCGCACCCGGGTTTGCGCAATTTCACAGTCTTCCTGCATCAGCACGGTATCCGCACCTGCAGGCACCGGGGCACCGGTAAAGATACGCGCCACCTGCCCCGGCGCCAGGGTCGCCGGCGCATCCCCCGCCGCCACCCGCAGCGGCATGGGCCGGGTCAGCCCCGGCTCGCCCAGGTCCGCATAGCGCAGCGCCACCCCATCCACGGCGGCGTTATCAAACGCCGGCACATCCACCCGGGAGGTCACCGCCTCAGCCAGATATTGCCCCTGACAATCGGCCAGCGGAACCTCCCGGACCGCCCGGAAGGGACGCGCCGAATCCAGCAGTCGCGCCAACGCCTCTGCCACCGGCATCAATGTCTGTTTGGATTCCTGCACGTTTCCTCCATGGTGCCGTCGCGGCGGCAGTTTTATCGGCGCACCTGGGCCACAAAATTACAGGGACGGTGCCGGGCATCCAGCTGCTCCTGAATGATGCGGTCCCAGCCGGTGGCGCAGGCATTGTTGGAACCGGGCAGACAGAAGATCACCGTGCGATTGGCCAGCCCGGCCAGGCAGCGGGACTGGATAGTGGAGGAACCAATGTCCTCCACGCTGACTTGGCGAAACAACTCACCGAAGCCTTCGATATGTTTGTCGAACAGGACCGACAACGCCTCCGGAGTAGAGTCTCGCCCGGAGAATCCGGTACCGCCGGTGGTGAGGATAATCTGGATGCTGTCGTCGGCAATCCAGTCGGAGACCACCTTGCGCAGCTGGTACACATCGTCCTTGACGATCTGGCGAGCGGCCAGGGTATGGCCCGCGTCTTCCAGGCGCTGCACCAACAGATCGCCGGAGGTATCGGTTTGTGGGGTGCGGGTATCACTCACCGTCAGCACCGCCAGCGCCAGGGGCTCGAATTCAGCCGCAGGTTTGGACATACACATCTCTCCTTAACAATGCCGCAATGCTAGCACGTGCCATGCCAGGGCGGCTGGACAGCACAGCACGATTTGACCGTTGCCGACAGCCTCTGTCCTGAGCTGCACAGCAGAGGTAGATTTATCCTATACAAGGTGTTTATCGGAGAACCGTCATGAACCGTATGGAAGTCGCCCAGCAAGAGGCCGCACAACTGCCACGGATGCCCCAACGCAAGCTGGAGGCTATTCCCGGTGACTATGGCTGGCCGCTACTCGGACATACCGTGCCGTTCCTGAAGGACTATCACAAACTGGTCACCGAGCACGCCGCGCAGCACGGGCTGGTCTTCAAAGGCTCGGTACTGTTTCAGCGTGGCGTGACCCTGCTCGGCCCGGACGCCAACGAGTTTGTGCTCAAGGATCCTGAGCATGCGTTCTCCAGCCGCGCCGCCTGGAACCCGATTCTGGAAAAACTGTTTACCGACGGGCTAATGCTGCGTGACTTTGCTGACCACAAATTTCACCGTCGCATCATGCAGCAGGCCTTCAAGAAACCGGCCCTGGCCAGCTACCTGGACCGCATGAACAGCCACATCGGCAGCGAACTCGGCAACTGGCCCACCGGCGAAGAACTGCGTTTTCTGGACCATATCAAATCCCTGTTACTGGACGTGGGCGCGCAAATATTTTTCGGCCTGGAAATGGGCCCGGAGTCCGACAAGGTCAACCAGTCCTTCATCGATGCCACCGACGCCTCCCTGGCGGTGGTGCGCCTGCCGATCCCCGGCCTGCTGTGGCACCGCGGCATGAAGGGCCGACGTTATCTGGAAGAATTCGTCACCGGACTGATCCCCCAGAAACGCGCCAGCGATACCCCGGATTTTTTCAGCGAACTGTGCAAGGCGGCCGACGAGGAAGGCGGCCTCTGCGACCAGGACGTGATGAACCACATGATCTTCCTGCTGTTCGCCGCCCACGACACCACTACCAGCACCCTGTGCTCCATTATTTACATGCTGGCCAAACACCCTCACTGGCAGGATGTACTGGTCAACGAAATGGAAGGGCTGGGCAAGGACACCCTGGACTATGACGACCTGGGAAAAATGGAGAAAACCGGCTGGGTATTCCGCGAGACCCTGCGTATGCGCCCGGCACTGACCACCTTCCCCCGCCGCACCGTCAAGGATGTGGAATACCAGGGGTACACCCTGCCCAAAAACACCCTGGTCAACGTGTCCACGCTCTACACCCATTACATGGAAGAATACTGGAGCAACCCGACCACCTTCGATCCGGAACGCTTCAGTGACGAACGCGCCGAGCACAAGCAGCACTTTTACCAGTGGGTTCCCTTCGGCGGCGGCCACCATAAATGCCTGGGACTGAACTTCGCCGAACTGCAAACCAAGACCTTCCTGTTCCAGTTTCTGAAACGTTACCGCGTCAGCGTCAAACCCGGCTATGAACTGCCCACCCAGCAGGTACCGCTGATCATGCCGAAGGATGGATTGCCGGTGGTACTGGAGAAGCGATAAAACAGTTTCGAGTGACGAGAAGCGAGTTTCGAAAATCCGAACCGATTTTGCTCTTCGCTTCTCGCTTCTCGCTTCTCGTAACTTAAGATTTAAGATTGCTGAAACAAATGCACATCCCGCTGCGGGAACGGGATGGTGATGCCAGCCTTGTCGAAGGCGTATTTCACCTGCTCGAACAAACCAAAATACACCGGCCAGTAATCCTCCGAATTGACCCACACCCGCGTCAGCATATTGATGCTGCTATCCGCATGGGCTGAGACAAAAATATTCGGATCGAATTGTTCACCGCTGAGAATACGGTCGTCATTATCAATAACCGACTGGATTGCGGCCCGGGCCTGCTCGATGCTGTCGCCGTAACTGATACCAAATTCGATATCCACCCGCCGCTGTGGCTCCACGAAAATGTTCTTGATGCAGCCGTTGGACATGAGCCCGTTGGGAATTACGATGCGCTGGTTATCGTAGGTAATCAGGATGGTGTTGAAGATCTGGATGTCCCACACCCTTCCGGTATATCCCTGCGCCTCGATAATGTCCCCCAGGCGGTACGGCTTGAAGAACAGAATCAGCACCCCACCGGCAAAGTTGCCCAGGCTGCCCTGCAGCGCCAGCCCCACCGCCAGGCCAATGGCGCCGAGCATGGCAATAAACGAGGTGGTTTCCACCCCGACCATACCTGCCACGGCCACCAGTAACAGAATTTTCAGCAGCACGTCGATGAAGCTGGTAAGGAACTTTTGCAGGGTGTCATCCACCGCCTTGTGGCCCAGCACCCGATTCATCCCCTTGATCACCCGCTTGATGATCCAGAAGCCGACCACCAGCGTAACCAACGCCAGCACCGCCTTCGGCAGATAGGCCATACTCAGCTCGATCGCCTTGTCCAGATACGGCTGGATTTGCTCCATATCCATGATTCCCTTCCTTAGTGAGTTATGTAGACCGTTAAATTACCACCAAGGCGTCAGCCGCAAACCGTCACTACGTCTGAATTTTCCAATATTTACCCTTGTCCCATAGCCGTCAGGGGAATGAATCCCCCGGCGGATTAACGCTATACTGCGGGCTCATTTTCCACCGCACAGACAGCCATGAAATACGCCATCCTGCCGGTCACCCAGTTTCAGCAGAACTGCTCTTTCCTGAAGTGCGAAGCCACCGACAAGGTCGCCATCGTCGACCCGGGCGGTGACCTGAACCAGATACTGGCGACCCTGAAGCAGGTGGGCGGCACCCCGGAGAAGATCCTGGTGACCCACGCCCACCTGGACCATGTGGGCGCCGTGGCCGAGCTGGCCGAAACCTTGGGGTTGCCCATTGAAGGGCCGCACCGCGATGACCAGTTCTGGATCGACATGTTGCCCCAGCAGGCACAGATGATGGGCTTTGCCCCTTCACCGCCGTTCACCCCAAACCGCTGGTTGGAAGGCGGCGATACCGTCACCGTGGGCAGCACCCAGCTGGAAGTCCGCCATTGCCCCGGCCACACACCCGGGCACATCGTGTTCTATCAGCATGAAAGCAAACTGGCCGTGGTCGGAGATGTGCTGTTCAACGGCTCCATCGGCCGTACCGACTTCCCCAAGGGGGATTTCGACACCCTGATCACCGCCATCAAGGAGCAGCTGCTGACTCTGGATGACGACGTCTCCTTTATTCCCGGGCACGGGCCCATGTCCACCATCGGCCACGAACGTACCCACAACCCCTTTGTTTCAGGCAAGCACGGATAGAACATGGATTCAGTAGTAATGAAATGGGGACTCACCGTCGTCATCGCTATTCTGGGTTGGGCCCTGTCCATCCTGCTGCGCGGCATCACCAAACGGCTGGGTCGGCGCCGCAATTACTCCCGCGCCCGTATCTTCCAGACAGCCGTAGTCATCAACAGCGCCAGCCTGATCATCAGCCTGATCGCTATTGGCGTGTTGTGGGGATTGAAAGGCGACGGCCTGATGGTGTTTGCCACCTCACTGATGGCGTTGCTCGGCGTGGCGTTGTTTGCCAGCTGGTCCATGCTCAGCAACGCCACCGCGGCCATTATTCTGTTCTTCAGCGCGCCCTATAGAGTGGGGGACCGCATTCGCCTGCTGGACGGCGACAATACTGTCACCGGGCAGATTCGTCACATGGGGCTGATCTTCATCACCATTCAGGATGAACTGGGCCACCGCTACACCCTTCCCAACAACCTGCTGCTGCAAAAAGCCGTGATCCGCCTGCGCGGCGACACCCTGCCCCGGGATCAGAAACACATGCGGGCAGATTAACGGTCACAACGCTCGGCTCGTGCCCCTGTAGAAGTTCCTTTCCAGGGGACGAACCGAGCGCAGCAAGGCGACAAGCTTTCAGACTCTATTTTGGGTAGGCGGTCTTGATGGGGCAGAAAAGACAGAGTGAGCTGCAGACGATGTGCGGTTCGTCCCCTGGAAGGGAACTCCTGCAACGGCTCCGCAGCGACCTCCAGGGAGCCACGCAAGCGCGTCGCTACATCCTGTAGCCAAAGCTCAACATGTACTGGGTACCATCGTAGGGAAAATCCGCAATGGCATCGTTGAAATCCATCTCTACGGTCTGCTCGCGCACCACAAGCCCGAACTCCGCGTTGCCTCCCACGGAAAAGATCAGCCCCAGCGAGGCGTAAGCCCCATAGCCAAAACTGAAATCCCGGTCATCCCCGTTCACCACCACCGCCGTACTCAGCGGCTGGGGGTAAGGCTTGTCTTGTTCCTGCTTCAGTGAGCCCATCAACAACATGGGGCCGCCGGAGACAAACAACCGCGCGCGATCACTGAAATTGATATCCCCGTAGCCACCCAGCAGGGTGCCGAACAGGAACATCTCGTTCTCCACCTTGACGTTCACGGTGGCGCCGCCATTCACCACCCCCGAATAACTCACTGAATCGTTCTGCCAGCTGACCAGCGCACCGCCTTCATAGCCGTAACGAAAGCGATCGCCGCCCCCCAGAATTTTCTGCACCCCGCCGGTGAAGAACGGCAAATCATCGTAATCCCCATCCAGCGTGGCGCCATTGGCGGTCACCGTGGTGTCTTCATCGCTCAGCTGCAGCTTGCCCGCCTGCAGAAACATATATTGAGCATCCTGGGCCCAGGCCGGCGCCGCCAGCAGCCCACCCACCAGGCTGATAATCCGCAACCCTTGTCTCACCGGTTTCCCCCTTCTGTAGCACCTTGAAAGCACCAGCATAGTGCAGATTTTCCACCAAGAACATGAACCGGTTACCGCCGCATTCAGAGTCCGGTAAAGTAGCAGTAACGGAGAATACCCGGCCCCACGGAGGGAACCGGAAACCCATAAAGGAACGACCATGCGAACCCTGCTGCTTCCCCTTATTACAGCCTTGATTGCCGCCGCTGCCCTGCTCGGTGGCTGCCAGAACAATCAGGAACCTGGCACCGCCACACTCCCGGATGCCTGCTCCCAGCCGCCGGAATCCGGCATGTGCAAAGCTGCATTCCAGCGCTATTACTACGATGCCGACACCGGCAGCTGTCAGGCCTTTATCTGGGGCGGCTGCAAGGGTAGCGTGCCGTTTGAAACCATGAAGGCTTGCACCCAGGCCTGTAATGCCACCGGCAGTCCGGCTCCCGCCAAGGGTGCCCCCGTCAGCACATCCGCCACCAAAGAGGCCCAGCAATGAGTAACACCAGCACCGCCAGCCTGGCACGTGTCGTCTACGTACTGCACCTGGTCGGCCTGATCACCGGCGGGCTCACGGCCATCGTCGGCGTCATCATCGCCCACCTTCATGCCGGCGAAGCCTCGCCACCGCTGCGCGAACACTTTCGTTTCCAGTACCGCACCTTCTGGATTGGCTTGCTGTACTGGTTCATCGCCGGCATCACCACCCTGGCCCTGATTGGCTGGCTGCTGATGGTGGTGATCACCATCTGGTGGATCGTACGCTGTGCCCGGGGCCTGAGCGCCCTGAACCGCAACCAGCCCCCCGGCAAGATCGACACCTGGGGCTTTTGATAGCACTCCGGACCATCTGTCACATAAATGACACAGATGCCGGCCAGACTGGCCGGCTCGCGCCCCTCAACCCGCTCCCAAGGAGAAGTCATGTTGTCCCTGCGCCTGCTTACCCTCACCCTCTGCACCCTGTTTCTCGCCGCCTGCGCCCGCAGCCCGGTAGTCCAGCTGTACGACGGCCCGGCCAAAGCCGACAGCCAGGTGCTCACCGTGAAGGTGCCCAGCGAAATTGAAGTGTTCACCATCAACGGCAAGGAAGTGGAAGGCGTGAACACCTTCTTCGCCACCGATTTCAAGGAACTGAAACTGGCCCCCGGCCGCTATGAGATTCTCGCTTACTACAAGGAGCTGTGGCAGCTGGATGCGGACAACCATGAAATCGTGAAAAGTAACCCGGCCAACTTCACTATCGAAGGCGCGCCTGGCGAGGAATGGCTGCTGGGGTTCAATACGCCACAGGACGTGGACGAGGCACGCGCCATGGAAGACAGCTTCTACGGTTGGGTGGAAAATACCAAAAACGGTGAACGCGTAGACGCGCAAAAGTCTGAGCTGATTCTTAATCGCGGCTTTCTGGCCCCCATCACCGGCGAAGAAGTCACCACGGCCACATCCAATAACGTGGCGCCACAGGCAGGGACAGAGGCAACCACAACCGCTTCCAACGCAACAAAAGGTACTAGCGTAGCACCGGAAGCCAACTACCTGGACACCCTGAAAGCCCAGTGGAAACAAGCCACCGCAGAAGAGCGCCGCGAATTCCTGCAATGGATTGCGGAATAACGAAAAACGAAACGAGTTACGAGTTACGAGTTACGAGTTGCGAAAATCAAAGGAAAGACCACTGGCCCGTGAGGGGACGGGTTTTTCTCTTCGAAACTCGCAACTCGCAACTCGAAACTGCTTTCCCCCTTACTCCCCCTGAATCGTCGCCACGACCCGCCTTGCACCACCGTGGTCGCGGTGTTCGCACAGATAAATGCCCTGCCAGGTGCCTAGCGCCAGCTGCCCAGCCCGAATCGGGATCGTCAGCGAAGGCCCGATCAGTACGCTCTTGATATGCGCAGGCATGTCGTCCGGCCCTTCCAAGGTATGTTCATAGTAAGGCGCGTTCTCCGGCACCATCACGTTCAGGTGACGCTCCAGATCCCCTCGCACATCCGGGTCAGCATTTTCATTGATGGTCAGCGAGGCGGAGGTATGCTGAATAAACAGGTGTAACAACCCCACCTCGATCTCCGCCAGCACCGGCAAGGCAGTCACCACCTCCCGTGTCACCAGATGGCAACCGCGCCGTTTGGCCGGCAACGTGACAATGTCCTGAAACCACATCTTCGTCCCCTTTGGACCTTGGCCCCCGGTGCCGTAAACGGCAGACTCCAGTGTCTGTATTTTTACCGCACAGCATTCAAGGGGTATGCATGAAACTCAAAGGCCAGACCATTGTACTCACCGGCGCCTCCAGTGGCATCGGCGCTGAAGCGGCCAAAATCATGGCACGAAAAGGCGCCACCCTGTGCCTGGTAGCTCGCCGTGAGGAGCAACTCAAAGAGGTTCAGCAGGCGATTGCAGCCCAGGGCGGCACCGCCTTTATCTACCCCTGCGATCTCAGTGACAACGCGGCCATCGAGGCCTGTGCCGCGCGCATTCTCACTGAACATACCCGCATTGATGCGCTGGTGAACAACGCCGCCCATTCCATTCGCCGCCCCATCGAGCAGTCTTTCGAGCGCCTGCACGATTACCAGCGCACCATACAGCTGAACTATATCGGCGCCGTGGCCATGACCCTGCAATTCCTGCCTCGCTTCCAACAACAGGGACACGGCCATGTGGTGAACATTTCCAGCCTGTCCACGCAGATTCCGATCCCACTGTTCTCCGCCTACCTGGCCAGCAAGAGCGCACTGGAATCCTTCACCCGCTCGCTGGAAGCGGAGATGGGTCATCAAGGCATCAGCACCACCGTGGTCTACTTCCCCATGGTGCGCACGCCCATGTCTTCGCGCACGGCCATCTATAAGTACATGCCGATGATGCACGTGGAAAAAGCCGCAGGCTGGATTGTAGAAGCCTGTGAAAAACGCCCGGCGCGCATCGCCCGCCCCATGGGAAAACTCGGCAGCGTGCTACTTGCCGCCGCACCAGGGCCGGTAACGCGACTGCCCCAACCCTTGTTTCGCGGCATGGATAAAATGCTCGCCAGCCGGTTAAAGAAAAAGCGTTAAAGGCAGGAGCGAGTGACGAGAAGCGAGTCGCGAAATTCACAATAGAAACCTTTCAAATCCGTTTGGTTTTGCTTCTCGTAACTCGCTGCTCGCAACTCGTCACTGTCTTTCTAACTCACCACATTGATCGGCGATCCCGCCTGCCATTGACGAATATTCTCCACCACCCCATCCAGCACCCGTTGCCGGGATTCCCGGGTGCCCCAGGCGTTGTGTGGGGTAATCAGCAGGTTGGGGATGCCGCCGGCAAGCAACGGATGGTCCGCCGGCGGTGGCTCGCTGCTGAGCACATCCAGGCCCGCCCCACCGAGTTGACCACTGCGTAACGCGTCTACCAACGCCGCCTCATCAATCAGGCCTCCACGGGCGGTATTCAGCAGCAAAGCGCCGGGTTTCATCTGCGACAGAAACGCCGCATCCACCAGCTTGTCGGTCTGCGGTGTTAACGGGCAATGCAGGCTGATCACATCCGCCGCCGGCAACAGTTCAGCCATCGGCACCCGCCCGGACGGATTGCCCTGGGCCTGAAACGATTCGGCAACCTTCACCGTCATGCCGAACGCCTCCGCCAGGCGGGCGGCCTCCCGCCCCAGATCCCCGTAACCGATCACCCCAAAGGTTTTCCCCGCCAATTCCGTCATGGGATGGTCAAGCAGACAGAACTGGGGCGCCTGACTCCAGCCCCCCGAACGCACATCCTCATGGTAGGCAGTCAGCCGGGCCGCCAGCGATAGCAACAGCGCCATCGTATGCTGCGCCACCGACGCGCGGGCATAGCCCGTCACATTGCACACGGTAATGCCCTGGTCCGCCGCCGCCTGCAAATCCACATTATTGGTACCGGTGGCACAAATGCAGATAAGCTTGAGGGACGGGCAGGCTTTCAGCGTGGCGGCATCAAGTACCACCTTGTTGGTCACCACCACCTGCACACCGTCCAGCCGGGCCACACGTTGGTCGGCGCGGGTCTGCGGGTAAAGGGTCCACGACAACATATTGTCGAAGGCGGTGAAGTCCAGCTCGTCGGGAACCAGGGTATCGGTATCCAGAAAAACGCCTTGCATAACCTGTCACCTTTGGGGAAGAAGGGAGACCTGCCATGCTAACGGATTTGCTGGAAAAAATGGGCTTTGACCTGCCTCAACAGGACTGGGAAAAGCCCGTCGTCGGCGTCAGCGCCTGCCTCACCGGCCAAAAGGTAAGGTACGACGGCGACCACAAACACAACGCCATTCTGGTCCACCAGCTGGGGCCCTTGCTGCGCTTTCGGGAAACCTGCCCGGAAGTGGCCATTGGCCTGCCCGTGCCGCGCCCGCCCATTCAGGTGGTGCAGCTCGACGACCAACTGCGGGTGCGCGGCGTGGACCAGCCACAGCAGGATGTCACCGACGCCCTGGAAAACGTAGCCGCCACCCTGCAGCCTCCCCTGAGCGGTTTTGTGCTGAAAGCCCGCTCACCCAGTTGCGGCTACCTGAGCACCCCGGTGCACAACCCTCAGGGGCAACAGATTGGCATGGCCTCTGGCGCCTTTGCCCGCAAACTCCATGAGCTGTTTCCACGCATTCCGCTGGCCAACGAGGAAGACCTGGAAAAACCCGCCTTCCTGCAGGCGTTTTTGTTGCATGTGTATTGCTACCACCAATGGCACCACAACGAGCAACAGGGACAGTGGCTCAATCACATGCAGGAACAAACCGAACAACTGGACGAACCGCTACTCAGCGGCATGCGCCAGTATCTGGAAAAGCTCGGGCAGGCCATGCATTGAAATCAAGATGTCGGGTTACGGCTACGCCCTAACACGACCTACGAATAAGAATGCGAGGTTCTTGTAGGTCGAATTAGGCCGAAGGCCGTAATCCGACACCACAGCCGGAATCGCTTCCAGACACAAAAAAACGCACGGCCCGAAGACCGTGCGTTTTCTTTTTACCCGTACCGCCTTGTCACGATGCCTTGCGCAGCACCTCTTCATCAGGGCCTGTTCACATTAATTCCGTAGCCCCTGCTGGAGTCATTTTTTTGTCCAGTAGTTCCAACCGATGCGCAGTGTAGTTGCTCTACATAAGTAGCGGTTGGAGCTGCTGGACGGAAAAAGGGCCCAGCCCTTCGGGTTGTGGCCCCAAATGCGCCACTCGTTGTTGCTCGTCGTTCATTTGGAAACACCAAACATCTCTTCTCGCGCCTAGATTGGCGCATTTTGGGCCGCAACAGGGGCCACGTAATTAGTGTGAACAGGCCCTAAGATACGTCACCTCATAGTCATCCAGCTTGAAGGCACTCAGCTTTTTCTTCAGCGCCGCCAGCGACCAGGGCCAGGCGGCAAAGTTACGGCCGTTCTGGTCCAGGTAGTAGCTCTTGCAGCCACCACTGTTGAACACCGTGCCCTTCAGGTGTTTTTGCACCTTGTCGTTGTGCTGCTTGAGCACATCCGGGCGAATGGTGATTTTGCCGATATCATTGGCCTTCACTTTTTTCAGACCATCGATGATGTAATCCAGCTGTGCCTCGGCCAGGCCGATAAAGGAGTCATACACCAATACGTTCGGCCCCAGCACCAGAAACGCATTCGGCGTATTCTCCAGGGTCGCGCCCAGATACGCTTCCGGCGAGCTGTCTTTCCACAGGTCCGACAACCGATCACCATTGGCATTCACCACCTTGCTGCCAATCGGCGGATGCGACACATCAAAGCCGGTGCCCCAGATAACCACATCCACTTCATGGCGCTCCCCGTTAGCGGCGATAACCGTGTTGCCATCCACTTCCACCAGGCCATGGGGAATCAGGTTGGCGTTATCCGCCTGCAGGGCCGGGTAGTAATCGTTGGCGAACAGGATGCGCTTGCAGCCCAGAGTAAAGTCCGGCGTTACCGCCTTGCGCAACGCCTTGTCACTAATTTGCACGCGCAACAACTGCTTCGCCGCCGTGCTGACAGGCTTCAACACATTGGGATTACGCAGGCCAAAATTGATGGCATTCAGGGACGTGGCCACCGCCTTGCGCCAGCCACGCTGAATCACCGGCAACGCTTCAATAGTACGCTTGCTTCGGTCACCCAGGGGCAGGTCCGGCTTCGGCAGCACCCAGGGTGCGGTGCGCTGGAACACGAACAGCTCTTTCACCTTGGGCTGAATCTGCGGCACGAACTGGATCGCCGAGGCACCGGTACCAATCACCGCCACCCGCTTGCCGGTCAGATCGTAATCATGGTTCCACTTGGCGGAATGGAACATCTCGCCGGTGAAACTTTCCAGCCCCGGCAGCGCGGGGATTCTGGACTCCGTAATCGGCCCGGTGGCAAAAATCACCGTCCGCGCCAGGTACTGCCCGCTGGACGTGTCCAGCACCCACAGGTGGCGGCTTTCATCCCAGGTGGCAGCGTCCAGCGAGGTATTGAATTCAATCAACCGGGTGATGCCAAACTTGGTGCTCACGTCTTCCAGGTAATCGAGAATTTCCGGCTGCTTGGCAAACAGATGGCTCCACTTGCTGCTCAACGCAAACGAATAGGAATACAGTGAAGACGGCACATCACAACCACAGCCCGGGTAGGTATTTTCCCGCCAGGTGCCGCCCACGCGATCCGCCTTCTCGATAATCTTGAAATCGTTATAGCCTTCTTTTTTCAGCTTGATCGCTGCGGCGATACCGGAAATGCCGGCACCGACGATAAAGGAATCATGAATTTTTTCGGCCGACGCCTTGCGCGCAGCGGTCTTGGTCTTTTTTGCAGCGGCCATGGTTATGCCCCCTTGTGACTGACAAAGCGATAAGAGAAACCCAGGAACTTGGCGTACAGGTTGGGCGACGCCCGCTTCATCATCCAGAACAGCTTGGCGTCGACCTGGGGCGTGGTGTACAGCTCGCCCTTGTCCAGACGGTTCAGGGTCAGCCTGGCCACATCGTCACTGGTGGTCATGGCGTAGTTCATCAACGCATGGTCCGCCAGCCTGGAGTAACGGCCGGGGATACGGCCGTTCTTGATGATGTTGGTCGGCACCAGCGTCGGGCAGAGTACATTCACGCGAATGTTGTCCCTGGCCAGTTCCGAGAACAGGGTTTCGGACAGGGCACGCACACCGGCCTTGGTCACGTTATAAGCGCTCATTTCCGGTGCCGCCGTGTAAGATGCGGCGGAGGCCACGTTAATAATCGCGCCGCGCCCCAGCTTCTTGAAACCGGGCACAAAGTAGTGGCAGCCATGGATCACGCCCCACAGGTTCACGTGCATGCACCACTTCCAGTCATCCAGGCTCAGCTCATCGAACTTGCCACCCAGGCCCACGCCGGCGTTGTTGATGATCATGGTTGCCGGGTGGCCCAGCAAGGCTTCAGATTCCTCAGCCAGTTTTTTCACCTGCGCTTCTTCACCCACGTCGCAGTGAATGGCGAAGCCTTTGGCGCCTTGGGCTTCCAATAACGCCACGGTTTCCTGTGCCGCTTCCAGATTCACATCCGCACAGACCACGGCACCGCCACGCTTGGCCAGTTCCAGTGCAAAACTCCGGCCGATACCACTACCGGCACCGGTCACTACCGCATAGGCGTTCTTGCTGGGTTTGGCAAAACGCTGCTTCAAAAAAGTCATCATCTTGATTATCTCAACAGGTTATCGACGACACGCCCCGAAGCGGGCATGCCACGAAAATCAGGCGCGCAGTTTCGGCACGAATTCCTTGACCAGATACGGCGATAACAGACCCGTCTTCGGGTTCAGCAGCTTCTCCTTGTAATACTCAAGGTAGGCGGTGGTGTCGTGGTCGTTGGGATGAAAGTCGCGACGCAGGTAATCCAGAATGTGCTTAACCGTGCTGCCGTAAACGCCGTCTTTCGGGCCAGCCAGAAACACCAGGCTGGTTTTCACGTCTTTCCAGAAACGCAGGCTCAGCAGCTTGGTGGGCTTGCGATACACCGGAATGGCGGCGCCACCCAGCGGCACCAGGAACATGATGGTAAAGGCCGCCAGCGCAAAGCCACTCACCCGCAGCGGGTAGTTACCGGATAAGGTCTCGTAGACATCATAGGCAATGTCCTTGTGCTCGGACTCTTCCAGCATGTGCCACATCCACAGAGCGCGCTGCTTTTCATCACCGGTTTCGTAGAAGACGGCCTCGTTCTTCATCATGTATTCGGCCAACACCGCCGTGAAATGCTCAATCCCCGCCATCAGGGACAGCTGCATGCGGTTAGGCAGTTTCTTGAAGCCATACTCGAACACGTTGTCTGCCAGGAAACGGTAGAGCGCCACCGGGTAGCGATGCTCGGCGAGGGTATCGTTAAACTCGTCGTGCATTTTGGAGTGAATGGCTTCCTGGCCAATCAACGCCGTCACCCGCTGCTTCAGCACCGGGTCCTTGAGAAACTGGCGGTGGTAGCGGGCCGTGTCGATCACCAGCTCTTCGCCAAAGGTCAGGAAGATAGACAGCGCCTGAAAGTACGCAGTGGCAAACTCCGTATCTTTAAAGAAGGTGGTGTCGAGATCCTTGGCATCAAATTTGAAATCCATATGCCGGATGGGCACCTCGGGAGCGTTCCCGACGGTTTTCGGCGCGTATTGATGAAGGGTTGCAGTACTCATGAGGGTCACCTGTGTACGTGAGGCCAACGCCTGTAAAAAGTGGCTGCCGCAGGCAACGCATCACCTACACCATCCACAGTTACATTGATGGGTGACACAGTAAAGCGAATGCTTGTTCGGATTCAATTCGGATTGATTCTCCGCCACGGCACAAGCCGCAAAAAGCCGAAGAGAAGAAGGGGTATCACCTGGAATAAAGGGGACCCGGGTAAGTAAGCGCAAACAAACACGACCAACTCAGGCCACTTTTTGTCGGCCAGAGTCGGCCGTCATGAACAGTAAACAGGCAGAAAACCCGGCGACGGGCGCCGGGCATGGATCAAAGGATCAAGGTCAAACCGCCAGTAACCACGGCAAAGAGCACCGTCAGCCAGACCAGTGTCCACCACGGGAACGGCGGCGGGGGCGGCTCCACTTCCAGCTGCTTTTCCAGATAATTCTTCAGCAGCTTGGTGTTGCGGGTATTGGCTTTGTAGATGGCATCAAAAGCATCGCCCACCACCGGCAACAAGCCACCCAGGAAGTCGATGCCCATGTTGCGCAACATGCGCAGTTTTACGCCTTTGCTGGCGCCTGCGCGGTGGGCCTCCACCAGCACATAGCTGCCCAGCACCAGGCCCGCCGCATCACCAACGATCGGCACCAGGCCAATAATCGCTTCGGCGCCAATCTGAAACTTGGTAAAGGGAATGCCAATACTGCTATCAGTGAAGCGGCTGAATTTTTCCAGTCGCGCCAGCGCGGCTTCCTGCTGCGCCTTACTCGGGTTTGCCATTAGATCTCCACGTACAGCTGGCCGTCTTCTTCGGTTACTGGCCAGGTTTCCAGGGCTTTCTCACCCCGCACCACATTCAGCATCTGCACCCCCGGCGGGAAATTCGCCCACTCGGAGACTTCACCGGTGCGGATATCAAACTTGGCCCGATGCAACGGGCACTGCACACACTGGTCCTTGAGAATCTTGCCTTTGCCTAGCGACGCAAACATATGGGTGCAGCGCGCCTGGGTGGCGTAGAAGCCATCACTCAGGTGGTACACCACCAATTTGGTGTCCCCCGCCTTCATGGCGCGGCTTTGTCCTTCGGGTAGATCCTGGCTGGCACAGAGTTCATAACGCATGGTGCTCTCCTTGCTGGCTGAAATTTTGTTGTGGGCTACGAGTCGCTACGACGCACCTGTAGGAGTTCCCTTCCAGGGGACGAACCTTGCGCAGCAAGGAAATCGCCCGCAGGGCACTCAGGCCTTACCGCACTCGACAGGTTTCATTCATGGCATTGCGGAATCCAGGAAATCTCTGTCGCCTCGCTACGCTCGGTTCGCGCCTCGAGAGGCGCTCCTACAGCGGCTTCGTCGAAATGCATTTTGTGGCCGCGCTTCGCTACTCTAAATACGTATACCCTGCCAGGCCCTCACGTACCAGCGCGATAAAACCTTCTTGCTCGGCATCATTCAGATGCGCCTGGCGGCAATGTTGCTCCAGAGACGCCAGCAGCTTGTCGGTATCGTAGTTCACGTAGCGTAGCACCGAGCTCACCGTGTCGCCGTGAATGGCGTGGTCGAGCACGATGTTGCCGTTGTCATCCACGTCCACATCCACGGAATCCGTATCGCCGAACAGGTTGTGCATGTCGCCGAGGATTTCCTGGTACGCGCCCACCATGAAAATGCCCAAATGCCCGTTGAGCTGCTCCGGCAGCGGCAAGGTGGCCTCCACCCCTTCGCCATCCACGAACTGGTCGATGCGGCCATCGGAATCGCAGGTAATGTCCTGAATCACCGCCCGGCGGGTGGCGGGTTTATCCAGACCGGACAGCGGCAGCACCGGGAACACCTGGTTGATGCCCCACACATCCGGCACCGACTGGAACACGGAGAAGTTCACGAACAACTTGTCCGCCAGGGTTTCGTTGAGGCTATCGAGCAGTTCCCGCTGCTGCTTGCGCAGCGGATTCAGACGACCGCGCAGGGCCAGCAGGCAATTGATGTATAACTGCTCCCCGCGCGCCCGCGCCGCCAAACCCAGCTCACCGGCAATATAACGCTGGTGAATGTCCTGCCAGGCGCCGGTCACTTCCGAGAAGCGTTCCAGCAAATTGCCCGGCTCGCCACTCAGCACCTGTTGCAGCTCCCACAATTGCAGTAGCTCAGCCGCCTCATCCGCAGCGGGCGCCTCCACCGCCACCGGCGCCATCTGCTCCTGATCGGTGATGTTCACCAATAGCACCGCGTGGTGGGCAGTCAGCGCCCGACCGGATTCGGAAATAATGTTCGGCTCCGGCGCGCCGTGCTCCGCGCACTGCTGCTGCAGGGTCTGCACGATATGGCGGGCGTAGTCGGCCACGCCGTAGTTCATGGAACAATAAGAGCGCGAGTGGGTGCCTTCATAATCCACCCCCAGGCCGCCGCCCACATCCACGGTTTCCACTGCCGCGCCCAGGGCGCGCATCTCGGTGTAGTAACGGGCCGCTTCGCGCATGCCTGCTTTAATATCCTGAATATTCGCCACCTGAGAGCCCAGGTGGAAATGCAGCAGCTTCACGCAGTCCAGCCGCCCGGCGGCACGGCAATGCTCGATGGCCGCCATCAGCTGCGGCGCACTCAGGCCGAACTTG
>NZ_PBSH01000052.1 GCF_002726155.1 Alcanivorax sp. | reverse complement strand
GACTCCCACCCTCCACGGGGACCGCTGCAGCCCCGCCTCACTCCATCTCCCTCTCTCTCTGGCTTGCTCCGCCCTGCCAACGGCACGTTGCACTGCGACACATTCCGTTGCATAGCGCACCGCTAACGCTGCACACAGATCGCTCTTGCTGCATTTGCACAACAAAAATGCGGACTCGCACGCTATGCAAATAGCACCGTAGTGCTACTCTCAATGGAACGTGACAAGGAGCAAGGGCATGTCTCCAGACCGGGAGCAGTGCGAAAAAGCGTACAATCAGGGATGCATGTGGGGCATGTCCGGCGGCGACAGCAATCGTTGCCCCTATACGGATGCCCCGCTGACGCAATGGTGGTTTGACGGCTGGCAGGCCGGTATCGACGCCTGGCACGACCGTAACCTGCAGCAGAAAAACGCCAAACAAGCCTGAGACAAATCCGCAAAAAGGATCAGATAATTCTCACGTTTGGCGCAGGTCGCGATGCAGGCATCATGTCCTGCCTCGCCCGCACCCGACACAGTGCGTGAACATCCGTCCTCCTTCGCCCTTGCCGCCATCGGCGCTTTTGCCTACCCTTCGCCGGTCCCCGACGAAAAGAGCCGCCCCATGCCGTCCTTCATTCCTGCTCCACGCCCGCTGAACATCCTCGCATTCCTTGCCTGTCTGGCCGCCATGGCCGGCGCCCTTTACCTGCAACACGTGGATGGACTGGAACCCTGCCCGCTGTGTATTTTCCAGCGCGTCGGCGTGATCGTCGGGGCGGTGATCCTGCTGATCGCCAGCCTGCACGGCCCGAAAGGCGTTGGGGTGCGCATCTACGGCGCGCTGACCGCCCTGGCTGCCCTCGGTGGTGGCGCCGTGGCAGCACGCCATATCTGGTTGCAGAACCTGCCGGCGGACCAGGTGCCCGCCTGCGGCCCCGGGCTGGACTACATGCTCGACGTATTCCCCCTGCAGAATGTGCTCCAGCAAGTGCTGGCCGGTTCCGGCGAGTGCGCCGAAATGGACTGGTCCTTTCTCGGCCTGAGCCTGCCGGCCTGGTCCATGGTGGTGTTTGCCGGCCTGCTGATCGTTGCCCTGATCCAGATGTTCCGCCCGCTGCCCCGCTGAGCCCGCTATGATCGATGGTCTGCTGATCCTGCTGTTATTCCAGTTTTTCGGTGAGGTGGTTATTCGCCTCACTGGCATTCCCCTACCCGCTTCCGTGGTCGGCATGGTGCTATTGCTGCTGGCACTATTGCTGGAAGCCCCGTTCACGCAACGGGTGGCCCCGGCCGCCGGTGCCCTGATCAAACACATCAGTCTGCTGATTTTTCCCCTCGGGGTCGGCATCGTGCTGCAGTGGCACCGCTACGAAGAGTACGCCCTGGCGCTGGGCGTGGCCGTGGTGCTGGGCACCCTGCTCAGCATGATCGTGGTTACCCTGATGCTGAAAAAGCTGCTGGGCGGCAAACACCAGGAAGCCACAGGCAAAGCCCATGGAGACGACCATGCCGGCTAACCTGGACAACCTGGCCGGGCTGGCACACACCCCCCTGTTTGGTGTGCTACTGACGCTGGCCAGCTACCGTTTCGCCCTCTGGATCTACGGCCGCAGCAACAGCCTGCCCGTGTTTCACCCGTTTCTGGTGGCCTCCATCCCGGTGATTATCGTGTTGCCGCTGGTGAATGTGGACTACGAGGAATACCGCGACCAGACCCAGATCATTGCCTTTTTGCTGGGCCCGGCCACCGTTGCCCTGGCCTGGCCGTTATACCGGCAACTCCACACTGTGCGCAGCGTGCTTACCCCCATTGTCATCGCCACCATTCTCGGCGCCTTCATCTCAGCCGCCATCGCGGTGGGGCTGGCCTGGTGGCTGGGTGCGCCCGCGGAAGTCGTGGGCTCGCTGGCCCCCAAATCCATCACCACGCCAATTGCCGTGGAAGTGGTGAAATCCACCGGCGGCTACGTCTCGCTGGCGGCCGGTGCCGTGGCCATCACCGGCATTGTCGGCGCGCTTTCCGCCGGCCCCATCTTCCGGCTGCTCAAGGTTACCGACCACCGGGTAAAAGGCTTTGCACTGGGGCTGGTAGCCCACGCCATCGGCACCGCCAGAGCCTTCGAATACGGCGAGAAAGCCGGCGCCTTTGCGGGCCTGGCGCTGGGCCTGTGTGGGTTGGTCACCGCCATCGCACTGCCTTGGCTGTGGCCCTGGGTGGCGCAATATCTGTAAGAGCCGCAACAGGGGCTGCACGCCACACGCCTGCCGTTACAAAGCACTAGTTACAAAGCACTAAAAGCCCCTGCCTTATAAAAAATCCGTCTTTATCAGCAAGTGGCTGACGCCACGCTGTTTTTTTCACTGTTTCCACCCACTCCGCGAAAAGGTCACTTTCTGCCCATTGCGCCCTCGCCACGCTCCATCCTAGTCTCGATAGCCCTGCTGAAGAATCAGACGTCCGCTCGTACGGCACCGTTCGTACCCCCGGCCCAAGGCAGTCTCAGCCATTCACTAAGGAGGGAACACAATGGCGAGTTCCACATCTGCAGCACTGGCTCAATGGCAACGTATCGAAGCCCTGGTTCAGGCCTGGCTGGATGAACGCCAACAGCTGATTGTGCTGCTGTGCACCATGCAGGGCCTGAAAGGCCTTTCTACCCCCCAACCGTACGACAACCCGCAACCCATGCACCGGCAGGTACAGCGATTCTGTCAGCTACTGATGGACTACATCAGTGCCGGCTATTTCGAGGTATATCGGGAACTGGTTAACGAAGCCCGCCACTTTCACCGGGAGAACCCGGCACTGACCCGGCAGATTATGCAGAAGCTGGACACCTCCACCGATGCTGCCCTGGCTTTCAATGAAGACTTCGAACATCCGAACCAGTGCTTGGCCCAGCGCAAGGTGTTACCTCAGCGCATCAGTGCACTGATGGAAACCCTGGAAGAACGCTTTGCCCTGGAAGACCAGCTGATTCTCAGCATCCACCAGCAAGAACCGCCGCGGCAGCAGGCGACGCACTAAAGGCAGCGGCAAGCTACAAGCTGCAACACGAAGCAATGCATGGCGTGCAACAGCAGCCGCCGTGCTCCGCGCTTCAAGGTTAAATGTAGGAGCGCCGCTCTCTGTGCTCTGCGAGTATGAAGCGCGAACCGGCTTGGCAGAAAAGCGAGTCACGAGGAGCGAGTTTCGAAAGGCAAAATCCGTGAGTGGGGTTTTGGTTTTCGAAACTCACTTCTCGCAACTCGCATCTGGGTCGTTGCTCCGCTGCGGCCTTGCAGAAATGCTCACAAACCAAAAAGGGCGCCCGAAGGCGCCCTTTTTGTTGAAGCATAAGACGACGGGATTTATTCCTCGTCGGCGCTTGCCTCATCACCGCTGCCTTTCACATCCAGCAGCTCGATTTCGAAAATCAGCACCTGGTTCGGGCCGATGTCGCCACCCGCACCTTGCTCACCATAAGCCAGTGATGGCGGCAGGACGATTTTCCACTTGTCGCCTTCCTTCATCATCGGCAACGCTTCCTGCCAGCCCGGAATGATCTGCTGCAGGCCGAAGGTGGCAGGCTGCTCACGCTCTACTGAGCTGTCGAACACAGTGCCGTCGGGCAGTGTGCCGTGGTAGTGCACTTCCACGGTATCGTTCAGAGTCGGAGACGGGGCCCCTTCTTCACCGGAGGCCAGCACTTCGTATTGCATGCCGCTGTCGGTAACGGTCACGCCGTCACGTTCAGCATTCTCCGCCAGGAATTTTTCGCTGGCTTCCAGGTTCTTGCCGGCTTCTTCCTCAACCTTCTTCTGCTGAGCGGCCATCATGCGACCCTGAAAATCACGAATCAGCTGATCCAGGTCTTCATCACCCAGGCGGGACTCGCCCTTCTCGTCGAAGCCATCACGCAGGCCTGCAACCATGGCATCCAGGTCCAGGTTTTCCAGGCTGCGCATCTGCTCGGCACTGCGGAAACCCAAAGCATAGGACGCTTTCTGGTCGTCCGTTTTCACTTCTGCGCTTTCCTGACCACAGGCTGCCAGCAAGACCGTTCCTGCCAGCACGATTCCCAATTTCTTCATTCTGCCTCCAATTGGCTTACTGTTATTGTTTCTGTTGTGTCTCTTCAAGCCCCTTGCCACCGCGCATCTCTTCCGCGCTGATGGTGTCCGGGGCCTTTACCGTAATGGGTTCCGCCGACACACCTGGCGGCGGAATCTGGCCATACTGCCAGTTTCCATCGGGGTCACGCCAGCGATACAGCTCCGTGTCTCCCTTTTTTTCCAGCCAGGGAGACAGGCTCCCATCGAACAATTTTTCCGGCTGTTGCCAGTTCTGTTCCACATGCTGCCAGTCCAACAGTGGCTTACCGCCACCCAGCGGCACAATAAACAATGCCGCCAGCACTGCCAGCAGCAGCACCACAATAATGAGCAAGAAACGCATAATGCCGGATTCCCCTGTATTGAGCCTCTTCACGGGATCGAGTTCCCGGTGGGAGCAAAATAACATCACAATTTACATCACTGGTGCCACTTTTGCGGTAGTGTTGAATTTGTGAGCACAATCACCCTTTCTTCCGACGGTCACCGCACCGGCATTAGGGGCAGGTAGAATCATACGAAATAACCATAAAGAAACGGTATGAACAGCGCACAGAACAGCCCATCCACGGGGATCGGCTCCCAGCATCGCCCCCACGCATCGCGTTTGGTGATTCTGGTCGCAAACAGCAAAGGGGGTTGCGGCAAAACCACCATCGCCACCAATCTGGCCTGCTACTTCGAGGCCTTGGGGCGTCCGGTATGCCTGATGGACCTGGACCCACAACAGTCTGCCACCCAGTGGCTGAAAATGCGCAAGTCACCCACCATTCAAACCCTCAGCTGGCCTGCCGGCGAACCGGTTTCCCTGGGCCGTCTGCAGCAGCGCCTGGACCAGGCCGGCAACCTGGTGATCATCGATTCCCCTGCCGGGCTGGATCCGCACCAGCTGGATCACCTGTTACGACTCTCCCAGGTGGTTCTGGTTCCTGTGCTGCCCAGCCCCATTGATATCCGCGCTACTACCCGGTTTCTGCAAAGCGTCATGCTTACCCCCAGCTATCGACGTCGTCCCCGCCGGCTGGCCGTGATCGCCAACCGGGCGCGCACTCGCACAAAAATGTACGAAGCCCTGCGCCAGTTTCTGTCCAGCCTGAAAATTCCCTACCTGGTGACCTTGCGTGATACCCAGCTCTACGTGCAGGCCATGAGCCAGGGTGAAGGCATCATGGACGCCGCCGTCTCCCGCCATCTTGAAGACCAGCAACACTGGCGGCTAATCGGCGAATGGCTGGAGGTGCAACGGCACCTGATACAGACCATGCCGGGGTTTCGGTAAACCACCTGCAGGAGTTCCCTTCCAGGGGACGAACCGCGTGTAAACGCGGAATTGCCCGCAGGGCGATCAGGTTCTAGATCGACTCATGACAGTGCGGCAGGTAAAAACTCTTGTAGCCTCGCTTCGCGAGGTTCGTCCCCTGGAAGGGAACTCCTACAGCGGGTTTGTAGAAAGTTAGGTCTTAACGTCAACTGCCCTCCGCCAAATCCCGCATCGCCCCGGTGAGCTTGCTTAAATCCTCCGGCTCGATCACGAATGGCGGCATGATGTAGACCAACTTGCCGAACGGGCGAATCCACACACCCAGCTCCACAAAGCGTGCCTGCACCTGCTCCATGGCCACCGGTTCTTTCATTTCCATCACCCCAATGGCACCCAACACCCGGGTATTGGCCACCGCAGGCAGCGCCTTCAACGGCAGCAGTTCGTTCTTGAGCTGAGCTTCGATGGCGGCCACTTTTTGCTGCCAGCCGGAATCCAGCAGTAACTGGATACTGGCGTTGGCCACGGCACAGGCCAGCTGGTTGCCCATAAAGGTTGGTCCGTGCATCAACACACCGGCCTCCCCCTCACAAATCCCTGCTGCTACCTGATCGGTGCATAACGTAGCCGCCAGAGTCATGTAGCCCCCGGTAATCGCCTTGCCCAGGCAAAGGATATCCGGGCACACATCGGCATGCTCCAGTGCAAACATTTTACCCGTGCGACCAAACCCGGTAGCAATCTCATCAAAGATCAGCAACACACCGTATTCGTCACACAAGGCGCGCACGGCTTTCAGATAGGTCGGATGATAAATGCGCATGCCCCCAGCGCCCTGCACCACCGGTTCCAGAATCACGGCGGCGATCTCCTGATGGTGAGCCGCCAGCATCTGCTGGATGGAATCCAGATCTGCCGTTTCGAAATCACTGTCGTAGGGGCACTGCGGCGCGTCAGCAAAATAGTGTTTGGCCAGTACGCCACTGAATAGCGAATGCATGCCGTTGACCGGATCACAGGCTGCCATGGCGCCGAAGGTATCACCGTGATAGCCGTTGCGCAGGGCCAGCAGCTTGTCCTTGCCGGTATGCCCCTGGCTCAGCCAGTACTGCAAGGCCATCTTGATCGCCACTTCCACGGACACCGAACCGCTGTCAGCCAGAAACACTTTCTCCAGTGGATCCGGCGTCAACGCCACCAATTTTTTGCCCAGTTCCACCGCCGGTTCGTGGGTCAGCCCCCCGAACATCACATGGGCCATACGATCGATCTGGTCCTTGGCCGCCTGATTCAACACCGGGTGGTTATAGCCATGCACCGCCGCCCACCAGGACGACATGCCGTCCACTAATTCACGCCCGTCATCCAGCGTCAGCCTCACCCCGGCCGCACTGGCCACAGGAAAAGTGGGCAGGGGTTTCGAAGTAGACGTATAGGGGTGCCAGAGGTGATCGCGATCAAAGTCCAGGTCGGTGCTCATGGAAGGGTCCGAATAAAACGTGGACAGGAAGAATGGCAGCGCAGGGGGGAAAGTTCAAAGTTGAAAGTGGTAACACGCGATTTCTGCAGGAGCACCACTTGAGGTGCGAATCGCGTGTGAACGCGGAATCGGGCGAAGAGCCTGCCCCGGACTTGATCCGGGGACGATCAGGAATGTCAGGGCTTGACAGTTTTTCCTGAGAAAGAGATGGGAGTAGCTGCGATACCGTTTCCTCGCCAAGGCTCGGATTCGCACCTCAAGAGGTACTCCTACAGCGGCTTCGTCGCAATGCCTAAAGCGCAACCAGATCATTGAGCGATTTCTGCAACCCTTCACACTGCGCCGTTTCCGGGACCAGCACCAGCAACCAACCCATGGCATCCACCGGCTTGCCCGCCGGCAACAAGTTCTCGCACAAGGAAGGCAGGGTAGTCAGCAACCAGCGCTCGCCCTCCAGCTCTACCTGTTGGAGTTGGCGTTTGAACTCGGGCAAGCGCTCATCCTGTGCGGCCTTGCGGCGTACCTGGCGCAGGGGGCGCAGATAATCCGCTTCGAACGGCTCCGCCAGCTCCGCCAGCCGTCGACCCGTCCGGGCATCCGGCTGCTTGCCCGACGCCGCCAGCCACAAGCCGCACAGCAGTAGCGATACTGGCACCTGATAATCGTCCTGCAGATGCAGGCAGGCTTTCTCGAACCGCTTGTCCTGCCAGCGCCCCAGCGCAAAACGCCACAGATCCGCTTTCATCTCATCATTCACGGGCATCCCCTGGTTCACCTCCCCGGGCAGGTTGGTGCTTGAACAGGCCATCGCTTACACTGCGCCGGTTTCCTGCACGTCTGTCACGGCACGCAGGCCACTGTCTTGAAAATAGGCTCACCATGCTGTCTCTCGAACATATCAACCTTCGCCGCGGCCCCGACCTGCTGCTGGAAGATGCCAACCTGGTCCTGCACAAGGGCTGGCGCGTAGGTCTGGTGGGCCGTAATGGCAGCGGCAAGAGCTCGCTGTTCAAGCTTATCATGGGCGAGCTGGAGAGCGACGGCGGCAACCTCAACCTGCCTGCCGACTGGCGCCTGGCCATGATGGCCCAGGAAGTCCCCGCGCTGGAACAACCCGCCATCGATTATGTGCTGGACGGCCACCACGCCCTGCGCGCCGCCGAGCGTAAACTGGCGGCCGCTGAACAGGCCGGCGACAACCACGCCATTGCCCTGACCCACGGCGAGCTGGACGCCCTGCACGCCTGGCAACAACCGGCCAACGCCGCCATCCTGCTGGCCGGTCTGGGCTTTAGCGAAGCTCAACAGCAGCAGCCCGTCTCCAGTTTTTCCGGCGGCTGGCGCATGCGTCTGAACCTGGCCCAGGTGCTGATGAGCGACGCGGACCTGTTGCTTCTCGATGAGCCCACCAACCACCTGGATCTGGATGCCATTCTCTGGCTGCAGAGTTATTTGATTCAGCAGCCCGGAGCGCTGTTGGTGATCTCCCACGACCGGGCGTTTCTGGATGCCATCGTCACCCAGATTCTGCACATCGAACACAACAGCCTGAAGCAGTACACCGGCGGCTACTCCGATTTCGAACGCGAGCGCGCCGAAAAGTTGGCACTGCAGCAGAAGATGCATGACAAGCAGCAGACCCAGGTCGCCCACCTGCAAAAATTCATTACCCGTTTCAAGGCAAAAGCCAGCAAGGCGAAGCAGGCCCAGAGCCGGGTAAAGGCGCTGGAAAAACTGGAACTGATTGCCCCCGCCCATGTGGATTCCGGCTTCAGTTTTGATTTTCACAGCCCGGAAAAACTGCCCAACCCCATGGAGAACCTGGACGCGGTGCAATGCGGCTATCGCAATAACGGCGTTGATGCGGTGATCCTCGACCAGGTGAACCTGAGCCTGCGTCCGGAAACCCGCATCGGCCTGCTCGGCCCCAATGGCGCGGGCAAATCCACCCTGGTACGTACCCTGGTGGGCGAGCTTCCCCCACTGGGCGGTCACTTTGAAAAAAACGATGATCTGAAAATCGGTTACTTCCACCAGCAACAGGTGGATCGCCTGGACGCCAACGACACCCCCTACCAGATGCTGTCCCGGTTCTACCCGCAATGGAGCGAATCACAATTGCGCAGCGAACTGGGCCGCTTCGGCTTTCAGGGGAATGATGTATTCGCCCCCATCGGGCGTTTTTCCGGCGGCGAAAAAGCCCGCCTGGCGCTGGCCATGATCGTCCAGCAAAAACCCGCCTTGCTACTGCTGGATGAGCCCGCCAACCACCTGGACCTGGACATGCGCGAAGCGCTGACCCTGGCCCTGCAAGCCTTCGAAGGGGCGGTGGTGATGGTCTCCCACGATCGCCACCTGCTGGAAACCACCGTGGACGATTTTTTCCTGGTGGCCAACGGCGGCGTCAGCCATTTCGATGGCGACCTGGACGACTACGCCCGCTGGTTGCAACAAAACCGCCGCGACGGCAAACCGGTGAAAGAAGAGAAAGCCAGCGATGGCCAGGACGCCAAGGCCCGCCGCCAGCAAGCCGCCCAACAACGCCAACAGTTACGGCCGTTGAAAAAGCAGGTGGAAACCCTGGAAAAACAACTGGCCCAATGCAGTGACACACTGGCCACAGTGGAAGACAGGCTGGGCGATGACGCGCTGTACACCGACCCAAACCGCAAGGACGAAATGAACGGTCTGCTGGGGGATCAGGCTCGCCTGAAGAAACAGCACGACGCCCTGGAAGGGGAGCTACTGGACGCCATGGAAGCGCTGGAAATCGCCGAAAGCGAACTCGGCAGCTGACGCCGCATCAACGCAGGCCAGCACCCGGCTCGCCTGCCCTGCTATAAATCCACAAGCTGAGTCTGATACACCACCGGCCCGGTGGGCTGCCCTGTCGGTGAACCGCCATGGGGCTCCAAGCTGATCGCAAGGGAACGGGATTGCAGCAATTGTTTCACCTGCTCATGACTCAGCGTAATCCGCAACTCTGCCCCTTCGGTCGGCAATACCGATAACGAGATCGGCACCCCGGATTCCGGCAACAACCACAGCTCATAATCCTGATCATCGCTTGCCGGCAACGTGGGCGGCAATGAACGCAATGTGAGACTGTGGTCTCCCCGGGAGGCGTTCAACACCCACAATGGTTGCGCCTGTGTTCCCTGCACCACCCCCACCAATCCACTCTCCGGGGCTTTCGGCGGCACCGGCGTCCAGATCAATAACGCCATCAACCCCGCCACAGCAATGCCTGTGGTCCAGCGCCAGGGCAACGCCGACTGCCACCAGGCAGCGGCACGGGGCTCAGCCGCCGTCTCTGGCGCGGAAAACAACCGGCGCTCCAGCGCATCCCAGGCATCGGCCGGCGGCTGCATGCTGGGCGCAGACTCATTGAACGGTTGCAAACGCCGCTCCCACAGCCACACCTGCCGACGCAATTTGGGCGACAGCATCATCCAGCGTTCGAAACGTTTTCGCGCCGCGCCGTGCAGGGTGCCCAGCACATATTCCGCCGCCAGCGCATGGTTACGTTCAGGGTTATCCGGCTTCATGAACCCAGGCACTGACGCAAGACATTGAGCCCACGGCGCACCCAGCTTTTCGTGGTCCCCAGAGGCTGCCCCATGGCAACCGCCAGCTCCTGATGGGTGAAGCCACGAAAATAGGCCATCTCGATACTGTTTCGATAACGCTCATCCAGATCGCGTAAACAATCACTTAAGCGCTGCCGATCCACCATGTCGCCTGCATTCTGCATGGGCCCAGGTTTCTCGCAGGCATGGTTCTGGGCCACCGTATCGAACGCCACATCGGTACGCCGGCGACGCAATGCATCCAGCCCCCGGTACCGACAGATCGACATCATCCAGGTCAGTACCGATCCCCGGTCCGCATGGTATTCACCGGCGTGATGCCACACCTGAATATAGGTTTCCTGCAGCACGTCATTGGCCTCGTCATTATCACGCAACAATTGCATGCACTGTCCGTACACCGCACGACTGGTTTGTTGATACAGCCCCGCAAAGGCAGCGCGATCGCCCTGCGCCACTTTTGCCAGCTGATCCACCAGCATGCCTTCCTTTGCTGCCATAACGAGGTTCTCCGGACGTGCCGTTGAGTAGACCTCCTTAATGACAGCTTACCTGTTAGTAATACGTGAAAAACCGCATAACGGATGCAGAAAAAAACAAAATATTTTTTGCATCCGGCAGGCGACCTGCTGCGTACCGTAGAGACATAAATAAAAGGAGTGTTCGTATGTTACGCCGCCCTGTTCTCTTACCCGCGGTCTGTACCGCCGCCGCGCTGCTGGCCAGCAGCACCGCGCTGGCATCCAGCCACCGCGAGGCCCCGTTCATCACCGGCATGCCCAAAGTCGATGGCACGGACTTCTATATGTTCAACAGCTATGAGTCCGGCCGTGACGGGTATGTGACCCTGATCGCCAACTACCTGCCCCTGCAGGATGCCTATGGCGGTCCCAATTATTTTTCCCTGGACGATGACGCCATTTACGAAATCCATATCGATAATGACGGCAACGCCATGGAAGACATCACCTTCCAGTTTCAATTCAATACAGAACGCAAAAACGCCACGGTCAATGTGGGCGGCACTGACGTGCCGGTACCGCTGATCAACATCGGCGCCATCACCGCCAACGACACCAGCGCCCAAAACGTGCTGGAGAGCTACACCGTCAAAATGATCACCGGCGATCGCCGCACCGGCAACGTTCAAAACATCACCCACGCCGGCAGTGGTGACGACACCTTTGCCAAACCGGTGGACAACATTGGCACAAAATCGATCAACGATTACGCCACCTACGCCGACAGTTTCATCTATGACGTCACGCTCCCCGACTGCCCCATGCCGGGCAAAGTGTTCGTTGGCCAACGCCAGGAAGGCTTTGTGGTGAACCTGGGCGAAGTGTTCGACCTGGTAGCGCTCGACCCACTGGGCGCCCGGGATTCGCGCAACAACATTCTTGACGACAAAAACGTCACCAGCCTGGCTCTGGAAGTCCCGGCGGACTGCCTGACCGGCGACAACACCGTTGTCGGTGGCTGGACCACCGCCAGCGTTCGTCAGGCCAGCGTCATCAACCCGGCGCCGCAGGGCTCCAGCACCACCGCAAGCACCGATGCCAAAGGCCCGGCCGTGAAAGGCGGCGCCTATACCCAGGTATCACGCCTCGGCTCACCCCTGGTGAACGAAGTGGTCATCGGCCTGCCCGACAAAGACCGTTTCAACGCCAGTGAACCGAAAGATGATGGCCAGTTCGCCACCTATGTGACCAACCCAAGCCTGCCAGCTTTGGTGAATGTGCTGTTCAGCGTGCCGGCGCCGGAAACCCCACGTAACGATCTGGTCACTGTGTTCCTCACCGGTGTCCCCGGTGTCACCCAGCTGCCCACCGTAACCCCCAGTGAAATGCTGCGCCTGAATACCGGCATCCCGGCCACCGCCGCCGGTGCCCAGGTGGACCTCGGTGTTGCCGGGGGTGACTTTGCCGGCTTCCCCAACGGTCGTCGCCCGGTGGATGACGTGGTGGATATCGCCCTCACCGCCGCCGAAGGCTTCCTCTGCGGAGCGGATGTGAACGGCGCCGATCCCGGTGGTGAAATCGGTAATTGCGGCACCCAGGACAGTCAGGTCAACGGTGGTGCCATCGTCAATGACGGCGCCCTGCCCGATCCGGCTGCCTACCTGACTACCTTTCCGTACCTGAACACGCCGCTGCCCGGTGCCGACAACGTGGCCGCCGCGCCGTAACCGCGCCCCATTACAGGAGGACATCATGCGTTTATTACTGGCAACCACGGTTTCACTGGCCACCCTCGGGCTTGTGGCCTGCGGCGGTGACGATGACAACGACCCGCCACCGCCCCGGGCACAAGCCACGGTGGACTACACGGCTTTTGTGAAAACCCAGCTGGCCACCACCAGTGACACCACCGACCCGGTTAGCGTGAACAACCTGCGTTTCCGGAATCAGACCAACAGCAACGAGGATGCCTATAACAGTGTCCTGGACTAACCCCCAAACAGGCCGCCGGTTTCCGGCGGCCTTACTGTTGATTCTCTGCGGGGGGCTACTGGTCAGCACGACCCGGGCAGCCCCCTACACCCCGGACAATGACAACACGGTGCTGGCCACCTTGTCGGACTCGCAACGGGCCCTGACCCCCGCCAGCCCACCACAGAACGAGGCCGATGCACTGCGCCTGGCCCGGGCCCAGATTGATTACGGTCGCCAGCAAGGCGCCCCGCGTTTTCTCGGCTATGCACAACGCACCCTGAGGCCGTTTTCACAGCCGCCCTCCCCGGCAGTGAGCCTGCTGTGGGCAGACATCGAGCAACAACGCCACCATTTCACCCGGGCCCGAACCCGCCTGACGGAATTGCTGGAACAGCACCCCAACCAGGGCCAGGGCTGGCTGATGCTGGCCAACATCGAACGGGTTCAGGGCCAGTTCGATGCCGCCCGGCAAGCCTGTGGCAACGCGGCCAACAGCCTGCCACCGACGACGGTGGTGTTATGCCAGGCCAGTGTGCAGGCCATGACAGGCCAACATCAGCGCGCCTACGCCACCCTGCAGTCGCTGGCCGATAGCCCACTGGTTAGCGACACCACCCAGAGCGTCTGGTTGCAGACTCTCATTGCCGAAATGGCCATTCAGCAGGGCGAACCGGAACGGGCGCAACAGGCCCTGGATGCCGCCCTGGCGCTCGCCCCACAGGATGCCTATTTGCGCTACCTGCAAAACGACCTGTGGTTACAGCAAGGTCACTCCGACGCCGTGATTGCGGATCTGAAAAACTGGCAGGACCGGGACAATGCCCTGCTGCGCCTGGCCATTGCCGGCAAGAGAAGCCAGCATCCGCAGGCAGAGCAGTGGCAACAAGCCTATCAGCAACGGCTGGACGCGGCGGAACTCGCTGGCCGCACCGTGCATCAACGTGAGCATGCCCGCTACCTGCTGCAGGTCGTCCCGTCGCCCACCGAGGCCCTTGCCGTGGCCCGGGACAACTGGCAGCAGCAAAAGGAGCTCACCGACCTGCGCCTGTTGCTCGCGGCGGCCACCGCCGCCGACAACGATGCTGCCCGGGCCACCGCACGGGATTTCATCGACACCCACGGCGTTCATGACGCCGCCCTCCAAGCGCACTGGCCGGAGGCCCAACCATGAAGCATTGCCTGATACTGATGCTGCTTCTCGCCTGCGCCCCGGCGTTTGCCCATAAACCCAGCGACAGCTACCTGACCCTGAACAGCACCGCCAGCAGTCCAGACATTACCGGCCGCTGGGATATTGCCCTGCGCGATCTGCAACTGGTGATCGACCTGGACAGCAACAACGATGGCAACATCACCTGGGGGGAGCTGCGTAACCGCCAACCCGAATTGGCGCAGCAAATTTTGCCCATGCTCACCGTGCAGACAGGGCAAGGCGAGACAGCCCAACCCTGCCCGCTCACGCTCACCGGTTTGCAGGCCAATGACCATGTGGACGGCACCTACGCCGCCCTGCATTTTCAGGGCACTTGCCCCGCCGCACCGGCACAGCTGGGTGTTCATTACCGCTTCCTGTTCGACCGGGACCCCAGTCACCACGGCTTGCTCAGATCGAACCACGACGGCGTCGAGCTGGCGGTGACATTCAGCGACAAACAACGTCGCCACCAGCTCGATAGCAGTGGCGCCGGGCAATGGCAGGCCTTTCAGGGGTTTGTGCATCAGGGCATCCACCACATCCTGATCGGCTACGACCACATCCTGTTCCTGCTCACCCTGCTGTTTCCCGCCGTGCTGGTATGGCAACGGGGCGGCTGGCAGCCGGCACCCACCATGCGTGGTGCCCTGACCCAGACCGTGGCCATCGTCACCGCCTTCACCGTCACCCATTCGCTGACGCTGGCGCTGGCCACGCTGGGCATCATCACCCTGCCCGCCTGGCTGGTGGAATCCGCCATCGCCCTCACCGTCGCGCTCGGCGCCGCCGCCAATCTGCTACCGGGGCTGTTTCCGAAACGCTGGATCATGGCTTTCGTGTTTGGTCTGGTGCACGGGCTGGGGTTTGCGTCAGTGCTTGCGGATCTCGGGCTGATGGGCGACGGCATTGTGTTGCCGCTGCTGGGCTTCAATATCGGTGTGGAACTGGGGCAGATCGCCATCGTGCTGCTGTTTGTGCCGCTGGCTTATCTGGCCCGGGATACGGCGCTGTACAAGCGCGTCTTTGTGCCGGTGGGGTCAGTAGCCATCATGATACTGGCCGGAGTCTGGCTGGTGGAAAGGCTCAGTTGATTCGCTAAGCGGCCCTGGCGCGGAAACGGTATCGGGATACGAGTGACGAGTTGCGAGGTGCGAAAGGCAAAAGCAAAGGCCAAGGCGAAAGGCAAAACCCAGGATCCGAAGAGAGGGCTTCCGGTTCTGCACTTCGCTCCTCGAAACTCGAAACTCGTGACTGAACCCTTCGCCATGCAAGCATGGCTCCTGCAAATAAAACCGTGCGCACAAAAAAGCCGCCCCGGAAAACCGGAGCGGCTTTTTTCAAGCTGAAAAACGCGCAGGCACGGAGCTGAATGTCAGATGACCCGCTACACGCCCGCCCGCGTTTCCATTTTCAACTTTTCACTTCCAGCGACAACGTTTACAGCACTTCGATAATGGTCGCGTTAGCGGTGCCCAGGCCTTCACAGATGGCCAGCAGACCGTACTTGCCGCCACGGCGTTTCAGCTCATACACCAGCGTGCCCATCAGCTTGGAACCGGTGGCCCCCAGCGGGTGGCCCAGCGCCTGGGCGCCACCGTTCACGTTCAGTTTTTCGTAGTCTGCACCCACTGCCTTCATCCAGGCCAGCGGCACGGAGCCGAACGCTTCGTTGACTTCGTACAGGTCGATATCCGCCATGGTCATGCCGGCCTGCTTGAGTACTTTCTCGGTGGCCGGGATCGGGCCTTCCAGCACCATGGTCGGGTCAGAACCCACCACCGCCATGGCGTGGATACGCGCCAGCGGCGTCAGGCCCAGCTCCTTCACCGCCTTTTCGCTGGCGATCATCACCGCCGAGGCACCATCGGTAATCTGGCTAGCGTTGGCGGCGCTGATGTGACCGCCTTCCTGCAGCGGCTGCAGTGCCTTGATCGCATCCAGCTCCGCCTCCCAACGGATGCCTTCATCTACGGTATGCTCTTCCTGGGTACCGTCTTCCAGGGTCACCGGCACCGGAATGATTTCATCCTTGAAACGGCCCGCCTCGGTAGCCGCCGCCCCACGTTTGTGAGAATCGTAGGCGAACTGATCCAGCTCCGCCTTGCTCACCCCGTATTTCTCCGCCATGCGCTCGGCACCATGGAACTGGCTGAAGGTTTCCCCCGGGTAGCGCTTGCTGATCTCACCGGTAAACGGGTTACCCATTTCCTTGACGGCCATCACCGGAGAACCGATGGGCACCTGGCTCATGGATTCCACCCCGCCGGCAATCACCAGGTCCTGGGTGCCACTCATCACCGCCTGGGCGGCAAAATGAATCGCCTGCTGGGAAGAGCCGCACTGGCGATCGATCGTCACCCCGGGCACGGACTCCGGCAGGCAGGAGCTCATGATGGAGGTGCGTGCCACATTGAAGGTCTGCGGGCCGATCTGGCTCACACAACCAAAAATCACATCGTCAACTTTTTCCGGCGCCACACCGGTGCGCTCGACCACGGCATCGATAACGCGACCGCCCATATCCGCCGGGTGTACCTTGCTCAGCCGACCGTTCTTCTTGCCACCAGCGGTACGCACCGCCGCTACGATATATGCTTCTGCCACCGTGCTCTCCTTCTCATCACTGTCTGTTGAGCGTCAGCTCATGAATATGTCACTGAGGCTACGCCGCCTGGGCAACGAAGCTCAATGACCGAAGAAGACGGCAGTGACGGGAATCTTGTCATCCGCAGATAAGGGCGTGTTCCGGATAAATCGAAAAATTCGATTAAATGGCCAACGCTGTCGCACTGTTTCATCGAACAGTCATCGCCGATCCTAGTCCTATTGAACACTCAGCGGCTCGACAATGGCGCCGCTGCCGCTGGCAGAACAACAACTCTCTGTAGAAACAGGCAACAACCGCCCAGCAACGCGATACCGACCATGCGCGTGCGGGGCATACCGTACGCGTCACTGAATTGTAGTTCCGGCGAGCCGCTTGCGCGCTCCCGGAGTGAGACGGACACGGAGCCATGACAGAGAACACACGCGACAGCCTTTTTCCTTCCCCCGGTTTCCGGGTTGCCAGCCTACTGGCGATCATCATGCTGGCGAGCCCGGCACTGACCGCTGCCGCGTCCCTGTCCGACACCGCCTCGCCGCTGGCCCGGGCCGCAGACCCGGGACTCGCCGAAATACACCCACGCCAACCCCGCGCTCAACCGGAGCAGGAGCGCGAAAACGGCAGCTGGGCACTGACCCTGGATAACGACATGCTGGTGCCGGGCACCCGTGATCAGGATTACACCTACGGCCTCAGCATGGCCGCCACCGGCACCCGGGCACGGGATTTTCTGCTTTCCCTGGACACCCCGCTGGGCTGGATCGATAGCGCCCTGGGCCTCAATGGCCTGTCCAGTAGCCGGATTCGCGGCCACAGTTTTGAAGCCGGCATTTTCGGTTTCACCCCGGAACAGAAAGAGCGGCCCGAGCCCCTCTACGACGACCGTCCCTATGCCAGCATGATCTATCTTTCCAGCAGCCGCGTGCAGGTGAATCCCGACGACCAGGTGGCCTGGCACAGCACCCTGACACTGGGCGCCCTGGGGCTGGACCTGGCCGGCAATATTCAAAATGGTGTGCACAAGGTCGTCGGCAGTGAACAAGCGGAGGGCTGGGATCACCAAATCAGCGATGGCGGCGAACCCACCGCTCGCTATGCGGTGGCACGGCAGAAAACCCTGCCCATTTCCAGCGACAATCTGGAAGTGAAAAGCACCGTGGAAGGTTCCGTGGGTTACCTCACTGAAGCGCGCTGGAGCCTGAGCTTTCGCGCCGGGCGCCTGCGCAGCCCCTGGTGGCAGAGCAACCCGGAGCTGACCCGCTATGGTGAACGCAACAACACCACCGCCACCAGTGAAGACAACGAGCACTATGTGTGGGGTGGCATCGCGCTGGTCGGCCGCGCCTACAATGCGTTTCTGCAAGGCCAGTTCCGGGACAGCGACGTGCGCTACGACAGCGACGAAGTGAACCATGGCGTCGCCGAAGCCTGGCTGGGTTACACCTATGCCTTCAGCGACGGCTATCGGCTCAGCTATGTCCTGCGCGGCCACACCTCCGAACTGAAAGAAGGGGTGGGCGACCGCAATGTACTGTGGGGCGGTTTGGTATTCGCGAAGACCTTCGACTAGTTCGAAGGTTAGCGTTGCGCAAGCGCTTCGGCGTAGGGCACGGCATCCGACGACTCACCGTAGATGTCACGCACCGGCCGCACCTCGATGCTGCCATAGCGTGCCGGCGGAATACGGCTGGCCACTCGGATCGCATCGTTCAGGTCATTGGCATCGATCAGGTAAAAGCCCGCCAGTTGCTCCTTGGTTTCCGCAAAGGGCCCATCGGTGACACTCACCTGCCCATCACGCAAACGCACCGTGGTCGCCGTGGACACCGGTTGCAGGGCGGAGCCATCCAGCATCACGCCAGACTCCTGCAAGCCGCCGCTGTAGGACTGGCACTCCTTGTTAAGCGATTGCCAGTGATCATCACCACGCTCCTGCATGGCCGCTTCGTTGTAATACACCAGACATAGATATTTCATCACGCTCTCCTGGGCCTGTTAGACCCTAATTAAAGGGTACCGGTGCGTGCTCCGATTGCCACGTCATAATCAGCGACATGTCCTCCGGATTGAACGGGCAGGAAAAGTGTTCGTGCACAATCTTCCACTGGTCACCATCGCGTTTCCACACATGCGTACAGCGCATCCAGCCACCCTGCTTTTCCCCTTCCACGGTGGCACCGCAATGGGTCAGGCTATGCGACACCGCCAGCGAATCGGATGCCTCCACAACCAGGTCGTGCATCTCGAAAAACGGCTCCGCCGGGCAGGATTCCATGCATTTTTTCCAATGCGCCCGATACGCTTTCTCGCCAGATACCTGAATAGCCAGAATGGCATCGAATGAGCGGATAGTCGGGTGATAGAGGGCCATGATCGCCTCGACATCATTATCGGCTGCGCCTTTCAGCCAGCGGCGAGTCTGGTCCTGGATGGTTGCTTCAATGCTCATGTTCAACTCCTTTATGGGTCGGTCACTCATTAGTCGAACCTGAAACCCCGCTTTCGACAGCGCTCCTGTTTTTTTCAACATTCCGCTGGCCGCGGATAAAATCGCTAGCCGGACAGGTCGGCAAGCCGTTGTTGCAGAAAGCGCTTTTCCGCCGGCTGCGTCGCCAATGCCAGCGCTTGCGTGTAGGCCTGAGCCGCCGCGTCCTGATGGCCCAACTGCCGGTGCATATCGGCCAGCGCGGCATGGGCCAGGTGATACCCTTGCAGGGCCTTGTTCTCCATCAGCGGCGCCAGTGCCTGCAAACCAGCCTCCGGGCCATCACGCATGGCCAGCGCCGCCGCCCGATTGAGCGCCACGATGGGCGTCGGCATATGCTGCATCAACAGATCATAGAGCCCGACGATTTCCTGCCAGTCAGTCTCTGCACTGCTGGGTGACTGTGCATGCACTGCCGCAATGGCGGCCTGCAGGGTATAAGGCCCGAAGCGCCGTGACAGCAAGGCCTGGCGCACCAGTTGATCGGCGCGCTGGATTTCCTGTCGATCCCAGAGACTGCGCTGCTGGTTTTCCAGCAACACCAGCTCGCCTTGCGCATCCGTGCGCGTCGCCCTACGGGCATGGTGGAGCAACATCAGCGCCAGCAGGCCCTGGCATTCCGGGTCCGGCTGGTCGGTGCGTTCCGCCAGCAAGGCCAGCACCAGCTCCGCCAGGCGAATCGCTTCCTCACTGAGATCATGGCGCAGCGCCTGCTCGCCAGACGACGCCAGATAGCCCTCGTTGAACACCAGATAGATCACCTGCAGGACCGACTGCAGACGCTCCGCCAATGCCGCGCCTTCCGGCACTTCGTAGGGAATCTTCGCATCGCGGATCTTGCCCTTGGCGCGAACAATCCGCTGGGCCACAGTGGCGGGTTTGCTGAGAAAGGCCCGGGCGATGGCTTCCGTGGTGAGCCCACACACTTCCCGTAATGTCAGCGCCACCTGGGCTTGCGGCGCCAGCCCCGGGTGACAACAGGTGAAGATCAGGCGCAGCCGGTCATCCTCGATGGCCGCATTCTCTATCTCCATTTCCACCGTCGCCTGGGTGGCAAGGTGATCCGCCTGCTCACGCAATAGCGCGTCGTAACAGGCACGGCGGCGTAACTGATCGATGGCCTTGAAACGCCCCGCAGAGACCAGCCAGGCACGGGGATTGTCTGGCACGCCGTCTTCCGGCCATTGCCGCAGGGCAGCGACGAACGCTTCCTGCAAGGCATCTTCTGCCAGATCGAAATCTCCCAGCAGACGAATCAGCGTCGCCAGTACCCGGCGGGATTCGCTGGCAAAAATCCGTTGAAGCGTGGTTTCCATGTCATCCATGACAGCCGGTTCCGGGTCAGTTTTCCTGTTCCTGAAGATGTTGCACCACCAGCGGTGCGAGCCCGACGGCACTGCCAAAATAGTGCATCAATTCGATATCCAGATCAGGAAAACGCTCGCGGGCCTCTTCAATTTGTGCCGGAATATCCTTTCCCACGTGTTTCCCCTTGTTGAAGAACAACGGGTAAAGCTGCACGGTTTTCACCGGCTGATGTTCCAGCTGTTGAATCGCTTCAATCAAAGAGGGAGTCGCCAACTCGAGAAAACAGGGCAATACGGCCACGTACTCCTGCCCGGCGGCGTGGGCAGATTCCGCCACGGTGTCCACCAGCACACGAAACTCGTCGTTGGCCGTTTCACTGCGGCTGCCATGGGCCATGATCAACAGGGCTTTGGACATGAGAGCTCCTTCGGAGCAGTTGAAAGTTAAAAGTGGAAAGTTAAAAGCGACACAAAACGTAATGTCATATCACCGGCCCTGACCGCGTTTGAACTTTTAACTTTCAACTTTCAACTCAAAAGCTTGCTCTATAACGATGGCATGGCGCTGCGCCAGCGCGTCACGATCATCATCGTAGCCGCCCCCGATCACCGTGGCCACAGGAACATTCCGCTGACGGCAACGGGCAAGGACACCCCGGTCGCGATCGGCGATACCCTGCTCGGAAATATGCAGGCGCCCCAACGGATCGTGCTGAAAGATATCCACGCCGGCGTCATAAAAAACCAGATCCGGCTGCACCCAATCCAGCAATTGCTCCAGCGTCTCAAACACCGTATCCAGATAATCCTGATCCGTCATGCCCAGCGGTAACCCCACATCCAGGTCGCTTTTCATCTTGCGTACCGGAAAGTTTTTTTCGCAATGAATGGAGCAGGTAAACGCCCGAGGCTCATCAGCCAGCATGGCTGCGGTGCCATCGCCCTGATGCACATCGCAATCAAACATCAGTGCTTTTTTCACCACGCCCCGGTCCAGTAACTGACGCACCGCAAATGCCTGATCATTGAAGATGCAGAAACCGGAACCGAAATCGTAGTGGGCGTGGTGGGTGCCGCCGGCCAGATGACAGGCGATACCCTGCTGCAGTGCCAGCTGCGCGGTCATCAAGGTGCCCATAGCAGGCTGCTGCCCCTCCCTTGTGTGCTCAGTCTTTCAGGCTGGCTCGTAATCTAGGCGCAATGTTGAAGGTGTGTGTCCACCCATCGAGAAATTGCAACAACGAGTACGGGCCAGCCTGGAAGACCCGAAGCACCCGTTCGGGCATAAAGGCGCGGCCTGAAACGCACATCTGCTGCGCCTTGCCTCTAGGAAAGGGAGCCACCCTAACCGTCGAGACAAGACACAACAGCTGCACGTTTCAGGCCACGCTGAGCACGCAAGGGAGGGGCAGCAGCCTGCCAGGCGCAATGCAGGAGCGCTTCATCAAGGCTTCGCTCCACGGCAACCCCATGCGACGTAGCGCCCTGGCATCCAGCGTCCCGTCCACCATGGCCGAGACGTATTGCGGGCAGTGAGCCTGACTTAACAGTGTCGCCTTGGCCCGGCCGGGGCGGAACTCGTTATCACCATGGGCAATGCCCCGGCTGCGCAGATGGCCATGCAGCCGAGCAAATTTCTCCATGGGGAAACGGTGTTTGCCGGGAAAGGGAAAGCTGTATTCGGGATGATAAACAAGCGGCAGCACGGGCGACCTGACAGGCTGGAGTCGATCGCCGTATTGTGTCGGTTAGCGGATCAAGCGGCAAACCAAGGGCCACATCAGGATTCCACTGGCGCCTTGCTCCCTTCATCCCCCTCACCCCCTTCACCCAATACCCGGTACAGGGTGATGCGCGACTGATACTGGTTATAGATCAGATCCAGGCTGTTCTGGCGGGCACTGTTAAAGCTGCTTTGCGCGCTGAGCACATCGGTGAGTTCGGTTTCTCCTTCCTGATAGCGCACCTGCGCCACCCGATAGGCTTCCTCGGCTTGCCGGTATGCCTCTTCACGATACTGTTGTTGCTCGGCCAACCCCTGCACATTACTCAGCGATTGTTCCACTTCCTGCAGGGCCACCAGCAAGGTGCCGGTATAACTGGCCACCTGCTCTTGCCAGGCGGCCTTGCTCTGATCGATCCGCGCATTGCGGGCGCCGCCATCAAACAGGGTTTGCGCCAACGACACGCCCAGGCTGTACACCGCATCGCCATTGAACAACGACGACAGGGCGCTGCTGGCATAACCGCCACTGCCAGTGAGCGTGATGGAGGGCCAGTAGTCCGCCCGGGCGGCGGCCACGGAATAGTCCGCTGCCATCAGGCTGGCCTGGGCCTGGGCAATATCCGGGCGCTGGGCCAGCACCTGATCCGGCAAACCGGCCTGAATCTCCGGCAGCTGCAGGTTGCTCAGGGTACCGCCGCCCACCTGGAATGCCTGCGGCATTTCTCCCACCAATACCGCCAGCGCATAACGGCTTTGCCGCAACTGGTGACGCAAGGACGGTAACTGCGCTTTCACATTGGCAACCACGGTTTTCTGCTGGGCCAGATCCTGGGGAGAGACAGCACCGTTCTCCACCTTGGCCTGCACCACATCCAGCACTTGCTGGGCCAACGCCAGGTTTTCTTCCGACAGCGCCAGGTTGTCCTGCAGATACAGTACCTGCAGATAGGTATTCACCACACTGGCAATCACGGTGAGCTGCACGGTATCGCGACTGAACTGGCTGGCCAGCAGGGAGGCCCGCGCCACATCACGGCTATTGCGAAGCTGCCCCCACAGGTCCAGCTCGTAGCTGGCACTCACGGAGGCGTTGTAACTTTCACTGCTACCGCTTTCGCCGAATACACCACTGCGGCTGCCCCCGGCGCCCAATCCCAGGGTCGGGAACAGGGCCGAACCGGCCTGACTGAGTTGCGCATCCGCCTGCTCGACCCGCGCCGTCGCCGCCAGTAAATCCGTGTTGGCCGCCAACGCCTGGTCCACCAACCGATCCAGTTCCGCACTGTTGAACTGCTGCCACCATTGCGGGTGATGCACCATGGCTTCGCTGGCCTGCTGCTGGTTAAGCCACTGTGCCGGCATGCTTTGTTCGGGCGCCTCCAGTCCGGACCGCATGGCGCAGCCGGATAACAGAACAAAAACCGTCACCCATGCCACCTTGTTCATTGCCTTAGTCATTACTGAGTGCCTCCACAGGGTTCAGACGCGCGGCCTTCAACGCGGGGGCAAAGCCAAACAACAGGCCGATGCCAGCGGCGCAAACAAAAGCAGCCACCATCACCGATACCGAGAACACAATGGCCATGCCGAAAGCGTCCAGCAGCCAGCCCACCAAAACCCCAATCACCACACCGATCACTCCGCCCAGCGCAGACACCACCACCGCTTCGGTAAGAAACTGCTGCAGGATATTGCGCTGACGAGCGCCGGTGGCCATGCGGATACCAATTTCGTGAATGCGCTCGGTGACACTCACCAGCATGATGTTCATCACTCCGATCCCCCCCACCAATAATGAAATCGCCGCGATGGAGCCCAACAGCAACGTCAGGGTGTTCTGGGTTTCCGAGACCATATCCAGCAAGGACGCCATATTGAAAACACGCACATCCTCCTTACCGTGACGCTGGGTCAACAGGTTAACCGCTGCGGTTTCGGTCTCATCGATGGCGGTAACGTCATCCACTGCCAGGGTGATGGAACGCAGATAATTCTGGCCGAACAGCCGCAGGGTGCCGGTCGACAAGGGCACGAACACCACATCGTCCTGATCGTCTCCCCAGTCGGTGGCACCCTGACTACCCATCACGCCAATAACCTGAAACGGGATGCTGTCGAGCAACAGAAACTGGCCCAAAGGATCACTGTCCGGGAACAGGTTGTCTTTCACCGTCTGCCCAATCACTGCCACCGGCGCGTAGCTGGCTTCATCACTGCTGTTGAAATACACCCCTTGCACCGGCTGCCAGTCGCGCAAGCTGGGGTACTCCGCACTCACCGCCTGCACACTGGTAGAAATGTCCTTGCCGTTGGCCCGCGCCGTTACGCCGCCGGAAATTTCCGGTACGGCAACGCGAATATTGGGCAGGGCTTTCAGGGCGTCGGCATCCTCCGGCACCAGGGTGGCGATCACCCCGTCGGCAACACGCTGCTGCCCCCGGTCCGGCCGGATCACCAGCAGGTTCACGCCACGCTCGCCAATGCGCGCCACCACGTCTTCCTTGGCGCCCTGACCAATAGCCAGCATCACGACGACCGACCCCACGCCGATCACGATGCCAAGCAAGGTAAGTAAAGTGCGCAGCCAGTTGGCGTGTAATGAGCGCAACGCCATTACCACCGATTCCAGCACTTCACCCAGGTCAGGAAAGCGGCTTTCCTGCGGCGGTTCCGGCACCGCATGGGCCGCTTCTACCCGGTGCGGGCGGCGACGTCGATCATCAATCACGTTACCGTCGCGGATTTCCACTATCCGGTCTGCATGTTCGGCCACTGCCGCGTCATGGGTAATCACGATCACCGTGTGGCCCTGTTCCGCCAGCGCCTTGAGCTGGCCCATCACCGCCTCGCCACTAACACTGTCCAGCGCACCAGTGGGCTCATCGGCGAGAATCACCTTGCCGCCATTCATCAATGCACGGGCAATCGACACCCGCTGCTGCTGGCCACCGGATAATTGGTTGGGGCGGTTTTCCAGTTTGTCGTGCAACCCCAGATCACTGAGCAGGGCCTGCGCCCGTTGCTTGCGATCATCCCGGGACAGCCCCGCATAAATGGCCGGCAAGGCCACATTTTCCCAGGCGCTGGCAGTGCCTATCAGGTGATAGCTCTGGAACACGAAACCGAACATCTCCCGACGCAGCCAGGCCAGTTGCTCGTGGTCCATGTCCGTCACCGCCCGCCCGGCAAAGCGGTAAGCGCCGTCGCTGGGTTGATCCAGGCAACCCAGAATGTGCATCAGGGTGGATTTACCGGAGCCGGAGCTGCCCATGATCGCCACGAATTCCCCCGCGTCGATGGACAGGTCGATGCCGTGCAGCACTTCCACCTCTTGCTCACCGGCAGGATAGCGTTTACGAATGCCAGCCAGTTCAATCAGCGCCATCAGAACAGCCCACCGCGACGTCGCCCACCTTTTTCGATCTCACCTCGCAGCGGGCTGGCCTGTGCCTGTCCCAGCACAACGGTGTCACCTTCCTGCAAACCATCACGGATCACCCTGCGCACCCGATTGCTGATGCCCACTTTCACCGGCTGGCTGAGTGAGTGACCCTCACCGTTTAACACCTGCACCTGCCATTGGCCGCGCCCGGCACGCTTCACTGCGGCCACCGGGACATGCAGAACATCCTTGGCCGAGTGCACCACGAAAAACACCTGGGCAGTCATGCCAGACATCAGCTGGCCTTGCGGGTTATCGATGTCGAATTCAGCGGTGTACAGCACCACATTGTTGACCACTTCCGGGGTGGGCAGCACCTGGCGCAGGGTACTGTCATAACGCACATCACCATTGCCCAGGGTATTGAAGTACACCGGCATCCCCGCAGAGAGACTATCCACATCGGCCTCGGACACCTGAGTGGAAATGGTCATGGTGGTCAGGTCAGCGATACGCATCAGCGTGGGGGTGGTCTGGTTGGCGTTCAGTGTCTGCCCTTCGCGAGCTTCCAGGCTCACCACGGTACCGCTGCGCGGCGCATAGATTTTTGCGTAGCCCAGGCTAGCCTGATCCCCTTCTACACTGGCCTGCTTCTGGCGAATCTGGGCCTTGAGTACCTTGATCTGGGCACGGGTAATGGCCAGCGTGGAACGGGCACTCTGGAAAGCATCGTCACTGGTGGCGTTGGCATCACGCAACCGCTGCTGACGCTGATACTGCAACTCCGCCAGCTCCAGTTCTGCCTGCCGTTGTTCCTGTTGCGCACGCAACGCTTCCAGTTCTGCCAGGCCCGCATCCACTTGTGTCTGCTGTACCGACGCATCAATTTCCGCCAGCAACTGGCCCTGCTCAACGCTGTCACCCACATCCACGTGCAGCTGCGTCAGCTGGCCGGAGACCTGAGCGCCCACGTCAACATAATCCCCCGGTTCCAGGGTACCCAGAGCGGTGACCAGCTCTTCCACATCGCCACGCTCTACCTGAGCCGTTTTCCACTGCACAGCAGGCGCCGACGCGAGCCCCCAGCGCCAGCCCGCAAGCAGCAGGCACACGATCAGAATGACAAACGAAAGAGCCATTTTCGGATAACGGCGAATCCAGCGGGACATGGGCGATTCCACAAACCAGTAATGATGGTTGGGGAATATAGCGGGAAAAGTTGCAAGAAATGTGGAGGGGAGGGGAACAAGCTACAAGCGGCAACGCGGGTTGGGAGGCGCGGCCACACGTTGACCACTCTGCCCGCGAAAGATCAGTTGAACGTTCAAAGTGAAAAGTTGAAAAGAAAAACCGGGGGAGCTTTTCCCGCACCCCCATCCAAGCTTGTAGCTAGAACAACCATTCCATCCCATGGCGAACCTGGTTACGGGCGTTTTCAGCGATAACATCACCGTGGGCCAGGCTGAGTGTTTCGAAGGGCCATTCCAGAATGCGGGTGACGCTGGCCCGAGCCTTGCGACGGTTCAGATACACCAAACGCAGAACCGGATGCCAGCCCGGGGTCTTCCACAAACCGCCCAGCTTCAGATACCAGCGGGTAAAACCGTGCTCACACTGATGAAAGTTTTCTATCAAATCCGCAGCAATCAGGGTTTTGCTGGCCTGATGGTAGAACACGGTCTCGTGCAACATGGAGCCTTCAATAAAGACCAGCTCAAAGTCATCGCCCCAATCCGGATGGGGCGTTTCCGACAGTACCGCATCCAGCGACAGATCCTTGCGCTTGCTCGCCAGTTTCGCCGGCCCGTGCAGCACCGCCTGCGGATAGCGCTGCTTCACTTCTGCGGCAAAAACATGGTGAAACAGGTTGGGACAAACAATGTGGGTGACCTCGCCCAACGCCGCCAGCTCCTGGGCCAGAGACTCATCCACCGGCACCGGGGAATGCAACAGCAAGCCGCCAGCAGACAATTTGACCACCGTCATGCGGGCGCCCACGTGTAGCCCCATAAAACTATGGGGAACCGAATACGCCCACACATTATTGGCAACAACATCGAGTAACGGCACAGCTGGCTCCTGAATATGGTAATGCCCTCAGGATACCTGCTTGATTCAGCGGATACAGCCTATTTACGCAACGGTTCCAGCAGGTTTTCCGTGCCGTCCATTTTCAGCATCAAGGCCAGCGCCATCAGCCGCCCCAACTCCCCCTTCGGAAAGCCTTTTTTGGTGAACCACAGCAGATAAGGCTCAGGGAGATCAATCAGCACCCGCCCGGCATATTTACCAAACGGCATGGTGCGTTCGACCAGAGCAGTCAGGTCTTCCTGTTTGAAATCCATAGGTCTCAATCGTGATGGCAGAGGAAAAAGCCGTATTGGCAGCGGCGCCGCCAATACGGCCATGCAGCGTACCGCCCTGCTCACTCACCGCCAAGCCCCATCGCTTTTCTCAATCGTCGCACCGGTCACCCATCGCTGATTCGCTGCTGGCCTGGCGCAGAATCGAAATGGCGCTATGCGTAAACAGCCCGGCAATGGCCACGGCCACCAGCAGGTCCGGCCAACGGCTATCCAGCCAGAACACCAGGCTGCCAGACATCAGCACCGCCAGGTTGGCCAGCGCATCGTTGCGCGAACACAACCAGGCGGAGCGGATATTGGCGTCGCCCTGACGATGGCGCAGCAATAACAGCGCACTCACCACATTAGCGGCCAGCGCCACACTGGCCACCCCCATCATCAGCTCAGCCTGTGGCGCACTGCCCTGTAACAGCGCCCAAACGCTGTTCGCCAGTACCAGCACGCCCATTACCAATAACGACACACCTTTAATGCGCGCGGCACGTACCCGCCAGGCCATCGACTGTCCCAGTGCCCACAGTGTTAACCCATAGGTGGCGGTATCGCCCAGGAAATCCAGCGCATCGGCCTGCAATGCCCGTGAATCCGCCAGCACCCCGGAGGTCGCTTCCACCACAAACATCACGGCATTGATGGCCAATACGACCCATAACACCCGCTGGTAAGCCGGTGCCGGGTTTTCCACTATCTCGTGATCACAACAACCCATGTTTTCTCTCCTGTCTCTTTGCACCCAGCGCAGCGCCGGGTCCGGGGATAATGTGGGGAGCACTCAGCATCAGCGCCCATCCATCACGTCGCGCAGCGCATCGGGAATCGGCATGGGCTGCAGCGGGTTCACATTGGCCCCACCGGTATTGCCGGTGGGCACCCACACCCGCGACATCACCAGCGCCGCCAACAGTCGCAGCACCTGCCCACGGATTTCCCGCACCTCACGGCGTTGCCATCCCACTTTCAGCATCCACCAGTGAGTCAGGGTATGGGCGCCAACCCGCCGCTGACCCAGAATATGCGCCCGCTCCAGTTGCGCGAACGCTCCGCTCCAGTTCTGCCTGGCATAGGCGCACCGTGCCGCCGCCATGGCGGCACCAAACGCCCGCTGCTGTCTCTCCTGCATCGCCGTGCTCCTTGACTCCGTTTCACCTTGGCCCCATTTAAAAAGCTATAGTGACTACAGGTTCAAGTCCGATTTTCCCTTTGTGATGAGGTAATCATGTCTACCCTCTTTTCCATCGGCACTCTCAGCGACGCCACCGGCTGCAAGGTGGAGACCATCCGTTACTATGAAAAAATTGGCCTGATGCCCGAACCGGCCCGCAGTGAAGGTGGCCAACGGCGCTATCACCGCAACCATCAGGAACGGCTGCAGTTTATTCGCCACAGCCGGGAGCTGGGTTTCACGCTGGAAGACATTCGTGAACTGTTAGCCATGAGCGAACAGCATGGCTGTGCTGATGATATCGCCCGCCGTCATCGGGACGCCGTACAAAACCGCATCAGCGCACTGACCGCCCTGCGCAATGAGCTGGACCGGATGATTAGTGAATGCGAGCAAGGACAACCGGGCGAATGCCGGGTAATTGAAGTGTTGAGCGACCACGGACAATGCCTGACCGACCACGGCGGCTAGAGAGCCTCTGAAAAACGTCTCACGTGCTCAGCGCTCTGACCGGATTGAAGCTGACACTTTTACAACAGGTTCTATACCGATATACCCCATATGGGGGAGGCGGATTTTCCCCATCTTTCTAAAATTATTGTGTCTGGCTCGTTGATCGAGTCGTTGATATCGATAACGAAGGAAGGGGAAAAATCATGAAATGGACCATTGGCATTGCCGCACTCTTCGCCTCACAGTTTGCTGCCGCTGATTATTATTCCAGCGTCGACGATGACACCTGCTGGGATGCCCGGAACAGTAGCGGCGGCCCCTGCATGGTGGTGCACAAAACCAAATGGAGTGAGTACAGCAAGGACAACTTCATCATTACCTACCGCAACACCTGCAGTCACCGCATCTATGCCCGCTTCTGCAACGAGCGCAAGAACGGTTCCGAGGATTGCGGCGCCTCCGGCATCGGTGCGGGCAATACCAAAAGCTGGTCCACCCACAATGCCAATGGCCGCTACAGCTACAACTCGATTGGTGTGGTAAAAGGCTCCAAGGATTGGGTCTGCACCGGCAAGGTGTCTAACTGGCACGACTGACGCACTGCATATCGCCAAAAGCTGTCACGTTTAAGCCCGGCTTCCGGGCTTAAACGTATTGCCGGTTTCCCACTCCGGGGTTCGCGCCTCAAGAGGCACTCCTACCGAAAAGCCGACGCCCCCTGACCTGTGAGGACGGTGGTCCCACCGCGATGCAGACAACGTTGGTTAAGCGGGAGAATGCACGGCTTAGCTCAGCCACAGGTGGTTATCCCACCAGCCACCCGGCAGCTCCAGCCACTGGCTTTGTACCTCTGCGGTGCGGCTATCGTAGTAGCGGCATTTGCCCTGCCCCGAAGTCACCGCAAAACCGCCCGGCACCGCGCCAACCCCGGCACAGTCGGACATGGGCGCATCCAGCAGCGTGTCACCGCTATCCAGATCCCAGATAAAGAAACGGTTTCCCCGTGGCGCGGTCATGGCCACTTGTCGCTGCTCGCTGTGAATGGCAATGCTGGCGGTGTATTGATCCATCATCGCCAGTTGCGCACGGCTGACCGGGAACGGTTGATAGGCTTCCCCGGGCCGCTTGATCGCCAATAACGGCACACTGTTGTAGGCCGGGCCATGGTACTGCTGGCCAGTGATCACGGTGCCATCGGCAGCCACATCCAGATGGCGGATGCTGCTTTGTGCGTCGGCCAGGGTTTCCTTGCTGATCAACTCGCCATGGCGGCTCATGATCACCAGGCTGGGCGCCATGGCGTCCAGATTCATTTCCTCACGGCTGCCGCCTTCCGTGCGAATGCCCCCGTTACCGATCACCAGGGATTCACCGTCCGGCATCCAGGCTAGCTCGTGGGGGCCGACACCGTGGGTGGTCGCCTCGCCGTCATGGGTCAGCCGCAAGACAGCCGGATCAAGGCGGTAACGCCCCAGCACACCGCGCCCCGGTTCACGGGTATCGTTCTCGGTGGTGTATAGCCACTCGCCGCGGGCATGGAATACGGCATGGCCGTAGAAATGCCGATCCGGCTGACTGCGCAGGGTTTGCAGCAGTCGGCCATCGCGCAGGTCGATCAGGTAACTTTCCCTCGCCGGGCGGCGCCCCACATACAAAGCCACCGGCAGAAACGGGTGGCGAGCCACCGCATGGCAGCGTTCGGCCACTGGCGTGGCAAACGCCCGCTTGCCGTTCAGGTAATAGCCCACGGCATAATGCTGACCGGCATCATCGTTGCGGGCAGACAGCAACAGGGGAGATTCACCCGCCGTGCCAGTCCATAGCGCCCAGCCACCCAGCGCGGCCACACCGGCCATCGCCGCACCCGCGCCCAGCAACTTCCGCCGTGTCAGTGACATAACGCTCTCCTGCAAGCCCGCACTGCCAACGCCGGGCCTGGCTTTTCTAGCCTTTAACTTTTAACTCGCAACTGACGCTAATCGCCATCGTTGGCGTTAAAACCGATCTGGATATTGAGATTGCGGGCCAACTCCGTCTGCTGACGGTTTTCCAGATTATCCAGCGCGGCATAGAGCGTCGTCAGCGTCTCGCTGTTTGCCGGCGCCTGCACCAGCTCCATCAACGGCGCAGGCAAGGCCGCAAGCTGGTTGGCCACATCCGCATAGGCCTGGTCGATGTCTTTCACCAGGGCCGCATCACTCACCAGCGAACGCACCCGCTCCCACACCGCCTGCGCGCCTTGCAGCGACGCCTGCAGGTTTTCAATGGACTGTCGGCTACGCCATGCTTCTGCCTGGTAAGGCTGCACCACGCCCTGATTCAGGCGCCCCATGGGGGTACCCAGCTTTTTCTTCAGCACATCCACGCCGGTGATCTGCGTACGCAGAATCGCCGCCAGGCCTTCCTCCGCCGTGGCGTAACGCTCATTAGGGAAATCGCGCAACTGCGCCAGCATGCCGCCCGGCTCATTCCACAGCGCCAGCACCGACTCGGACAGCGCCAGCTGGTGGCGGGCAATGCCGGTGAGCAGCGGGCAGTAGCGGTCATGGCTCTGCGCCAGGGCGACCGATTGATCAAACAGCACATACTCAAATGCCGTCAGTCCCTGCACCACCACGCTGGCCTTCTCCAGCTGCTCACGGGTCAACGAATCCGTCTCGTCCAGCAACGATTCTGTTTGCCGCACCACCATGTTGCGCTTGTCCGGCCAGAACTGAACCTGCCAGCTGCGGTTGCCTTCGGATAACGGGCCGACCATTAACGGTTGCAGATGCGACCACCGGGACTGGGCCTGATAAAACGCGGTTTCCAGATCATCCACGGATGCCTGTGGAGCCGCGCAGTACGTCTCCACGGCGTCCACCAGGGCAGCATTGCTGTCGCGCCACTGCTGATGGGCCGGCAGCAGCACATCGTTGGCCAGCTGAACGGTGACTTCCTGGCGCGGGTTACTGCACGCCACCAGCAACACAGACAATGACACCGACACCAGTACACTCAGAGCACGCATGATCCATCCTCAACCTTAAAACCGTTACAGAAAAAAATCACAAAGAGTTCAGAAACGCCAACAGCGCAGCACGTTGCTCGGCATCAAACACCAGCACCGCGTCCCGTGACCCGGCCGCTTCGCCACCATGCCAGAGAATGGCCTCCATCAGGTTGCGGGCACGACCATCATGCAGGAACTGGGTGTGGCCATTCACCGCCTCGGTGAGGCCGATACCCCAGAGCGGCGGCGTACGCCATTCCTGACCATTGGCCAGAAACTCCGGGCGACCATCCGCCAGCCCCGGTCCCATGTCATGCAGCAACATGTCGGTGTAAGGCCGTATGGTCTGGTTGGCCAATTCCGGTTCGGCGGCGTCGGCACCGGTGGTGAACACGGGCACATGACAGCCCTGGCAATTGGCCTGGAAGAACAGACTTTTGCCCGCCAGCACCTGCGCATCATCCACATTCCGGCGGGCGGGAACCGCCAGATTACGGGTATAGAAAGTGACGTTATCGAGAATCGAGTCGCTCACTTCCACCTCGCCGCCATTGGGCATGGCAAGGCAGTCTGGCTGCGCGGCGGAGCAGGAATCCGTGGGCACCAGATGGCTGGTCAGCCCCATGTCGTTGGCGAAGGCTTCCGCATTCTGCTGGCGCAGACTGGGCTGGCCCGCTTTCCAGCCGAACCGCCCCATGGCCGTGGTGTTGTTGCTGCGATCCCAGACCCGGTTGGCCCGGCCGCTGATGCCATCACCGTCCTCATCGTCCGGGTCGGCGTGGGCCAGCAGGTCCGCTTCAGGGATGGCTTCGAGCAGGCCCAGCCCGATCACTGGCGGGGCAATGCGGGCGGAAAACAGGGTCGCCGGGTGCATCTCCCCATAGGCCAGATTACTGAAACTCAGGCGAGGCTCGCGCAACTCCACCTGATGGCCATCCGCAAAGGTGATTGTGCGGGGGCGGTAATCCACCCGTACCCGCCCTTCCGGTTCAATACCCGGAATGGCTGCGTCCTGAAACTGCCCGCCGTAGATCGGCTCAGGCATCAATCCGCCCTGGGTCAGGTCATCCTCGGCCGCCGCCGGCACGGACAACCGCACCAGCATGGAAACCGCCTGCTTGGCGTCAGGCCCGGGCGGGTGCCCGCGGCCATCCTTGATATGGCAGTTCTGGCAGGCATTGGTATTGAACAACGGCCCCAGCCCGTCACGGGCATCGGTGGATGCTGGCGCAATCACCCAGGGGTTACGAAAAAAGCTGTTGCCCACACTGAAGTCCAGCCGCCGGGACGGCGACAGATTGGCTAGCGGTAACGAGAACGCATTCTGGTCCGTCTTGGTGACCGTGGCCTCGCCCGCAGACAGCTGCTCGCCGGGCTCGGCTTCGGTGAACGTGGGGCCGGCATCACAGGCCGCCAGCAGGGCGGCAAGAGTCAGCGGGAGATATCGCAAGAGCAGGGCTTCCTTCTTTCTTGATGGCTGGCGGGCAGCTGGCTACAGGAGCGCGCCTGCACCCCAGAGAGGCTTCAGCCCCCTTGCGTGCATGCGCGCCTTTCAGGTTCTAACGTCAGAAGCTGTGGTTCGCCGTATCCGGGTTCAGGGCCTGAATGTTCAGCACCCGCGCCGCTTTTTCAATGCTGGTGGTTTGCACGACCAGGGCGTCAATGGCGGCATTCACCGTGTCGGCACCCTGCGTATTGCCCGGGGCAATCAACTGGTCGAAATGGGTGCCCTGATTGGCGCTGTCTACCAGCACCTGCAGCGCCGCCTCGCTGGCGTTCAGGTCGATTTTCAGCTGGCGGTCCGCCGCTGGCTGGTTCGCCGCCACCAGGTCGCTCAGCGAGGGGCCCGTCAGGGTTTCCCCGTTGCTGCGCTGATACTCGCCCAGGTACACATTGCGAATGCCCTTGCCATTATAGAAGTGCGACGCATGGGTGTTATCGCTGAAGCAGTCGTGCTCGTCTTCTGGGGAATGCGCCGCCAGCGCAACCTTCATACGCTCGCCGGCCAGCTCGCCCAAAGACAGGCTGCCCATACCGAACAGCATCTTGCGCAGGCCGTTTTCCACGCTGTCCGCTTCCAGCTCGGCCCGGTAGTTTTCTTCACCCGGTCGCCATTCATCCACCATCACTTCCAGATCGTCGATCAACAGATCGGTGACCACCGACAGGTATTCGCGGCGACGCTCGTTGTGACCGCCCGTTGCATCCGCGCCGGTGGCGAAATCCGTTGCCGGGCGCTGGCCGGCACCGGTGTCAGTGCCGTTCAGGTCCTGGCCCCACAGCAGGAATTCAATGGCGTGGTAACCGGTCGCCACGTTCACTTCTGAGCCACCCAGTTCGTTGAGGCTGGCCAGCAACTCCGCGTTCAGGTCGGTCAGGTCCAGAGTCTGTTCACCGATTTTCAGTGACTCACTGGCAATGATATTGGCGCGGGCACCGGGGTTACCCATCACCGCCTGATAGTCCTCGTCCACGTAATCGATCAGGCCTTCATCCAGCGGCCAGGCATTCACCTGCCCTTCCCATTCATCCACCACTGCATTGCCGAAGCGGAATACTTCTGTCTGCATGTAGGGCACCCGCGCGGCACGCCAGGCATCGCGAGCGGCAGCCAGGTTGGCCTCGGTGGGCGCTGCCAGGAGGGCATCGATCTGTGTCTTCAAGGCCCGTGCACCGGACAGTGCGTCGCCAAAGGTGGCCAGCGCCACATCAGCATAATGGCTCACCACCCGCTTGCCCTCTACCTGGTCATAGGCCGGAGCCGTGTCGGCGTCGGTGGATTGCGGGTCGTCGCTGCAGGCAGACAAGAACAGGGAAGCCAGTAGCAGGCCCCCGGCGGACAGGCGGGTCAGCATGAAAATTCCTCGATGACATCAGGCACAATAAGTAAAACGCACCGGCACACCGATGCGAAAGCAATCAGGGTGCACATAATGCGAATTATTCTCATCTTTTTAAAGGGGGACGGGCAAAATTTGCCCACCTTTGCCCGTTTTTCGCCCACAATTCGCCGGATAACCACGGATAAACAGGCCGTTTCCGGGTGAACCCTGTTCACAAAAAGCCTAATATAGCGCCGCCCTCCACTCTTCACCTTCTGCCTACAGTGCGAGTCGCCCGTTATGACTACCGTTTTGCTGATCCTGGTGGCGCTGGGCTTTTTGTCCATCGTCGTCGAAGACATCGTTCATATTGATAAAGCGAAAACCACCCTGTTTTTCGGGTCGTTCGCCTGGCTATTGTTCTTTATCGCCCCCCCGGCCCACCTCAGCCACGACGCGCTGATGGAAAGCCTGAACGAAAACCTGCTGGATATTGCCACCCTGTGGCTGTTTCTGATGGCCGCCATGACCTTTGTGGCCTACCTGTCCAGCAAGGGCATTATCGATAGCCTGGTCAACAAGCTGCTGCCCGAGCACATCAGCGAACGCAAATTGATGCTGCTCACCGGCCTGTTTGCTTTCCTGTTCTCTTCCATGGCCGACAACATCACCGCCACCCTGGTATGTATCGCTGTGCTGATGAACCTGAACCTGCCGGCCAAAAAGCTGATGCGCTACGTGGTGCTGGTGGTGTTCTCGGTGAATGCCGGCGGCACTGCCCTGATCACCGGGGACGTCACCACGCTGATGATCTTTCTGGCAGGCAAAGTGGAAATCCCGGACCTGCTGTTACTCAGCCTGCCCGCTGCCGGGGCCGTGGCCGTGCTCGCCATCATGCTCTCGCTGGGCCTCAGTGGCGACGTGCATATCCAGAAAAAAAACAGCGCCATTGAGCGCGGCGACAAGGTCATTGCCCTGCTGTTCTTTGCCACCATTGTCGGCACCATCGCCGCCAACGTGGCGTTCGGCATTCCGCCGGTGTTGTGCTTCCTGTTCGGCCTGTCGCTGATGTTCATGGTGGTGCAGTTCCTGAACAAGGACGAACCGGTTCTGGAATACATTCGCAAGATCGAGTTCGACACCCTGCTGTTCTTCCTGGGCGTGTTGCTGCTGGTCGGCATGCTCAAGGAACTGGGGATGCTGGCCTACTTCCCGGCACTCTATGAAGTGATGCCGCCAGTGGCCGCCAACTTCCTGGTGGGCCTGGCCTCGGCCCTGTTTGATAACGTGCCGCTCACCGCCGCCCTGCTCAATTCCGGCATCGAAATGAACCTGGCCCAGTGGTTGTCGTTGACCTATTCGGTGGGAGTGGGAGGGGCGCTTCTTGTCATCGGCTCCGCCGCTGGCGTGATCGCCATGAGCAAGATCGAAGCACTGACGTTCGGCAGCTACCTGCGATACTTCGGCTATCTGTTGGTGGCGTATAGCGTTGGGTTTGTCGCGGTACTGGGGCTCGGCCAGCTGCTGTAGGCTCCGCTACCGCGCCGGACCGGGGCGACCCGGTCCAGCCTACCAGCGGCCTTCGCGCCGTAGCTGATTCTTCCATTTTCGCCAGCGGGGTTCTGCGTACGCCGGGCGGGGCTTGAGTGACCGCAATGGCACCCAGCTCCCCTCATCCAGCCGGCCTACCCATTCGTCATCGGGCAAGAATGCCTCCCCTTCATGGGATTTCCCATGGCAGGTATAGCGGAAACGCAGCAACCACAGCGTTTCTTCTTCACCCTCTGGCTCATTGTATTGCGTCACTGACAACACCGCCCCATCCACATTGGCGCCATGTTCTCTGAGCAAGGCCCGCTCGTAGTAATAGCCGATGCTGCTGACGCTGGTCACCAGCGCCATGATCATGACCCCAATGCCGACCAACGCAAAGAAAGCCCCGCCAAACGCAGCCCCCCAATCATCGCCACCTTCAAACCAGAGCAGGCTGACGCCAACCGCCGCAAACGGCAAACCGAGAAAGAAGAAAAGCATGAAGAAAAGGGAAAAATGCCGACGCGCCGATTGCAGCAGCAGCGGCCAGCTGAGCGGCCCAATGGCCATAGTGCGACTCCCGTCCCTAGACAACCAGACAGAAGCATACCGAAAAAGCCCCCGGACCCCGAGGGCTAACAGACCACCATCGAATCAGTTGGCGCCGTAAAGATCGCTGTCCAGATCCTTCAGATCCTTGTCCAACTGTTGCCAGTTAGCCTGGCCATCCACGCTGTCTGCACCGGTCAGTTCATGGTATTCGTCAATGCGTTGCTGCAATTCCGTCAGCACATCCTGCAGGGCAAGCTGGTGCCGCTCGGCTTCGGTGCTGCGGTCTCCGCCCCCCTGCTTTTCCAGTTGATCCAGCTCGGCTTCCAATTCATCCAGCTTGCCTTTGATATCGGCAATCATCTGTTTACCGGTTTCCATAATCGCAACTCCTTGTTCGATCAGGGATTCACAGGCGAACCCGGTTTTCAGAGTGGCCCTATTCATTGAACAGGGTCAAGTCTGACTCCGGCAACGGTACAGACGGTCAGACAATCGGGCACCAATACGTGTTCCCGGGGCCCATAATGGTTATGGTCCTTGTTAACGGTTTTCGCTACATTGCGGAACAGCCCCTTACCCGATTGACCATGCAGGCCGACAATGAAAAAAACAGCAGAACGAGCAGAGCTGCTCAAGGACATGATTCAGGAAGCCATTGAAGATGGCGCCACCACCGTGGAAGACGTACACCAGCATATTGCCGGGCTACCGTTTGACGCGCTGGAGAAGCTGGGTCTCTTTGAAGACAAGGCGCCAGCCCTGAAAGAAAAACAACGCAAAACCATTGGCCTCGTCTACGACACCATTCGCAAGGTGAACCAGGAAGTGGGCGCACTGATTTCCGAGCAATTTGCCGCACTGGAAGATGCCCGCACTGCCGCCAAAAACATGGACAAAAAAGAAGACTGATCAGCGCCAGCTGGACCCCGCCTGAATATACCAGGCGGTATCCTCCGGCCCCCGGGCAATATCAATGCCCATCGTCATCCCATACCGGCGAGCGATCAGATAGCGAAACCCGGAACCGTAACTATTTGCGACTTCAGCCTCTGACAAATCCGAAAGGCTTTCTGCGGCACGTCCACCGCCACCAAAAAAGTTAAACCGCCAGCGAGGACTGGCTTTCCAGATCGCCTCCACTTCTGCCACCGCGACCGCCTTACCCTGATAGCGAACAGCCGGAATGCCGCGCATATCCACATAAGGCAACACATAAGGTGGCAACCGGGTACTGTCGCTCACATCGACACCGTCATACTGAAGACGCAGGGCAAAATTGAAATGCTCGTTAACGTTCCAGTAATTCAGGCCCTCCAACGTATAACTGGCAAAGTTGATATCACTGCCAACACTGTCCCCGTACCACACATAATTACCCGCATAATAAAGCCCGGACTGAGGAGCCAGAGGATTATCCCGGCTATCATACTCAGCCAGCACTCCCAGCCCTGAGGTGCTAATTTTATCCCCCAGATTGTTTTGCAAAAACGTATTCACCGCCTGTTCAAGCCGGGGATTGGGCAACGATATATTTTCTTCAAGGGACAGTTCGACCTGTCGGTAAACCTGCCTTGCTCCCAGCATCCAGCGGCTTTCACCCAATCGGAATTTTAATTCCTGCACGGCCGCCGGCCCTTTCACATTCAGCTCTACGGGATCACGCAGGTCGCGTCCTCCCAGGGAATAAAAGTCCAGATTCAAATCGGGAAACAAGGCAAAACCACGATAGCGAATACGGTCGTCATGCCAGAAACCTATATGTCCCAGTCCCGCTGCACGTGTTCCATTCTCTGTCGCGCCCAGCCCTACGACACTGATATTGTGAGGGATGATAGCCGCACTCTGAGCGTTTTTTTGCTGTTTCTTTTGTTCTTCACTTTCATGGAAAAACACCGCGCCCATCCCCAGGCCGGCGCCCACCGCGGGCTCTGTAATCACCATCGGGATCGGCAAGAACCCTTGCGGCACCTCGGAAAGATACCGACTGCCGTCCAGCATGCCGTCTTCCGGATCGATCATGTAATCCTGAAAAAAATCAGCCTGTGCGGCGCCAGCCATCAATCCTGTAACGACTGCCAGCATCCCTTGCTTGAGCATGACCCGATCCCTGTGTAAGTTCAGTTTGAAATTATCGCACTGTTGCGTTTTGATAATCGCAGACTTGCTGCGATGACTCCACCATGCCTCATATGCCACCCCTGATCGGGCTATTACTGGTTACCTTGCTCTCCACGGCTTGCCAGGCACAGCCCAGCTATGACCCGAGTGACCGCCCCGCCAGCGTAGGGCTTCCCAGTCCTGCTGACGGCCCTATTGTCGAAGGGCTGGAACAGCTTCACAAAAACCCCGAGCATGAAAATCAGTCCGGCTTTTACCTGTTGCACGAGGGGCTGTCTGCTTTTGTGGCACGCGTTGCCCTGATTGAAGTGGCCCAATCCTCGCTGGACCTGCAGTACTATATTGTTTCCGACGACACCTCATCGCGCATCATCATCGCCAAACTGCTGGAAGCAGCAGACCGGGGCGTTCGGGTGCGTCTTCTCGTCGACGATTTGGGCACACGTGTGGCAGAGCCGCTCGTTGCCACCCTCGAACAACACCCCAACATTCATATCCGCATTTTCAATCCGGTTGCTGCCCGCAGCGGCATTAGCCGGGCGTTTCAAATGGCCACACATTTCGGGCGCACCAACCATCGCATGCATAACAAATTGATGGTGGCGGACAGTAGCGTCCTGATCACTGGCGGGCGCAATCTGGGCGACGAGTATTTTTCCAATAGCAACGTGGATTTTCAGGATGTCGACGTGATGGCCGTGGGCAAGATTGTCCCTGACGGTGCTGCCAGTTTTGATCTGTACTGGAACACGACCGCCGCGGTGCCGATCAATCATGTTCTTGACGCCGTCGATGCGGACATGGATCTGGCCACCTTGCGGCGCACCCTGAACAGCTTTCTGGATGAGCAGACGAACAGCGAATTTGCCAACGCCCTCTCCGGCTCCAGCCTGGGCCGCCGGCTTGTAGAAGGGAAAGTCTCCCTGGACTGGGGGCAGGCTACCCTTTATGCCGACCCACCGGAAAAAGCCACCGCACGGGACACGGTGAGCCGCGACGATTATCTCGGCGCTTCACTGAAAACCATTCTCGACAGCGCCGAACAGCGGCTGCAAATCAGTTCTGCCTATTTTGTCCCCGGAGATGCCGGCGTGGCACTGTTTTCAGCATTGACCGATCGTGGCGTTAAAGTCGACATCCTGACCAACTCCCTGAGCACCACCGACGTGGCCATCGTGCACAGCGGCTATGTGAATTACCGAAAGCCGCTACTGGAAAATGGCATCCGCCTGTGGGAGCTGCGTGCCGAAGCCGGGCAGCAGGAACGCATTCACTGGTTTAAGGGCAAGTCCCGCGCCAGCCTGCACGCCAAGACCTTTGTCATTGATGACGATCGCACCTTCATCGGTTCGGTGAACCTGGATGGCCGTTCGATCTTGCAAAATACGGAAATCGGTTTGCTGATTGAAAGCGAATCGCTGAATCAACAACTCAGCCAACTGTTTTCCAGCTGGATCAGCGACGATTCAGCCTGGCACGTCAGCCTGAATGATGAGAACGAATTGCAGTGGCAAGCGAGCAATGCAGACAGCGACACGCCATTGACGGTGGATCACGATCCGGAGACGTCCCGCTGGCAACGCATCAAGGTATGGGTACTGTCGTGGCTGCCGATTGAATCGCAAATTTGATTCCCGCAAGCCCCGGCGTTACTCGTCGCTGTCGTCAGCCGCTTTTTCCTCATTCCCGTCAGCACTGCCATCGCCAAAAATATCCTTGGCGGTATCGCGGAAAAAATGCCCGGTTTCACGGGCCGCATCGCGGGTGGCGTGACCGATATCACGGGTCACATCGCGGGTCGTCTCACCAACCTGGCGCCCGCCATCTTTTATTTCCTGTTTCTGCTGGCTGGAACACGCCGAAACCATCACCAGCACCGCCATAACCATCACTATCCTGCTCATTACTGCCTCATCCTCTGTGCTCGGCCACGCGCAGTGGCGCTACCAATACAGGCCTCGCTTATTGTAAATCGTTGGCAATACGTACCAGCAAATCCGTCACACCCACATCAACGCCAACCTGCGACATCAAGGTGCTCACTTGGCCACGATGGTGAGTCTGGTGATTGAAAAAATGCGTTAACAAACTGCCAAACCGCCGCCGCGCCGCAACACCCTTGCTGTTACGGTAGGACAACAGATATTCCAGATCGGCGTCACGCAGATTCCCACACCACACCACAATTTGCTGATCCAGCCATAACCGGTGCATGTGCAATTCAGAAAACGTGTCCCGCACCGGTGCATCCAGCGCCGGCGGCGTGGGCAGAATCGTAATGGGCGCAAGGCTGTCGATACACGCCGGGTGCAGCGCAAACCGTTTTAACCACAGCGTATCCGCCACCACCAGATGATTCAGCGTCCCTTCGACAGACCCGAAAAAGGCCCCACGGTCTTGCTGGCGCACCGCATCCGGCAAGGCCGCGGCGGCCTCGTAGAGGCGCCCGTTCATCCACTGATTATAATCCGCCAGCAAACGGACTGCGCTTAATTCACTCACCGCGCCTCTTCCCGCATCTCTTCCCGCATTGACTCATTGGTCCGGATCCGCACCGGTACAAAAATGCTCAAAGCCTGCTGTCGTATTGGCAAAGCCATGGGCTTCAGCCAGCTCCCAGGGGCGCTCACAGGCGGCGGTGGCCGGGCACCATTGATAGCCACCGGACAGCAGGCAGCCGTGACGGTCCCGATCGGCGCCCACTGGTTTGCCCGGCTGGCAGCCGGAAAGCAGGCCCGACGCCAGCAGCATCACCGGTATCGCGGTTTTCCATGCGTTCATGTCGCACTCCTTTGCGTGCCGGCCCTACGACAGATTTCGCAACCCATCTTTCAACCGACCAGCGCATTATCATCGCCGGCCTTTCCCGATTAGAATGGGCGGCTGGCTACCGATCCATTCTAATCGGGAAAGGCAGCACCTTGCTGCAGCCACCGATAACCCGTTTTCCCGTATCTGCAGTCGCCATGGACAACAGTATGCATAGGACGCAAACACCCGCGCAAACCGGCCCCGCCGGCAGCCGGCTGGTACAGCTGCTCGCCAGCCTGGACCCGAAAGCCGCCGCGTCCTCGCACCCCTGCTTTGCCGAACGGTTGGGGCGCCTGTTTGACCTGTCCGACACCATTGCTCTGGATGCCGCCACCCAGCACCGCCCCAACGGCCCGTTTACCCCCCGGGACGATATCACCGACACCCTGCAGGCCGACCTGCTGAAAACCCGTAACACCCTGCTGGAGAACCTGAGCTACAGCTTCGCCGGCAAACAGGCCGCTTCGGTGATCAGCCTGCCCGCCGTCAATCGCGATACCCCGGCAGACAAACGCCCCACCTTTGGCCCCTATGAGCGCTTCCACCAGGCCCACCAGCGGCAAATGATTGCCGCGCTGACCAACCTGCGCCTGCGTGCCCGGCGCCAGCTCACCGCACACAGTGCCGAGCTGGCACGGCTGGCCGAGCTGGATGCGGTGTTCGAGCACAGCCTCTCAACCTACGTACGCCGCTGCTTTACTGCCCTGCCCGCCTTTCTGGAAAAGCGTTACCGCACGCTCTGGCAGCAGGGCCAACACACACCACCGCAGGACTGGATGGCCGCCAACGGCTGGCTCGCCCAATTCTGCCAGGAAATTCAAATGCTGTTGCTGGCTGAACTGGACGCCCGTCAGGAGCCCATTCTGGGCCTGCTGGGCGCAGCCACCGCCGCGTCCTCAGACGCAAACACCGGCTCCACGTTCGCCACCATTGATCACAAGGAAAGCACCACCCCATGAGACGTTTTTTGTTTGCTCTGCCCTTTGCCCTTGGCGCCGTGGCCGTTATCTGGATTGGCGCCACCTTTTTGCGCAATCCGGTGGCCCTCACCGTTACCCTGCTGATCGCCGCCGTCTACGGGCTGGGCTTTCTGGAACTGCTACGCTACCGCCGCGACACCGCCCGGCTGGATCAACAACTGCAGCAGCTCCCCGAGCCCGATGCCGGCCGGGATTCCCTGACCCGCTGGCTCACCGACCTGCCCCGCACCCTGCGCCATGCTGTACAACGCCGCGTCGACGGCCAGCCCTCCGCCCTGCCAGGCCCGGTGCTGACCCCTTACCTCACCGGCCTGCTGGTCATGCTCGGCCTGCTCGGCACCTTTGTAGGCATGATCGTCACCCTGAAAGGCGCCGCCACCGCCCTGGATGGCAGCAGTGAATTGACCGCCATTCGCAGCGCCCTGTCCGCGCCCATCGCCGGCCTGAGCCTGGCCTTTGGCACCTCCATTGCCGGGGTAGCCGCCTCCGCCATGCTGGGCCTCACCGCCACCCTGTGCCGTCGCGACCGCATGGAGGTCTCCCGCCATCTGGACGACGCCGTAGATGGCCAGCTGTACCGCTTCTCCCTGAATCACCAACGTGAAGCCGCCTACGCGGCTCTGCAAAGCCAGTCACAAGCCTTCCCGGAACTGGTCACCGCCCTGCAGACCCTCACCGGGCGCATGGAACAAATGGGCGAGCAGCTCACTGGCAATCAGCAAGCCTTCCACAACGGACTCCAGGAGCAATACCAGGGGTTGGCGCGCTCCGTGGGCGATTCCCTGCGTGACACCCTGGCCGATAGCAGCCGCCTGGCCGCCGAGAGCGTACAGCCGATCATGGCCCAATCCCTGGCCAGCCTCAGCGAGCAGGTTCAGGGCACCCACGAAAAGCTCAACGCCATCACCGAACAGCAACTCGGCACCCTCACCGAGCGCTTCCGCGACACCACCGAACACGCCGCCGAACAATGGCGCGCCGGCCTCGCCGAGCATCAGCAAACCAGCGCCCGGCTGGTCAACGACATCAGCACGTCCCTGGCCGCCCACCACGACCAGTTCCAGCACAACAGCGACACCCTGCTGCAACAGGTCCGCGACACCCAGCAACAACTGGGCAACGCCAGCGAACAACAACTGGCCGCCATTACCGAGCAATTCCAGGCCGCCACCCGCCAGGCCATGGACAGCTGGAACGCCGGGCTGGAAGTCCACCGGGCCAGCGGCGCGGAACTGCTCCAGCAGGTACAACGCACCCAGCAGACCGTGGCTGAACAGAGCGAAAAACAGTTCGCTGCCATCGCCGGGCAATTCCAGGCCAGCACCGAGCAAGCCAGCCAGCACTGGCAAACCGGCCTCAGCGAACAGCAACAAACCGTGGCCACGCTGGTCAGCGAGATCCGTAGCGCCCTGCACGAGCACAACAGCGAATTCCGTGACAGCGCCGCCGGGTTACTCAGCGGTCAGCAAACCGGCATGGACAGCCTGATCAAGCAACTGGGCGAACAACTCAATACCCTGCGTGATCAGGAAGCGGCCCGCGGCGATGCCGCCAGCGAGCGCCTGGCCGGGCTGGAAACCACTGTCACCGAGCATCTGGGCCGTCTGGGCACCGCCCTGGAAGCACCGATGACGCGACTGATCGAAACCGCTTCGCAGACCCCCAAAGCGGCCGCGGAGGTGATCACCCGCCTGCGCGAGGAAATGACCCACAGCAGCGAACGGGACAACGAACTGCTGGAAGAACGCCGCCGCATCATGGCCGAGCTGGACACCCTGCTCAGTGGCCAGCAAGCCGCCGCCAGTGCCCAGCGCGACGCCATCGATACCCTGATCCGCACCTCCAGCGAAACCTTGAGTCAGGTCAGCGACACCTTTTCCCGGCAGGTCAGTGAACAGGCCTCCCGCCTCAATCAGGTGGCCGGCGATGTCACCGGCAGCGCCGCCGAAGTGGCCAGCCTCAGCGATGCCTTTACCGCTGCCGTGCAGGTATTCAGCAGTGCCAACGACACCCTGCTGGACAACCTGCAGCAGGTGGAAAGCTCGCTGGAGAAATCGTCCGCCCGCGCCGACGAGCAACTGGGTTACTACGTGGAACAGGCCCGCGAGGTGATCGAGCTGAGCATGGCCTCACAGAAAGACGTGATTGATGCCCTGGCCAGCCTGCGCCATAGCGAGGCGCCCGCGCAGGATAGCCAGCGCCCGGCTTCCGAGGTCAACTGATGGACGAATTACACGACAGCGATGCCCAGGCCTCGCCGGTCTGGGCCATCTTCTCGGACCTGATGGCCGCGCTGGTGGGCATTCTGGTGCTGTTACTGGTGTGGGTAATCGGTATCCAGCTGGAATTAAGCCAGTCTCTGGAGCAGGAAAAAGCCAAACGCCTCGCCGAAGAACAGCGCCGCATGGCACTGGAAGAAGCGCTGGCCGACCCGTTAGCCAGCGGTCGAGTAACCTTCCACAACGGCCGCATCGGCATCAGTGGCAGCGTGCTGTTCCAGCTCAACTCCGACCAGCTGCAACCGGAAGGCGAAGCCCTGCTAAGCGATCTGGTGAAACCACTGCAGGTATTTCTCAGCCAGCATGACGACATGCTCATGGTCAGCGGCTTCACCGACGACCTGCCCATCAACCGGGGCAACGGCCGTTACGCGGATAACTGGGGCCTGTCGGCGCAGCGAGCACTCACCGTCACCCGCACCCTGATCGAACAGGGCATGCCGGCGGACCAGGTGTTTGCCGCCGCTTTCGGCGACAACCAGCCGGTGGCCCCCAACAACGACGCCGACAGCCGTGCCCGTAACCGCCGGGTAGAGCTGACCACGGTGCCAAGGCAAAGCGAGGAAGCCGATGCACCCTGATCACGCCGCGCCCTCGCCCACACTCGGCGCCCTGCTGGAGCGGCTAACCGCCCTGCGCGAACAGGGCGCGGAATATTTCGAGCCGGTGCAGTTCCACTACCTGGCCAGCCTTGCCCAACGGCTGGCGGCGCTGCCTGAGCCCCCCATCAGCACACAGGGCAAACTGGCTAGCCAACTGAGCGAGTACGAAGACGCGCTGAATCAGGCACGGGAAACCCTGCAACGTGCCGGGGAACCCACCGACAATCCTGGCCAGTTCCGCTCTCTGCTACGGCGGCGCCAGACGGCAAACCCGTCACCGTTTGCGCCCTTGCAGCAGGCCTACCGTGCCGCACCTGCGGATGAGGACGCGCAAGAGCACAACGCACTGGCAAGCATGTTGAAGCAACAGGAAACCCAGGTTCTGGCAGACAATGGCGCCAGCCCCCCACCACCGCCGCCCCGACAACGGGAACTGAGCGCCTTGCGCCAGCTGCGTAGCCAGCGGCAGGCACACCAGGCTCGCCAGCGCATCGACGATGCTATTACCCAAACGCCCAGTGACGCCGGCCCCCTCAACTCCCACCGGCTGGTGACCCGCTCCATCGAAACCCTGCGCGAGCTGTCACCCGCGTATCTGGAACACTTCGTGAATTATCTGGATACCCTGATGAGCCTGGAAAAACTGGCACGCAAACGCTGAACTCTCACCCTTCGAGTTTTGACTACCCTAAATGTTGGATTACGCCTTTCAGGCTAATTCAACCTACAAAACCAGAGAGTCGTCTGGTTTTACAGGTCAGATTTACCCAAGGGCACAGAGAGCCTAAAGGCGTAATCCGACATTGGCCTGAAACGAAAGACGCCCCAACATGTGGGGCGCCCGAGCGATAACACCATTTCGGTTAGCGAGCCATTACACCGGCTTCACACTCCCGTCGCCTTCTCCATTATTCCCTTCACTGTCGTCACCGGGTTGATCGCGCAGCAGGTCATCGTGCTCCGCCATTTCCCAGGGCAGCTTGCCCGGGGCCACATTCAGGAAGTGCAGATAGTTTTCAAACTGGTCGAGCATATCGCGGATGATATCCACCTCATCGTAACCGAACACATCGTAGGAACGGCCGCCACGGCGCAGGAACACCTCGGCGCGGCAATACTCATGAGCATCGCTCACCTTGGCCTCGCGGCTGCTGTAGGCGTATTCCGGCACCGGCGTGGTAATCAGGCGAATATCATAGATAAAGCCCACATGCTCATCGCGGTTCACCACCAGCTCGGCACGGATAAACTGCTCGTCGAAATCCACCGCCGCATCCCAGCCAGCCTTGCGCAGCTCTTCGACCACCTTGGTCATACTGCCCATGGCAGTCTCACGGATGAAGGCTTCCACTTCTTCCCGGGTAGGGTAACGAATCATGGCAGTAAGACGGTGGCGCCACTGGCTGCCCGTCATATGGCGACTATGGGCCATATGCGCCTGCAAGCTGGTTTCCCGATGCCCCTCAATCACCAGCGCCCGCCACATGCCCACGGCGGCCAGTAGAATGATGATCGCAAACGGCAACGCACTGACCATGGTCATGGTCTGTAGCGCACTCAAACCGCCGGCCAACAACAGCACAGACGCGATGGCACCTTCCAGCACCGCCCAGAAAATCCGCTGCCAGGCCGGAGTTTCCAGCACGCCACCAGACGCCAGGGAATCCCCCACCAGCGAGCCGGAATCCGACGACGTCACAAAGAAGGTCACAATCAGGCACACCGCAAGGAACGACACCAGCGTGGACCAGGGCAGGTGATCGAACAGCTGGAACAGGGCCACCGCCTTGTCCGCCTGCACCTGAGTGACCAGCTCGGTATAGCCTTGTTCCATGATCGCGTTCAGTGCCGTATCGCCAAACACCGAGAACCACAGGAAGGTAAAGATACTGGGCACCAGCATCACCCCGACCACAAACTGGCGAATGGTGCGGCCACGGCTGATTTTCGCAATAAACAAGCCCACGAAGGGCGCCCAGGCGATGGTCCAGCTGAAAATAAACAGGGTCCAGTTGCCGATCCAGTCACTGTGCGTATACGCCTGCAAATTAAACGTACGCTCGACAATATTGCTCAGGTAACTGCCCGTGTTCTGCACAAAACTTTCCAGAATATGGACGGTGGGGCCGACCACAAACACGAACAGCATCAGTGTCACGGCCAACACCATATTCAGGATCGACAGGCGCTTCACACCCTTGTCCATCCCGGCCACCACCGACACCGTCGCCAGCGCGGTAACAATAGCGATAGCGCTGATCTGCACCATGTTGCCCACCGGCACATCCCACAGGTAATTCAGCCCGGCATTAATCTGCGCCGCCGACAGGCCCAGGGTAGTGGCGATACCGAACATGGTGCCGAGAATGGCAAACACGTCGATGGCATGGCCGATTGGGCCGTAAATTTTTTCACCGATGAGCGGATAAAACGCTGAGCGCATGGACAACGGCAAACCGTGACGGAAGGCGAAATACGCCATCACCAAACCGACCAGCCCGTAAATCGCCCAGATATGGAAGCCCCAGTGGAAGAACGCAATCTGCATGGCCTGCTTCGCCGCATCCACCGTTTGCGCCGCGCCCACTGGCGGCTCGGCATAATGCAGCACAGGTTCGGCCACACCGAAGAACAACAGCGCGATGCCATAACCCGCCGAAAACAACATGGCGAACCATTCCGGAAACGAATACTCCGCCTCACAATGGTCTGGCCCCAACTTGATGTTGCCCCAGGAGGTCAGGCTGATACCGACAATGAAGATAAAGAACAGCGCCACCACCAGCATATAGAACCAGCCGAAGTTAACGGTGATCCAGGACTGGGCAGCCGAAAACGCCTCCCCCGCCAGCTCCGGGTCGCTGATCGTGCCAATAATCAGTAATAACGCAACGATAACCGCCGGCACAAACACCGGCACGAGAATGGTTGAACTTCGCAACACAGCATTCTTCGCCATACACAACATCCTTATTCGGCAAACAGACTGGTCAGCGGTGACCGCACAAACCCCAGATTCTCTATGACCATACAGGCCGTTAACCCGCCTTTCCAGCTCCCCTCTCACGGCCCAGGTTTCGAATACAACTCACCGCCTGCGGCATACTCATGGTCAGCCGCTCAACGCGATCGGCGGCGACTTGGATCAGCGACCCCGACCAGGGATCCGGCGCACCAGGCAGATAAATCGTCACCTCGCCGTCATCAGCGCGCCCCACTTCAAAACACAGTTGCGAATAATCATCGAAACGCACCTGCACCGGCACCATTAATGCCTCCCCGCTTGCGTCCAGCGACAAGGACTGGGAAAAGGATTTGATAAAGGCATAGCCGGGCAACAGCATTAACAGTCCATCGAGACGATGGTAAAACCGCCGCGCCACCCTGCTCATGGCAAACAGGCCGGCGAAGAAGCACACCAGCACCATCGCCAAAACGGCCATCAGGTCCGCCACCGCAATCCCGCCAATCGATTCCAGAGGCACAAAGCGCTGCACCGGTGCCGCCAGGCGCGACATAAGCTCAAACGCCTTGCCAAACACCACCATCAGCACAACAACCGGGATAAGAAACGCCACCCCGCCAATCAAGGTTGCCTTGAGAAAATGCATCCGTTCATCCTCATTGCTGAATGACTTCTGGATAGCATATTAATGGCCGGGGGACTAGCAGGGAGGGACATGTTCACTGAAACAAAGAAGAGAGGCCTGGCGTGCAGCTCCGTAAGTTATATCGGCCTGATTTACGGTCCGTCTGGATCAATATCTTCACCAAACATGATCCGGTGACCGTCCGGTGTGGCTACACCAAACTCACGCAACCCCCAGGGCTTATCTGCGATCTCCTGAAAAATATCAGCGCCACGCTTTTGGTAATCCTGGTAAAGCTCGTCGATGCACTCACAGTTCACATAGGCGAAATACGAATGCTCGTTGGTGTCACCGGCAGATGTTTCGTCCGGGCAATGTCCCACCATTACATGAAAACTGCCCAGGCTAAGAAACGACCAGCCGTCTACATGAAAACGGACGGAAAACCCAAGCTTGTCCAGAAAGTAGTTTTCCGTGGTTTCGAGATCCTTGACAGCCAGCACATGCTGGGTTGCTTTTACTTTGAACACCGGTGATTCCTTTCATGGGTTTACTTGCAGGCATAACGCGCGCCATAAGTGGCGGCCTGACAGGGACGCCCGATGGAGGACCGTCGGCCCGGAACAGACTCAATGGCCTCGTTATACCTTCTCAAGGACACAATCGATCTCCGTCTCTACGAGCCAGGCCGGGTTGATAAATCGACTCACTTCAACAAACGTGCATGCCGGCTTTATTGCAGAAAACAGCTCACCATGTGCTTTGGCGGCTTCCTCCCAACGGGAAATGTCAGTAAGCATAATGCGAGTTCTGATTATATCTGTCGGTTTTCCACCAGCTTCCTCGATAGCCCGAATAGACAACTCAAGGCAATACTTGGTCTGCCCATAGACATCCCCAACACAAGTAGTTTCACCATTATCTATGGGTGCCGTGCCCGAAACCGAAATCATGTTTCCAACTCTGCATGCTCTGGAAAACCCAATCGGTTCTTCCAGAGGAGAGCCTGAACTTACCAGTTTTCTCATATACCCCTCCGTGAGATATAACGCTCGCATTTGCGGCTGGTTTGGAGCGCAGCGGAAATCCAGTCCGACAACATGCGCTTGTTAGCTGCTTACTCCATCAGCCTAAACCAATCTCCTACAGTAAGGCGGAGTCGAACTATTTCATCTTCTGCGAGTGGGCTGCAATGTGCTATAGGCCCTCTTAGGAGATTCAAGTTGTTCATGACTCGGTTGAAGCCTTTCTGGCTGTTGAAAAGATCACCAAATTTATCCCAGTTCTTTCGAACAATTTCGCCCAGCTCACCAAACGTCGTGTAGTCTAACTCGTCATCTGATCGCTGAGTAAATGCTGAGTCTACTTCTCGCTGGATATTATCCTTTACATTTTTCCTAATATGTTCGGGAATTTCTGCTTGGTTCCACCAGTCTTCACCTAGCTCTGACACCAGCTTTTCACTTACGATATTTCGTATAGATACTTCCAGGCAATAGAATAATTCATAGTGAATTGCCATTTCTCTTGCTTCAGAGCGGATAGAATGCTGGAACTGAGGATAATATTCTTCATCCTTGTCCGATTCATGGCCTGAATCTCGGCCTAAATCGATCTTTAGATCTTTCTCGACATAATCTAATGTTCTTTCTGCCATTTGGTTAGAAATGGCAAATAGCTTTATTTTGTCTTCCATATTATTTCTTCAGTAGGTTTTCTCTTAAGCTCTTAAATATTGCATTGAACACCGCAACATCATCTGTCTTCGGTAGTACCAAATTAATGGTATAAGACAAATTGAGGCCGATTTCGCCATCATCGCTGGAAATACTAGTCGGGCCGACGGGTATATTCACTTCCGTATCTGCACTATCTGGTTTTTCGTGAACGATATCTGCCGTAGATACATCAAAGTCTGCAAACCCTTTCAGTGCTTCAAATGAGCCAACAACCGCCTGAACAGTTTTATTGCCCTTCTCCGACCCCGTCATCTCCATGATGAGACCTTCCAGATCCGCCTTGCTCAGGCTATGGGCGTATTCATTTCTGGAATAAATATCTGCGTAGCCTTTTTTAATGGCTTCAGCCATAGCAGCTTTAGCTATAGAGGAGTTTGTGTTTCTAAACTGCTTGTATAGATCCGTTGGGCTTCCATCACCTCCCAAAAACCCAATTTTTTTGGCGAAAGAAATGAAGGCTCTAGCACTTCCCCCACTAAATCCAAGTTCGGTAGCGAGGTAATCCTGAGTAAATCTATCTGGTGTTGCAGCAACTTTAATTTTATCTAGTATTTTACTGATAAGCCCCGTAGCGTTCATGTAGGGTGGATATGATTTTGCCATTCTAAATTCCTTCTCGATTTTAATTATTTGGTGCAGCTAACGCCCGGCGCAGCGGGCAAATTGGAGCGACGGAGGAGCGGAAATTTGATCCGCCTGGCGCCGCTTGTTATGCATTACTTGTCGCCGACACTTTTTTGGACCCTATTGTTTAGTTCAATAAAGTCTCTTACGAGCTGGTCGCAAACGTCTTTTGCAGCACCGCAACGAGCCCTAGTTTCAATCAAAATAGAACCTTCCTTCTGTACCACTTCACGTTTTACATACGAAGGGTGAGCCGGATGCGTTTCTGGCGTAAATGAATACAGAGTCCTTTCTGACTTAACTTCTGCGATTTGCCAACCACGCTCAACTCTCACTTGCACATCAGGATTCGATTTTAATTGCTCCAAAAGCTCTGAGACAGCCAACCCATCCGAATTGTGACCTTCATACCCGAGCTCCTCCTTAACGGTGGGGGCAGATCCGCAGCCAAAAAGTGAAGCAGCAAATACCAGAACAAATATTTTCTTCATCGATCCCCTCTTATGCATAACGCCCCAAGCAGGGGCAGATTTTGCGTTTTGAGCGCAGCGATGCAAAATTTGTCCCTCTGCCTTGGCTTGTTAGGTTCGAGAGGGGCGGCAGATGCATCAAATCACCCTTAAATTTTTCACTAGAGGGAAATAACATACCGCCAAGATTGCTGTAACGCCCAAAAACCACTCACCATCACCACCAAAATATACTCTTACCCACTCCCCTCCTTCTGGGCCGGAAAATAAAAAGGCAGCCAGGAAGAAAAGAACAAGATTTGTAACCAACCCCAACCCTGAAGCAGCTATAACCGAATAAAACTTCTGCACCACTGGATTTCTATCCATCACTTCGATACCTAACGCCCGCCATCATGCGCTTGTCGCATGCATGGCATTGTTATGCTTCTTCAGTTTCCACATTTTTTGGCATTGAAGCCTCAAGAATGGCTTGCCGAAGCCCTTTCGCGAGAAAAAAGACACCGGAAATACCAGAGATATACGCAAAATAGCCAATATATAGACCAGACGCCGTCTCATTTCCAAGCCCCAACACACCTTTAAGAAAACCAGCAACCATTGGAATTATCACCAAAAAGAGAAGCGCATTTTTCAGAAGCTTCTTACCCTTCTCTCCTGCTGTATTCGCAATCCCATTAAGAGTAATAACCAGGTAGGCGCTTGCTGCGAACATAGCGCCCGTTATAAGACCATTAAGTAATTGCATTCTTCCCCCTCTTATTTAATGCATAACGCCGAGAGCAGCGGCGGAACGTCCGCTGCCTTGCATTGTTATGTGGTGAATACACTTAGGCAGATAGGTGTGGAACAACGCTGCCGACTCCGATAGCCCAGATGTTTTCAAAAGTTGAGCTTAAAAACACACGAGTACGTACAGTTAATGTTTTCTTCATAGGCATCTCCTTAATGTTGTTTTGATCCGATGGAACCAATCTAATACTTACGTAACGCAACAAAACCAGCAGAAGAGCTATGGAGCCAACAAGCGCCACGGGAGCCATAACCTCCCCACCTATTACCCCTATCGGCCTAAATGTACTCACCATCTCCTTTCACATAACGCCGACCATCATGCGCTTGTCGCATGCATGGCATTGTTAACTGCCCCCCAAAAGAATCTCATTGTATAATTCTAGAATTGTGACTTTACCAATAACCCTGCCCCCTGAATTCATATTGATTTCTTTGCCCACACTCAAACTTTTCGGGTAATACTCAGGAGCAAGAAGCTTTATGTAAGCACGAGCAGATTCACCAGGCATCAAAATGTCATTTTCGAAGAACATTTGCTCCCCACTAGT
>NZ_PBSH01000051.1 GCF_002726155.1 Alcanivorax sp. | reverse complement strand
CTACGAGCTACGAGCTACGAGCTACGAGCTACGAGCTACGAGCTACGAGCTACGAGCTACGAGCTACGAGCTACGCTCGATTCGACAGGAGAAGCCGGGAAAGTTCCTTGGGTTTTCCTTTTCAACTTTTCACTTTGAACTTTCAACTGATCTTTCGCGGGCAGAGCGATCACAGTGTGGCACCGTCCCAACCCGCGTTACAGCTTGAGGCTTGTAGCTCGCAGCTTTAACTGCCGATCTTTCTTAGCTGGTAGACGTTGTGGGTAATAGCAACCACTTCGCCGTTGGCATCCTTGATCTCCACATCCCACTCGAAATCACATTTGCCCACTTCTTCCGTCGTGCTTTCGATACGCGCAATTTCCTCTTCGCTCAGGGTGACTTCCACGGTCACGTCGGTGGTGGCCGGGCGCCGGAAGCGAATCGACATGTCTTTGACGATAGGATAGAAACGCTTGGTGTCGAATGAGGTCAGGTAGATGGTGCCGCCGGGCAGTTCGGCAATGGTGTAGAGCGCTCCAGCGTACATGATGCCAACATGATTCAGGTTGGGTTTGAGTGGCATCAGCATTTTGCAGTAACCGCGCTCCACTTCCAGCGTTTGCACTTCACAGCGCTCCACAAACGGAAAGGTCTTGTCGCTGGCGGTCTTGATGATGGTTTTCTGTTCTTCGCTCAGGGCCATGCTGTTATCTCCTCGGTTACCGATGATGCTAGCAAAGACCGGGATGGATGGTGCACGCCGTTCTGATCAGAGTTGTGGAGGAAAAGGTCAAAGGAGGGAGGGGCAAGGGGCAAGCGGCAACGCGGCTTGGGGTATGCCACTCGACAACCATCCTGCCCGCGAACGATGGGTGCAAAGAGGAAAAGGAAACCCTGGGAGCGTCTCGCCCGCTCTTATCCAATCTTGTAGCTTGTCTTATTGCAGCGCGTCAGTCTTGGCGGCGCAGATAAAATCGTTGCGGTGCAGTCCGTGGATCTTATGGGTCCACCAGGTGACGGTGACCTTGCCATATTCGGTGAGAATGGCGGGGTGGTGACCTTCCTGTTCCGCCAGATCGCCCACCCGATGGGTGAAATCCAGCGCCTGGATGAAATTCTTGAAGGTGAAGTGCCGCTGCAGTTTCTCGATGCCGTCTTCTTCCACCAGCATCCAGTCGGGTACTTGCGGATGTAGCTCTTTACGGTCCTGGTCACTGACCAGAGGAGAGTCGGCGCGGCAGGCTTCGCATTGTTGTGTTTTCAGGGTGCTCATGGCGATCAATCCAATCTGGCTAATGGATGACAGAATCGGTTACCCCGATTGTCAGTGATCCATTAGCCATTATCAATTCAGCCCTGTGCGGGTTCGCACAAACGCACCGGGTCGCCATCGGTGCCGCCGGGAGCCATCTTTTTCAGGGCGCGGCGTAGCTTTTCCATGTCTGTGTCATCGCGAACCCGGCCGGGAATTTCCATGCCGGCCGCCAGGTTCAGCAGCACGGACTTCATCTTTTCCGGCATCAGCACAGGCTGGCGGTGCTGCAGTACATAGATCAGGTCGCCCCGCTTGAACAGCATGAAGCCGTAGTAGTAGGTGCCGCTTTCCACCTCGTCATCTTTCACCTTGGCGGCATCCACATTGATGCCAATGATGGCAAACAACGCCTTCGGATCTGCATCGTCCAGGAATTCCCGGTAGGAGGCTTCAGCGCTGGTGATCATGGGGGCCTTGGCAACCACTTCACGCAGGTAACTGTTGAGGCTGAGATTGAGCAGCGTCAGGTCCGAGGCGAAGCGGGGGGCTTCGATCATCGGGTGGTTTTCCACGTTCAGGTAATCCACCCGGAACAGGCGGCCACTGCCATCCCAGAAGGTGGTGGAGCCGCCGTTGCGGTCACAGCGCTCATCCAGAACCACTTCGCCACGGAAAGTGTTGATACCAAGATCAAGGATGTAGGCGCCGGCCGGTGAAAAGTAGTAATCGCCCTGGCGCTCGCCTTGCAGGCCCTGGCAGGCAACAAGGAGCAAACTCAAGGACAACGCGGCAGTTTTGATTATTTTCATTATTCGCCCCGGATATAAAAAAGCACACTGATCATAGCATACCCGTTGCATAGTGCAGCGGTTAACCGCTGACTAAAGAATGGGGGCGTTTTCCACCGTGATGACCACTTTTTGGGGGCTGGCTTTACGGCTTCGGTTGTAGTGCCAGGTGGCCTTGTGGGGTTTGTCGAAGGCGCGGGCGGAAAGCTCGGTGAGCGGGGCTTCACAGGCATCAATCCTGCTGGCAGCGTCATTGAAGGCAGCCAGCAGCTGGGGGGTGAGCGGGGCTTGCTGACGGCTCACGGCAGCACTGCACTGGCTGCCTTCGTCCACACTCAGGTAATTGACTGCCGGTGAAATCAGCACAAATTGCTTGAGTTGACGCTGGCTGGCGTCGACCACTTCGATGCACTGGTGTACCCAGTAGTAATAGCAATCCTGGGCACGGGCGGCCGCCGCAGAGAGCATGATCAGACAGAGAATCAAGCCACGTATCATGAGGGAAGTCCTTCTCCTTCGCGCTGCTGGCGGGCGGGTTCCCACTGCAAGAGCACGTTTTCGGTAATTAGGTGATCCGGAATCCGGTCGCGGATTTTTGCGTGCAGGGCGGGCAGTTCGCTCCAGTGCAGGCCAGGCAGCATGTGGTGGGCTGTGTGGTAACCCAGGTTCCAGGACGGCAGGTTATAGCGTTTCAGTTCCACATTGCGGGATGCGTGGAAGTGATCTTCATAGCCGGTGCCGGCGTGTTGCCCGTAGGTGTTGTCCAGCAACATGAACAGCATGCTGATCATGGGAATCAGAAAGACGATAAAGGCGTTACGCGGGTCCAGCATGAAGGCTGCGATCAACGGGATATTGGCGAGCACCAGCAGGCGCAGGAAGCGACGGTACAGTGCCGGGTGCTGGCGGCCGATGCGGTGAATTTCCGGGTAGATGCGCAGGGTGTTGACCAGCACATAGCGCCAGCGCGGCATCAGGCTGCCGTCAGCCTGTTGCCAGGGGGACGGGTCGTTGTCCGGATCCAGATAGAGCTGGTGATGGCCAATGTTGTGGTGCAGCGTCCAGCTCAAGGGACTGGTGCCGGTCTGCAGGTACAGGACCATTTCAAACAACCGGTTGAGTGGGCGTTTGACGAAGGTATTTACATGGTGATGGTTGTGGCAGATGGCGCCGCAGGACACCTGCACCGGCAGCAGAGCCAGCATGCCCAGCCAGGTGGCCAGCCCGTGGCTGAAGAAGAGCAGGCCAAGCTGGATGCCGAATACCGCTAACACCAGAGCAACGGCGAGCCGGTCTGCCCTATAGCGTACTTTCATGAAGTCACCCTGGGCCCGGCGGCGCATTTCGAAAGCGGTACATGCGTACTACTCTGAAAAGGCGGTTTGGCGGACCTTACTACGAATAATGAATGAGTGTAGTCAGGGGAGATTGTGTGATGAAGACCACAAAAACCATCACGCAGGGCGCAGTGGTCAATATGCTTACACTGGCGGTAGTCAATTGCTTACATAGGAGGCGAGCTGTGGCTGGCAGGGCACCAGCCACAGACCCGGTGGTGGGCTACACGCGGCCCAGAAGGTCCCTTGCAATGGCGATAATCTGCATTTCATCGGTGCCGGCATAAATCTGCAGAATTTTGGCATCGCGCATCAGCTGTTCCACGCGGGACTCGCGCATGTAGCCGTAGCCGCCGTGGATTTGCACCGCTTCAGTGGCCACTTCCATGGCGGCCTGGGCAGCGTAGAGCTTCATGGCGGAAGCCTCGGCCAGCGTCATCTGGGCGCCCTCGGCGGTCATCTCGATGTAGCGGAATACCATGTTCTGCAGGTTGGTGCGGGCCACTTCCATCTTGGCCAGTTTCAGCTGAATCAGCTGGTTCTGGCCAATGGCGCGGCCGAACTGCACCCGGTCGCTGGCGTACTGGGTGCTCAGCTGCAGGGCGCGCTCCACCATGCCCAGAGCCATGGCCGCAACCCCCGCCCGTTCCTGCATGAAGGTGCCTTTGGCACCGCTGCGGCCGTAGCTGTCTTCGCTGCCGCCCAACAGGCGCTCCGGGCCGGCTTTTACGTCGGACAGGAATAGCTCCCCGGTGGGGGAGGAGCCGATGCCCATTTTCTTGAAGGGTTTGGACTGCTCCAGGCCTTCCATGCCGCTGTCGAGAATAAAGGAGACAATTTTGCGCTGATCCGCCGGCACGCCGTCTTCATCCAGTTTACAGATCAGGATGATGGTGTCGGCGTAGGGACCGTTAGTGATCCAGGTCTTGCTGCCGTTGATGATGTAGCCGCCGTTGCCGTCGCGCTTGGCCAGGGTTTTCATCTGCCCAAAGGCATCGGAGCCAGCATTGGGTTCGGAAATGGCCCAGGCGCCGACTTTTTCCAGGGTCAGCAGGGGCAGAGCCCAGCGTTCTTTTTGCTCGGTGGTGCCCTTGCTCATGATGGCGCCACCGCCCAGGCCCATGGAGACGCCCATGGCGGTGACCAGGCCCTGGGCATGTTTGCACAGTTCAATAATGGGGATCATGCGCATGGCGGCTTCTTCCCCGGCCATGGCGGAGGGGCCTTCCTTCTTCTTTTTCTCTTCGACGGTGTCGCCGGCGGCGATGGCTTTCTCACGGGCAATCTGCTTGTCGAATGATTGCTTGGCCATCACATCCATGCCGAAGGTTTTGATCATCTTGCGCAGGATATCGTAGGGGGGAACACCGTTATATTCGATATCGTCCAGCTGCGGCACGACTTCCTTTTCCACAAAGTCGCGTACCATTTTCTGGATCATCTGCTGTTGTTCGGACCACTGGATCATTGGGCTGTCCTGTTGGGTAAAAATTCAATCAACAGTAACAAGCTCGATGGTGGCGGCGCATTGATCAAAAAGAACGGAATCATTGACGCTGGATGTCAGGGCGCTGATTGAGCCGTGATACAGGGTTGCGGGTCGAAGCGCACGTGCATGGTCAGGGCATCCGGGCCTGCGCTGCTGGCGGCGGCTTCGATATCCTGGGGACGTAGCCGGGGGTGAGTGCCGGCGAAAAATTTCTGCGCGGCTTTGGCATTCAGGGTGCGGTCGCGGGCCGCCTCATAGGTGATGCCGTCTCCGCCCAGTAGATGACGGATGTATTCGGCACAAGCCACGTCTTCATCGCCGGTAGGATGAGAGGCGACCAGCACCACGGTGGGCGGGTTCTGTTTGCGCAAATAGTTGGCGGTGGCTTCTGCATTGATCAGCCCGGCCACCAGCACCTCACGGCTGTCGCGGGCACGCAGGGTGGCGGCCACGCCGTTGGTGGTGCGCAGAATCAGCTCTTTGTCCTGCAGCTCGGCCTGATCGATTTCCCAGGGGGAATTGCCAAAATCAAAGCCGGGAATTGGCAGTGCCTCCACTTCCCCGGCCAGCAAGGCGTCAGGCAGGTGTTCGTCGCGCAGCGCAAAGGCTTGCTCGGCGCTGGCCACCGGCCAGATACAGCGAAGGCCTTTACGAAAGGCGTGATGGCTGGTGGTGAACGCGCGAATCACGTCGATCACCACGGTAATGCCATGGATGTTGTGTGGCGGGTTGTGCCCCTGGGCAATGTGTATGTCCATGGTGTTCCTTGCTGGGGCCGGCCGGGTCAGTCGTTAATCCATCAACGGATCAGAATAACAGGCCAATGCCCCAGGTTGCGTTATCGAAAATCTCGTCTTCGTCGTCCAGGTATTGCTCCACGGCGATGGTGAACGTGAGCCGGTCACCCAGGGTCAGGCGGTCCTTGGGGGTGCGCTTGCCGGTGAAGAAATCAATCACCGAACGGTAGTTGAAGTCGGAGCGGTAGCGCAGCAGGTCGCCTTCTGAGCCGTAACCATATTGAACCTGAATAATGCGGCCAAAGCCCACCCCGGCATAGGCATTGTTAACGCGTTCGCCGTCCGCAGCGGAAAGATCATCGTCGCCGGAGTCGCGGCGAATGGGCGAATCGCCAAATTTCTTGGTGCCTACGCCGGCATTCAACGCAACGCTGGTGTAATTGGCATCGACAAAAAAACCGGTGCCGATATTTTCTGTCGGGTCCACCCGGCCCACGGACACCACGGTGCCACGCATCAGGGTGACGCCGCTATAACGGTCTTCTGCCTGAACACTGGAACAGCCCAGGGCCAACAGGGCCAGGGTGATTATTATTCTTGTCATGTGATTCCCTCCGTGAACAAGCCGTTATTATGCCTAAAGGTGGCTATGGGGCCTAGGGAGCCTATGAAAAACGTAGCGTGCCGGTTCCCGGGCAAGGAGGGGGCGAAGGTGCCGTCAGGCCAACGATGGGGGCAGTGTGCGGGCCAGGGTCCATACCCGCACGTCCTCGGCGCCGTGATCGAGCAGACATTGTGCCGCTGCGCGGGCAGAGCTGCCGGTGGTCATGACATCATCCACCAGAATCAGTCGCAGTCCGGCGACAGGGTGCTGACAGTGAAATGCCTGGCGCAGATTGCGTTGCCGTTGTCGGCGGCTCAGCCCTTGCTGGCTGGCAGTGGCCCGTTGACGTACCAGTGCTGGCAGCACGGGGCGTTGCCAGTATTGCCCCATCAGTCTGGCAAGGTGATGCCCCTGATCGAAGCCGCGGCGCCATCGCCGTCGCCAATGGACCGGCAGCGGGCATACGGCATCGGTATCTGCCCATGGTAGCGGCGTCTCTGCCAATAGTGGGGCGAGGGCCCGCTCTACCGTCAGGTCAGCCCGGTGTTTGTAGCGTGTGATGAGAGCGTCTATTGGGAAGCTGTATTGCAGCGGCGCCTGGCTGGCGGAAAACGGCGGTGGCTGGCGAATACAGCGTCCACACAGTGGTGGCACAGCATCCGCCTCGGCGGGTTGCTCGTTGCCGTGGGGGAGCCCGCAACGGCAAGCCGGTACAGACAGCCGGGCCAGCAGGTGCAAGCAATCAACGCACAGGGCCCCACTTTCTGATTGGCCGCAGAGAGTGCAGGGCGAAGGAGCGATATGGTTAAAAAGTAGACTGCAGTAAACTTTTGTTGCGGCTTTCAGGTTGACAGGTGCCATGGAGCTCCTTAGCCTGCTGACGTTACCCGAGGAGAATGAAGCATGCCCGCCATCGCCAGCACCGCCCAATCGCCATCCACGGACATGGCTGTACGCCATGACTGGAAACGCAGTGAGATCGACGCTCTTTTTGCCCTGCCGTTCAACGACCTGATATTCCAGGCTGCGGCGTTGCACCGGGCTCATTTCGATCCCAATGCGGTGCAGGTGAGCACCTTGCTGTCGATCAAGACCGGCGCCTGCCCGGAAGACTGCAAATACTGCTCCCAGTCCGGTCACTACAACACCGAGCTGGAAAAAGAGAAATTGCTGGAAGTGTCCCGGGTGGTGGAAGAGGCCAGGGCTGCCCGGCAGAACGGGGCATCCCGGTTTTGCATGGGTGCCGCCTGGCGCAGCCCCCGCGACAAGGACATGCCCTACGTGCTGGACATGATCCGCCAGGTCAAAGACCTGGGCATGGAAACCTGCATGACCCTGGGTATGCTGAATGAAGGTCAGGCCGGCGCGCTGGCTGAGGCGGGACTGGATTACTACAACCACAATCTGGACACCTCGCCGGAATACTACGGCCAGGTGATTACCACTCGCACCTACAATGATCGTTTGTCCACCCTGGCCAATGTACGCGACGCGGGCATGAAGGTGTGTTGCGGCGGGATCGTCGGCATGGGCGAGGAACGCAATGACCGGGTGGGCCTGCTGCAGCAGTTGGCTAACCTGCCGCACCACCCGGAATCCGTCCCCATCAATATGCTGGTAAAGATCGAAGGCACGCCGCTGGCGGACGTGGACGATCTGGACCCGTTCGAGTTTGTGCGGACCGTGGCGGTGGCCCGGATCCTGATGCCGCAATCGTATGTGCGGCTGTCTGCGGGTCGTCAGGAAATGAACGACGAAGCCCAGGCTCTGTGCTTCATGGCCGGTGCCAACTCCATTTTCTATGGTGAACGTCTGCTGACCACCGATAACCCGGAAGCCAATCACGACCAGCGGCTGTTCAAGCGGCTGGGGATTCACCCGCTGGATCCGCGTCACGAAGCGTCCGATGAAGCCCATGAAGAAGCCATCCAGGCGCAGGTATCCGAGCAGCAAGCGGAGGAAGCCGGGCTTTTCTATAACGCCATGGACACTAAGCGGGCCGCCAAGCACGTGTTGGACAAGGACACCGGTCGGCCCACCGCCACCGAGCACTGAGGCTCGCCTGTGGGCTTTGATCTGGCCGCCGATCTGGCGGCCCGCCGGGAGCAGCACCGCTATCGCCAGCCGCAAATCATGGACGGCCCCTGTGGCCGGCATGCGGTTGTGGGCGGTCAGCAGTACCTGAATTTCTGCAGCAACGATTACCTTGGCCTGGCCAACGATGCCGATGTTATCGACGCGTTCCGGCAGGGGGCACGAGACTGGGGTGTAGGCAGCGGTGCGTCGCATCTGGTTTGTGGTCATCAGCGTCCCCATCAGGATCTGGAAGAGGCGCTGGCCGAGCACACCGGCCGTGAACGCGCGCTGCTGTTTTCCACCGGCTACATGGCCAATCTGGGGGTCATGTCCGCCTTGCTGGGCAAGCGCGACGCCGTCTTCGAAGACCGCCTCAATCATGCTTCGCTGCTGGACGGCGGCCTGCTCAGCGGGGCCCGCTTTCGGCGCTTTGCCCACAATGATGCCGATGCCCTGAGCTGTCAGCTGCAGCGTAGCGATGCCCGTCGCAAACTGGTGGTGGCCGATGGCATCTTCAGCATGGATGGTGATGAAGCGCCGCTGGCGGCTTTCGCCGATGCCTGTGAAGCCCATGATGCCTGGCTGATGGTGGACGATGCCCACGGCCTTGGTGTGCTCGACCCGCAAGGGCGAGGGTCCTTGTTTGCCCAGGGGGTTAACCCGCGTACCCAGATCCTCATGGCAACGCTTGGCAAGGGGCTGGGCACTGGCGGCGCTTTTGTGGCGGGCAGCCATGATTTGATCGAAACCCTGATACAGTTCGCCCGCACGTTTATCTATACCACTGCCATGCCGGCTGCGGTGGCGGCGGCAACACGGGTCAGTCTCCACAAGTCCCGTGAGGAAAATTGGCGCAGGGAGAAGCTGGCAGAACTGATTGCCCGTTTTCGACACGGTGCCAGTGAGCTGGGCTACACCCTGATGCCGTCGCGCACACCGATTCAGCCATTGCTGATCGGCAGTGATGCCGACGCCATGGCGCTCAGTGGTGCGCTTCGGGAAAAGGGTTTGCTGATCACGGCCATCCGCCCGCCCACGGTGCCGGAAGGCGAGGCTCGCTTGCGGGTGACATTGTCGGCCGCCCATGAGCTTGAGGATGTGGATGCGCTGTTGCTGGCGTTGGCTAACGCCTGACCCGTTATTGGATTTATTGTGCCGGGCGCCCTGCGCCAGACGTCAAGTTAACCAGGATTGCTATGCCGAAACTGATTCCCTTTCACAATACCTACAAAGCCACGGGTGTGAATGATGACGAGGCGCAGGACATCGTTTTGATTCACGGCTGGGGGCTGCATGCCATTGTCTTTGACGACATTGTGCCGGCCTTGCTGGAGCGGTTCCGGGTTACCGTGGTGGACCTGCCCGGCATGGGCCAGAGCCCCATGCCCAACGGGGACTACACGCTGGATTTTCTCGCGGACGAAGTGCTGGCGATCATGCCGGAACGGGCCCACGTGCTGGGCTGGTCGTTGGGTGGATTGGTGGCGTTGGCCATGGCCGACAAGGCACCGGCGCGGGTGCAGTCAGTGGTCACCGTGGCGACCTCGCCGCGGTTTACGACGGGTGAGGGCTGGAATACGGCCATGAGGCCGGACATTCTTGGCAAGTTCGCCGAAATGTTTGACGAGGACCATGAAGGCACCCTGGTGCGTTTCCTCGCATTAAACTGCAAGGGCAGTGCGGCCATGCGCGAGGATACGGCGCGGCTCAAGGAAATCCTTTATTTCTGTGGGCTGCCCGCGCCGAAAGCCTTGCGCAGTGGTCTCGACATTCTGCGCGAGGCAGACATGCGAACTGTCTTGCCGACGCTGGCCATGCCGGTGTTGATGGTCTTTGGCGAGAACGATCATATTGTCCCGGCGGCGGCCATGGCCGCCAGCGAACCGCTGATTCATCACGGTCGCACGGCCCTGATCGAGCAGGTGGCTCATGTGCCTTTCCTGTCGGCACCGGAGACTTTTACGAGAGCGGTTTATGACTTCTATCGCGAATATCAACTGGTCGCTTGAGATGGCTGCGTCCGCTCTGAATAAGCATGCGGTCAGCGACCACTTCAGCCGGGCGGCGCGCAGTTATGACGAGCATGCGATTTTGCAGCTGGCGGTGGGCCGTTCACTGGTGCAGCGGTTGCCGCAGTGGTTGCCGGTGAATGCGGCGCTGGACCTGGGATGTGCCACGGCACCTTTTGCCCGGGCCCAACAGCAAGTGTTGCCCGAGGCTCACTGGCAGGCGGTGGACCTGTCGCGGGCCATGCTGCGCGAAGCCGCAGAGCGTGGCCGGTTTAATGAGCACTACCAGCCTCTCTGCGCGGATGCGGAGCAGTTGCCGGTGAGCGATGCCTCCCAGGGACTGGTATTCAGTTGCTTTGCCCTGCAATGGTGTGATCCCCGTGCGGTCCTGAAAGAGGTTGGCCGGGTGTTATGTCCCGGGGGGCGCTTGTTGCTGGCGGTGCCGTTGGCAGGTTCCCTGCGGGAATTGCAGCAGAGCTGGCAGGCGGTTAATCGCCGCCCCCACGTGAACGCCTTGCCGGGTTTTGACGACTGGCAGAGCGCCGCCCTGCAGGCGGGCTTTGTCGATGCGCATTTGCAGCAACAGGTGATGGTGGAATACTACGATTCGGTCAAGGCCATCGCCCGCCGGCTCAAGGCCACCGGCGCGGATCATGTCAGTGGTGCCTCCGGTCTTACCGGCAAGAATGCCTGGCAGGCCATGGTGAAAGAATATGAAACCCGTCGAACAGAGCAGGGTTTGCCGTTGAGCTGGAATGTGTTGTTTCTGGAAGCGGAAAAAATACAGTAACGAATCGCAAGGAGCGAGTTGCGAAAGGCAAAACCGTTTTATTCTTTTCGAAACTCGAAACTCGAAACTCGAAACTCGAAACTCGAAACTCGGCGTAATCCAGATCAAGCCCCTGAAACCAGAAGACGAAAACAGATATGTCCGATCAAAAACCACCGCTCCCCGCCCTCAAGGGCATCTTCTTTGTCACCGGCACCGACACCGAAGTCGGCAAGACCTGGGTGAGCTGTCGCCTGTTGGAGCGAGCCCGGGAAGCCGGATTGAGTTGTTATGGGCTCAAGCCGGTTGCTGCAGGCTGTGATGAGACGCCGGATGGGTGGCGTAATGAAGATGCCCTGCAGTTGATGGCGGCCAGTTCAGTGAAGCTGCCCTACGAGATGGTTAACCCGGTGGCATTCAAGGCGCCGATAGCGCCACATATCGCTGCCCAGCAAGAGGGAAAAGATATCAGTCTGTCCCGGTTGGTGGGGTATGTGCGGGGCGCCTTGAGTGCCCACCCGGCGGACTTGATTCTGATTGAGGGCGCCGGCGGATGGCGCGTGCCGCTCAATAGCCGAGAGATGTTGTCCGGGCTGGCCAAGGAGCTGGATGTGCCGGTGATCCAGGTTGTCGGTATGAAGCTGGGGTGCATCAATCACGCCTTGCTGACCGCAGAGGCTATTGAAAAGGATGGCCTGCGATACGCCGGCACCATGGCCAATTGTTTTGGTGAAATGGCGGTGCAGGAAGAAAATTTGCTGACTCTGCGCCAGCATTTGCCGGGGGCGTTTGCGCTGGTTTGATCGGCACTATCACCGAAATTTCCTGACTTTTTCTCTGTTTTGTCACCTTTAACTGGGCGGTTACAGGGGGCTACATAGTACTACAGTGCGACTACCCAAGGCCCACTGTTTCCGTGCAATTTCCTGCCTAATCTTGACGTGCTGTTGCCGTGGGGCGATGGCCTTTTATGGTTAGGGGGAATTCTCATGGATCGCAAACGACGTACCCTGGTGCAGGCGCTGGGCGCGGGGGGCGCGCTATCACTGGCGGGGTGTGGTGGTGGCAGCAGCTCTTCAGCTGCGCCGCCGGCCAATACGCCCACACCCAATCTGCCGGACGAACCGGATGCCCCGGACGCTCCGCCCGGCGTGTCTTTCCTGCATGGGGTGGCCTCCGGAGATCCACTGTCTGATCGTGTCATTCTCTGGACCCGGGTGACGCCGGATCGGGATAGCGGTGAAGATGTGTCTGTCACCGTGACTGTGGCCAGTGATCTGGCCATGCAGCAAACGGTGGCCAGCTATACCGCCATCGCCAGTGCGTCCAGCGACTACTGCGTTAAGCAGGATGCTACGGGGCTGCAGCCGGATCGTTGGTATTACTATCAGTTTTCCGTGGGCGATCAGGTGTCACCGGTGGGGCGCACCCGGACCTTCCCCGCGTCGAAAACGTTTATCGACCGGGCCCGTTTTGCAGTGGTTTCCTGCGCCAACTATCCCTACGGATTTTTCTCCGTATACCGGGCCGTGGCCAATCATGCGGATCTGGATTTTGTCCTGCACCTTGGTGATTACCTGTACGAGTACGGGGCCGGCGAGTACGGGGATTTCCCCGAGCGCGATCCGCAGCCTTCCCACGAAATGATCACCCTGGCGGATTATCGTCAACGCCATGCGCAGTATAAAACCGACGAAGATCTGCAAGCGGTGCATCAGCAATTCCCGATGATTGCTGTCTGGGATGACCACGAATCCACCGATAACAGCTACCGCGACGGGGCGGGCAATCATGATCCGCTGACCGAAGGGGATTGGGCTGCCCGCAAACAGATTTCCCAGCAGGCCTACTTCGAATGGTTGCCGATCCGGCCCCGTGAGCCAGGTAATCACAGCGTGATCTACCGCAACTTTTCCTTCGGTGACCTGATTGATCTGACCATGCTGGATACACGGCTGGAAGGTCGCGATGAGCAGTTGACCATACCCGCCGATCCGGGCCGTAACGACGAAGATCGACACCTGATCAGCGAGCAGCAGATGGACTTTCTGCTCAACAGCTTGAGTGAATCGAACAGCCAGTGGCGCTTCATTGGTCAGCAGGTGATGTTTGCGCAACTAAATATCGCCGAGATTCCTTCGCTGAGCGAACGCCATGCGCAACTGCGTGGCAATCTGTCTGCCATCAACATGGATCAGTGGGATGGCTACGCGGCGGATCGGCTGAAAATTCTGAACCACATCGACGATAACGATATCGACAACGTGGTGATTCTCACCGGCGATATCCACACATCCTGGGCCAGCGAAATTTATCGCAATCCAGGCACCCTGTTGGGTGATCTTTTTGATAAAGCGTTAGCCGCGGAGTTTGTTACGCCAGCGGTGACCAGCCCCGGTTTTCCGGATGGCGTGGCAGAGCTTGCCGGCGTGGTGATTCCCGTGGCCAATCCGCATATCCGCTATGTGGAAGCCAAATCCCGAGGTTTTATTCTGGTGGATGTGACCCGCCAGCGTGCACAAGGTGAGTTTTACTACGCGCAAAGCATTGAGTCCTACGATTTGCGTGGACAAATCAATACGGCAAAAACCAAGGTGGTGACGGTAAAAAGTGGTGATAGCCGCATCATCGAAGACCAGCCCCTGTCCAGACCGCGCACGTTGCGCACCGCATTTTCCCATCCCCCCGTGCTGAATACTGAAGAGGTGATCTCATGAACGCTTACTGGAAACTGTTACCCCTGGTGGCGGCGATTACCCTGACGGCCTGCGGCGGAGGAGGCTCCTCTGGTGGTGCGAATGCGGATGCCGGAAGCGGTAATGTGGAAACCCCCAATGGCCCCGGTGATGGTGGTGGGGAAGGTGAAGGGGACGGTGAGCCGGATGGCGGCGGCGAAACCGTCAGTAACCCGCCAGCGGCGGTACGCTTTATTGTGATTGGCGATTCCGGTAGCGGCTCTGCGGGCCAGTATGCCGTGGGGCAGGCGATAGCCGATGTCTGTGACGGCAAGGATGAATTTATCGGTGACATGGCCTTTGCAGGGTGCGATTTGGTGGTCGGGCTGGGCGACAACATTTATGAGTCCGGGGTCACCAGCGTGGATGATCCCCAGTTCGCGGAAAAATTCGAAAAACCGTTTGAGCCGGTACAGCTGCCGTTCTACATGGTGCTGGGTAACCATGACAATACCGGTTACGTGGGAGGCGACGGGGCGGGCAATGCCCGTGGCGAATTCCAGGTGGATTATTCCTACTTTGATGGCCGCCTGTCCGACCGCTGGAATATGCCTGATCGTTATTTCAAACACAGTGCGGGCAATACCTCTCAGGGGGAGCGCCCTCTGGTGGATTTCTTTGCGCTGGATTCCAATCCCATTGCGGGAGGCTTTGCTGACCCGGATATTGCCTACGCCTATCACACCTACGGTGTGGACCAGCGCAACTGGGCAGTAAATGCCATCGCCGGTTCCAATGCGGTGTTCCGGATTGGCATGGCGCACCATCCGTATTTATCCAATGGTAGTCACGGTAACGCGGGCAACTACGATGGCGTACCCAGTGAGCTTTTGCCGGTGCTGGCCGGTGAGCGCTGGAAGGCATTCATGGAAGAAGCGGTCTGCGACCAGACCGATTTTTTCTTCGCCGGTCATGACCACGATTTACAGGTGCTCAATGCCGTGCCGTCCTGCGGGCGCACGGAGTTTGTTGTCAGTGGTGCTGCAGGAAAGACTCGATCCATTGATGATCCGGAGCGTAACACTGCCCGGTTTCAGCAAGGGGATGTTTACGGGTTTTTCTGGATGAAAGCGGTAGAGGCGAATGCCGAAACCATGGCTCCGGCTCAGCTCTGCATCGAAGCCTATACGGTGGACCCGGAAGCGGAAGGCCTGGGTGTCATCAGTGGCGGTGAGCTGACGCCGGCCTATACCCATTGCTATGAGAAGCAGCCCATGGTGCTGCTCAGTGGCAACAACGATTTCTCCGGCCAGCCGCTGGGTGATGGTGCATTGCCGTTACCGCTGCCGGATGGTTTCGATGCGGACTTCACCGGCCCGTTGAAAGAACTGCGTGAGACATTGGTGTCCGGCTTTACTGAAGTGGGGGCCAATCTGCCGGAAGAACAGCGTCAGGTGTTCGACCAGATCATTGCCGGTACTGACATCCTGTTCAATGCCATGGACGCGGCAACCGCGGCGATTCTGGAAGGCGACAGCAGTGAAATGACGCAATCGGTACAGGCGGTACTGGCGGCTTCCGAGCAGTTGCAGGCCATCGATACCAGTGGCCTGCCGGCACCCTTTGACCAGCTTGGCAGCGCCTTTGATGCCCTGGCCGCCGGCGTCGGTACGGGTAGCGGCGATGTGGGCCTGGGCGGCGACGGCAGCACCGTAGACGACATTGCCTTTATTGCTGCGCCGCTGGTGTCTCTGTCGCGCAACCTGAACAATATTCTGGATGGCGTTGAGGAGCAGGTGCCAGGGGAAGTGCCGGTCTTCGCCGGGCTTACCTCCGTGCTTTCCACGGTATCACTGGGGCTGGCCAATACGTTGGAGCAGTTGGTGATGTTGGATAGCAGTGCTACCGGTGAGCAGCTGGTGGGTACGGTGCAGGCAACGTTGGAACACCTGGTGAATGACGTGTTGTGGCTTAACCAGATTCCCGGTGCAGAGGAATACACCACCTTGCCAGGCGATGCCTTGTCATCGGTGTTGCTCACGGTGGTGCGGGAAGTCACAGAGCAGCTTGATGAGCGCTTGTTGAGCCCGCTGGCGCCCTTGCTGGATTTGTTGTCGCCGATCACTGGCTTGTTGGCCGGGTTGTTCGACGGTTTGTAATCGGAGGCAGAAACGCATTCCCACAACAACAAAGGCAGATCCATTTTTTGACAATGACGCAGTCCGGAGACGGGCTGCGTTTTCTTTTTTCCGGCTTCAGGCAAGCGTCTCGTTGGTGATCATGCTGTTGATCAAAGCGGGGTGTGCTGGCCTGTTATACCGCGCGTCGGGATGTGTTGGCATGTGCGCCGACAGGCACGCCCAGCGCCAACAGCGTGTCCATCACTTGATCCACAGTAATGCGTTGCAGGCAGGGGTAGGTGTCCTGCACGCAGCTGCTGCGCTCACATTCCGCGGTGCAGGCTTGCCAACGTAATACTCGGGCATGGGGTGAGAGGGGGCGCCAGAGGTTGTCGTTGGTGGGGCCGAACAGGCCGACGGTGGGAATGCCGCAGGCCGCCGCCAGATGCATGGGGCCACTGTCGTTACCCACATAGGCTCGGCTGTGTTGCAGCAGTGCGATGAATTCCGACAGGTTGAGTTGATCGCACAGATCCAGCACCGGTTCACAGAGGAAGGATTGCACGCGGGCAATTTGCACACGGTCCTTGTGACCGGCCCCGACCAGTATGGGGGTGAGTCCGGCTCGACGTGCCTGCTGGCACAGGGATGCGAATTGTTCCGCGTGCCACATTTTGTACGTCTTGGTTGCACCGACATGCACGATCAGTCGTGTATCAGCGGCGTGCATGGGCAGCAAGGCGCAAATGCGCGCGTTGCTGTCAGCGCATTCGACCAGCGGCAGGTAATGCGCTGGCGCGCTTGCCGCCGGTTGGCTCAGGCTGGCGTATCCCTGCCAGCGGTGCCCTTGCCAGTCCGGTTCCTGCGACATGTTATAGAACCAGTGGCCATGGCGGCGCGGTGGGCCGATGCGTGTTGTCGCACCGGACAGCCGGCTCAGCGTGGCGGATTTCTGTTCGCCTTCAATGTCTACACAAAGGTCTGCGCGAAAACGTCGCATGGCATGAACAAACATCAGATAGTGTTTTATCCGTTGCCATAACGGTCGGGATGAAGAGAGTGCCTGTTCCGGGTAAAAAAGAAGCCGCTTTTCGCCGGGTAAACTTTGCTTCACCAATGTTTGGTAGCGCGCATTAACCACCAGCAAGGCATCCGGATGTGTCGATAGCATGGCGCGTAAATGTGGCAGGGCAATCAGCAGATTGCCCATGTGACTGCACGGGAAAAGAATCAACAGGCGAGGCATGAAAGCGAACACTGTCGTCAGCGGAAACGTCTTTCAGACTAGGCGGCAAGAATGACGGTTATATGACGAGTTGCGAGTTGCGAGTTGCGAGTTGCGAGTTGCGAGTTGCGAGTTGCGAGTTGCGAGTTGCGAGTTGCGAGTTGCGAAAAACAGATAGGTAAAGCCAGAAAAGTTCCTTGGGCTCGACAGGTTTCAGGAAACATTGCGGGTAGACCTGGATTCCTGTCGCCTCGCTCCGCTCGGTTCGCCCCTCAAGTTGGGCTCCTACAGTAGGGACAACGGAGAGGCTGGTGTCGCTCCGGTTTTCCTTTTCAACTTTGAACTTTCAACTGGATCCTGCGGGCAGGGCTGTCACCGTGAGGCACCGCGCCTAACCCGCGTTGTCGCTAGCAGCTCGTCGCAGCGATTTAATCCCGCTCTATCAACCAGTCCGCAATGCGCCCCCAGCTCTGCTTCTGCGCAGCGGCGCTGCCCAGGATGCCCATGTGGCCGCCATCAATGGTGATAAAGGTTTTATCCTTGCTGCGAATCAACGGTCTCATGGCCTGGCTGCATTCCGGGGTGACAATAGGGTCGTTGGCACCGGTGATGTTGAGTACGTTGGCGGTGACCTGGTTCAGGTGTCCGTTGGTGCCTGCCATGGGCAGCTGGCCGTGAGCGACCACGTTATCAGTCCACAGATAGCGAACAATGTCCTGAATGACGCCGCCGGGGTACGCCACCATGTCATCCAGAAAGGCCCCGTTGGTGGCGTGGGAAGAGACGAAGTCACGGTCGTGCAGGTTCTTTAGCAGGCTCCAGTAGCCCTGCAGGCTGCCTATCGGATTGGTGAGCTTGAACGCCAGGCTGTTTACCCAGCCCGGTGAGCGCAACAAGTTGGCAGGAACCTTGTGGATACGCAGGCCTGTGCGGCTGCGGATCCACTTGGCGCGCCGGCTCAGGGCACGATACTGATCGCCTAATGCGCCGTTGCGATGATAATCCGTAGGGGCGCCGATCAGTACCAAGTTGCTGATGTCGGGATCTTTGCCTAGCGCGGCGTAACACAAGCTGAATAGCCCGCCGAAACTCCAGCCGTGCAAACTTAATTTTTGTTCACCGCTGTGCCGGCGAACATGCACCAGTAGTTTGGGTAGATAATCCGCAAAATAGCTGCTCAGGCTTAAATGGTTGTGATATTTGCCTGGGCGGCCCCAGTCGACCATATACAACTCAAAACCACGGGCGCGCAGGTAGCGCACCAAGCTACGCTGGGGAAACAGGTCATAGATCAGCATGTTCACCGCCAGCGGAGCCACCAATACTAGTGGGGTGCGCTGAGGTGTCTGGCTGACGGGAATCACGGTGCCGTCAGATAATGGAATGGCGCTTTCTGCCAACGGTGGGTAAAAACGTAATTTCACCAGGCCATCGTCAAACAGAATCTCGTAGGGCGTTTGTTCTGCCTGGCTCAATTGTTGAGCGTCAAACAGTCGAGCCCGGCCATTGTTAAGGCGTTGTCGCCAAGGGCGGGTTCGTTTGTAAACGGCCTGCTGGAAGGTGTCTGTGAGCATAGATTGCACCGGCAAAAGATCTACGGCCGGTCATTGTAGGGGAGATCCGGAACAGGGCAGTTGCCGTGCGGACCGGAAGGAATGTCAGGGGGGATACTCGCTGCGAAGCAATAAAGGGGATTGCTGCGCAGCGAGTATTGGCTGTCGGTGTTTTAGTGACTATAGGCGCCGAGTTTGCCGCGCACTTTTACTTGGCTACCGGCTTTCAGGTGTTGTTCAAACCCGGCTTTGCCTTCCGGAAACAGCATGACCACGGTGCTGCCCAGCAGGAAGCGCCCCAGCTCCTCCCCTTTTTTCAGGGTGATGGGGGCGGTGCGCAGGTAGTCGGTGGTGACCACCTGTTTGGGCAGCGGTGTCACCTGACCGCTGAACACGGTTTCGATGCCGGCGACGATCATGGCGCCCACCAGAATCACTGCCATGGGGCCTTGCTCGGTATCAAAGATGCACACCAGGCGTTCGTTACGGGCAAACAGGTTGGGCACGCCGTTGGCGGTGGCTTCATTTACCGAGAACAGATCGCCGGGCACGTAGCGGGTTTCGCGCAGGGTGCCGGTAAAGGGCATGTGCACCCGGTGATAGTCGCGGGGGGAGAGGTAGATGGTGGCGAACTGGCCGTTGGTGAATTCGCTGGCCAGGGCGCTGTCTCCGCCAAGCAGGTCGTACAGTGAGTAGTCGTGGCCTTTGGCCTGGAATACCTGATTGGCGCGAATGGCGCCCAGCTGGCTAACGGCGCCGTCCGCGGGGCAGGCAATGTCGTTGTCGCCGCTGGCTTCCAGTGGCCGGGCGTCGGCTTTCAGGGCCCGGGTAAAAAAGGCATTGAAGGTGGGAAACTGGTCCGCGTCTTCAATTTGCGCTTCGGACAGGTCAATGCCAAACCGCTTCATGAACTGGTTGATGAAAGTGGTCTTGATCCACGGCACTTCGCTGCGGGCCAGCATGCCCACCAGCCGGGACAGGCCGTGCTGGGGAACCAGGTATTGCAGGGTAACAAACAGTTTGTCGCGCCAGTTGTTCAAGGGGAAATCCTTGGTTTTGTGATTAATGGGGTGTGGTGCGAGCCGCCCGGTTTGGGGCTTTTTGATTTGGCCGCGTCAGGCATCGGACTTTTCTGCCGGGGTGTCCGGATGGTTGCCCCATTCCGCCCAGGAGCCGGCGTAGCCGCGCATGCGTTCAAAGCCAAGCAGTTTGCCCACCAGCCAGGAAAAGCTGGAGCGGTGGTGGGTCTGGCAGTGGGTAATCACTTCCTTGTCGCCGGTGATGCCCAGGGCGGCCAGTTCGGCACGGATATCGTCCAGGGGGCGCAGGCGCAGATTGTTCTGCTTGTCCATGGGCTCGGTCCACTCGTGGTGGCGAGCACCGGGAATGTGCCCGGCTTTCTGGGCGAAAGCACGCACACCGTCGAATTCGTCCAGGGAGCGTGAATCCCAGATCACCACGTCGTCATCCTGATAGTGGGCCAGCAGATAATCCAGGTCCACTTCGGTGAGAGGATCATGGGCGCCCACTTCATAATCGCTGGGGGTTGGGTCGTGGGCTTCGCTGCTGGTGGGGTGACCTTCTGCCAGCCAGGCGTGGATGCCCCCGTTCAGGTAGCTGTAGTGCTTGTGGCCGATGGCGTCCAGGGTCCACAGCAGTCGCCCGGCCCAGCCGCCGCCTTCGTCGTCATAGGCGACAACGTGGGTGTCCGGGGTCAGGCCCAGCTCGGAGAAAAGGTCGCTCAGGGCGTCATCCGAGGGGATCATGCCCGGTGCAGGCTGGGCGCCGGTCTGCAAGCGCTTGAAGTCCAGGTGAATGGCGCCGGGCACATGGGCCTGCACGTAAACGGCGGGCTTGCTCAGGTCTAGGATGAGCAGCTTGTCGGCGTCAAGGCGATTGGCGAGTTCGGCGGGTTCGAGCAGCAATGGCAGCATAAAAGACAATTGATAGTGGACAGTTGAAAGTTGACAGCTAAAAGTCAAAACAGCGCGTCTTGGAGCGGCCCATTATTCCTTATATAACGGCGCTCTGGTAGCCGGGTTTCGCTGTCAACTGTCCACTAACAGCTGTCAACTGGAATAGCGTTCCCGTCCTTCCTCATCCAGAGTGTCGGCAATCTGGTAGAAGTTACTCAGTCGTTCTTCGTCGATGTCGCCATTGTCGGCGGCAGCGATAAGTGCGCAGCCGGGCTCGTTGCGGTGTGAGCAATTGCGGAATTTGCAGTAACCCGCCAGCTCGGAGAGCTCCCGGTAGCCGTGCAGCAGGTCGTCTTCGCCGATATGCCACAGGCCGAATTCGCGGATGCCGGGGGAATCGATCAGCTGGCCACCGGTGGGCAGGTGGACCAATCGGGCGGTGACGGTGGTGTGTTGGCCCAGGCCGGAGTTGCTGGACAGCTCGCCCACCTGCAGGTCGGCCTCCGGCAATACGCCATTAACCAGCGAGGACTTGCCTACCCCGGATTGCCCGACAAACACGCTGGTTTTGCCAATCAGCGCTTCGTGCAGTGGCGCCAGCCCTTCGCTCTGATGGGCGCATACTTCCAGCACCGGATAACCCAGGGTGCGATACATGGCGGACAGTTCATCCACAAAGGGGCGCAGGGTTTCGTCGATCAGATCGGCCTTGTTGAGGACCAGGGTGGCGGGAATGCCAGAGAGTTCCGCCGCGACCAGATAACGGTCCAGCAACGAGCTGGAGGGGGTAGGCAAGGGCGCAAACACCACCAGCATCTGCTCCACGTTGGCAGCGACCGGTTTCAGGTTACCGTACAGGTCCGGGCGTTTGAGCACCGTGTCGCGGGGCTCAATGGCGACGACCACACCCAGGCCTTCGCTTTTGGGGGGCTGCCAGATCACTTTGTCACCCACCACCAGTTGCTCCAGGGTGGCCCGGAAGTGACAGCGGCGGGTTGTTCGGTTGTCAGCGCCAGGACCGTCAGCACTTTCCACTTCCACTTGTTGGCCGAAGTGGGCGGTGATGACCCCGTGTTGCTCATCGCCCAGATCGTCGGCCACCAGGGTTTCCTGCTGGTCGGTGCGACGGTTGGCGCGGTCGCGCTTTTCCGCCTGGATCTTTTCGATGCGCCATTGCTGGCGGCGATTGAGTTTGCGTTTGGCCACGGGTTATTGCGGTCCTGTCTTCGGGTATGGGATCTAGTATGACAATGGGGGCATGCTACCATGGAGGCCACATTCCGCGTAGCAAAGAGATGCCGAGCCCATGACCGACAAGCGCAATAATCTGATCTGGATCGATCTGGAAATGACCGGCCTGAGCCCGGAAAACGATCGCATCATTGAGATCGCCACCATTGTTACCGATGCCGAGTTGAATGTGCTGGCGGAAGGGCCGGTGCTGGCGGTGCATCAGAGCGATGCGCTACTGGATGGCATGGACGAATGGAATACCACTCACCATAACAACTCCGGGCTGGTGGCGAGAGTGAAAGCCAGCATGGTGAATGACGCGGCCGCAGAGTCCCAGACCATCGCGTTTCTGGAGCAGTATGTGGAAGCGGGCATGTCGCCCATGTGCGGCAACAGCATCTGCCAGGACCGCCGTTTCCTGGCCAACTACATGCCGAAACTGGAAGCCTTCTTCCATTACCGCAACCTGGATGTGTCCACCCTGAAAGAGCTGGCGCGGCGCTGGAAGCCGGAAATCCTGCCGGGCTTCAGTAAAGAGAACAAGCATTTGGCGCTGGATGATATCCGCGAATCCATCGCCGAGCTGGTGTATTACCGCGAGCATTTTATTAGCGCCTGACCGGCGCCGCTGGCACGCTTCACGCAACACGCTGACATGCAAAACAGGAAAGAAACGCAGGGTGAATAGGCGTGAGCCTGTCTTCGCCCTACGGAACCCCGGATCCGGAGCGCCTGTAGGAGTACCTCTCGAGGTGCGAACCGCGCGTCAGCGCGGAAGTTGGCCGAAGCGTTGTCAGGGATTGGCAGCGCCGTGCTGCTCCAGTGCCCACAACACATGCTCGCGCACCGTCTCATCCGGGTAATCCATCCTGGTGTTCAACGCCTGCACGATGTCCTCGGTGGTGGGTGCATTCCCCAGTGCTACGGCAATATTGCGTAGCCATTTCAGATACCCGGCGCGACGAATCGCCGATCCCGCCGTGCGTTCCAGAAATTCTTCCTCGCTCCATGAAAACAGTGAGACCAGATCACTGTCGCCGAGCCCGTGGCGGGGGTGGAAATCGGTTTCGTCGGTGTGTTGGGCAAAGCGGTTCCAGGGGCACATGAGTTGGCAGTCGTCGCAACCGAAAATACGGTTGCCGATGCCCTTGCGCAGGTCCTCCGGGATGCTGCCTTCGTGTTCGATGGTCAGGTAGGAAATGCAACGCCGGGCATCCAGCTCGTATGGCGCCACAATGGCGTCGGTGGGGCAGACGGTGATGCAGGCTTTGCACTTGCCGCAATGGTCTTCGCCGGGGGTGTCCACCGGCAAGGCAATGTCGGTGTAGATCTCGCCCAGGAAAAACCAGCTTCCCGCTTCCCGGTTCAGCACCAGGGTGTGCTTGCCCTGCCAGCCCAGCCCGGCTTTCGCCGCCAGCGGTTTCTCCATCACCGGGGCGCTATCCACAAAGGCCCGTGCCAGCTCGCTGTCCGCCACTTCCTCGCGAATGCGGCTGGCCAGAATCGCCAGGCGTTTGCGGATCAGCTTGTGATAGTCACGGCCCAGGGCATAACGGGACACATAGGCTTTGTCTTTCTGTTGCAGCAACTTCACCGGCTGGGTGTCCGGGGGCAGGTAATCCATGCGCGCGGAAATCACCCGCAGGGTGCCCGGTTCCAGCTCTCCCGGACGAAAGCGTTTGTTGCCGTGGGCTGACATCCACTCCATTTGCCCCTGATAACCTTTCGCCAGCCACGCTTTCAATTGCGCTTCCTCCGCGTGCAGATCCGTATCGGCAATACCGATCTGCTGGAAGCCGAGTTCACGGCCCCATTGCTGGATTTGGGCTTTCAGTTGATTCAGATCCATGACGTTTCGGGGCAACCGGCTCTCGTGCGTATAATGGCGGGGAATGTGTTGTGGCGCCCCGGTAAGCGGGGGCGCACGAAATAACGCGAAGGATAACAGGTGACTGAGCTACCTGCTGCTTTATACACCGCGGCGCAGACCCGCGAGCTGGATCGGCTGGCCATTGCCGCTGGCACGCCGGGCGCTGACTTGATGGAGCGGGCCGGACAGGCCGCGTTCGATGCGCTCTGCGAACGCTGGCCCCAGGCCAGTACGCTGGCCGTGCTGTGTGGCGGTGGCAATAACGGCGGCGATGGCTATGTGGTGGCCCGGTTGGCTGCCGAGGCTGGCCTGCAGCCACAAATCTGGTTTATCACCCCGCCGGATCAGCTCAAGGGCGATGCCCTGACCATGGCCCGGCGCTGCCAGGCGGCAGCTATTCCCATGCAGTCGCTGACCCTCTCGGACCTGCCGCGCTCTGCGGACCTGTTGGTAGATGGCCTGCTGGGTACCGGTCTTAACGGTACGCTGCGTGATGACGTGGCCGCGTTGTTGCGCGCCCTGAATGGGTTGTCGCTTCCGGTATTGGCACTGGATATTCCTTCGGGACTCGGCGCCGATAGCGGCATGCCCTTGGGGGCAGTATTGCAGGCTGAGATGACCTGTACCTTTATTGGCCTCAAACGCGGTCTGCTCACTGGCGAAGGGCCGTTGCATTGTGGCGCGTTGCGTTTTTTCGATTTGCAGGTGGGGCGGGATGTCTACGCCCAGCTGCAGCCAGACTGCCTTAGTCCCAGCGCCGAGACGCTGCAGCACCGTCTGCCAGCTCGTCGCCGTAATGGGCACAAGGGCCATTACGGCCATGTGTTGGTGATTGGTGGCGATCACGGTTTTGCCGGCGCGCCGGTCATGAGTGCCCAGGCCGCCGCCCGTTGCGGGGCGGGCAAGGTGACGTTGATTACGCGTCCGGCTCATGTGGCGGTGGCGTTGATCCGCCAGCCGGAAATCATGGTGCGCGGGGTGGATCGCCCGGAAGACGCCGCCGCGTTGATGGAGGCGGCCACGGTGATTGCCATTGGTCCCGGGCTGGGGCTGGATGCGTGGGGCCAAGGTTTGCTGGATGCCGCTCTGGCAGCGGGCAAGCCAATGGTGGTGGACGCGGATGCGCTGACCCTGATCGCCGGGCAGGCCGATATCGGCTCGGCGGACTGGGTGCTCACCCCGCACCCCGGCGAAGCGGGCCGGCTGCTGGGGGTGTCCGCTGGCGACATTCAGCAGGATCGGTTTGCTGCGCTGGACAGTTTGTCTGCCCGTTATGGCGGTACCGTGCTGCTCAAGGGGCTGGGCACTCTGGTGCAGGGCGAGCCCGTGGACGCCGGGCCGGGTCGGGCGCTGATTCGTGATGGCAACCCGGGCATGGCGTCCGGCGGCATGGGCGATGTGCTTACCGGGGTGATTGCGGCCCTGCGTGCCCAGGGCCTCAATAGCTTCGACGCCGCCCGGTTTGGTGCCATGGTGCATGCCCGCGCGGCGGACCATTGTGCGGCGCTGCAGGGTGAGCGTGGCTTGTTGGCCACAGACTTGCTGGATGGATTGCGCCAACAATTGAATCACGGGTTGCAGGAATGCGAATGGCAGAAAGAGACGGGGCGCCAATGAGTCAGGAGTTTTACGATTTGCCGGATGAGGCGGCGACCCTGTTGCTGGGCGCTGAATTGGGCCGCCGCCTGGCGGCGGGCGGCTGCGTTTATCTTGAAGGGGACCTGGGTGCAGGGAAAACCACCCTGGTTCGCGGTATGCTCCGTGGTCTGGGGCATGAAGGGGCCGTAAAGAGCCCGACGTACACTATTGTGGAACCCTACGAGATTGCTGGCGTCCATATCTATCACTTTGACCTGTATCGTCTGGCGGATCCGGAAGAACTGGAACTGATCGGCGTGCGGGATTATTTCGATGCTGGCTCCCTGTGTTTGCTGGAGTGGCCGGAGCGGGGTGCTGGAGTGGTGCCAACGCCGGATTTGACCATTACACTGGCCGTGAATGGCCACGGAAGAAAAGCGACCCTGGAATGGGGTAGCGATTAAACGCCTATGAGATTACGCATTTACAATAAGAAGACCGTAGCCACAGTTCTTTTCACTCTGGCAGGCCTGTGCTGGAGTTCGCTGGCGTTTGCCCAGACCACCATCGACTCCGTGCGCCTGCACCGGGCGCCGGATCACACCCGGATCGTGTTTGACCTGCCCGCACCGGTGGACCACAAGCTCGACAAGCTGGCCAACCCGGATCGCATTGTGCTGGATCTGCAGGACGCCGCGCTGGATTTCGACGTGAAAACGCTGGATTACGCCAGCAGCCCCATTGCCAATATCCGGGTGGGCAAGCACACCGATAAAACCCGTGTGGTACTGGACATGAAAGAGTCCGTACGTACCCGCACCAATCTGCTCAAGCCTATTGAGCCCCACGGCTGGCGTCTGGTGGTGGATCTGTTCGACAAGGAGCTGCAAACCGCCAAGGCCGACAAGCCCAAACCGCAGGCGCCAGCAGAACCCAAGGCGCAGCGGCTGATGATTGTGGCCATTGATGCAGGGCATGGCGGGGAGGACCCGGGTGCCCGTGGTCCCAGCGGCACCTATGAAAAGACCATTGTTCTGCAGATCGCCAAAAAGCTGGAAGCGCTGGTCAATGACAAAGCCGGCATGCGGGCAGTGATGGTGCGCGATGGGGATTACTACGTGCCACTGGTCGAGCGACGCAAGATCGCCCGGGAAAAGCACGGCGCGGATGTGTTTGTTTCCATTCACGCGGATGCCTTCACCGATGCCCGCGCTCATGGCGCCTCCGTGTTTGCCTTGTCCAATCGGGGCGCCACCAGTGCCCGTGCCCGCTATCTTGCCAAGATTGCCAACGAGTCTGACCGCGTGGCCGGGGTGTATGAAGAAGAGGAAGACGACAGTTCGCTCTACAGTGTGCTGGCGGATTTGCAGATGAACGGTTCCATGGCCGGCAGTCTCTATCTGGGCCGCCAGGTGCTGCTGGAAATGGGTAAAGTCACCAAGCTGCATGGTAACCGCGACAAAGTGGAACAAGCGGGCTTTGCGGTGCTGAAAGAGCCGGAAATGGTCTCCATCCTGGTGGAAACCGGTTTTATCTCCAACCCCACCGAAGAGCGGAATTTACGCTCCTCGGCGCACCAGACCAAGCTGGCCCGTTCGGTGCTTAACGGCATCGATGCCTATTTCCGCAGCCACCCGGCACCCAATAGCTGGTATGCGGCCCAGCGCCGTGAGCAGGGTGATGAGTATCGTATTCAGCCCGGTGATACACTGTCGGAAATTGCCCGGCAGTACAGTGTTTCCGAGCAGTCGATCCGTTCGGCCAACAACATGAATGGTGATCGCATCATGGTTGGCCAGGTGCTGAAAATTCCCCGTTCATAATATTCCGCTGGCATGCAGCACGCATCATGCCGGCACGCTAAACGCCAAGCGTGCCGGGTGAGCGTTGTGTGTCGGGGCAGATAACTTTCTAAAGGATTTGTTTTGTCCAAGATTCAGCTGCTTGATTCCCGCCTTGCTAACCAGATTGCCGCCGGTGAGGTGGTTGAGCGCCCTGCGTCTGTGCTCAAGGAGCTGCTGGAAAATGCGCTGGACGCCGGCTCGGAATCCGTCAGTGTGGATGTGGAGCAAGGCGGGGTGAAGCTGTTGCGGGTACGCGACAACGGCAGTGGCATCGAACGCGATGATTTGCCGCTGGCCCTGTCCCGCCATGCCACCAGCAAAATTCGAGGGCTGGATGATCTGGAAGCCATTGGCACCCTGGGTTTTCGTGGTGAAGCTCTGGCGGCGATCAGTTCTGTTTCTCGACTGAGCTTGGCCAGTAACGTGGAAGGCGAAGCGGAAGGCTGGCAGGTTACCGTGGAAGGGCGCGATATGGCGCCGACGGTCTCGCCGGCGGGGCATCCCCGTGGTACTACCGTGACCATGCGCGATTTGTTCTTTAATACGCCGGCTCGACGCCGTTTCCTGCGCACCGAAAAAACCGAATTCAATCATCTCGAAGAAGTCTTTCGGCGCATTGCCCTGAGTGAGTTCAATACGGCTTTTCGTCTCACCCATAACCAGAAGGTCATTCATCAACTGCCCGCCGGGCTGGATGACACTCTGCGGGCGGCAAGGGTGGCCAAGCTGTGCGGCAAGGGCTTCATGGAGCAGGCCGTACCGGTGGACGTGGAGCGTGATGGTTTGCGTCTGCATGGCTGGATGGGGCTGCCCACCTTTTCCCGCTCCCAGGCGGATCTGCAGTATTTCTATGTGAATGGCCGGGTGATTCGCGACAAGGTGGTGAGCCACGCGGTGCGCCAGGCCTATGCGGATGTGCTCTACCATGGCCGTCATCCGGCTTATGTGCTGTTTCTGGAACTGGATCCGGCCATGGTGGATGTGAACGTTCATCCCACCAAACACGAAGTGCGTTTCCGTGAGCAGCGGATGGTGCACGGCTTTCTTTACAGCTCCCTGCATCGTGCTATTGCCGGGGTGCGCCCCGGTCAGGAACTGGCGGGTTCGGTGGTGGATGAGGGTGCTCCAGCCGCTGGCATGGAGGCGGCTATGGCGCCGAGTCAGGGCAATATGTCGCTGTCTTCGCCAATGGGGGGCGGAATGTCGTCCCTGTCACCGTCTCCCGGGCAGGCCTATCCGCCCACGGGGGGCAGCGCGTTTGGCTACGGCCAGGGCGCCCGTCAGGCGGATGCCTACGGAGCCCTGGTTGGCGGCAAGGTGGGTGAGTCGGCGCCGGCGGTGATGCCGCCGGCCAGCGACAATGAAACCGTGCCGCCGCTGGGCTACGCGGTGGCGCAACTGCACGGCATCTTTATTCTGGCGGAAAACCAGCAGGGCATGGTGGTGGTGGATATGCACGCCGCCCACGAACGGATTACCTATGAGCGGCTCAAGCAGAGTTGGGCGGACGACAAGGTGCGTAGCCAGCCATTGCTGGTGCCTGTGTCGCTGGCGGTGTCCTCCCGGGAAGCGGATTTTGCCGAGCAGCAGCCCGAGGTGTTTTCCCGGCTGGGCTTTGCGGTGGAACGCGCCGGCCCGGAAACCCTGGTGGTGCGTGAAGTGCCGGCCTTGCTGCGTAACGGTGACAGCGAGTCCATGGTGCGCGATGTATTGTCGGATTTGTTGGCGCAAGGCAGCAGTGAGCGCATTGCCCAGAAACTGGATGAGCTGTTGTCCACCATGGCCTGCCACGGCAGTGTGCGCGCCAATCGTCGCCTGACGATTCCGGAAATGAACGCCCTGTTGCGCGATATGGAAGCCACCGAGCGTTCCGGCCAGTGCAACCACGGCCGCCCCACCTGGACCCAGATGAGCATCAAGGATCTGGATCGACTGTTCATGCGGGGGCAGTGAATCATGGCCGCTTGCACGCGATACGCAGACAGGCAACACGCGGAGGGCGCGCGGTCTTTTGCGTGTCAGCGTGATGCCTGAAGCGTGCTTGCCTATCTTGTTGCTGATGGGTCCCACCTGTTCCGGCAAGACGGCGCTGGCTATCGAGGCGGTGCAGTCCCTGCCCATCGAAATTATCAATGTGGACTCGGCGCTGGTCTATCAGGGCTTGAATATTGGCGCTGCCCGCCCCACTGAAGAGGAACTGGCATTGGCGCCGCACCGTTTGCTGGGCTTTCGTGATCTGACCGAGCCCTATTCCGCTGCGGATTTTCGCGCCGATGCGCTCAGGCATATTGAACAGATCCACGCCAACGGCAAGCTGCCGTTGCTGGTGGGCGGCACGGTGCTGTATTTCAAAGCCCTGGTTGAAGGGCTGGCGCCGTTGCCGGAAGCGGACCCGCAGGTGCGGGCGGAGATTGCGGCTCTGGCCGATGCGCAGGGCTGGCCGGCGGTGCATCAGGCGCTGGCCGAGGTGGACCCGGTGACAGCGGCGCGGCTCAAGCCCACGGATCGACAGAGACTGCAGAGAGCGCTGGAAGTGTTTCGCCTTACCGGGAGACCGTTGTCCGCGTTCCATGCGGAGCATCATACAACTGTCATAAAGAACCGGGATGGTTTGAGTCAGTTCAGTGGGTTGCCGTATCCCGTGCTTAGCCTGGCGCTGGCGCCCCGGGACCGGGCTTGGCTGCACGAGCAGATTGCCCTGCGTTTCCGGGCCATGCTCGACGCGGGTTTGCTGGCCGAAGTGGAAGGGCTGCGGCAGCAGCCGCAACTGCATCCGGAGTTACCGGGCATCAGGGCGGTGGGCTACCGCCAGGTGTGGGAATATCTGGACGGCCAGTACGACTACGACACCATGGTGGAGCGGGGCATTATTGCCACCCGCCAGCTGGCCAAGCGCCAGTTCACATGGTTGCGAAAATGGCCGGATCTGCAGTGGTTCGACAGTAATGATCTGTCACAGCGAGAGGCGCTGTTTGGGCTGCTTGCGAAGAACTGTAAATCTGTGTTTAGTTAGCCCAGAAAGCATGCGTTTTGGTTTATAATGCAATGACTGCATAGGTCGGCGACGTTGCTTGGGAATGGTGTCGCGGCCATGGATGGGTCGGGACCCGGAACCTTTTGCTTGGGTTGTTGACAAAAATTTGCCCGGTGGCGCACCGGGCGAAGGTGGTGGCCGTTTGGGACGGTTTCGCTGCTTTAACGCGCTGATTGCCCGAAGTGTTGGGCGCTACTTTTTACTGTTATTTCAAGGAGAACTGCCATGTCAAAGGGGCACTCGCTACAAGACCCTTTCCTGAACGCGCTGCGTAAGGAGCGTATTCCGGTATCTATTTTTCTGGTGAACGGAATAAAGCTGCAGGGGCAAATTGAGTCTTTTGACCAATATGTCGTGCTGCTGAAAAATGCAGTCAGCCAGATGGTGTACAAGCACGCGATTTCTACCGTGGTGCCGGCCCGTAACCCGCGCGCAACCGGTAACCCGGCCATGGCCGCAGGGGCAACGGCTGCCCCGGCTGCCGACGAAGGGTATGGCAATCAGTAACACTGTTTGCTGCGCCTGAGTCACACAGAGCCACCTTCGGGTGGCTCTGTGCGTTGTGCCCTGTACGTATTTCCTGCCTTTCCACCGTCATCCTGGTTTAAACTAGGGCCACCTGTCCCCATATCCGGATCCTATGGAATTATTTGATCGTACAGAGCAAACACGTACCGAAGCTGGTGAACGGGCGATTCTGGTTCATCTGGAGCTGCCCGATGCCATGGGGCGTGAAGATCTGGACGAATTTCATCACCTGGTCACCTCCAGCGGTGTGCAGCCGGTGGTCGAGTTAACCGGCAAGCGCGATCGCCCGGACCCGGCCCTGTTCATCGGCACCGGCAAAACCGACGAGCTGGCCGCCATGGTGAGCGAGCACAAGGCGGACGTGGTGCTGTTCAATCATGCACTGAGCCCGGGCCAGGAACGTAACCTGGAACGTGTGGTGAAATGCCGGGTGCTGGATCGCACCGGGTTGATCCTCGATATTTTCGCCCAGCGGGCGCGTACCCACGAGGGGCGCTTGCAGGTTGAGCTGGCGCAGTTGCGCCATCTGTCCTCCCGCCTGGTGCGGGGCTGGACCCACCTGGAGCGACAAAAAGGCGGCATCGGCCTGCGTGGCCCGGGTGAGACCCAGCTGGAAACGGACCGCCGTTTATTGCGTGACCGTATTCGCGGTATTGAATCGCGGCTGGACAAGGTCCGTAAGCAGCGTGCTCAAGGGCGCCGGGCGAGGCAGCGCTCGGAAACCCCGCTGATTTCCCTGGTGGGCTACACCAATGCGGGGAAATCCACCCTTTTCAATGCCATCACCACCGGGGATGTCTATGTGGCGGACCAGTTGTTCGCCACGCTGGACCCGACCCTGCGCAAGGTGAAGGTGCCGGGCGTCGGCCCCGCCATTCTGGCGGACACCGTGGGCTTTATTCGTCACCTGCCGCACCGGCTGGTGCAGGCATTCCGGGCCACCCTGGAAGAAACCGTCAACGCCACCCTGCTGCTGCATGTGACCGATTGCAGCGCGGAAGAGCGTGACAGCAATGTGGCCGCGGTGGACGAAGTGCTGGAAGAGATTGGTGGCGACAAGCTGCCGGTGCTGCATGTCTACAACAAGGTCGATAACCTGGATCAGCCTCCCCGGATTGAACGCGACGAGCATGGGCAGCCCTGGCGGGTATGGATTTCCGCACAGACCGGTGACGGCTTCGACCTGTTGTTTGAGGCCATCGCAGAGCGGCTGGCGGCGGGCTGGGTGGATTGCTGGGTAAGGTTGCCGGCTTCAGCAGGGCGCCTGCGCGCGCGCTTGCACGAGGCCGGTGAGGTGCTGGAAGAGCAGACCGCTACCGACGGCAGCATGTTACTGCGTATCAATGTGAATCGGGTGCACTTCGAACGACTGCTCCGTGAACAGGGATTAAAAGAGGAAGAGCTGGTAATTCCGGCCCCTGCGGTTGCAGGTGACGACACCCCTTCCTACAATTCAGAACGCTCGTCAAACGCGAGTCATCATTAGGCTGGAGCCCGTTGGCTCTGGCGGACTGGAGATCTACATGGCGTGGAATGAACCCGGCGGCAACAAGCCGAAGGACCCTTGGGGTGGTGGTGGCGACCAGGGGCCGCCGGACCTGGATGAAGCCCTGAAAAACCTGAAAGACAAGATCAACAATGTTTTCGGCAGCAAAGGCGGCAAGTCCGGCGGTGGCGGAAGCAGCAGTGGCGGCGGGTCTCCCTGGCCGGTGCTGGTCATCGCGCTGGTGATTGTGGCTATCGGCTATGGCCTGATGGGTTTTTTCCAGGTGGATCAGCGCGAACGCGCCGTGGTGCTGCGGTTCGGTAAGTTCGATCGCATCGTGGAGCCGGGCCTGAACTGGCGGGCGCCTATTCTGGAGCAGTTCGAGAAGGTGGACGTGGGGCAGAACCGCCGCTACGAGATTACCGAAGAAATGCTCACCAAGGACACCAACATCGTCAGCGTGACCCTGCAGGTGCAATATCAGGTGCTGGATCCGCGCCCGTTCCTGCTGAAGGTTGCGCAACCGGAAGAAATTCTGGAACACGCTACCAGCTCGGCTTTGCGCCATGTGGTGGGGTCATCTTCCATGGATGATGTGCTCAAGGATAACCGTGAGGCAATCCGGGTACAGGTTCGCGAACGGCTGGATGATTATCTGAATCGTTACGATACCGGCCTGGTGCTGCGCCAGGTGGTGCTGGATAAAACCGAAGCGCCGGATGCGGTGCGTGATGCCTTCGATGATGTATCCAAGGCGAAAGAAGACGAAGACCGCTTCAAGAAAGAAGCCGAAGCGTACAGTAATTCAGTGATTCCCCAGGCCCGTGGTGAAGCCCAGCGCATTGAGGAAGAAGCCTTTGCCTACAAGCAGCAGGTGATTGACGAAGCGAAGGGTGATGCCAATCGCTTTACAGACCTGCTCACCGAGTATCGCAAGGCGCCGGATGTGACCCGCGAACGTCTCTACCTGGAAACCATGACCGAGGTGTTCAGCAACACCAGTAAAGTACTGGTGGACGTGAACAAGGGTGACAGTCTGATTTATCTGCCGCTGGACAAGCTGATGAAGAACCAGGACGGCAAGGTCAAGGCTCCGAACCAGAACGCGACGCCTTCCGGCACGACCTCGAGTGCCGGCGCGGATGATGGTGGCAGTGGCCGCAATACCGGCCGCAGCCTGTACAACAACCGAAACCAGGAGCTGCGCTAATGAATAATCGTGGATGGATGGCGCTGCTGGCCCTGGGTGTGCTGGCGTTGTTGGCGCTGGATTCCTTTTTCATTGTGAACCAGAAAGAAAAGGCGGTACTGAAACAGTTCAGCCGGATCGACAAGACCGACATTGAGCCGGGTCTGTACTTCAAATGGCCGCTGGTGGAAGAAGTGGTGAAGGTGGACGGGCGTGCACTGGTTTATGACGTGCGCACCCAGTCATTCCTGACCGCCGAGAAAAAGCTGCTCAACGTGGATGCGTTCGTGATCTGGCGTATCAGCAATGTGCAGCGTTATATCGTCAGCGTGGGCGGCGGTTCTTCTGATTCGCAGGTAATGGAACGCCGCGCCCGTGAGTTGTTGGACCCTCGGATAAACGAAGGCCTGCGTAACGAGTTTGCTTCGCGCACCGTATTCCAGGTGGTGGCCGGCGAGAGCGACGTGGAAAAAGTGGAAGGTGACAAGGCTATTATTCGCGACCCCACTACGGGGGAAACGGTAGAAGTGCCGACCGATCAGCTGGATGAATCGGTACTGCGTGAGGCTAAAGCCGGCAAGGAAGACGGTGAGTCACCCGCCCCCAGCGTGGCCAATGATCAGCGTGAAGCGCTGATGGACCAGGTACGTGAAGAGGTGAACAAGTCCACCCTGGAAGATTTGGGTATCGAAGTGGTGGATATCCGCGTCAAGCAGGTGGACTGGCCGGACCAGGTCCGTGGCCGGGTCTTTGACCGGATGCGGGCGGAGCGCCAGCGTGATGCGGCGGCGCACCGTTCCCAGGGCCGCGAGGAAGCGGAGAAAATTCGCGCCTCGGCGGATCGTCAGCGCACCGAGACACTGGCCCAGGCGTATCGCAAGGCGCAAAGCTCACGGGGTGAAGGTGATGCCGAGGCCGCCGCGATCTATGCGAAAGCCTATAATCAGGACAAGGAGTTCTTCCGTTTCTATCGTAGCCTGCGAGCCTATACGGAGAGTTTCGACCAGCCTGAAGACGTGCTGATTCTGGAGCCGGACAGTGATTTCTTCCGGTATCTGAAGGGGGCAAACGGTAGGCCCTGATATGTGAATGCTGTTCGTCGCAAAAAAACCCGCCGCTGGCGGGTTTTTTATTGGTTGTAAGCTTTTGCTTACAACCTTGTAAGCCTTTGGATGCGCGGCTTTCGGGGTCTGCCTGGAGCGATAGTCCCATTTTTCGTTTACGGTCTTTTTACATTCCCTTCACCCAAAGTCGACATTTTTTGTGCAAAATGCGCAGGCTGTCACAAAGAATTACAGTAACAGAGTTCCTGGATGGGACTCTCGTCACAAAAAATATTTTCATATAGGGGTATGTCGCACGGTGCGATGTATTGAGTGAAGGTCAGGGTGGCGCCCTGATTTACCGGGAATGATGCTCATGAAACTGTTCTTTTCGACTTTGATGCTCTTGATGTCCGCTGTTGTCTGGGCGGATGCTCCGTTATCCAGCCAGATGGATTCTTATCTGGTGACCAACAAAGACGGCAAGGAAGTGGTGGAGGAAGCCGAGCAGGCCAGTCCCGGGGACATTGTCGAATACCGCCTGACTTATACCAATAACGGTGACCAGCCGCTTTCCGGCTTGGTGATTACCGGACCGGTTCCGGCGAATACCGTTTATCTAAAAGACAGTGCTGCCACCCAGGTGAGCGCCGATTTCACCGTCAGCATTGATAACGGCGACAGCTTCCAGGCTGAGCCGGTCACCAAAACAGTTACTGGCGAAAATGGCCAGTCCAAGAACGTCGAGGTTTCTCCCAGCGACTACACCCAGGTGCGTTGGCAGCCGAAAGGCAGCCTGCAGCCTGACCAGGTGCAGGAATACCGCTACCGGGTACGGGTGCAGTAGCTCCGGGAGAAGCAGACGCGGGATCGAAAGATCCCGGGAAGTCTTGTGCGAGCGGCTTGATCGTAGCGATCGGCCGCATGGGGAGGGGCGGACCGCTTGTGAATAACGAGGGGCCGCTCTCGCAAGGCTTTCGAAACCGAGGGTAATCCAAAACACAATCCATTAAAGGAATGAAGCCATGAAACATGCCTTCAATAAGGGCGTGTTGTCTTCGAAAATGGCCGCATCCCTTGTGTCTGGGGGTCTATTGTTTGCCGCAGGGCAAGCGTGGGCGCTGACTGACGCAGGGACGGACATCAAGAACAAGGCAACCGTTACCTATGAAGATGCCAACGGCAACAGCTACTCCGCACAGTCCAATGAAGCGGTAGTGACCGTTGCAGAAGTCTATGCGGGTACGCTGGAAAATGACGGCAACAAATCCGGTGCGCCGGGTGAAACCGTTTACTTCAGCCACACCCTGAAAAACACCGGTAATGCCACCGATACCTTCACTCTTGACGGGCTGAATGGTGCCGGCGCAGCGGGTAGCTATCAGGTGTTTATCGACGCCAACGGCAATGGTCAGCCCGATGCCGGTGAAAGCGCCGCCACGTCAGTGATCGTTGATGCCGGTGACCAGGTCGAGCTGATCCTGGCCGTGCCGGTTCCCTCCGGAACCGCAGCGGGCGCCACCATCGATGGCACCTTGCTGGTGCGTTCGACCCGGGGCGATGGCAGCTTCGACGCCAATGACGGTGGCCTGGTACAGGATATCGGCACCAACGGCGATGCTGGCACCTATGACTCTGACGGTGTTAACGGCGCAGACGGTAACGATACCAACAGCGACCAGGTGACAGTGACCACCGATGCCGTGCTGGTAACCACCAAGGCGGCGTCCGTTGATCTGACAGCCAACACCATTACCTACACCCTGACGGTGAAAAACAACGGTGGCCGTGCGGCGACCGCGGTAGACATCTTCGATGCGGTGCCGGCCAACGCTACCTTCGTGGATATCACCACGGTGAATGGTCTGTTGGCATCCAATGGTGACACCTACGAAGACAATACCGGTACGGACCAGAATATCCCGGCGGATGCGACCACCATGTACACGCCGGCAGCTCTGGCCTCTATTGATGAGCCCGCCGGTGTAGACCTGGATGGCGACGGTACCAGCGGTGAAACCGGTATCCCCGGTATTTTGCTGACCGATGCCAGCCTGGGCGTGAACACTACCGTGTCTGTGGTGTATACCGTCAGCTTTGATCCGGCTGCTGCTGCAGGTACTGAGATCAAGAACACCTTTGCCGCCCAGGGCGACCTGGATGGTGATAACACCCCGGATAACCCGGTGACTTCCAACACGGTAACCACCGTTATCGGTCAGACCTATGCCGTGGATGCGGACGACACCGAAATCGCCCCCGATACCACCAATGATGACGTGTTCAACGTCGCCAGCGCCGCCAGCGGTGCCGTGGTGGACTTCAAGCACACCATCACCAACAACGGTAACGGCGACGATGTGTTTGAACTGAGCGTGGATACGGCTGGCAGCACTTTCCCCGCGGGCACCACTTACAGCTTCTGGAATGCGGCTGGCACAGTGCAAATCACCGATACCAATGGCGATGGCAACCCGGATACCGGTTCCCTGGCGCCAGGTGCAGCGAATGCGCTGAATATTACCGTGAAAGCGGATCTGCCGGCGTCGGCCAGTGGTGCAGGCCCCTATGCCTATACGCTCACTGCCACGTCCGCTGGCGACAATAACCAAAGTGATGACACTCAGGGTGTGCTCGCGACCATTAATGCGGCGGCTGTGGATATTGCCAACAGCGCCACGGCAACCGGTCTGGGTGACAGTGCAGTGGATGCGGATGCCAACACCGGCACACCCACCACCACCAATTCAGCTGCGGCCGGTGCAACCACCAGCTTCAGCCTGTTTGTCGCCAATGAATCCGGTAACCCACAGTCCTATACGCTGGGTTCCTCTCTGCCTTCCGGCTGGACGGTGGTATTCAAGGAAGTGGGTATCGACAACGACGGCAATGGCACCCTGGATAACACCGCTGATGCCGGCACCGTGGTAACGGCCACCCCGAACCTGCCTGCCAGCGCGGTTTACCACTACACCGCAGAAGTGAAAGTGTCTTCCAACGTGGCCCTGGCTGAAGCGGACTACACCGGCGGTGATGCGGTTAATACCAACGACAGCGACGGTGACTATCCGGTGACCTTCACTGTGACCTCCGCCTCTGACAGCAACATCAACGACTCCAAACTGGATGCGGTAGACGTTGTTGCCAATCGTGATATCAGCATCACTCCTGACGGTGCCAACCAGGTACAGCCAGGCGGTAATGTGGACTACCCGCACGTGCTTTCCAACGACGGTAACTCCACCGAAACCGTTGAGCTGAGTGCTGCAAACTCCAATGCGCCGGACTGGACCAACACCACCCAGCTGTATGTGGACACCAACAACGACGGTACTCCCGATGCTTACCGTGAGCTGAGCCAGATCGCCGCTCTGGCCACGGCTGGCCAGCTGTGGGTGCGCGATCAGGCGGGTAACCCGGTTCAAATCGGTGTGGCGGATGCAGACGGCGATAACTCGCCGGAGTTGACGCTGGAAGCGGGTGAGAAAGTGGAACTGCAGGTGACTGTGTTCGCGCCGGCCAATGCGCCGCAGGGCACCCAGGACACCCTGACCCTGTCTGCCATCAATGAAGACAACACTGCGGGTGCCGATGCGTCTGCCACCGCCACCGACCTGACCGAAGTCATTCTCGGCCAGGTACGTCTGAACAAGACGGCCGGCGTGGATGCGGATTGTAGCTGTAACGATGCCTCCCCGACCTGGACACCCGATAGCCCGTTCGCTGCTACCCAGACCACGGAAGTGGAGCCGGGTCAGTGTGTGATCTGGAGCCTGACGGCAACCAACGAAGGTGCGGCTACGGCGAAGAACGTGACCATCACTGATGAAACCACCCCGTACACCTCCTTCCTGGCCGCCAAAGACTCTGTGCGTGCCTCGGACAACAACTCGGTGGCCAACTCCGGCACCGCGCCTGTTGTGGAGTGGCTCCTGGG
>NZ_PBSH01000050.1 GCF_002726155.1 Alcanivorax sp. | reverse complement strand
TGTTGTCAGCCTTCACGCGAACCTTGACGTTGTAATCAACGACTCGCTTGATGGGTACAAGAACCTTCATAGGATCCTCGGAATGTTCCATTGGGTGACTTGTAGAAGGAGGCGACATGACGCCGTTGCCGGGTCCACCCCCGCGAAAGAGGGGCTATCTTGAACGCTCGCCTACAACAGGTCAATAGGCCGAAAATCTGTAAGCAGATGATTTTGCTGCAAATAGACCACACAAACTGTCCACTTTTTGTGACCTGTCGGTCGGCGATTTTCTTGTAAATCAACCATCTAGCAAGAGATAATCCAAACACTTGTTTGAAAGTGCCCTGCGCCGGTTCAAATGTTGACACAAGTTCGCGTCCGCAGGGTCAACCCCAGTAGTGGTGTGGTTTCTTCTATCTCTATATACTCCGCGCCACCCCAAGGCTGGTCTCGGTTGGCCACTGAGAAAGGGTTTCTGTTACTAGTAATGTCAGAACCTCTTTCTCAGTGGCTCCCGGGCCAAACACGCAATCGATAGCGAGGAGACAGGCTGTGGAACGCGAATCTATGGAAGTCGACGTAGTCATCGTCGGCGCCGGTCCTTCCGGTCTGGCAACCGCCTGCCGTCTGGGTCAGATCGCCCAGGAAACCGGTCAGGAAATCAGTGTTGTTGTTGTAGAGAAAGGCTCCGAAGTTGGCGCTCATATTCTTTCTGGTGCCGTGCTCGAACCACGCGCCCTGAACGAACTGTTCCCTAACTGGCAGGAATTGGGCGCACCGGTGAACACCAAGGTCACCGGCGACGAGATCTTCTTCCTCACCGGCCCGGAAAAGGCACAGAAAGTGCCTAACATGTTCGTCCCTAAAACCATGCACAACGAAGGGAACTACATTATTTCCCTGGGTAATCTGTGCCGCTGGCTGGGCGAGCAGGCCGAAGGCCTGGGCATCGAAGTCTTCCCCGGCTTCGCCGCTACCGAAGTGCTGTACAACGACGACGGGTCTGTTAAAGGTATCGCTACCGGCGATTCCGGCATCGGCCATGACGGCGAGCACAAGCCCAGCTACACGCCAGGCATGGAGCTTCACGCCAAGTACACCATCTTCTCAGAAGGTTGCCGTGGCCACTTGGGCAAGCAGCTGCAGGAAAAATTCAACCTGCGCGAAGGCACCGATCCTCAACATTACGGCATCGGTATCAAAGAGCTGTGGGACATTGATCCTGCCAAGCATCAGGAAGGCCTGGTGGTTCACACCGCTGGCTGGCCGCTAACCGAATCCGGCTCACCGGGTGGTGCGTTCCTGTATCACATCGAGAACAATCAGGTTGCTCTGGGCCTGATCACCGACCTGGCCTACTCCAACCCGCACGTTTCTCCGTTCGACGAGATGCAGCGCTGGAAGACCAACCCGGAAATCAAGAAGCATCTGGAAGGCGGAAAGCGTGTCTCTTACGGCGCACGCGCCATCTCCAAGGGTGGCCTGCAGTCCTTGCCGAAGATGACCTTCCCTGGCGGCCTAATGGTGGGCTGTAACGCCGGCACCCTGAACTTTGCCAAGATCAAAGGCACTCACACGGCCATGAAGTCAGGCATGATTGCCGCTGAAATTCTGGCTGAAGCCCTCAAAGGTGGCCGCGGCAGCGACGAGCTGACCGAGTACAAGGATGCCTTCGAGAAGAGCTGGGTTTACGAAGAGTTGCACGCCCAGCGCAACTTCGGCCCGGCCCAGCACAAGTTCGGCAATCTGGTTGGTTCCGCCTTTGCCTTTGTCGACATCAACCTGTTCAACGGCAAACTGCCCTTCACCATGCGCGATACCACACCGGATCACGCTACCCTGAAGCCGGCGGACCAGAGCAAGAAAATCGACTACCCGAAACCGGACGGCAAGATCACCTTCGCCAAGCTGGACAGTGTTTTCCTGTCCAACACCAACCACGAAGAAGATCAGCCCTGTCACCTGACGCTGAAAGATCCGAGCGTGCCACTTGAGGTTAACCTGCCCAAGTGGGACGAGCCGGCCCAGCGTTATTGCCCGGCGGGCGTGTACGAAGTGGTGGAAGACGAGAACACGGGCGAGAAGCGTTTCCAGATTAACGCCCAGAACTGTGTCCACTGCAAAACCTGTGACATCAAGGACCCCACCCAGAACATCAACTGGGTGGCCCCGGAAGGTACCGGCGGCCCGAATTACCCGAACATGTAATTCGCCACGGTTTCCGTGTCACAAACAAAAAAGGCGCCTTTTCAGGCGCCTTTTTTGTTATGGCCGGACAGTCAGGAGCAACAACCCTGGGAGCCCGGCATCAAAGGTCAGGCCAGAGGCCTTTGCAAACGCTGGATCACCCGGGCGCGCTGCTGCGCACGGTTCTTGCGCAGGCGGTACCAGGCCAGACGAATGCGATAATCCAGGGCATCCATCATCGCCAGCGGAGGCATGGCCGGCATGTGCAGGTCCGGTTTGCGGGACTGAATCCGTACCGGGGCTTCAAGTGTCTTGGTTTCGTTGTGCTTCATGGTCTCCTCCCTGTCTGATGACAATATGGAGTGGCTGGGCTGTGATTGGCCTCCATGATGCAATCAGGTTTATCATCAGTAAATCGAAAAGAACTGCACCTATCGTTCAATTTTTCTGAAAGGCCTGCCATGCCACCCAACCCCCCTCTCCAACCCCTGCTGGATACGGAAATTCTGCGCAGTTTCGTGGCCATTGCTGAAACCGAGAGCTTCACCCAGGCCGCCAACGAAGTGTTCCGCACCCCCTCCGCATTGAGCATGCAAATCAAGCGCCTGGAGGAACAGGTCGGCCAACGGCTATTCCTGCGCGAAGCCCGTCGGGTCAGCCTGACCGCCGAAGGGGAAGCCATGCTCGGTTACGCCCGGCGGCTACTGAAACTGAACCAGGAGGCGATCAGCCACTTCACCGCCCCGGAGCTGGAAGGCACCGTACGGCTGGGCACCCCGGATGATATCGGCACCCGCATTCTGCCCCAGGTGCTGACCCAGTTTTCCCGCTCCCACCCTGCGGTGCAGGTGAATGTGATTGTCGGTCGCAGCGCCGACATGTTGCAGCAGCTGGATGCCGGCAAACTGGACCTGATTATGGTAACCACGGGCAAACAGGCGCGTCCGGCACGAGGGGAAGTGGTGCATAGCGAGCCGCTGGTATGGGCAGGCGCCCAGAGTGGTATCGCGGTCACCCAGAATCCTCTGCCCCTGGCGTTGGCCAGCCAGGGTTGCCCCTGGCGAAAAATGGCGCTGGAAGCGCTGGACCACAGCCAGCATCGCTACCGGGTCGCCTATACCAGCGAACATTGTGCCGGCCAGGAAGCGGCCATGCAGGCGGATCTGGCCATCGGCCCCTTCCCTCTCAGCCTGATCCAGCCCCCCTTGCAGCAACTGGGTGACGAATACGCCCTCCCCGAACTGGGCGATTATCAGATCGCCATGCTTTACCGTGGCGAAGAAGGGTCAGCCACCCACGTACTCGCCGGTCATGTACGGGCGGTCTTCCGGGCACTGCGGTTGTAATACGTTTGAGCACTGCTCAGATGATACAAATGATTTATTTTGTCTCATTGTTTGATGATGCATTCCTCGTTAGCATAAATGAAACAAGCGTATGAACGGCCCTGCGGGCCAGTAGCGTCGAGGAATAATAATATGAATGCACAAGCCAACCACTTGGGCAAAACCCGGTTCGAGCACGAATGGCCAACACCGCTGAGCCCGGAACAACTGGACGAGCGCTTCCCCGGCATTCTGGACACCTCCATGGTCATGGCCGCCGGCGCCAACATTATTATGCAGCTGGCCCTGCCGGCGGTGGGCTATGGCGTTATGGAAAGCCGCGTCCCCAGTGGTTCGGTGCTGCACAATCCGCTGAAACGAACGCGCACCACCTTTACCTATCTGGCCGTGGCCATGGTCGGGACCGCAGAAGAGAAACTGGCCTATCGCCGCGCCGTCAACGGTGCCCACGCCCAGGTCTACTCCACCGATGAATCGCCGGTGGAATACAACGCGTTCAATCCCGAACTGCAATTGTGGGTTGCCGCCTGCCTGTACTGGGGCTTTGCCGACACGCACCAGAAGCTGCGCGGCCCATTGAGCCGCGCAGATCAGGAAGCGCTTTACCAGCTCTCGCACCCTCTGGGCACCACCCTGCAAGTGAATCAGGACATGTGGCCCAAAGACCTGGATGCCTTTGAAGCCTATTGGCAGGACGGACTCAAGAACCTGCGTATCGACGAACCGGTTCGCGAATTTCTGATGGTGATTGCCGATCTGAAATTTCTCAGCCCAGTCAGCCAGTTCCTGTTCGGCCGCTTCAATCGTTTCATTACCACCGGATTTCTGCCCGAAGAGATACGCGACAAGATGCAGCTGGAGTGGAACGACAAGAAACAACGTCGCTTCGAACGCACCGTTCGCACTATCGGCAAGCTGATTCATATTCTGCCGCGCCCCATGCGGCAACTCAGCTATACCCTGCCCCTGCGCGACTTCCGCAAGCGGCTGGCCAAGAAAAAACCGTTGATCTAACGGCCACTGAGTCGGCCGCTATGCCTCTGGCACAGCGTCAAACACACCGTGCTGCTCGGCCTTCGTCAGCGCCCGGCTTTCACCGGGCGCCAAGGTGGCATCTAACTGGATGCCACCCACTGCCAATCGATGCAACGCCGTTACCGTCTTGCCGCTACGCCCGAACATTCGCTTGATCTGGTGGTACTTGCCCTCGTGAAGCCACACATCGGCCTCGAACGCAGAGCGGATAACCAGCCTGGCCGGTTGCGTATGGATTTTCTCGAAGTCGAACCACATTCCCCGCGCAAACGCCGCCACATCCGCCTCACTCAGGGCCTTGTCGACCCTCACCCGGTAATGCTTCCAAAGGCCCGTTTCCGGCAAGCTCAAACGCCGCGACCAGACCCCGTCATTGGTAAGCAGCATCAACCCGGTGCTGTTAAAATCCAATCGCCCGGCAAGGTGAAGCCCCTGGCGCTGATCCTCCGGCAGCAAATCCATCACCGTCATGTGCTGCTCATCGCGGGTCGCACTGACCACTCCAGCGGGCTTGTTCAGCATCCAATAGTGCCGCGTCTGCTGTGCCAACAACCGGCCATCGCATTCCACCCGATCAAAGGGACCGATACGAAGCTGGCGATCACGGACCACCTCCCCGTTCACGGACACTCGACCGGCAGCCAAAACCGGTCGCAGATCACTGCGGCTTGTTTGCAGCTGCTGACTGAGAAAACGATCGAGACGGTGGTAACGGCTTGGCATGACGCAATCATAATCGTGCAGCTCACCGCTGGCGAACCGTTCCAGCCCTATAGCCATAACCGATAGGTGCAACCGCACCCGAATCCGTATAATTGAAAAAATCCTGGCAGTGTCACTGCATCAAGCAAAACACAAGGGACAGACTTTCACGCTTGGGTTCCCGGTTTATGCAACAAACAACATTCCGCACCTGGTCCTCCCTGCACACCTGGACCAGCCTTATCAGCACCGCCTTCCTGTTAATGCTTTGCATCACCGGGCTGCCGCTGATCTTTCATGATGAACTCGATAACGTTCTGCATGGCGACAACTGGCAGCCGGCCAACCCTGACGGTGCGCTGCTGAGCCTGGACGCTATTCTCGAGCAGGCGGCGCAGCACCGCCCTGGTGAAGTGCCGCTGTACATGAGCTTCGATATCGACCGGCCGGTTATCAACGTCACCAGTGGTCCCGCTCCGGATTCCCCCGGCCGCGACATGACCATGGCGTCTTTCGATCGAACCAGCGGCGAGCCGGTACCCGGGCACGATGGCTTCGACATCATGGAATTCCTGCTACAACTGCACACCGACATGTTCCTGGGCTTACCCGGCATGCTGTTCCTGGGCGCCATGGGCCTGCTGCTGATCATCGCCATTGTGTCCGGCGTTGTGCTCTATGCCCCCTTCATGCGCAAACTGGAATTCGGTGCCTTGCGCACCCAGCGCGCCAAACGCATCAAGTGGCTGGACTATCACAACCTGCTGGGCATCGTGACTGTTGCCTGGCTCACCGTGGTGGGCCTCACCGGTGTGGTGAACAGCCTTGCTGACCCCATCACCACTACTTGGCGAACCCAGGCACTGGCCGACCTGACTGCCGGCTACCAGGGCGACACGGTTCCCACCCCGATGGAGATGGCCTCGCTGGATGATGCCGTCAAGCAGGCAGTAGAAGCGGCACCAGACATGACCCTGCAATTCGTGGCCTTCCCCGGCGGCTCCTGGTCCACCAACTATCACTACGCCATTTTCCTGCACGGCAACACGCCGCTGACATCGCACATCACCACCCCAGTACTGATTGATGCACGCACCGGAGAGTTTGCCGGCATGCGTGAGATGCCCTGGTACAACAAGGCACTCGCCCTTTCCGGGCCACTACACTTTGGGGATTACGGCGGATTACCGCTGAAGATTCTCTGGTTTGTACTGGACCTGTTTACCATTGTGGTGCTGGTGACCGGACTATACCTGTGGTGGGTACGGCGCCGAAATCGCACAGCAGGAGGTGCATGATGGGCCGTATTTTTGCCCTCCCCCTGCTGATAGGCATCACCAGTATCGTGGGGCTGCTGGCCGCGCTGCTCGGCGATGGCGTCTACGACGCGGTCTCGTGGTTAGGCTTGGGCCTCCCGGTGGCCGCCGTGATTTACGCCTACGCCAAACGACACTGAGCGCCACCACAGCAGACGACTGTAGGAGCCCCACTTGAGGGACGAACAGCGACGGAGAGGATCGAAACTCGTCTCACCACAGAGCAGAAGCCGCAGAGACAATCAGATTTCTTTTCAGGCTTGGATTTCGCCCCTCAAGTGAAGCTCCTACAGGGAAGAAAAGCCATTAGAAGCGCACGGTAACAGCCGAAATAAACGCATCGCGCGTGCCGATGAAACCATCGTATTCCAGCATCACCGACAACCTCGGCGTCACGTCCCAGTTGGCTCCGGTCACCAGATTCCAGCGGTCAGAATTGCTCTGATCCACCTCGTAATCCAGCACCTGATCCGTACCCGGTATAGCCAGACTGCCGGCCGCCACCGTGCGCACATCCAGATAGTTGCCACCGGCAAACACCGTCAACCGCCCTGCCCGATTTAATGCAAAACCGCGGCCCAGGCGTGGGCTAATGGTAAAGGCACGCCCTTCCAGCGTAGTCTTATCGGAATCCGTCCAGGTCACGTTGAACGGCACCAGCAGAAACCAATCACGCCAACCGGAGGCCACCACGCCACCGGCACCGTAATTTATCGGGCTCAGGTCCACCTCAATGGGAAAACGTACCTGCTTGCCTTCAAACAGATAGCACACCGGCGGCCTGATCGCGCCGGTACAGTCCTTGCCGATTTGATCCAGCATGGTGTCGCCATCCAGTTGGATATCCAGATCCAGATCCCCGTTTACCTGCCCGAAGGTGCCATACAGATTCAGGAACGGCAGCACCCAGGCATCCACCTTGATCTGCTCCGTGATCAGGTCACTGTCAGCACCGAAAGACACAAAACGGTACGGCCGGGTGCCATTACCATTAAAGCCCACCTCCAGGTTTTCGATGCGCATGTCCTGGCGAACCGCCGCCCGCAACACCCCCACGCCAAAGGGCATGGGCAGGTCATAACCCCGCGCTACGGCCTGCTTGCCAAGCAATGGCAAGGGATGATTCCAGTAACGCGGAGCATCGTCGCTCAGGGTGTCATAACTTGTATGGCGGTTTGGGAAGTTATACTGGGACAGGCCCGTATCCGACAGCCGATGATTGACCCGTACCTGGCTGATATCCATGCTGGCACCCGCTGACACGCCCGCCTCACTGGACACAAACAGCTCAATCCCCGCATTCCCGGAGCGCATCTGTTCATCGCTGTCACCCACATTGGAGGCCGCGTTGGACTGCAAAAGCCATTTGCCATCCATGATCTGCTCGATCACGACAGGGTCGGTAATGACGGCGACAAACCGTTCCGCCCGCGCACCCAGTCCCAGCCCCATGCGAACGGAATGAATATCCAGATAGGTATGAGTGCCATCACGCTGGTCGTGCAATACCGCCACCGACGTGCCGCCACCCAATGGGCCCAGAAACAACACATCAGTGGTACCAACAATATAAGCAGGTGCACTATCCAGCTTCTGCTGCAACGCCGGCATCTCGGCAGAGAACTGCTGCAGCGCCTTGTCGGTTTTCCAGTCTACTTGCTGGCGTACCGCATCCACATCGGCCACAGACATTCCCACACAACCGGTAAGAACCCCCGCCACACCGAAGATCAGCAATGCCAGCCTGGCTGATACGAACAAGTGCCCCATCCACCGTTTCCCTCTGCCACTTATCGGGCATTCCATCACGCTGTTACTGGATGGTGGACGGTTTTAGGGGAAGTGTCACGCGACTGACAAGGAACTCAGGACGACCAGCGTGATGGTCTAGCCAGGGAGCCCCAGGCCGTTATATCCCAACGCGACGACAACCCCGCCAATAACAATGCACAACACAACAGATAGCTTGAGTTCGGAAGAGGGCCCCGAAATGGTGGCGATATCGCTCGACAAGAGCAGCGAGATATCGAAAGCCCTGACCGTCCAGGCGCCAATCATTCCGCACTTTTTTCAAACGGGAACACCCCGCCCCACGGCCAGGACCTGTCAACCCAGCTCCCTTACGGCTGTCTGTCGAAGGTTTTCACCCCTTCCGGGATCTTGAACCAGTCCTGCTTTTCACTGATCCAGATATGCGCCTGGGGCTCAAGAATACTGGTATCCGCCAGATTGGCCGGCTTCAATTTGATGCTGTCCGGTTCGTCCGGGTTGACGTGATAAATGCGATTACCGCAGGTGGGACAGAACATTGCCGCACTGGTATTGCCACTATCAGCGGTACGCAGCCATTCGCGCATTTCACCGTGAAACACGATGTCTTTGGCATGCACAACAGCGGTAAGGCTGAACGCGCTGGTGGACAGCTTCTGGCACGCCTTGCAGTGGCAAGCCAGTACCTTCTGGGGTTCGGCCAATAACTGGTAGGTCACCTCGCCACACTGGCAGGCGCCATCGATTGGGTAGGTCGCCATCATTTCCTCCGTTCATTCAGTCATTCGATTTACGGGCACTTCCGACACGCCCATAACATGCCAGGTCGTCTCTGCCTGATTGCCTGGCCCATTCATCTGCCCATTGAGCCAACGGCCCTATCGCTTCCATGAGCTGAGTCCCCAATTCGGTGAGGGCGTAGCCACTGCTCTCTTCCAACGCAACAATTCCCGCCTCACGAAGCTCCTTGAGCCGGGACATCAGCACGTTGGGCGAGCTGATACCACACTCCTGTTGCAGTGCGCGGGTACTCTTTCGCTGCTGGTGTCGCAAGCACCAGAGAATACGCAACGCCCAGCGACGACCAAGCAGATCCAGGGCCACCATGATTGGCTGGCCCGATTGGGAATTGCGAACCGGCTGGCCGGGTTTAACAGGTCGACTTTGCGTCACGCTTGATCTCCTGGTCAATCGCTATTACTTTGATAGCGTTATTTATTTAATAGCGCCATGCTAGCACATGCGAGGAGCAAACCATGATCATTGATGCTTGGGCCCAACACCCCACTCTGCGTCACCTTCAAGACCCCATTTTCGATTCGCTACGGCGATGGACCAAAATGCCAACGCCACAATCAGAGCTTCCTGTATCGACAACGGTTGCCCTGATGGATGCCGGAAACGTGGATCTGAGCTTGATATCTGCCTGGGAAGCGCCCGGCAAGAGCATGATTTCCAATGATGAAGTCGCTCAGTTCGTTCATCAGGCGCCAGACCGATTAATCGGTGTCGGTTCGGTCGATATCTCACGCCCCATGGCAGCGGTGCGGGAAATTCAACGCTGCGTTAATGAGCTGGGCTTCAAAGCCATACGCGTACTGCCCTGGCTATGGGAAGTGCCACCCACCGATCGGCGTTTTTATCCTGTGTATACGGCCTGTGCCGAACTCGGCATTCCTTTCTGTACCCAGATTGGCCACACCGGCCCGTTAATGCCCAGCGAAGTGGGACGCCCTATTTACCTCGATCAGGTGGCGCTGGATTTTCCAGAATTGAGTATTGTCGCTGGCCATATCGGCTACCCGTGGACCGAAGAAGCCATCGCGGTTGCCACCAAACACGAAAATGTCTACATCGACACTTCCGCCTATACAACCAACCGTTACCCCGCCGCACTGGTGGATTTCATGCGTCACCACGGTCGTAGCAAGGTATTGTTCGGGACCAATTACCCCATGATCACGGCCGACAAGGCCCTGGAGGGGCTCGACGCCCTGGGGCTCGATGAGGAAGCGAAAACGCTTTTTCTTGCTGGCAATGCTCAACGGGTTTTTGACCTGCCCTAAAACAGGCAATGATTTACCGGGGGCTCCCGGCGTTCCTTGAGGGACGGTAGCGGTAGTGCCCGGTAATCGGATAGTCGAACAGCATGTTCTCCAGCTCAGGGCCCGCACCAATGTTATGCACAATCAGCGGGTTGTCGCTGCCTTCGCTTGTCCGGTCTGTGACAATGCCAATGTGCGGCAAATTACCTGGCAACATCCAGGTCACCACGTCACCGGGAGCGTAATCAGCCGGCGCCTGGCTTATGGGGAGAGATTCGCCATGGCGACGGAAGAAAGCCTGCAAGTTCGGCACGCGGCGGTGATCGATATTGCGATCGGTGGAACTTAGCCCCCAGATCCGTTTGGACGGATATGCCGCGAAGTGGGCTGCCATATCCTCATGAACCAACACCTGAAGGTCTACACCGAGGGCACGGTAAGCACGAATGATGACATCCGTGCAGACGCCAATATTCGCCGGCACATCGCCATTGGGGTAATCCAACCGGTAATAGGCGCCGTTGTAAGTTACTCGATGTTCCGTGCGCTCAAGCGCCGCCGACACCAGATCCTGTTGAAAAGCGTTTGCCTGCACAACGCCTGACAACAGCATCCAAAGTAACGCTAACCCAAGTGCCATACGTTGCGGCATATGCCTGCCCCTCTTTCTCACATCCATTCAACGAACTCTTTCCTGTCGGTTAGCAGAGATTCAGAATGAAGGGTTAGCTATTAGAGCGTTGCGAAAGCGCCACCCAACCGAAGAACAACATAAAGGCCACGTCATTGAGCCCATAGATGCTAAAGAAAGCCCCGGCGAAAAGATCTTGCTCATACAAAGCACCAAGGTCATTGCTAAAGATCCACAATCCCCAAGCCACAACGTATACCAGCTTCTCAATGGCAAAGGCCGCCGCCAACCAGCGAAGACTCCCCTTGATAAAGGCCGCCCCTAAATAGGCTAACCCCCACACCACAATCATCAACAACCCAAAGTTGGACATCACCACCGGATCGGCCTGATTGATGACGTCATTGGTGAAGGCACGGGAAAAAAGCAGCACGCCGCCGATGTTCATGGCAGCGGCGGCGATAAAACCGTTTCGGATCAGGTTGGCGTTCATTGTTTCTCCAGAGAGTGTAGGGATACTTTTGATTTCATTCTGCTTGCTAGGACACGACAAGATCACCATTTACAGGCTGAGCCGGAAGCCTGCTGTAGGAGCGCCGCTTGAGGCGCGAAAAAGCTAGCCACCAACGCTTTCGGATTTGATGAAATGCACGAAGCAAGACCTGACCCTCGTGTCCATGACCCTCGTGTCCATGTTCGAAACAGCAAATCTCTCATGGAGCAAAAGGGTCAGACCTCATATTTCACACCTCTCCTAGAAAATAACCGTTCGCTTACCAACGGGACTACCAACGACTGACAACTCTTTCCTGGAATCATGCCAGAATGCGGTGGAGGTCTGTGAAATGTGAGGTCTGACCCCGTGACGCCCACAGATCACCAGTCGGTTTACTCTTTAACCCAGCAGTATTCTTTATCTACATACGCCATAGGAGGGGTAACAATTTTCTTTCCTTCAGAAAAATCGGCAATCACTTCTTCGATAACAGTTTCACGAGCGATCTGTTTTCTACGCATCTCCGCCCTTTCTTGTTCATCAAATACGAGTGACAAAGGTGCTTTAGACTGCTCTTTTTGATAATTATTGGAATCAAGCCTTACATAATCAGTAATTGCTCGAAGATTTGTAGATGAAAGTTGGCTATTTATCACATCCAAAGTGTATTCATACGGAATAAACTCTTCATTCTTAGCCTTATAGAGGTAACTTTTTGCCTCCCTAAATCCATACCCAACTTGTCTGTTATACACTGGAATATCGAAATCAATTTCAAGATCATCAAATGGCACACCACCTTCCCGACCTAGACCACGAAACACAACGCCCGCATCTTTAAATTCGGCATCTTTGAGCTCATCCCACTCTATGCCGGATTTCCAGAATAGGGCTGGACCACTAAACATTCCAGACGCTATTTTGAAAACACTTCCACCAGCCCCACATGTAAAAATCATTTCCGCACCGGAGTAAGACTCCAAAACTCGATCAAACTCGAAATGCATGCTTTTTCTATTGTTTTCTGCCCCAGACGCCCCCGAAACAGACAATCCAAGCAAAAAAACCAGCAGCTTCGTCATAATCACGATCCTCAATAATCTAAAACGATTAGAATAAAACGCAAAAGGGGTCAGGGTCAGACCTCATATTTCACACCCCTACCAGAAAATAAGCGTTCGCTTGCCAACTGGGCTACCAACGAATGACAACTCTTTCCTGGGATCATGCCAGAATGCGGTGGAGGTCTGTGAAATGTGAGGTCTGACCCCGTGACCTCCGTAATGGGAATTGGGAGACCTGACCCCATTGCTTTCATTTAGGTTTAATTTTTTATCTAACCCAGCCTAACCAAATCAGAAAATCGTCATTTCAGTGTCATCTTGAGAATCTACTTCAGGAGCGCAGCTTAAAGCGCAAAACCTCAACCTCTAGTGCTTTTTATCAATTCGCTCAAGCTTTCTAAGCCATCATAAGTACTAGGTATTTTTCCAGGATCCGAAAGCACACCGCTAAATATTAAGTTTTCGAATTTCTCTAATGAACCTGAGTCTTGTTTTTTTATCTTACCTGAGTACTCAGCATAACTCTGGATGAACTGACATAGGGTTTTCCTTAGTTCAATCTGATCAACCTGACCTTTAACTGATCGATAATTAAACAAAACAACCCTAAAAAAATATATAAGAACTATTTCAATAGAGATCAAAGGAAAAACAAGGAAGAAATTATCAGAATTGATAACAAACCCATCCCCGTTACTGGAAACGACAAAGACAACTTCAGCAACAAGGGGAGCGACAATTGCCACTCCCATAAAAACAAGCCAGCCAAGAAGCCACCGAGCCTCTAAAATCTTCTTCTTGGCCAAATCTGAAAACCCCTGATATAGACCAACAAAATTAAAGCCAACTTCATAATCTTTCAATTTATCGCCAATAACCTGCACAGATTTCTTTTTATCTTCTATCTCTTTATTCCACTCGCCCTTTAACTTTTTCGCCTCCTCGACCGCACCGGAGAACCCACGAAAAGAGTTTATATCATGATGATTAACAAACTGCTTAATCATATTCGCAGGCATTATATAAGAAGCATAGACCACTTGAGACCTTACTGATTCACTCAAAAGTTCTGTCTGATATTGAATCCTGTCTTTTATAGACCGAAGATCCATTGACATCTCTTTACCAGGGCCTACAAAAAAATCGAACTCACACAAAAACCTATAGCAGAAAACAAATATTTTCTCTATAACCTTCTCATTTCCAGAGTCAAAATCATCTAGGTATCCAAAGAAACGCTGCCCAACATGTTCAATATTAAATTCACACCGATCATCCCAAGCCCTGAGGTCAGACACCATAGCCCCAACAATCTCTCTTGATATTTCAAGCATGAAGTTTTCATTTTCCCCTTCTAGAACCACACTTGATTTTCTCAAAAAATTTTCTAAGGCAGTCTTTCTATTCTCTTGTACAAAAAATTCCACGCTCCCCCTCCTAGAACCTAAACATAGAGTAATGCCGATTTAGTTCAAAATTTCTTCCATTCCAAACTATAAAGATCATCCCGACGATCGCGCAGGTTGGTCACCGACCCTTCCCTGTGTAGCAGCTTCAGTTTTTCCAGATCCACATCCGCGAACATCAGCATCTCGGTATTGGGGACCGACTCACTGATGATGGCATCGTGGGGAAAGTAGAAGTCGCTGGGAGAAAATACCGAGGACTGGGCGTACTGGATGTCCACCGCATCCACTCGCGGCAGGTTGCCCACGGAGCCAGAAATGGCCACGTAGCATTCGTTTTCGATGGCACGGGCCTGTGCGCAGTGGCGTACACGCAGGTAGCCGTTCTTGGTGTCGGTCCAGAACGGCACGAACAGGATATCCATTTTCTCGTCGGCGAGAATCCGGCCCAGTTCGGGGAATTCCACGTCGTAGCAGATAAGGATGCCCACCCTACCCGCATCGGTATCGAATACCTGCAGCTTGTCACCACCCTGAATCACCCAGTCACGGCGTTCATGGGGGGTGATATGGATCTTGTACTGGGATTCCACCGAACCATCGCGGCGCATCAGGTAGGCCACGTTGTAGACCTTGTCATCCTCAATCACCGGCATGGAGCCGCCGACAATGTTGATGTTGTAGCTCACCGCCATGTCCGCCAACGCATCGCGTACTTCTTCGGTGAAGCTGGCCAGGAAGCGCACCGCTTCCACGGAGTTCAGTTCCGGGCGCAGGCCCATGAGCGGGGCGCTGAAGAATTCCGGTAGCACCGCGAAGTCGGCCCGGTAATCGGACAACGCATCGATAAAGAATTCCACCTGATTGAGCAGGTCCTGCACGTCACGGGCGGCGCGCATGCGGCGCTGGACCACGCCCACACGCACCACGGTACGGCGCGGCCATTCGGCGTCGTCATCTTCCGGTTCGTAGAGGATGTTGTCCCATTCCAGCAGGGTGGCGTAGCCGTGGGAGTCTTCGTCTTCCGGCAAATACGCTTTCATCAAACGCTTCACGTCGAAGCCATTGGAAAGCTGGAACGACAGAATCGGGTCGTAAATGGCGCGGGATTCCACCTGCTCGATGTACTCGGTGACCTTCATCTGGTCAGCGTAGTTGGTGAACCCTGGCAGGCGCCCCCCGGCCAGAATGGCGCGCAGGTTTTCTTCCCGGCACAGCTCCTTGCGGGCTTCGTAAAGACGACGCCCCAGACGGTAGCCGCGGTACTCCTTGTCCACAAACACGTCCAGGCCGTACAGGGCATCCCCCTTCTTGTCGTGGGAGCGCACCTTGTCATCAGTGATCAGGTCTTCGTAGCGGTGCGGGTTGGAGAAACGGTCGTATTTGACCTTGATGGTCAGCGCCGTGGCCACCAGCTCGCCATTGTCTTCGATCACCAGCTGCCCATCCTGAAAAATGCGGATCAAGGTCTTGATGGTGTCTTCCGGCCAGGCCCCACCAATATCGTGATAGACCTGATTCATCAGACGCGCCAGCGCCGGGTAATCGTCTTCGGTGAGAGTACGCAAACGCAGGCGGGTTGTTTCTTCGGCCATAAAAAAACTCCGTTTTCGCTGCACGCGTCACGCTCAACGCAACAACGCGATACAGATCAATTCATCTCTTCAATGCCGCACCCGCGCGTTAACGCTGCAGGTTACGACGGTTTTTTGCTTTTCCATGTTGCGTGCCGCGTGCCGCATGCTGCGTCTCTTGTTGCATGTTGCTTCTCTATTTACGCATTCAATGGCGGGAAGGAAATCAACCAGCTCATTTCCTGATTCTGCAACGCATGCATGCCACTGGGATAGAGGGCTACACCATCCGGGCGAATAAAAAGCACGCCCCCTTCATTCAAGCCAACAAAGCCGGACTGGTGCTCGCGGACAAAACCACACACCTCGCTCCACTGCGGCTGCAATGAAGGTGGAATGGTTTCGTAGCCGATGACACCATTGGCCAGAGGGTCATCGATGGCGACCCGGTCGCGATACAGGCCCACCGCGTCTTCGCCGACCAGCAACACCATGCCCTGATGAAAGTGGAGCAGGGTCACGTTACCGCGCGGTGGCAAGCTGAGGTTTTCCTGTTGGTCAATAATGGTGTCCATAAACTCTGAAACCTTACGTAATACGGGCGGATAAATGGCTGAAAACATTGTAATACTTACCGGCGCCGGAATCTCTGCGGAATCCGGCATCAAAACCTTCCGCGCCGCTGACGGACTGTGGGAAAACCACCGGGTGGAAGATGTGGCCACCCCGGAAGCCTTCCTGCGCAATCCCCTGCTGGTGCAGAACTTCTACAACCAGCGCCGCCAACAGCTGCTTACACCGGCCATTCAGCCCAATGCGGCCCACCGGGCACTGGCCAAGTTAGAGAAAGCCTTCCCGGCGGGCAAGGTACTGCTGGTGACCCAGAACATCGACGACCTCCACGAACGGGCTGGCAGCCGTAATCTGATCCACATGCACGGCGAACTGCTCAAGGGGCGCTGCCAAACCAGCGGCGGCCTGGTGGACCTGGACCACGACCTGACCGTCAACCTGCCCTGCCCACTCTGCGGCGGCAAAGGCTGCCTGCGCCCCCATGTGGTGTGGTTCGGGGAAATGCCCCTGCAGATGGACGCCATCTACCGCGCCTTGTCCCAGTGTGACCGCTTTATCAGCATCGGCACCAGCGGCAATGTCTACCCGGCCGCCGGCTTTGTGGAAGAAGCCAACCGCCATGGTGCGCACACCGTGGAACTGAATCTGGAGCCCTCCCAGCGGCTCACCGCCTTTGCGGAGCACCAGCATGGGCTGGCCAGCGAGCTGGTGCCGGCTTATGTGGAAGAGTTGATTGCAGGACTCTAGCTGCTAGCTACGAGCTTCTAGCTGCGAGGAACACCCGTTTCTTAAATAACCTGTCAGGTATGCGGATTCGGTCGGAACCCGGGCACTGACTATTCGTACCCCAGGACCACCTCGCGCCTGGTAGCTAGCAGCTCGTAGCTAATAGCTGGCTTTTCCTTCATTGCCTCCTTCATTGCCCCACCCTATGGCGCAGACAGCCCCCCTTGATATTTCTATAACCGGCTGATTCCGCTAGACTGCTGAACCTCTACAAAGGGAGTGTCAGCCAGAGCCCGCCGCGCAAGAACGGGGCACGGGGCCTCCAGCAACTACAGGTAGCAAAGCACATCATGACCGACAAGCAGGTAGACGACCTTAACATTGCCTCGCAGGACGTACTGATTACGCCCAACGCGCTGAAGGAAAAATTACCCCTCAGCGATAACGCCCGCCAGACTGTTATCAGCGGCCGCGAGACCATCCGTAATATTCTGGACCGCAAGGACCACCGCCTGTTTGTGGTGATTGGCCCCTGCTCTATCCACGATACGGACGCCGCCATGGAATACGCCGCCCGGCTGAAGAAGCTGGCCGACGAGGTGAGCGATACCATCTACCTGGTGCTGCGTGTCTACTTTGAAAAGCCGCGTACCACCGTGGGCTGGAAAGGGCTGATCAACGACCCTTACATGAACGATTCCTTCAAGGTGGAAGACGGCCTGCATATCGCCCGCAAGCTGCTACTGGATGTGGCTGAACTGGGCCTGCCCGCCGCCACCGAGGCGTTGGACCCGACCACCCCGCAGTACCTGCAGGACTTGATCGCCTGGAACGCCATTGGCGCGCGCACCACCGAGAGCCAGACACACCGGGAAATGTCTTCCGGCCTGTCCAGCCCGGTGGGTTTCAAGAACGGTACCGATGGCAGTCTGGATGTGGCCGTGAACGCCATGCTCAGCGTAAAACACCCGCACCGCTTCCTGGGCATCGACCCGGAAGGCCGCGTGGCGCTGACCACCACCAAGGGCAACCAGTATGGTCATGTTGTGTTGCGTGGCGGTGGCGGCAAGCCGAACTACGATTCCGTATCCGTGGCGCTGGCTGAACAGGCGTTGGAGAAAGCCGGTGTCTCCACCAACATCATGGTGGATTGCTCCCACGCCAACTCCAACAAGGACCCGGGCCTGCAGCCGCTGGTGATGGAAAACATCGCCAACCAGATTCTGGAAGGCAACGAATCCATCCTTGGCCTGATGGTGGAGTCACACCTAAAATTCGGCAACCAGAAGATCCCGCCGAACCTGGACGATCTGGAATACGGCGTGTCCATCACCGATGGCTGTATCGCCTGGGACACCACCGAAGAAGCCATTCGCAACATGGCAGACAAGCTGCGCGAGGCACTGCCGAAACGGCAGAAGTAATCGCCCCGCTGCTGACAAAAAAACCGCCTTCAGGGCGGTTTTTTTTATGGTTCATCGCGCGCTAGAGGGAATGACATGCACAGAATGTCCCCAGCTCGACTGCCGCTACGCTCAGTACGACTGTGGGCAAGCTGCCACTACAAAACGCGCCCACGCCAGTCAGCACAAAAAAAGCCCGGCAATTGCCGGGCTTCTTCAAACGTTTAGCAGAACTAACTTCAGCCGCCAAACAAACCGGCCAAGCCAGAACCTCCCTCCAGCAAACACTCGAATGCCAGCGTCGGGCTAAGGCCTCCTGCAGCCGCATCAGGGCAGATTCCATCAAGGATCGGATCAAGCGGCGTGCCGTCACCGCCAGCGCCACCACTGATGGCTTCCATGAAGCACGCCGCAGGGTCCACGTTACCGTCGGCAGACTCTTCTGAACAAATCTGGTCGGTCAGCGGATTGGAGCCCGAGATGGCATCCTGAATATCACCGAAAGCAGAACCGGCTTCGATCAGACAGTCGAAAGGCGTCGTCGGCCCCAGATCCGCTTCGGAAGCATCCGGGCAGAACTGACCCAGTACTGGCGCCAGCGGGTTGCCATCAGCACCCGGCAGGCCACCACCACCCGGAGCAAAACCACCAGCGGCTTCTTCGAAGCAGGCAGCCGGATCAATCGGGCTATCTGCAGAGGCTTCCGGACACAGTTGCTCGGTCAGCGGATTGCTGCCCAGCAGCAGCTCCTGCACATCGCCAAAGTTACCGCCAGCTTCGGTCAGGCAATCCAGCGGAGTGGTCGGCCCCAGATCCGCCTCGGAAGTGTCCGGGCAGAATTGAGCCAGTACCGGCGCCAGCGGGTTGCCATCAGCACCCGGCAGCTCACCACCGCCCGGCGCAAGACCACCGGCCGCTTCCATGAAACAGGCTGCCGGATCAATCGGGCTGTCTGCAGAGGCTTCCGGACACAGTTGCTCGGTCAGCGGATTGCTGCCCAGCAGCAGGTCCTGCACGTCGCCAAAGTTACCGCCAGCTTCGATCAGGCAATCCAGCGGAGTGGTCGGCCCCAGATCCGCCTCGGAAGTGTCCGGGCAGAACTGAGCCAGTACCGGCTCCAGCGGGTTGCCATCAGCGCCCGGCAGCTCACCACCGCCTGGCGCAAGACCACCGGCCGCTTCCATGAAACAGGCAGCCGGATCAATCGGAGCATCCGCAGAGGCTTCTGGACACAGCTGCTCGGTCAGCGGGTTGCTGCCCAGTAACAGGTCCTGCACATCGCCAAAGTTGCCGCCAGCTTCAGTCAGACAATCGATCGGCGTGGTCGGGCCCAGATCTGCTTCGGAGGTATCCGGACAGAATTGAGCCAGTACCGGCGCCAGCGGGTTGCCATCGGCACCCGGCAGCTCACCACCGCCCGGCGCAAGACCGCCGGCCGCTTCCATAAAGCAGGCTGCCGGATCAATCGGAGCATCCGCAGAGGCTTCCGGACACAGTTGCTCAGTCAGCGGATTGGAGCCCAACAGCAGGTCCTGCACGTCCTGGAAGTTACCACCGGCTTCCGCCAGGCAATCTACCGGAGTGGTCGGGCCCACTTCGTTTTCAGCGGTTTCCGGGCAGAACTGCTCCAGCACTGGCGCCAGCGGATTATCACCGCCCCCACCGGGTAGGCCGCCAGCACCACCGGCCGCTTCTTCAAAGCAGGCAGCCGGATCAACCGTACCGTCAGCAGACTCTTCCGGGCACAGCGCCTCGGTCAGCGGGTTGGAACCGGAGATCAGATCCTGAACGTCACCAAAGGCGGAACCGGCTTCGGTCAGACAGTCGATGGGTGTGGTCGGACCCACTTCACCAGCAGCGGTTTCCGGGCAGAACTGTTCCAGTACTGGCGCCAGCGGATTATCGCCACCACCACCGGGCAGGCCGCCAGCACCACCGGCCGCTTCTTCAAAGCAGGCTGCCGGATCGATAGGCGTGGTCTGGGCCGCTTCCGGGCACAGGTTTTCAGTCAGCGGGTTCGGACCGAGCAGCAGGTCCTGCACATCCTGGAAGTTGCCACCGGCTTCCGCCAGGCAATCTACCGGGGTGGTCGGGCTGACTTCGTTTTCAGCGGTTTCCGGGCAGAACTGTTCCAGCACTGGCGCCAGCGGATTATCGCCACCACCACCGGGCAGACCACCAGCACCACCGGCCGCTTCTTCAAAGCAGGCAGCCGGATCAACCGTACCGTCAGCAGACTCTTCCGGGCACAGCTGTTCGGTAAGCGGGTTGGAACCGGAGATCAGATCCTGAACGTCGCCAAAGGCGGAACCGGCTTCGGTCAGACAATCGATGGGCGTGGTCGGGCCCACTTCCCCTGCAGCGGTTTCCGGGCAGAACTGCTCCAGTACTGGCGCTAGCGGGTTATCGCCACCGCCGCCACCGGGCAGACCGCCACCGCCAACTTCCATGAAGCAGGCTGCTGGATCAATTGGGGTGGTCTGGGCCGCTTCTGGACACAGGTTCTCGGTCAGCGGGTTCGGGCCCAGCAGCAAGTCCTGTACATCGTCAAAATCACCGCCCGCTTCTGCCAGACAGTCCACAGGGGTTGTCGGACCGATCGGTGCGGCTGCGGTATCCGGACAGAATTGTTCCAGCACCGGCGCAAACGGGTTACTGCCATCACCACCGCCCGGGTCGCCGGGGAAACCACCAATACCCATGGTCGCTTCGGCGAAGCAATCCGGCGGGTTCACTCGGCCATCTGCCGCATCCTGAGGACAGATCTGTTCTGTCAACGGATTGGGCGCGGTGATCATGTCGATGATGGTGATATAGACACGGCTGGCTTCATCCAGACACGCGGTCGGAGAGGCAGGGTTGGGCGCAATCGAGCCGGTTTCCGGGCAAAGCTGCTCGGCAATCGGATCTGCGGCGCCATCACCACCGTCACCACCACCGGGCAAATTGCCACCAGCGGCGGCTTCTGCGAAGCAGTTGGCAGGGTCGACTGTGCCGTCCATGGATTCTTCAGGGCAAATCGCCTCGGTAATCGGGTTGGAACCGCCCAGCAAATCGCCGGCATTCTGAAGATTGCCCGCCGCTTCCTGCAAACAAGCCGCAGCAAAGGTGCCGGACTGCTCGAAGAACCCGGTCAGGGCAGTCTGCGGATCTTCCTGCAGCATGGCAGGATCAAACAGGCCGGCAGGATCAAAGGCCACCGCCGCATCCGGGCAGAACTGCTGAACAATCATGTCCTGTGACAGCTCGAAACCGGTGTCGTCTTCCGACCCTTCTTCACCTTCAGTCAAACACTCACCGGGATCCATGGATCCCCCATCGCCGGCGTCGCCAGACGCATCCGGACACAAGGCATCGGTAAGCTCATTCTGTTCGTCGATGATCTCTGCGATTTCCGGTGGTAGCGCGCGCGTGGCAGCGTCCGAGGTGTTGGAAGCGGGCGTTGAGCTGCTGCCTCCCCCACCACAGGCTGCCAGCATTGCCGCAAGGGCGCTGCTGCCGACCAGAAGTTTGAATTGATTAGCCAAGATGAACCCCTCCATCATATCTTTGTCGTTATGGCCCCCAGAACAGGAGCTGGTAGCATCGACTATGAAAGGGATGTGCAATCTGCTGTAGAGCAAGGAGGTTGGTAGACTGTTAACAAGCGTAGCCAGCGTTACCCATTAGTGTCTGAACAAGGCTCAGGACAACTTTTTGATTACAGTCCGGCCATGATCGGCAGCGAGTAGCTAGTAGCCTCCGGCAATCTGCGCACGGGCCCGTACATGGGCCGCCTCATCGCTGTGGCCTAGCCTGGCATTCACAAATACGCCAATCTCACGCAGTGCCATACTGGCCTCGGGCAACCAGGCGGCAAGGGCATGGAACACATGGGGCATCTGCTCCCAAACCTGCAACGTATGCTCTACCCCCGCCCGCTCGGCCTGGTCCGCCACCCGCACCGCATCACTGTAAAGCACCTCAGTACTGCCCACCTGAATCAGCAATGGTGGCAACCCCGAGTAATCGGCAAACACGGGGGACAACAAAGGCGCAGCCGCATCCTGGCCCCGGCTGTAGGACTTGGCCACAAAGCGCAATGCACCAAGCGGAATCAACGGATCGTTGTCTGCATTAGCGTGAATGCTCTCACCGCTGCAGGTGAGATCCCCCCAAGGGCTGATCAGCACAGCCGCAGCAGGTAACGGCAGTTTCAGTTCACGCAACCGCAGTAAGGTAACCAGGGAAAGATTGCCGCCGGCGGAATCCCCCGCCAGCACGATATGCTCCGGCCGGTAACCGGTATCCAGCAACGCCTTGTAAGCGCGCACCGCATCTTCCAGGGGTGCGGGGTAAGCCCAGTCAGGCGGCTGGCGATAATCCAGCGCCAGCACTTTGGCGCGGCATTCACGGCTGAGCCGCCAGGTCACCGCCCGGTGGGAACGGGGCGATCCGAAAAAATAGGCCCCCCCGTGAAAATACAGCACCACCCGATTACTGCGCACGTTGCGCCCGGCAATCAACCACTCACCAGGGACTCCCCCCATATGAGCGCGGGCAATATGCACTGACGAAGGCACCGGTAAAGCCAGGGTAACGGCATCAAAGCCCAACTGAGAGAATTTCATAAAACGGCGGCTAAAGCGGATACGACTGACCACCGGTTTGACCACACCCTTGATGGTCCGGGTGATCACTTTTCCTTGCCAGCTCCGGGCCGGATAATGTTTCTTGTTGTTGTCTGCCATGCTTTTGGCCGTCCCACTGTAGAGACTTGAGCCTAAGTGGTCATCCCGGCTTGAACAAGCCACAATAAGTCACACTTTATTCATCCACGGTCAAGGATTTAACCCGCGTATGAAAACCCTGCGGCAACGCTGGCAACACATCATTTTCGGCACTGACACCCCCGCCGGGCAGTTATTCGACATCATTCTTATTGTGGCGATTCTGGGCAGTGTTATTGCCGTGATGCTCGACAGTGTGTCCAGCCTGCACGAAGAATACGGTGTCGCGCTGTACGCCGCCGAATGGTTCTTCACCATTCTGTTTACGATTGAATACACCATCCGGCTGTGGGTCAGCGAACGGCCGCTGCGTTATGCCCGCAGTTTTTTTGGCGTTGTGGATCTGTTGTCGATTATCCCCACCTATCTGAGCCTGCTGATCCCCGGCTCCAATTACTTGCTCACCATCCGTGCCTTGCGCGTACTGCGCGTGTTCCGGGTGATGAAACTGGCCAAGTTCATGGGCGAGGCCAACCAGTTGGGCATTGCCTTGATCCGCACCCGACGCAAAATCGCTGTGTTCATGTTTTCCGTGTTTGTGGTGATTATTATTTTCGGCAGCCTGATGTATGTGGTGGAAGGCCCGGAGCATGGTTTCTCCAGTATTCCGCAGAGCATTTACTGGGCCATTGTGACCATTACCACGGTGGGCTATGGGGACATTTCACCGCAAACATCACTGGGGCAATTGATCGCATCGCTGGCCATGATCACCGGTTATGCGATTATTGCCGTGCCCACCGGGATTGTGACCGCCGAAATCTCAGCGGCCCGGGTGAGCATGCGTTATGAACGTGAATGCCCCGGTTGCCACCGCCATTCCCACGAGCCCGACGCCCGCTTTTGTCAGCAATGCGGTGAAGAATTACCGAAGCTTTCCCTGAAAGGGCCGGATGATTAAAGACAACGGCAGATTTTTAGCTTCCAGCTTCCAGCTTCTAGCTTCTAGCTTCTAGCTTTGATCGTCCTGCGGACAATGTTCGCGCTACGCGCGGTTCGCACCCTAAACGGTGCTCCTACAGCGACTTCGTAGGAAAGCAGATGCTGAGGAATTTTTCCGCCTTTCTTTATCGAAGCTAGCGTAGCTCGTAGCTCACCCCTGCTTTTACCCGTCAATCAGGCCCTTCTCACGAAGCACCTGAATAAACAGATCAGGCTCTGGGCGAACCCGGTAATTGTCTGTCAGGTGCTGATACACCAGCCGGCCTTCGCCATCCACGATAAATACCGTTGGCATGACGGTGTCACTGTCGTAGCCCAGCGCCTCCAGCCCGGCCGGGGTACCACCCGCATCGACAATACCTAAAGCACGCGCCGCCTGATTGTCATCATCGCGCAGGTATTCAAAATCCACCTGAAATTGCTTTGCCAGGTCCGCAGACTGGCTATGGGATTGCGGGCTGATCAATGCCACACGCACTCCTTGGGCCTGCAACGACTGGTACTGCGCCGCCACTTCACGAATCTGTGCCATGCACAACGGGCACCAATTACCGCGGAAGAACAGCATCACCATTGGTTGGCCCGCGTAATCCGCCACGGTTACCGGCTTGCCCTCCAGGTTCGTGAACGTAACGGCCGGCAACGGTTCACCCAGCGCCACATTTGCCCCGCGAGCACCATAGCGGCTATACCAGCGGATATAGGCGTGCACCCCGAGCAGGTTGAGAACCGCCAGGCTAACCATCACCACACAGGCCTGACCGGCCAATGCCAGGCTGATAACCGCCAGCGTACCCAGCAAGGTCGGCCAAAATACCGTTGGCAGATTCTCGCTGGTGCGCGCCGGTTTCAATACGAACAGATAACTGAAGAATCCCACCGAGGGGACACAGGTCAGCAACAATACCGCCCACGGCCAGCCGCCACCGGTAAACAGCTGCCAGAGCGCCATGCCAGTGGTGAACACCGCCAGGGAAATAAAGGTGGAGATAAACAGTGATTTAAGGCTTTTCATCGTCGTTCCCGTTTCGAATCAGTGGATAAGATGCGAAACAGGAACCCGCGTTACAAGGGAGCCTCTGAATAACTCCTTGCATGCTCAGTCTTTCAGGCTGGTTCGCCCCCTCGGCCAAGGTAAAGAGGGGCGCGCTTTTGAAGGTGTCCCCTAACTGGGATCGAGATATGTCCATCCATCGACTCTTCACCTTCAACACGCAACAACGAGTGCGGGCCAGCCTGAAAGACCCGAAGGGCACGGCCTGGAGCGCCCATCTGTTACGCCTTGTCTCTTGGAAAGGGAACCACCCTGACCATCGAGACAAGACACAACAGCTGCACGCTCCAGACCACGCTGAGTACGCAAGGAGTTATTCAGAGGCTCCCAAGCAAAATGATGCCAGGAAGAAAATAAGAATCAGCTGGTGCAGGTTTCCAGCAAGCCGCGCAGCTCCGGAATACAGGAGCCACAGTTGGTGCCCGCCTGGCAGCCTTTGCCGATAGCTTCCACGGAGTCCGCGCCCTCTTCCACCACACCCTCGATGGTTTTCTGACGGACCTGGAAGCAGCTGCAAATCACCGGCCCCAGGTCTGGCCCTGCATCCGCCGGTTGCCCGGCAAGGATCGCCATGTGCTGGATGTCCGCATCGTCAGCAAAGCAATCTGCCAACCAATCCACGTCGCACACCGGCAAGGTTTCGCCGATGGCCAGCCAGGCCAGCAAGCGCCCGTCCTTGTCCAGCGCTGCACGCCGATAGTGGCCAGTGGCTGGGTCGTTTAGCGCCAGCCATTGTGCTGCCTGTGGCAACCAGTCGTGGAGCTGTTGTTCGGTTAGGTCCGCATCGCCGGCCAGCCGATAGCGTTGTACCTGGCCCGCCTGCAAAAATGCATCGACGGGAACTCGGGCCCAGTACTCCACGGCGGGTGGGGACGCCGCCGTGAACAACCAGCCATGCCAGCGGGGTTGCCAGTCGCTGACGTTAACCGGCGTATGTTTGAACGCCGGCTGGCCGGAATGCGGATCCAGACGTGCCGGCACCAGGGCATCCACCCGGGCGCGGCGAGAAAACTGATCGGTCCAGTGCATGGGCATGAACGCGGTACCGGGGCGCTGCCCGGTATCGCGGGTGACCCGCACCAACGCATCACCGACACGGCTGGTCAGGCGCACGAAGCCGCCCTCCTGCAGTCGATAACGCTCGATATCCTTGGGATGCAATGCCGCAAAGGGCTCGCTGAGATGGGCAAACAGGCGCCCGGCTCGGCCGGTGCGCGTCATGGTATGCCACTGGTCCCGAATTCGCCCGCTGTTGAGAATAATCGGGAAGGCATCGCCGATCTGGCGCACAGGGGGATTTTCACAGGTCACAAAACGGGCCCGCCCACTGGGAGTAGAAAACTGGCCATCGGCAAAACAGCGGGGATCGCCCTTCAGCGGCCACTGCTGTGGCTGCCACTGGGCATATTGGTCGGCGCTCAGGTCCGCAGCTCCGGTCAAATCCAGCCGCTTGCCAAATTGGCCGGCCACCGCGGTGAGCGCCGAGTACTCGGCAAAAATGTCGCGTTCATGCTGATAAGGAAAGGCGTCGGCAAAGCCCATGCGTTGCGCCACTTCGGTAATGATCCACCAGTCTGCTTTCGCTTGCCCGGGGGCAGGCACAAAGGGCCGCTGGCGCGATACGCATCGCTCGGAGTTGGTGACCATGCCGGATTTTTCGCCCCAGCCCAGGGCCGGCAAGCGAATATCCGCACAGGCCAGCGTGTCACCGCTGGCCACGCAGTCAGATACCACCACGGTGTCGCAGGCCATCAGTGCCTGGCGTACCTTGTCCGCTTCCGGGAGGGAATCCACCGGGTTCGTGGCCATGATCCACACGGCTTTCACCTCGCCGCTGGAAACCGCCTCGAACAGCTCAACGGCAGTAAGACCGTTTTTTGTGGCCAATGCCGGCGCCTGCCAGAAGTCCGCCACGGCGGCGTGGTGCGCCGGGTTGTCGATATCCAGATGCACGGCCAGCTGGTTGGCCAACCCGCCCACTTCCCGGCCCCCCATGGCGTTGGGTTGCCCGGTGATGGAAAACGGGCTGGCACCGGGCTTGCCTACCCTGCCAGTGGCCAGGTGGGCATTGATAATGGCATTGCCCTGGTCAGACCCATTGCGGGCCTGATTCACGCCCTGGGAAAACACGGTAACGGTACGCTCGCAGGTGGCGAACCAATGATAAAACGTGGTCAGGTCCACCTTGCTCACACCCATCTTCGCGGCCAGTGTGTCCCAATCGTTGCCCTGGCTGCGGGCGGTTTCCAGGGTCGCCTGAAAGCCTTCGGTATGGGCGTCGATGTAGGCCTGGTCCAGCGCTTTGTTGTCGTCCAGCCAGGTGAGCAAACCATTGAACAGCGGCACGTCCTGCCCCGGGCGAATGGCCAGGTGAAGATCGGCCAGGTCACAGGTAGCCGTGCGGCGAGGATCAATCACCACCACTTTCATGTCCGGGCGCGCCTGTTTGGCGGCCACGATGCGCTGATACACGATGGGATGCGCCCAGGCGGTATTGGAGCCGGTGAGGATGACCAGGTCCGCCAGCTCCAGATCTTCGTAGCAACCGGGCACCACGTCTTCACCGAAAGCACGTTTGTGGGCGACCACGGCGCTGCTCATGCACAGGCGGGAATTGGTATCGATATTGGCGCTGCCGATGTAGCCTTTCATCAGCTTGTTGGCCACGTAATAATCTTCTGTCAGCAGCTGGCCAGACACGTAGAACGCCACCGCATCTGGTCCGTGCTCCTCGACGATGCGACGGAACCGCCCGGCCACTTCATCCAGCGCCTGGTCCCAGGACACCACCTCGCCATCCACTTCCGGATTCAGCAATCGGTCCTGATCGCCCAGGGTTTCCAGTACCGATGAACCTTTGACGCAGAGCCGCCCGGCATTGGCCGGGTGCTGCGTGTCCCCTTTCAGGGTTACGCCGTCGGTGCGGATACCACAACCCACGCCGCAGTACGGGCACGTTGTGCAGATGGCTGTACCGGCGTTCGTTGCCACCGCTTTAGGGGTATTCGCTTCAGCACTCACGCCGCGATTTCCTCCGAATTCTGATCTCTGTCGCCGGGGCGTTTGCAGAAGGCCTCGCCCAGCAACAGGGTTTCACGCAGCGCGCTGATGTCTGTCTTTTCCTTCCACAGTTTTTCGAAAAACGGGGCGTCAGACACATCGCCATAGAGCACCATGCCAACCACACGGTTATCGCGAATCTGCAGCCGGCGGTAGCTGCCCGGCAAATTCAGCTGCTGGGTTTCGCCCGGGCTGGCGTCCTTCTCTTTATCACCGAGAAAATCTCCACAAGACACCAGGTCGATGCCGGAAATTTTCAGGCGTGTGGCGGAATCCGCGTAGAGATAACGGCGGTGCCCCAGTTCCGCCAGGTGGCTGGCACAAACAGACGCCTGTTCGTACAGCGGAGCCACCAGGCCAAAGGTGCGCTCGCGGTGTTCCACGCATTCGCCGATGGCATAGATGGCCGGGTCAAAGGTCTGCAAGGTATCGTCAACACGGATCCCTTGATTCACCGTCAGCCCGGCACTGGCGGCCAGTTCGGCACGGGGCACAATGCCCACTGCCTGCACCACATAATCCGCCGGCAACCGCTGGCCATCTGCCAGGTGCACGGCGGCCACCCGGCCATGGCGATGCTTTTCTGAGCTGCTTTTTCCTGAGCCTTTTTCTTCCGGGTACGTGCCTTCGATGGACTGGGTGCGCGCCTGCATTACGAACTTGAGCCCGCGGGCCTCCAGGTCCTGTTGCAGGCGATGCCCTGCGCTTTCATCCAGCTGCTGGTTGAGCAGATGGCCGCGACTGTGGACCAGGGTCACGTCATGCCCCTGCTTCACCAGCGCATCCGCGGCTTCCAGCCCCAAAAAGCCGCCGCCCACGACCACCACCCGGGCAGCCGAGAGCGACAACAACCGTCGTACATCGTAAAGATCCCGGAAACTGACAACACCATCCAGGCTGACGCCTTCCACCGGTAACTGACGCGGCGCCGCCCCCGTGGCCAGCAGCAACCGGTCGTAATCCAGCAGGTGCCCGGCAGCGGTTTCCACCTGCCGCCGGCGGCGATGAATCGCCACCACCGGGCTACCGGTAATCAAGCGAATATTGCGATCCCGATACCACTGGTGAGGGTGCGTGGTAATGGTCTTTTCATCGGTGCCACCGCCCAGCAGGGGCGACAACATGACGCGGTTGTAGCCGGCGAAGGGCTCATCCCCCACCACCGTGATCTGATACAGATCCGGTGCCAGGCGAGTCAGCTCTTCCAGCAGGCGGCAAGCCGCCATGCCATTACCCACTACAACCAGTCGCTTCATTCGCACGTCGTCCTGTGGATTTGTTTCAGGCCGGGGTGGCCAGTTCGATCACGTCACCCTGCACCCGCACCGGGTACACGGTCAGCTTGACGCTGTCGTCTTCGATGCATTGCCCGGTTTCCAGGTCGAAGTGCTGCTTGTACAGCGGTGAGGCGACAACACGCTTGTCACCCAATGAGCCCAACAGCCCCCGGCTGAGCACGTTGGCATGGCTAAACGGATCCATGTTGTCCAACGCGTAGAACTTGCCGTCACGAGTGCGGAACAAGGCGGCCTGGCCCTTGGGCAGGCGCACGCCTACCCCGGTGCCCGGCAACACGTCGTCAACGCTGCAGATTGCTTTCCATTCCACGGTCACTGCGCTATTCATGGCTTACGCCTCCTCAACCAGTTCGATGCGTTCGTGCTCGTAGGCCGGACGACGCTGGCCGCGCTCACGCACGTAGGCCAGGTTATCGTCCGCTTCGGCGGTCTCATTGATGAAATGGTTAAAGCGTTTCACCGCTTCCGGATCCTCAATGGTGGACTTCCACTCGCACTGGTAGGTCTCAATCACGTGCTGCATCTGCGCTTCAAGTTCGTCACCCATGCCCAGGGAGTCGTTCAGGATCACGTCTTTCAGGTAATCCAGTCCGCCTTCCAGGTTTTCCAGCCAGACACTGGTGCGCTGCAAGCGGTCCGCTGTTTTGATGTAGAACATCAGGAAGCGGTCGATGGTCTTGATCAGCTGCTCGTCGGTGAGATCCGACGCGAACAGATCCGCGTGGCGCGGACGCATGCCGCCGTTACCGCACACATACAGGTTCCAGCCCTTCTCGGTAGCGATCACTCCCACATCCTTGCTTTGCGCTTCGGCACATTCGCGGGTACAGCCGCTCACCGCCATCTTGATCTTGTGTGGGCTGCGCAAGCCCTTGTAGCGATCCTCTACCTGAATGGCGGTGCCCACGGAGTCTTTCACACCGTAGCGACACCAGGTGGAGCCCACACAGGATTTCACCGTACGCAGGGATTTACCGTAGGCGTGCCCGGTTTCAAAACCGGCATCCACCAGAATTTTCCAGATTTCCGGCAACTGCTCCACACGGGCACCGAACAGATCCACCCGCTGGCCGCCGGTGATCTTGGTATAAAGATCGTATTGCTTGGCCACTTCCCCCAGCACGATCAGTTTGTCCGGGGTGATTTCGCCACCGGCCACACGGGGCACGATGGAATAGGTGCCGTCGCGCTGCATATTGCCCAGGAAATAATCGTTGGTGTCCTGCAGCCCGGCATGTGGTTTATTAAGTACCCAGTCGTTCCAGCAGGACGCCAGCACATTGGCCACGGTCGGCATACAGATGTCACAGCCGTCACCGCTACCGTGTTTTTCCAGCAGCTCGTCGAAGGTAGTGATCTGCCCGACGCGCACCAGGTGGTAAATTTCCTGGCGGGAATACGGGAAGTGTTCGCAAATGTGGTTATTCACTTCCACACCGCGTTTTTCCAGCTCGCTGTCCAGCACCTGCTTCACCAGCGCGGAACAACCGCCACAGGTAGCCGACGCCTTGGTGCAGGCTTTCAGGTCGCCCACGGTCTGGGCACCGCCGTCGATGGCGGCACACAAATCGCCTTTGGAAACGTTGTTACAGGAACAGATCTGCGCCGTATCAGGCAGTGCATCGGCACCCAGCAGCGGCGCACCATCAGACATGGGCGCCACCAGCGCAGACGGGTCACCGGGCAGGTCCATTTCGTTCAGGCAAAGCTGCAACAGGTTGCCGTAATCCGCGGCATCCCCCACCAGCACGGCGCCCAACAGTTTCTTGCCGCACTCACTGATTACCGCTTTCTTGTAGACACCGGCGGTCTGGTCCATAAACACGGTGCTACGACAGCCGGGCGTGTTGCCGTGAGCATCACCGATGGAGGCCACATCCACGCCCATCAGTTTCAGTTTGGTGCTCATGTCCGCACCGGCAAATTGCTGTTCGGCCTTGCCCATCAGGTGCTCGGCCGCGACTTCGGCCATTTGGTAACCCGGCGCGACCAGGCCAAAGATGCGACCTTCCCACAACGCCACTTCACCAATGGCATAGATATCTTCGTCGGAGGTCACGCAGTGGTTGTTGACCACGATGCCGCCGCGTTCGCCGATGGCCAGCTCGCAGGCCCGGCCCAGTTCGTCCTGGGGACGAATGCCCGCCGAGAAGACAATCACATCGGTTTCCAGATACTTGTCTTCACCGAAGTTCATGCGGTGCGTGCAGTTTTCGCCGTCGACAATATCCTGGGTACCGGTGCTGGTGTGCACGGTGACTCCCAGTTCCTGAATCTTGTCTTTCAGCAGGCCGCCACCGAAATCATCCACCTGCACGGCCATCAGGCGCGGGGCGAATTCCACCACGTGGGTCTCCAGGCCCAGATCGTGAAGCGCCTTGGCCGCTTCCAGGCCCAGCAGGCCACCACCGACAACCGTGCCCACCTTGCCGGTTTTGCTGGCGGCAATCATGGCGTCCAGGTCGTCGATGGTGCGGTACACAAAGCAGTTATCGCGATCATTACCGGGGATCGGCGGCACGAACGGATAGGAACCGGTGGCCAGTACCACCTTGTCATAGGGCAGGGTCTCACCGGTGTTGGTGGTGACCGTTTTGCCAGCCCGATCAATCGCGTCAACTTTGGTGTTCAGTTTCAGCGTAATGCCGTGCTCTTCGAAAAAACCTTCCGGCACCAGCGACAGGTCATCGGCGGTCTTGCCGGAAAAGTAACTGGTCAGCCCTACGCGGTCATAGGCCGGCAGAGGCTCGGCACACAGTACCGTAATATCAAAAATCTCCCGGCCACCCTGGACCACCAGAGACTCCAGATAACGTTGTCCGACCATCCCGTGGCCGATCAGAAGAAGTTGTTGCTTTGCCATAAGGCTCACCCTCGCGGTGCGTAACTGACACCCGCACTACAGCAATCCCTATGCCAACTTTATAACTCTATGTAATTTATGGATTTATTCTCTTTTTTTCCGAATAACCACAAAAAACCTGCTTTCTTTTAATGCGCCAGTGCACGAGATGAATGCACTTTTATGTGCACCGATATGAACCACAATCGCGCTCTCCCTTTGCGCACAGCCGGTGCATTTCCCTCGCAACAACACCGCTTACCCAAGACAAATCAAACAGTTAACTGGCTGGCACAGGAGTTGCTCGCAACCCCCCACCGTTAATCGCCCATGCATGGAGTAGTCATGAGCGCAGATAGACTGAATCTTCTGAATTTTTCATTGCCACGCATCCGCCTTCTCCATTTAAGTTGGGTGGCGTTCTTTATCAGTTTCGCCCTGTGGTTTTCCCACGCCCCATTAATGGGGCACCTGCGCGAGGTCTTCGACCTGACCAGCGAACAGGTAAAGGCATTACTGATTCTCAACGTCGCCCTGACGATTCCGGCACGGGTGGTGATTGGCTCTTTGGTGGATCGCTTTGGCCCGCGCCGGGTTTTTTCTACCCTGCTGATGAGTGCAGCTCTCCCCTGCTGGGCCTTCGCCCTGTCCAACAGCTTTGAGCAACTGGCGATCAGCCGCTTGCTACTGGGTTTTGTGGGCGCCAGTTTCGTGGTCGGTATTCGCCTGATCAGTGAATGGTTTCCCGCCCGGGAAGTGGGCCTGGCGGAAGGTATTTATGCCGGCTGGGGGAACTTCGGCGCCTTTGCCTCTTATGTCACGCTTCCCACCCTGGCCCTGTTTTTTGGTGGCGAAGACGGTTGGCGCTGGGCGGTGGCCAGCACCGGCTTTATTTCCTTCTTTTACGGGCTGTTCTTTATGTGGCGCGCGCGCAATACCCCCGCCGGCGCCTCCTATTTCAAACCGAAAAAAGCCAGTGCGCTGGAAGTCAGCAACCGGCGTGACCTGTTCTTCTATATTGGCGCCAGCCTGCCGTTGTACATCGCGTTGTACATCATCGTGTGGCGGCTGGGCCCGGCAGGATTTCGCTTGTACGACAGCAGTACCCAAGCCATTTTCATCGTCGCTGTCAGTTTGCTGGCCGCCATTCAGTTATCTCAGATATGGAAGGTCAATCGCGAACGCTGGCAGCAAAGCGCCCCGGAACAGGACAGCTATCCCTTCAAGCAGGTGGCCATTCTCAACCTGTCTTACTTCATTACGTTCGGCTCGGAACTGGCCGTGAATTCCATGCTGCCATTGTTCTTCCTTGACACATTCAGCGAAGTCACACCGGTCACCGCCGGTTTACTGGCGTCCGCCTTTGCCTTCACCAATTTAGTGGCGCGCCCCGGCGGTGGCTGGCTTTCCGACCGCATTGGCCGCAAGAAATCCCTGACCATTCTGTTCTGTGGGTTGCTGATGGGCTTTGTGCTGCTCAGCCAGATCAACAGCGGCTGGCCTGTCCTGCTCGCCATGGCGGCCACCATGGTCTGTTCCTGCTTTATTCAGGGCGGCGGCGGTGCCATTTTTGCCACTGTGCCGCTTATCAAACGCCGCCTTACCGGGCAGATTTCCGGCATGGTCGGCGCCTACGGCAACGCCGGCGCCGTGGTCTTTCTCACCGCACTGACGTTTGTGGATGCCAGCACCTTCTTCCTGGTCATCGCCGCCTGCGCCACCGCCGTACTGGTTGCCGTCCAGTTTCTGGACGAACCCAGGGGGCACATTGCAGAGGTGGATGAAGATGGCCGCGTTCAATTAATCGAAGTGAGCTGAATGGCCTTACATGCGCGTGCCCCATTGCGCCGGCCATCCATCATCCACCCCACCCACAGGAGCAGGGCTCGACCCCGGCTCTGCGGGTAGGGGCAATGCCCCAATCACGAACACTTTTCGTGCACCACCCTACAGCTTGCCGTTTCACCAACAGGCACCCTGTTTTCTAAAAAAGCACAAGAAAACAAAATTAATTCATCAAAATCATAGCGTTACAAACTGGCACGCAGATTGCTTTATCCACACTTGTCATCAATGCTTCCGTGTATGGAGATACCATGAGCGCCGACAAGCTGAACCTGCTGAATTTTTCCGCGCCACGCATCCGGCTGTTGCACCTGAGCTGGCTCGCTTTCTTTATTACCTTTGTGGTGTGGTTCTCCCACGCGCCCTTAATGGGCCACCTGCGCGAAGCCTTCGATCTAAGTGCAGAACAAATCAAGGCGCTGTTGATTCTTAACGTGGCACTAACCATTCCTGCCCGGGTGGTGATTGGTTCGTTGGTGGATCGCTTTGGTCCACGGCGGGTATTCGGCCTGCTGTTGATACTCGCCGCCTTTCCCTGCTGGGCTTTTGCCCTGTCGACTACCTTTGAGCAATTGGCGGTCACCCGCCTGCTGATGGGGTTTGTGGGGGCCGGCTTCGTGGTGGGTATTCGCCTGATCAGTGAATGGTTTCCGGCCCGGGAAGTGGGGCTGGCTGAAGGTATCTACGGCGGCTGGGGCAACTTCGGCTCTGCCGCTGCGGCCATTACGCTTCCTACCGTGGCGCTACTGTTCGGCGGTGACAATGGCTGGCGCTGGGCAATTGCCAGCACCGGTGCACTGGCGATGGCTTACGGTGTGTTCTTCCTGTGGCGCGCGCGCAATACCCCCGCCGGCGCCTCCTATTTCAAACCGAAAAAAGCCAGTGCACTGGAAGTCAGTACCCGCAAGGATCTGTTCTTCTATCTGCTGATGAGTTTGCCGCTGTATATCGCTCTGCTGGTGATCGTATGGCGCCTGGGTCCCAGCAATCTGGATCTGTTCGGCAGCACCATGCAAATCATTCTGGCCGCGCTGATCGTCAGCCTGGCGGTCGTGCAGCTGGGGCAGGCCTGGCGCGTTAACCATGAACGCCTGAAAACCGGTGTTGAGGAACACGACCGCTACAGCTTCAAGCAAGTGGCCATTCTTGATCTGGCCTACATGGTGACCTTTGGTTCGGAACTGGCCGTGGTCTCCATGCTGCCGCTGTTCTTCACTGATACCTTCAGCCTGTCTGCAGTGACCGCCGGCCTGCTCGCGTCCGGCTACGCCTTTATGAACCTGGTCGCACGGCCGGGTGGCGGCTGGGTCTCTGACAAGTTTGGCCGCAAGAAATCCCTGGCCATCATGCTGTGCGGCCTGATGGTGGGCTACGGAATGATGAGCCAGATTGCCGGTAGCTGGCCCATCGCACTGGCCGTGATCGCCACTATGTGCTGCTCGTTCTTCGTGCAGGCCGGTGAAGGCGCCGTGTTCGCCACCGTGCCGCTGATCAAGCGCCGCCTCACCGGGCAGATTGCCGGCATGGTCGGCGCCTATGGTAATGCCGGTGCAGTGATCTTTCTGACCGTGCTGACCTTTGTGGAACCATCAACTTTCTTCCTGGTGATTGCCGCCAGTGCAGCGATTGCTCTGGCTGCCGTTCAATTCCTGGATGAACCAAAGGGGCACATCGCAGAAATTGATGAGAAAGGCGAAGTACAGCTGATTGAAGTTGGCTGAGCCACACTGATCTCCGGGCTTACAAGGACAGTAAGCCCGGCTCACTACAAGCACCGCCATATCAACGGTATAGGAGCATCAAGATGGACGTGTCCACCGCCTCGGCAACCGCGCCCCTTAGCCTGATAGAGCCAGAACTGCATCCACGCGTTCGTATTGGCCAATTCAGTGACAGCGGCCCCAAGCTGCATAACCAGGACGCCCTGGCCATGCAGATACCGGAAGGGTCGCTGATGCGCACCAAGGGCATCGTGGCAGCACTGGCCGATGGTCTGTCCAGTGCGGGCGCAGCCCGGGAAGCGGCGGAATCCTGTGTGCTCGGTTTTATCAGCGATTACTACGCCACCCCGGCACTATGGAGCGTGCCCCGCTCTGCCCAGCGGGTACTGGAAGCCCTGAACCGCTGGCTATGTCGACAAACCCTGGCCGGGGAAAGTCATCTGTGCACACTGTCCCTGTTGATTTTGCGCTCACGCACCGCCCACATCTTTCAGGTGGGCGACTCCCGTGTCTGGCGCCTGCGCAACAACAAGCTGGAATGCCTGACCCGGGATCACAGCCGCATGATCGGCGAGAATCGACAGGTACTGACCCGCGTTATGGGCGGTGACACACGCCTGGATGTGGATTACAGCAACAGCGATCTGCAAGTGGGCGATGTCTATCTGCTAACCAGCGATGGTGTACACGGATTTCTTACCCGCTCACGCATGCAGGGTATTTTGCGCGGCGCCAACCAGCCGGAACTAGCGGCGCAAACCCTGGTGGAAGCGGCGCTGGCCAACGGCAGTGACGACAACCTCAGCTGCCAGGTACTGCACGTGGAAGGCTTGCCCGATGCCAGTGCCGATGAAACCCTGAAACAGCGTGGCAACCTGCCGCTTCCCCCGCCACTGTCTGCCGGTATCCGCATCGACGGCTTTACCGTGAAACGGGAGCTCTATGCCAGTGTGCGCAGCCACTTGTACCTGGTGGAAGACAACGACGGCAAACAGTCGGTATTGAAAACGCCATCGGTGAATCTGGAAGATGACCGCGATGCCCTGGAGCGTTTCGTCATGGAAGGCTGGGTGGGCAACCGGTTGCGCAACCCACATTTACTCCATGCCCTGCCTGTGCCCGACAACCCCTCGTGCTTGTACCAGCACCTGGAATTTATCGACGGTGTGACCTTGAAGCAGTGGTTAAAGGAACACCCGGATGCACCGGTTGAAGAAAAACTGTATCTGGCTGATCAATTACTCAATGGCGTGCGGGCCCTGCACCGTGCCGATGTGATTCACGGGGACCTGAAACCGGACAACATCATGGTGGATACCGAAGGGCTGGTCCGCATCGTGGATTTTGGCAGCTGCCATTGCCGCGGCATGGAACAACACACCGCCAGCATTCCACTAGGGACCCGACACTACAGTGCGCCGGAACTGGTGGAAGGCGAAGCGCCCAGTGAGCAGAGCGACCTGTTCTCCACGGCCGTCATCATTCATGAAATGCTCACCGGTGCCCTTCCCTGGCAGGGGCGCTATGAAAAAGCCGTGCACCGCCCGCTGCCGCCCCTGCAAGGGCACAATGCGTTTATCCCCCTGTGGATCAACAACGTGCTGCAACTGGCACTGCAACGGCAACCCAAGATGCGCTTCACCGATGCGGCAGAATTTCGCGACGCACTGCGCCGCCCGGTACGCAGCAATAAACCGGTAGCGGATAGTAATATTCGGCAATTACGGATGTGGAAAGGCGCGGTGGTGGTCCTGGCCGTGTTGCTGCTTATCAGCGTTACGCTACGCTGACGCAACCAGAAGAGGCCAAGCTTGTCGGGCTAGGCGCCCGACAAGTGCTATAAGAAAGTCAGCGGTTAGTCTGCCAGACTACCAAGAGAGAACGTTTCGCCGTTGCTATGCACTTGCAGGATATCACCCTGCTGCTCGGCCCAATCGACCAGCTGGTAAAACGCCGAGCGCCCGATCAACGCATTGAGATTATCTCGCACACACAGGTACGGGGAAGGCTCGCCGGTTTCGCTGTCAGTATTGACCCAGAGCGGATGGCCTGCGCCGGCAACCACATGGCTGCCCACATTGGTGGTGAATACCAGTTTTGTGGTGCCACCCTCCTCAACCTGCTGCACTTCGGTGGCAACAAAGGGCGCATCGTCCACCTGAATACGCAGTTTCTCCACCGGTGTAATCAGGAAATAATCCTCGTCTTCACGCAGCAGAATGGTGGAAAACAGCGCCACCATTCGTTCCCGTTCGATGGGCGACTCCTGATAAAACCAGGTGCCGTCGCGGGCAATACGCATATCAATATCGGCATGGCGTTCCGGATTCCACTGATGCACCGGCGGCAGGCCGGTTTCATCGCCTGCGGCTTTTTCCAATAGTGCCAGCAGCTCATCGGCCTGTTTCATCGTGGTCCCCGCTGGCCCTTGTTGCCCATGCGAATACCAATCTCGATCAGGAAATCCAGAAAGTCATCCTTGTCGTCGATTTGCTTCTGGTAAAACGGCGATTCCATCAACGCCACGGCGCCGTGGGCAAATGCCCAGGCGGAGCAGATGTGATACATCGGCGGCACGTCTTCCAGTGACCCTTCTTCCATGCGGGCTTTCACGATATCCGTGAGCCGCGCAAAATTGGCCTCACGGATGCTGTGCAGCTTGGCCACCAGTTCGGGCAGGGCATGATCCTTGATGACCTTGTTTTCCAGTCGGTCAAACAACTGATAACGCTTGGGATCGGAAATCCGGAAACGGAAATATTCCCGCGCCAGGCGTTCCTTGTTATCCGCATCGGAGATTTGCTGAAACACGCCGGCCAGGTCTTCCTCATAGCGCAGCATCAGCAGCAGGTAGATTTCGTTCTTGGTTTCGAAATGCTTGTAGATAGTCCCTTTGCCAATACCCACCCGGTCCGCAATCATTTCCACGGTTACCCGGTCTTCGCCTTCTTCCAGAAAAAGGGCCAGAGCCGCATCGAGAATCTCACGCTCTCGCTGGCGAAACTCCTGAGCCTTGCGTGTGGCTTTTTCCAGATCACCCATTTATTTCTCCTTGCGCCCGGGTATGCGGGCCTAGCCGACTGAACAGTCGCAATTCTAACGCATTCCCTTTTTATACGCATATCGGATAGCCGCCTACGGAATCGCCGGCAGCATCTCGCCAATAGCCTGTTAGGGCCTGTTAGCATAGCGTCATGGTTTTGCACCTCGCATTCCTCTCAACCCAGCGCATGGAGGCAACACAACATGACCCGTTCTGACGGCAGCGCCCCGGATATCGCCCGCGAATTCCCCCAGCAGGACGGCCTGCTTTACCTCAACCATGCGGCCGTCGCCCCCTGGCCACAGCGTACCCTTGACGCGGTAACTGAGTTTGCCCGCCAGAACGTGCGTATCGGCGCGCGGGATTATCCGCACTGGTTGAAGGTGGAGCAGCAGCTGCGTGAGCGCCTGGCCTGGCTGGTGGGAGGCGTCAGCAGCGAGGAAATTGCCTTGCTCAAGAACACCTCCGAAGGCCTCTCCGTCATTGCCCAGGGCCTGGAGTGGCAGGCTGGTGATCAGATTATCATCAGTGATCAGGAATTCCCGTCCAACCGAATTCCCTGGCAAGCCCTGGCTAACCAGGGCGTGGAAGTGATCGAGGTCAATCTGGAGGGCGACAACCCGGAGCAGGATGTCATTGACGCCATGGGGCCGCGCACCCGTCTGGTGTCTCTCTCCGCCGTCCAGTACGGCACAGGCCTGTTGATGGACATGGCGCCCATTGGCGCCGCCTGCCGGGCACAGGGCACACTCTTCTGTGTGGATGCGATCCAGATTCTCGGCGCGCTACCGTTCTCAGCAGAGCAGGCAAACGCCGATTTTGTGGTGGCCGACGGCCACAAATGGATGCTCGGCCCGGAAGGGCTCGCCCTGTTCTATTGCCGCCGGGCGGTGCAGGATCAATTGATCCTGCGTCAACACGGCTGGCACATGGTGGCCGAACCCGGCGATTACACCCGCCGGGACTGGCAGCCGGCCAGCACCGCCAAGCGCTTTGAATGCGGAAGCCCGAACATGCTCGGCGCCCACGCCCTGAATGCCTCCCTGTCACTGCTGCAAGACACCGGCATGAACGTGGTGGCCGATGCCCTGCAACAACGGGTGCAACGGCTGATCGAAGGGCTGAACGACAAAGGCGCCACCCTGCTCAGTGCCCCAGCCCCGCAACGGCGGGCAGGGATTGTCACTTTCCGCATGCCCGAAGAAGCCCCGGGCGATACCTTCCAGCGCCTGAAAAAGAACGGCGTGGTGTGCGCGGAACGCGGCGGTGGGGTGCGCTTTTCGCCACACTTCTACACTGCCGATTCGGTCATCGACCAGGCTCTGGAGCTGCTGTAAGCTCCAGAACCTCATACGCGCCTCGTTATGGATACCGGAGCCTCACAGATGAACCGACAGCTGGCCTTTTATCAATGGATTTGCCGCCGTTTGCAGCGGGATGAGCAGTTCAGCGGCCAGCCCAGCGCGGACCTGGAAAGCCTGCGCACGGTGCTGAAATCCTGCGATGTGCTGTTGGTGGCCGGGCACAGCAGCGTAGACCGCACCTTCAAGGTGATCGGCGATAGCCGCTACGCCCGCGCGGTACTCTACATTGGTCGCCTGCACGACGTGGCCGACCCGGCCCTGCGCGCCCTGTTGGCGGACTACACTCCTTGCGAACCGGATACCCAGCTGGTGATTGATGCCCGCCTGGAACGGGGGCTGATTGTGGAACCGCTGTCAGCCCTGGAAGGTCGTCAGATTCGCGTCTGTCGGGCACAGGGGCTAAGTGACAATGAAGCCCAGGATGTACTCCGCTATGCCATCAGCCGCATTGGCGCCGGTGGCGCCCAGTCCTGGGGCGCACTGGCCATGATGACCCTGCTTCCCTGGCGCTGGCTGCCCCTGCGCTGGCGCACCGGCCTGTTCCGACGCTGGGCCGGTGAATTGATCAAGGCGCTTAGTGGCACCGTCGTCGCCGATGCCTTCAGCTTTGTGCAATTCCCGGTCATGCCGCTGGTGAAGGAAAGCGAACCCGCCGCCCGCTTGCTGCGGCTACAACCCAGAGCCATTACCGCTGCGGACTTCGACCACTCGCCCTACTTCGAGATTATCAAGGCGCCTTTCCAGCTGGATGCCATTCCCAAGGGCATTGATGCCCTGCCCTGGAAGGGCAATCAAGGTGCGCTGGCGCCGGAACGTCAGCGCCACCTGTCACTGGTGGAGCCGCCGAACGGACACCACGGCTAGTAGCGCCAGCAACCACCAGGACAGACTGCCCCCGCCACCGCCACCATCACTCCCGCCACTGGCAGTACCGTCAGTGGACGCACTGTTGCGCGCCTGGGCCGGATGGGTGCTCGCCGAGCTATCGTTAGCCGGGTAATCCCCGTTATCGGTCCACACCTGCACAATCAGACTGTCGTCACCCTGACCATCCAGAATCAGTTGCTGGGACGCCACTTCACCGGGCGACATATCGCCCAGCCCACACTGCACCAGGCCGCCCCCGGCACAGTTCTCAGGCAGTGACACCGCGCTCCACCCGGACGGCAAGGTAAAGCCGACCCGCACCCGCGCCGCCGCCTGGTGCGTCGCCGCATTGGTCACCTGGGCGTTGACCCGCACCAGGTCATCATTGCCCCGCTGCGTGGTCAGGCTGAGCACCACATCCGGTTCATTGCTGAATACCAGCTTGAAACTTTCCCCTAGGCTGGCGAAGTAATCGTGGGACACACTGCTGATCGGCTCGACGCGAACCTCATCCACCCAGCGGCCACTGGCACTGAGGGCAACGCTGTAAGTCGAGGTCTCTTGCCCCAGCGCCAGGTCCGCACTGCCACGGCAGTCTGTATAGCCACTGTTCTTCACGCAGGTCAGCCCGGGAACACGGACCGTAAGCCCGTTCTTGTGGGTGATTCGCAGGCCCACGTTATTGGCCCGGGTCTGCTGGCTGGTGTTGGCGATGCCAGTGCGCAACGTAGCGGAAGTCCCCGGGCTGCTATAGGTGTCAGCGGTGCTGCCGGTGAGCGCCAGATCCACCAGGCTGCCTGAGGTGGTTTGTTCCAACCAGGTTAGATAACGATCCACACGGGTATAAACTGCGGGCACGCCGGCGGTGGCGCACCGTTCATGGCCGTAGCTGGTAATACCAACCAGCCATTGTTGCCCCGGCTCGCCGTACACCAAAGGCCCGCCGCTATCACCACGACAAGAATCCTGGGCAACACCCTGAGGATTCATTTCACCCGCACAGATCTGGTTACCGCTCAGGTTGCTCCACTGGCTGGCGCAATAGCCGCTGGACACATAATCCACACGGGCTTCGCGCAGGGAGTCGGACAGGCCATTGCCGCTGGGAGACGTGGACCCCCAGCCCATTATCTGCAGGGCCTCGTCGCTGCTGCCCCTGGTCAGCGCAGACACGGTCTGCGCTTTGGCCAGATCCAGTGGCCTGGCAGTACTGTCTGAGGCCAATTGCAACAGCGCCAGGTCATTGTGGAAAGTGACCGCGCGATAACCCGGGTGTACCCGCACCGAAGAGACCGCCAGGCGTTCCGCCGGGTTGGCCGCCGTCCGATCCAGGCTCCCCAGGGCCACGAACAGGTGCCCCGCCTGCAGGGTGGCGCCACTGGAGGTCACCACGCAGTGCGCCGCTGTCAGCACCCAGCCAGGTGCGATCAGGGTGCCACCACAAAGTGTGGCGCCATAGGCGGGATTTCCGGATCGACTGATTTCCACTTCGGCCATCCACGGCCGGATTGTTGCTACGTCCTGTCCCCCGATGATCCGAGGTTGAGCGTCAAGCGCCGATACCGTTTGAGCCAGACCCATCCCCAGCACCAGGGCGAACATCAAACGATACATAAGATTACCTTTCGTTAGCATTACGTTACGGAGCGCATACTAACTAAGGTTTTCGGCGTAATCCTGTGACCCAGTTCTGATATTACAATGGTGGCACATTCGTACCTGAAGATGCTGAAAAATGACTACCAAGTTCAGTCATTTTTCGCCAACTTTTGCCACTTTTAGCGACGAAATCCATCAAATTGCAAACAGTTACAGTGCATCAAAACCTTCTAAAATTTACTGCTTATGATGGTAAACATTTTACGTTTTGGTGTTACTCTTTCGGCCCTGACTGATCCGTCACCGTCGCCCCGTCATCATGTTCATCGCCAGGTTCCGGTAACGCCCTGCGTGCTTTTGCACCCAGATCTTTCAGTTGCTGGGCCTGGCGGTAGAGGTTGCCGCGGCCGCTGCTGAGGCGCTTGAAGGTGGTGTCCCATGCCAGCTGAGCCTTGCCAATTTTGTCTCCCAGGTCGTCCATGGACTCCCCGATCAGTGATACCTGATCGCAGATTTTCCCTGCACGATCGGCAATATCCAGAGCATTGCGGTTCTGGTATTCGTAGCGCCAGATATTCTGGATCGTGCGCAAGGTCACCAACAGCGTGGTCGGGCTAACCAGGACAATGTTGCGGGCAAAGGCATCCGTATAGAGGCTGGAATCCTGTTCCATCGCCACCATGAACGCACCTTCGATAGGAATAAAGAGCAGCACGAAATCCAGGCTGCGGATCCCTTCCAGGCCACTGTAATCCTTGGTATCCAGGCCCTTGATGTGGCTTCGCAGTGAGGTCAGGTGATCACGTAATGCCTGTTCGCGCTCCTCTGGCGTAGACGCCGAAGACAGCCGCTCATAGGCAACCAGAGACACTTTCGCATCAATCACCACATCCTTGTTTTCCGGCAGGTGAACGATGGCATCGGGCAGGCGGCGCTGGCCGCTTTCGTCTTTCAGGGTGACCTGGGTTTCATACTCGCGTCCACGCGTCAGGCCGGAAGACTCCAGCACCCGTTCCAGAATCATTTCACCCCAGTTACCCTGAGTCTTGGCCTGCCCTTTCAGTGCATCGGTCAGGTTTCGGGCATCCTCGTGCATCTGCTGGTTCAGGCTTCTCAGGTGGCCCAGCTGCTCGATCAGAGACGCCTGGGCACGGGTCTCGTCACTGTGAATCTGGTCGACCCGGCGACGGAAATCCGCCAGCTGCTCACGGAACGGTTTGAGCATGCCATCCAGGCCCTGCTGGTGCTGCTCCTGCAGTTGCTTGCCGCGCTGGTCGAGCACCTTCCCAGACAGGTTTTCAAACTCCTGTTTCAGTTGGTTGCGGCTTTGCTCGGAAAACGCCAGTTTCTCCTGCTGGCCGGCCAGCCGTTCTTCCAGGCGCGCTTTCTCAGACCCCAACTGTTGCAACTGCGCGTCGCTGTCCCGCTGGCGCTGTTGCTGCTCTTGCAGCTGCTGCTTGAGCAACGGCACCTGAGCCAACGGCTCGCTCAAGGCGTGCTTTTCGGCCAGCAACGCCGCCTCGCGAACTGCCGCCCGGCGCCGCTCGATCAACACCGCAACCAGTGCCGCCACGGCACCACCACATAGCGCCGCCAGCGCCACCATTGCATACAGATTCATGCTTGCGCCTTGTTGAACAGGGAGAAGAAGTTATCCGCAGTGGCCTTGGCCAGTTCGGCCACACTAACGCCTTTAAGCTCAGCGACACATTCAGCCACCTGCGCCACATAACGGGGTTCATTGGGTTTGCCACGGAACGGCACCGGCGCCAGCCAGGGCGAATCGGTTTCAATCAACAGCCGCTCCAGCGGCAGCTGCTTCACGGTGTCGCGCAGAGCCTGGGCGTTGCGGAAGGTCACGATACCGGAAATGGAAATATAGAAACCCAACTCAATGGCCTGCAAGGCCATGTCCAGGTCTTCAGTGAAACAGTGCAACACCCCACGCACCTTCCCCCCACCGTGCTCACGCAACAGCGCCAGCGTGTCTTCCTTGGCGCCACGGGTATGCACAACCAGCGGCAGGCCGGTTTCCCGGGCCGCCTGGATATGGGCGATAAAATAGCGTTGTTGCCACTCCCGCTCTTCCTTGGCGTAGAAATAATCCAGCCCGGTCTCACCGATGGCCACTACCTTGGAATGCGCCGCCCGCTCTACCAGCTCGGCGGATTGCGGCTCGCGGGATTCCTTGTAGAGAGGATGCACGCCAACGCTGGCGAAGACGTTATCGTATTGCTCGGCCAAGGCCTGCACTTGCGGGAAGGTCTCCAGGTCCACACCGATACACAGCATATGGCTAACCCCCGCCTGCGCCGTGGCCGCCATCATCGCCTCAAAATCGCCTCCATGGGCGTCAAGATTCAGGCGATCCAGATGGCAATGGGAATCCACAAAAGGGCTAGCAGTCACAACAGGCTCCAACATTAAAAACGCAGGTATTGTAGAGCAGATAGGTAACACGCGACACGCTGCACGTGGCCACGCTTGATGCCAGACGCCGGATGCTAAACGCAAAAGCGGCAATACCCCAAGGTATTGCCGCTTTAAAACTGAACAACTCAACGCCGGGGTTTAGCTTCTAGCTTCTAGCTTCTAGCTTCTAGCTTCTAGCTTCTAGCGTCCGGCATCCGGCGTCCGGCGTCCGGCGTCCTACATCGTATGCGTCGGTCGATCCGACTCCAGCGATCCTGCCAGGTGGTTTTCGATGGTGACACGGGCGGTGTCATCCTGGTCGGAGAACTGCACGCCGATCCCGGCGCTACGGTTACCTTGAGCGCCTTTGGGCGTAATCCAGATCACCTTGCCTGCCACCGGAATCTTGTCGGCTTCGTCCATGATATTGAGCAACAGGAAGATCTCTTCCCCCAGCTTGTATTGCTTCTCGGTGGGAATAAACAGGCCGCCATTGGTAATGAAGGGCATGTAGGCCGAGTACAGCACCGCCTTGTCTTTGATGGAAAGCGACAGAATGCCACTACGACCGCCGGGCATTTTCATGAACGAGCCTCTTACGAAATTATTATTAATCTTTGATAAAGGTTAGTGCGCTGCCGCCGCAGCGTCAACGCCCACCAACACCAACAGCCACTGCTCGTACAGCAATTCCTTGTTGGGGTTAGCGCCAGACAGCAAGGCACGGCGCCCTTCCAGCACCCGCTGGGCGGCCCGCAACAAACGCGCCGGTGGCACCGCCTTGCTGAGTCGCTCCAGCAGTGGAGCCAGGGAGGCATCGGCGCTCTGCTGGCCCGAGAAGCGCTGATGCAGACAGCGTGACAACCAGCCATAAATCACCCCGGCCATTTCCGTGGGGTCATGTTTGGCGAGCACCGGCGACGCTTGCGCCACCGACTGACGCCCTTCTGCCACACTGACCAGTGTGTCGAGCAAACGGGCCCGGTCGGCAAACCAGTCCGCCTGCTCCAGTGCCAGCGCCTGTAGCGGCGCACCTTGAGCGGCATCCAGTAACGAGGCGGCACTCTCGCCCACCTGGCTCTGCAACCACTGCAGCGCCTGGTCATGCTCCGGTAACGGCAAGGTGCGCTGCTGGCAGCGACTGCGAATGGTCGGCAATAACAGGGTCGGCTGATCACTGACCAGCAGCAACAAGGTCTGTGCGCCCGGCTCTTCCAGGGTTTTCAGCAATGCATTCTGGGCATTGCGGTTGAGAGCTTCCGCCGGATACACAATGGCAACCCGGTAGCCACTGTACTGAGCCGTGCGGGTAGCAAACGCCACCAGCTTGCGGACCTGATCAATCTTGATGGTTTTGCTTTTTTCTTCCGGGCTGAGGCGGTGCAGGTCGGGGTGAGTACCGGCGGTGCTGAGCTGGCACCCCTGACAGTGGCCGCAAGGCAGCCCTGCGGAAGGTTTCTCGCAAAGCAAGGTCTGGGCCAGGGATTCGGCCAAGCGCAGCTTGCCAATGCCTTTGGCACCGGTCAGCAGCAAAGCATGGGGCAGTCGCCCCTGTGCGTGCTGGTCCAGCAGCTGCGCCATGGCATCGCCGTGCCAGGGGCACGGTGCCTGAACTTTCGCGCCGGTTACGGCCATGCCAGCATCTCCTCGACTATCGCGCCCAGCTGTTGCTGTACCGACTCCAACGGCTGCCCCGCATCCACGGTGCGGAACCGGCCGGGCTCCTGGGCTGCACGGGCCAGATAACACTGGCGGATACGTTCAAAAAAAGCCCGGTCTTCCTGTTCGATGCGATCCAGAGCGGCACGTTTGCCGGCACGTGCCATGCCCACCTCTACCGGCACATCAAACAGTACGGTCATGTCCGGGCGGGTGTCGCGAATGACCAGGCTTTCCAGGTCGGCAATAGCGGCACTGTCCAGCCCGCGCCCTGCCCCCTGGTAAGCCCAGGTGGCGTCCACAAAACGATCACACAACACCCATTCGCCACGGGCCAGTGCCGGGCGAATTTTCTGTTCCAGATGTTGCGCGCGGGCGGCAAACACCAGCAGTAACTCCGTATCGTCCGCCATGGGTTCATCACCGGGCGCCAACAACACGCCACGGATCGATTCCGCCAGTGCGGTGCCGCCGGGCTCCCGACTCACCGTCACCGTTTTACCCGCTGCTCTAAGGGAATCGGCCAACCATTCCAGATTGCTGCTCTTACCAGCGCCCTCGCCGCCTTCCAGAGTGATAAAGCGGCCACTCATTGCCCGCCTCCGGGTGAAGAACGGTAGCCTTCCCGGCGCTGCAGCTGATACTCACGCACGGCTTTGCGGTGCTGGGCCAGTGTTTTGGAAAAGGAATGACTACCATCGCCCCGCGCCACAAAATACAGGGATTCTGTTTTTCCCGGGTTCACCGCCGCGAGAATCGCTTCGCGGCCGGGCATGGCGATCGGCGTGGGCGGCAATCCCCGAATCACATAGGTGTTGTAGGGAGTCGCGCGACGCAGATCGGAGCGGCGAATATTTCCGTCATAGGCCTCACCCATGCCGTAGATCACCGTCGGGTCGGTTTGCAGGCGCATGCCCTTGTTTAAGCGGTTGGTAAACACCCCGGCAATTTCCGGGCGCTCTTTTGGCACACCGGTTTCCCTTTCCACGATAGACGCCATAATCAGCGCCTCGTAGGGCGTGTCGTAGGGCAGATCTTTGGCCCGCTGCTGCCAGGCTTCATCAAGAATGTTTTCCTGACGCGACAGCGCCCGGGCCAGGATGGTCAGGTCTGCAGTGCCACGGGTGTAGAAATAGGTTTCCGGCGCGAACCAGCCTTCCGGATGGCGGCCCGGGCGACCCAGTTCCGCCATCACTTGCTCATCGGTCAGCCCTTCCAGTTGGTGCTCAAGCGTTTCCAGAGAGGCCAACCGGGCACGCAGCTCCCGGAAGTTCCAGCCTTCCACCAGAGTCAGGCTGCGTTGCAGCACATCGCCCCGGTCCATTTTCTCCAGCAGGGACAACAGCGAATCACCGGGCTTGAGTTGATACTCACCCACATGCATGCGGCCATCCATGCCGGTGAAAGCAGAATAAAGGCGCGCGCCGACACGGCGGAAACGAGCTTCCAGGCCCTTACCCAGGATGCCTTCATCATTGAGGTTATACAGCACCCGGCTTAAACCGGCGCCCCGGGGCACCTCCACCGTTAATGCGTCAGAAACCGGTAATGGGCGATGTAGATAACTACTGACCCAGGCCCCCGCCACGGGTACAGCGACTACCAGCAAGACAACCAGCAGTCCAAAAATACGGATTTTTTTTCGCATAGTGCGGTTATTAGCCCTTCAGTGAGCCGGCCAAAAAGGTTTCTGTCGACTGTTGCAGTTCCCGGACCGATGCCAGCACCGGCCAATGCCATTGCGCCAGTTTACGCACCGGGAGCACGCCGACAATACTGTTACACAGAAACAGCCCGTCAGCAGTGCGCAGCTGTGACAGCGGCCGCAGATCGCAAATCACCTTTTCACCTTGTTGTTGCAACGTGTCGAAAAGGTGGCTTCGCATGACGCCGGCCACGCCGGCTCCAGCGGCAGCCAGATCAGGCATCCACCAGTGATCGGCGAACCGGGCAAAAAGATTCATGGAGGTGGCTTCCAACGGCTGCCTGCGGGTACTGAGCAACAACCCTTCGTCCCAGCCCTGACCCGCCACTTCGCGGCGAGCCATTACCTGAGGAAGCCGGTTCAGATGCTTGAACCCTGCCAACGGCTCAGGATACAGCGGCGTCTGGCAGAGCCCCAGCACCAGACCTTCGCGGCGAAGCCGTTCAGACCAGGCTGGCAGCTCCCCACTTTGCCACAACACCGTGGGTTTTGCCGATGCAGGCGGCAAATAGCCACGGCCGCCAACGCCGCGCGTGACCGTCAACTTGACCACTCCAGGCTCACCGCGGAGCGCGGCAATCCCTTCATTCAGAGCAGCATCAAGTCGGGATTGATCGGGTAACGCAATATCCAGCGCGTGCAGCCCGGCCACCATGCGAGCACGGTGGCGCGACCACAGGGGCGCTTCACCGGAGGCAGCCACGCGCACGGTTTCAAAAACACCGTCGCCGTAGGCGAGACCGCGGTCACGGGGATTCAGCGGCATTACACCTTCTTGAACAGCAGGGTACCGTTAGTACCACCGAAACCGAACGAGTTGGACAACGCGTACTGAATGGTGCGTTCCTGCGCCTGGTTCGCCACGAAGTTCAGGTCACAGTCTTCGTCCGGGTTATCCAGATTGATGGTGGGCGGCGCCACCGAATCACGCATGGCGAGAATGGAGAAAATCGCTTCCACAGCCCCCGCCGCCCCCAGCAAGTGCCCAACCATGGATTTAGTCGAGCTCACCGCCAGATTATAGGCATGGTCGCCAAACAGGGTTTTCACCGCCATGGCTTCTGCCACATCACCCATCTGGGTGGAGGTGCCGTGGGCGTTGATGTAATCCACCTGCTCCGGCTCGACACCGGCATTTCGCAGGGCATTACGCATGGCCCGCATGGCACCGTCGCCGCCCTCTGCCGGAGAGGTGATGTGATAGGCATCATCACTCATGCCAAAACCGGCCAGCTCTGCATAAATCGTGGCACCACGGGCCTTGGCGTGCTCGTACTCTTCCAGTACCACCGCGCCGGCACCATCGGCCAGCACGAAGCCGTCCCGGTCCTTGTCCCAGGGACGGCTGGCGGCTTGCGGGTCATCGTTACGGGTGGATAGCGCACGGGCGGCAGCGAAACCACCCAACCCCAACGGCGAAGAGCCCTTCTCCGCGCCCCCGGCAACCATTACGTCCGCTTGCCCCAGCACAATCTGCTGGGCAGCAAAACCAATGTTATGGGTCCCGGTGGTACAGGCCGTTACCGTGGCAAAGTTGGGCCCTTTCATGCCGTACATGATCGCCAGATTACCCGCGATCATGTTGATGATGGTCCCAGGCACAAAGAACGGTGACAGCTTGCGGGGGCCGGAATCGAGCAGCTTGCGGTGATTGTCTTCGATATTGGTAAGGCCACCAATACCAGAGCCAATCGCCGCCCCCACACGCTCGGCATCTTCCTTTTCCATGTCCAGGCCCGCATCACGCACCGCCTGAATAGCCGCCACCAGCCCGTATTGCACGAAGACGTCCATCTTGCGGGCATCTTTGGGGGGCAGGTACTCGGAAATATCAAAATCAGGCACCAGGCCGGCAAAACGGGTAGCAAAAGGCTCCGTATCAAAGTGCTCGATGTTACGAATGCCACTCTTGCCCGCCTTGATACCTTCCCAGGTAGAAGCCACATCGACTCCCAGCGGCGTGAGCATTCCCAACCCTGTAATAACGACTCGACGTGACGTCACCCGATACCTCCCAATCCATTATTTTGGCGCCATTTAACGGCCGTAATGCGACAAGATTACTACAAGCGGCCCGGTAACAGGTCGCCGTAATGTAAGAAAACGTCACTTGTCGCCACAAATATTCTGGCCACAAAAAAGCCGCAAGCTCATTGAACCTGCGGCTTTTCTGTTATTCGAACAACCGAACTCAGCTGTGTGCTTTGATGTAATCCACAGCGGACTGGACGGTGCTGATTTTCTCAGCTTCTTCGTCCGGAATTTCAGTTTCAAATTCTTCTTCCAGGGCCATCACCAGCTCAACGGTGTCCAGGGAGTCTGCACCCAGATCTTCAACGAAGGACGCTTCTGATTTTACGTCTTCCGGCTTAACACCCAGTTGCTCAACGATGATTTTGTTTACGCGTTCTTCGATGCTGCTCATGATCGTATTACTCTCCTGATTAATGGTGTGCTAGCACCTGTCAGCGGCTATTCTAGGTGAACGCTGTTTGCGCTTGCAAGCCGACTGGACCGATGCCTTCCCTTGAAGTTTTTCCAAATATTTTCTTCTGCGAAAACAGTCAATTAGCCAGCTTTCCCAGAAACGTTCAGATGCCCATTTTTTGAGCTACCCGGTAAACATGCCCCCATTGACGTGCAAAGTGGTTCCGGTTACATAACCACCGCCATCACTGGCCAGCCAGGCAACAGCGCTGGCTATCTCCGCCGGCTGCCCCAAACGCCCCAAGGGGATCCCCTGCAAAAGCGCCTCTTTCTGGGCTTCCGGCAAAGCCTCTGTCATGTCCGTCTGAATAAAGCCCGGTGCAACAGAATTCACCGTGATATTACGTGAGCCAAGCTCGCGGGCCAACGCCCGTGAGAAACCTTCCACACCGCCCTTGGCCGCCGCATAGTTGGCTTGCCCCGCATTGCCAATGGTACCGACCACCGAACTGATATTGATGATCCGGCCCCAACGCGCCTTGGTCATGCCTTTCAAGCATGCCTTGCTAACGCGATAAAGGGAATTCAGGTTGGTATTGATGACATCTTCCCACTCATCTTCCTTCATCCGAAGCATGATGTTGTCGCGGGTAATGCCGGCGTTATTCACCAGCACCAAAGGAGCACCGAATTCATCGTTGATGCTTTTGAGTGTCTCGTCCACCGACGCCTTGTCGGCCACGTTGAGCATCTTGCCGGCACCGTTTTCACCCAGCGCATCGCCAATGGCTGCCGCGCCGCTTTCCGTGGTGGCTGTGCCAACAACAAAGAAGCCGTCGGCAATCAACTGCTCGGCAATCGCCCGGCCAATGCCGCGGCTCGCGCCAGTCACCAACGCCACTTTTTTCTCTGACATGCTTATTCTCCTTGCAGCGCCGCCGTGAAAGCGTCTTCTGTTTCCAGCGGACGGGCCGCCATGTCGCGATCAATACGCTTGACCAGTCCACACAGGACCTTGCCCGGGCCACACTCGTAGAGATGCCCTACGCCCTGCTCTTTCAGCGCCTGAATGGTTTCCACCCAGCGCACCGGTGAATAAAGCTGGCGAATCAACGCATCGCGGATTTTCTCCGGATCCGTTTCCATTGCCACGTCCACATTGTTGATGACCGGCATTTCCGCCGCATGAAAACGTGTACCGTTCAAGGTATCAGCCAGTTGCTCCGCCGCAGGCTTCATCAGCGCACAGTGAGAAGGCACGCTCACCGGTAGCGCCATGGCGCGTTTCGCCCCGGCCTCTTTACAGGCCGCAATCGCGCGCTCAACCGCATCCGCGGAACCGGCAATCACCACCTGACCAGGCGCATTGTAATTGACCGCCTCAACCACGCCTCCCTGCGCCGCTTGCGCACAGGCAGCGCGAACCTGCTCATCATCCAGACCCAGGATCGCCGCCATGCTGCCTTCACCTTGCCCCACCGCCTTCTGCATAAGCTGGCCACGGGTGCGAACCAGCCGCACGGCATCGCCCAGATTGATGACACCGGCACAGGTCAATGCGCTGTATTCACCCAGGCTATGCCCGGCCAGTACATTCGGCCGCGGACCACCGCTTTGCTCCCACAGCCGCCACAGGGCAACGCCTGCGGTCAGCAGCAGAGGCTGGGTAATTTCGGTTTGATTCAGTGCTTCTTTCGGCCCTTCCTGGGCCAACGCCCAGAGATCTTGATCCAGTGCACCGGAGGCTTCCTGAAAGGTCTGCTTCACTGCCGGACGTTCGGCAAATTCACTCAGCATTCCCAGACTCTGGGAGCCCTGACCGGGAAAAATAAAGGCTGTCTTCGACATTCAACATCCCCTTAAAAATAGACAGGAATAGGCAGGCCGCAGTATGCCGGCTTTCGCTTTCGCTGTCCGGTCGGGCCTGAAACAAAGTATGAACAACACCGGGGCCAGCTGACCCCGACGCAGATTTCAGTCGGCGCTGGCCTGACTCAGTGCATCACTGATCAGTGAGGGCACATTGCGTCGCGCCTCCAGTTGAGCCACCTCCAGCGCGCAGGCGAAGCCTTCCTTGCTGGTGCCACCATGACTTTTCACCACCACCCCACGCAGGCCGACCAGGCTTGCGCCATTGTAGTGATCCGGGTCCATGCGCTTTTTCAGGCCCACCAGAACCGGCAAGGCAAACAGGCCACACAACTTGCGCAACCAGGATTGCTTGATTTCTTCACGCAGCATGTTGCCGATCATTTTCGCCACGCCTTCCATGGTTTTCAGCGACACGTTGCCGACGAAACCATCACAGACCACCACATCCGCTTCGCCGGCAAAAATGCCATTCCCTTCCACAAAGCCCACATAGTTCAGGTCATCGGCTTCGCGTAACAGGCCTGCCGCTTCCTTGATCTGTTCGTTGCCCTTGATATCTTCCTCACCGATGTTGAGCAGCGCCACTCGAGGGTGCTCTACACCATCCACCGCACGCACGACCGCCTGCCCCATCAGGGCAAACTGCAGTAAATGAGCGGGTTCGGAATCCACATTGGCGCCCAGATCAAGCATGTGACAGTGGCCGCTGGCCGTGGGGATAGCCGTACAAATGGCAGGCCGATCCACCCCTGGCAGGGTTTTCAGCACAAACCGGCTCACCGCCATCAGGGCACCAGTATTACCAGCACTGACCGCTGCCTGAGCGCGTCCTTCCTTGACCATATTGATGGCCACACGCATGGAGGAGTCTTTTTTCTGCCGCAGAGCCACGGCAACAGGGTCATCCATGGCCACCACTTCGGAGGCTGGTTGGACAGTGACACGGGGGTGGCCGGCGATACCGGCCTGGGACAAGGCATCAGCCAGGGGATCGGGCTGGCCGACCAGAATGATGTGCATGTGCGCATGGCGAGACAGCATGGCCGCCACGGCGGGCACTGTTACGGACAAGCCGTGATCCCCCCCCATGGCATCCACTGCTAGCGTCACAACCGGCATGGGCTGCTTCCTTTATTCAAATTTGGAGGCATTCTGACAAAAATCATTCGGCGGCGACATATTCCCGCCTTCGATCACAAATCCACTTACAAAAAATCCTCCCGAAGGAGGATTTAAGTGTGCCACGAAAGCCAAATCTTTACTGCACAGGGGCAGTACGAGACCAGGCCGGCACAAAAAACGGGAGCCGCAGCTCCCGTTTTCACACAACTTATTCGTCGTCAGATTCACCCTGACTGATCACCTGGCGGCCACGGTACATGCCGTCAGGAGAAATGTGGTGACGACGATGCACTTCACCAGTGTTGGTGTCTTCAGTCAGCGCAGCGGCGGGCAGCGCATCGTGAGAGCGGCGCATGCCGCGCTTGGAACGGGTTTTACGGTTCTTTTGAACAGCCATTTCGAGCTCCTCGGGCGTTTATTCAGCCTGAATTTACTTGCCTTGACCTTTTAATTTGGCCAGCACGGCAAAAGGATTATCCGCGTTTTCGTGTTTCTCAGGTTCACCGCGGTCCTGCGGTAAAGCTGTCGGGCAAGGGTCATGCAGAGCCACCAGTGGCATGGCCAGCAACAGCTCCTCTTCGATCAGATCGGTGAGAACCATGCGCTCTTCGCCAACCAACCAAGGGTCCAATCGCCCCGGCAATGCCTTGGCCTGATCCTCATTCCACACCAGCGCCACGTCGATATGGGCGGTAATGGAATAACTCACGGGCTCCAGGCAGCGCTGACATGGCAGCACCAATACGGTGCTAACCTCGCCCTCGATACGCCGATGCCCCTCATCATCACGATCGAATGCCAGCGATATTGCTACTGGCTGGTCCAGACTTTCGCGGTATTCCTGCAGGCGAGGCAGGTCTCCAACGGTAAGCTGGCCTTCAACGATGCGACCTTGATCCGCATATTTGCGAGGATCGAGGAACTGTGGCAGTTGCCCTGAAAACATAAGCGCGCAATTCTAGGGCCGTGAGGCCCTGCTGTCAAAGTTAATGTGAGGCACTAAGCGCCTGAGTCAACAGGGTTTTTCGTGCGTCATGAAAAAATAATCCTTACACTTGCCCCCGCAACGCGCGGAGACCCCCATGACTGACCAGACACCGACCCTGTTACTCGCCTCTTCATCGCCGTTTCGGCGCCAGTTATTGGACAAGCTGAAGCTGGATTTTATCCACCAAAGTCCGGATATCGATGAATCCCGGCATGAGGATGAAAGCCCTACCGCCCTGGTAATGCGCCTGGCCCGGGAAAAAGCCCTGGCGTTGGCCGACCAGCATCCGAACACCCTGGTTATCGGCTCCGACCAGGTCGCCGTGATCGGCGATCAAGTCCTGGGCAAGCCCGGCGACCGGGACACCGCGATCCGCCAACTCAGCGCCGCCAGCGGTCAGCGGGTATCCTTCCTTACTGGGTTGTGCCTGCTCAATACCGCCACCGGCCGCAGCCAGGTGGCCTGTGACCCGTTTCATGTGCAATTCCGCACCCTGAAACCAGCCCAGATTGAACGCTACGTGGATGTCGAACAGCCACTTAACTGTGCCGGCAGCTTCAAATCCGAAGGGCTGGGCATTGTATTATTCAAGGCACTGGAAGGACGCGACCCGAATACACTGGTGGGCCTGCCACTGATCGTACTGACAGAATTCCTGGCCGCCGAAGGGATTCAACTGCCTGTATAAAAGGAAAGAGGCGAGCCCCGAACACCATTGCGTATTTCAGGACTCGCCTCTTCTAGCTTCTAGCTTCTAGCTTCTAGCTTCTCGTAGCTCGTAGCTCGTAGCTATATATGATCAACGAATCACCGGCGAGGCGCTCAGACCCAACTGGGCCGCCATACCTTCACCAATGGATACACCGAAACGACGAATGAATTCTTCCATGGGAGAACGGCTGGCGCTGTAATTCAGCATCTCTTCCTGGCCGGCCACCTCACGAACCACCTGCCCCGGGCTCATCAGGCCGTCAATCAGCCCCAGATCCAGTGCTCGCTCACCGGTCCAGAACAACCCCGAGAACAGTTCCGGGTGACCATCCACCTTCAGTCGATCACCCCGCCCTTCTTTCACTGCAGTAATAAACTGCTGGTGAATGTCATCCAGCATGGTCTGTACATGCTTGCGATGGGCCGGCTGAATCGGCGAGAACGGATCCATCAGGTCCTTGTTTTCGCCGGCGGTGAGCACACGGCGCTCCACACCCAGCTTGTCCGCTGCCTGCTCCAGCCCGAACCCAGCCATGATCACACCAATGGAGCCAACGATACTGGCCGGGTCCGCATAGATCTCATCCGCTGCGGAGGCGATGAAGTAAGCCCCGGAGGCGCCCACATCGGTAATGGCCGCGTATACCTTCTTTTCCGGGTATTCAGCACGCAGGCGCTTAATGGCGTTATACACCTGGTTGGATTGCACCGGCGAGCCACCCGGGCTGTTGATCTTCAACAGTACGGCAGTGGTGTTTTCCGCTTCAAACGCCCGCGTCAGGCCGGTAACGATCAAATCCGCACTGGCATCCTGATCCGGCGCGATCACACCGTTTACGTCAACAATCCCCACATGCGATTCCGCCATGGTCACGGCAGAACCGGTTTTACCCGGAATCACCATAACCAACAGGGTAAACAGGTATATAAAGGTCAGCGCCTTGAAAAAGATACCCCAACGGCGGGACTTGCGCTGTTCATCCTGGGCCTGCCCCAGCAATTTCTCGATCAGCTTCCATTCCCGCTCATTCTGCGGGGGCTGGGAAGATGGCTGATTTTCCATAGTCACACACTCTCCATTACAAATTCAGACGCCGCCAAACCCACCAGCGGCAGCAAATGGTCCAATCTGTCGATAACCGCCAGAGGCTCGCACGGGAGCAATTGCTCCACCGGGTGGGCGCCATAACTCACGCCAATACGGTCCACTCCGGCAGCACGGGCCATTTCCAGATCGAATGTCGTATCGCCCACCACCACGGCCCGCTCAGGCGGCACGGCCATAGCCTCCAGCAACTCCAGCACCATGGCCGGATGTGGCTTGGACTGGCTTTCATCGGCGCAACGGGAGGCATGGAAATAACGGTCCAGACCGGTATTCCCCCACACCCGCTGCAACCCCTTGCGGCTCTTGCCTGTGGCCACCGCCAGCTTAAAGCCACTTTCACGCAAGTGAGTCAGCACCTGTTCCGCCGCCGGATAAAGGGCGCTGGGTGTCTGCTCGGCGGCGATAAAGTGGAAAGCGTAGCGATCACGCATGGCGACGATCCCTGCATCGTCCAGCTGCGGATAGAGCGTGGCGATGGCTTCCGGCAATCCCAGCCCGATGATACTGCATACCACCGGGTCAGCCAGGGAGGGCAGCCCCAGATCCAATGCTGCCAGCTGCATGCAGCTGACAATACGACCGGTAGAATCCATGACCGTGCCATCCCAGTCGAAAATCACCAGGTCATAAGGACGCGCATTATTCATCGCTGACTCCTGAGGGTCGTCAAAATCGCCTCGTAGTCGTCATCCAGCGGCGCGGTAACCGTCAGCCACTTGCCCGTGTTCGGATGCACAAACACCAGGGTGCGGGCATGCAGACAAAGACGCCGGCGGCCGATCTCAGTCAGCAGGGCCTCCCCTTTCGCAATTCCGTATTTGTCATCCCCCAACAAGGGAAAGCCGCCAAACTGGCTATGTACCCGAATCTGATGGGTGCGACCGGTTTCCAGAGTGGCCTCCACCAATTGCGCCCGAGCAAACCGCTCGAGCAGGCGATAATGTGTCACCGAGGGCTTACCCTCGCGGGAGACCCGCACGATGCGCTCGTTGCCATTCATCATTTTCAGCAAAGGCGCATCAAGCGTGCGCTCCTTGCCCTTGAAGCCCTGACACAGCAACCAGTAACGCTTTTCCACCTGACCGCCCTGCATCAGGCGCTGCAATTTACGCAGAAACGAGCGCCGCCGGGCCACCATGATCAAGCCACTGGTATCCCGGTCCAATCGGTGCACCAGCTCCATTTCCTTTTCATCGGGATACATCACCCGCAGAGCCTCGATCAGTCCCAGGCTGACACCACTGCCACCGTGCACCGCCAGGCCTGCTGGTTTGTTGAAAATGAATAGCTGGTCATCTTCATAGACACAGGCCCGGCGCAGACGCTCGGCCAACCCTTCGCTCACCGCCGGCGGCGCGGCGGATTCACTGGTACGAATGGGCGGGATACGCACCACGTCGCCACTGGCCAGACGAGTGGTCTGCTTGGCGCGCCCCTTGTTAATACGTACCTCACCGGAGCGGATAATCCGGTAAACACGGGATTTGGGCACCCCTTTAAGATGGGTAAACAGGAAGTTATCCAGGCGTTGACCGTGCCGGCCTTCATCAATGGTGACAAACGTCACGCGGTTCGCTGCGGGGGTATCTTCAGACATGGCGCGATTCTATGCGTGATCGGGGTAAAAGTCTGCATCTACTGTGGCGAGGCTCAGCAATCTATCTGATTGATCCGGCTGGCCTTTTGTTGCTATAGTCAAGCGTCGACCTGAATAGGCAACGGCGACGCGCAGCGAACATTCGCCGTTCGGCCCTCTCCGGCTACAGCCGATGAAGACAGAGCCCGCCCCCAGGTCACAGAAAAAGCGTCAGGCCCACCTTCCGCACGGGAAACCCCCTCACGGAACTGGGCATACGCTGCAGAAGACCCATTTACAGCGTCCGAAAACGGGCCCTGAACATTAACGATGGTGGCCTGCAGCGCCGGTCAAACGACCTGGAAAACAGACAGACAAGAGTTTACACATTGCTGTGTGAGGATAACCACGGCAATCGCGTGAAGCATTACAGACTGGCCAACTGCCAGCATGATTACGCACTAAACATTGCACACAACTCGGAGAGCCGCTGACTCAGGCAACACGATCACCAAGGAAAGCGATCCACACGCCCAGCGTGCGCCCGACCCGTGACCTGCCTGCCACAGCACTCCCCCTGGTCTGCTACCGGTTACATCCGGCCCTGCCCCATGCCACCACAAACTTGTGGTAGCACCATGAAACGTATGCTTATTAACGCCACTCACCCTGAAGAGGTTCGGGTGGCACTGGTCGACGGACAACGTCTGTATGACCTGGATATCGAACACCGCACACGGGAACAGAAAAAAGCCAACATCTACAAAGGCAAGATCACCCGGGTAGAGCCTTCCCTGGAAGCCGCCTTTGTCGACTTTGGTGCCGAGCGCCATGGCTTTCTTCCCCTCAAGGAAATTTCCCGCCAGTACTTCCAGAAAGACCCCAAGGACATCCAGGGTCGCGTTAACATCAAGGAAGTCATCAAGGAAGGTCAGGAAGTCATCGTTCAGGTGGCCAAGGAAGAGCGCGGCAATAAAGGCGCCGCCCTCACCACCTTTATCAGCCTGGCGGGTCGTTACCTGGTTCTGATGCCCAACAATCCCCGTGCCGGCGGCATTTCCCGTCGTATCGAAGGGGAAGAGCGCGCGCAACTTAAAGAAGCGCTGGGCGCATTGACCATTCCCGACGAAATGGGCGTCATCGTGCGTACCGCCGGCTTGGGACGCAGTGCTGAAGAGCTGCAGTGGGATCTGAATTACCTGCTGAAACTGTGGACCTCCATCGATGAGGCTTCCCAGGATCGCAAGGCGCCCTTCCTGATCTATCAGGAATCCAACGTCATCATTCGCGCCATCCGTGATTACCTGCGCAAGGATATCGGCGAAGTCCTGATCGACTCCAAGAAAGTCTACGACGAAGCCCAGGGTTTTGTTCAACAGGTCATGCAGGACTTCCAGCACAAGATCAAACTGTACGACGACGAGACCCCGCTGTTCTCCCGTTTCCAGATTGAATCGCAAATCGAAACCGCTTTCGAGCGGGAAGTGAAGCTGCCTTCCGGTGGCTCCATCGTGATCGATCCGACAGAGGCGCTGGTCTCCATCGACATCAACTCCTCCCGTGCCACCAAAGGTGCGGATATCGAGGAGACCGCCCTGCAGACCAACCTGGAAGCCGCAGAGGAAATTTCCCGACAGCTGCGCCTGCGGGATATCGGCGGCCTGATCGTGGTGGATTTCATCGACATGGGCCCGGCACGCAATCAGCGTGACGTGGAAAACCGCATGCGTGATGCACTGGAAGCGGACCGCGCTCGCATCCAGCTCGGTCGCATCTCCCGCTTCGGCCTGCTGGAACTGTCCCGTCAGCGCCTGCGCCCCAGCCTGGGGGAAACCTCCAGCATTGTTTGCCCACGCTGCGACGGCCAGGGCCACATCCGTGACGTGAAATCCCTGGCGCTGAGCATCCTTCGTCTTATCGAAGAAGAAGTGATGAAGGAGCGCACCGGCGAGATTCAGGCACAGGTGCCGGTGGCCGTGGCCACCTACCTGCTCAATGAAAAGCGCGATCCCCTGCGTGCCATTGAGAAGAACCACAAAGTCCGCGTGGTAATCATCCCCAACCAGAACCTGGACACGCCCCACTTCGAAGTGGAGCGCATCCGTGATGACCAGACCAGCACCCAGTTGAGCCATGAAATGGACCTGCTGGAAGGCAACAAGGATGCGGATATCGCCTCCGCTCAGGACACGGAAATCAAGACCCAGGAACCGGCCGTCAAACTGATGGCACCGGACACCGCCCCGCCGCCGCCCAAGCCCGCGGCTGCCGCACCGACGCCACAGGCCCAAAACCTGGGCCTGCTGGCACGTCTGTTCTCCTGGCTCGCCCAGGTCTTTACCGCTGAGCCCAAGCCGGCCAAAGCAAAGAAAGCACAACCCCAGCGCAAAGGCGATAACAAGCAACGCCAGCAGCAAAACACCCGTGGCGGCCGCGGTGGCAACACCCGCAACCGTAACGACAACCGCAACAACGATAACCGCGGCAAGAACGACAACCGCAACAAGCGTGATGGCGGCAAAGGTGGCGATAACGACAATCGCAATAACCGCAACAAACGCCAGAACGACAAGGACGGCGGTCGCAAGAACGATAACCGTCAGGCGGACAATCGCTCTTCCGACAATCGTGACAACCGTGGCGACAACAAGGACGACGGCAACCGCAACGAACGCCGTGGCCGCAACGACAACCGTCGCAACAACCGCAACAACGACAATCGCAACGACAGCCGTGGCGATAATCGTGGCGACAACAAGCCCGACAACAAGGGCAATGACGGTGGCAAGCCGCGCAATAACCGCAAGCAGGACAACGCTGCTGACAACACCGAGAGCAAAGGCAGCGACAAGGGCCCGAAAGCCCCCCGCCGCACCGATGCCAAAGACGATCGTCCGCTACGCGAACGCCAGCGTCCTGGCAAAGGGGAAAACAATAGCGACGGCAAGAATGCGGTAGCGCAATCCCCTGCGGACAAGCCGCAGCGCAATAATGCGCCCAAACCGGCCCGGGTGCGTAACGAGCAGCCCGCACCGGTGGATGATGAAGGTCACCCACCTGCCAAGCTGGTTCCGGCCCAGGAGCCGTCTGCGCAAGCGAAGGCCGACGATCAGGCTAAAAAAGAGGGCGCCGACAAGGCTGCCGAGGTAACGGAGCAGAAGCCGGCGGCCAGCAAGCCACAAGCCGCAACTGAACCGAAGCAGGAACAGACCGCCGCACCGGCTCAGCCGCAGCAACCTGCTGCCGAACAACAACCGGCCGCCCAGGCCCCGGCCGCGCAAAACACCGCCGCGCCGAAAGCCGAAGACGACAAGCCGGCCACCGCTCAACCGGCAGCCAGTGACAGCGATACGGCTACCACTGCTCCGGCGCAGGAAGAAAAGCCGGTGGCCGAAGGCCAGCCGCAGCAGCCCAAGGCTGACGCCCCGAAAACCGCCGATGCCGAAAAAGCGGCGCAACCCGCGCCACAAGCTGAAGCGGCCAAAGACGCTCCGACAGCGCCGGCAGCAGCTCAACCAGAAGCGGCCAAACCGGCAGAGGCGCCAGCGCCGAGCAAACCGGTAGAGGAAAACAAGCAGGCAGAGAAAACAGTAGAGGCCGAGGCTCCCAAAGCAGAAGCCCCCGCCGCCGAGCCTGCTGCACCGAGCCGCGCCAGCAATGATCCGCGCTCCCCGGGCTACAAACCCACCCCGGCGGCCCCGGCACCAAAGGCGGAAGAAAAGCCCAAGCCGGCCCCAGCCAGCAATGAGTTGCCCAGCCGGGCCAAGGAAGTGAAAGCGGTCAAGGCAGAAGCCAAGCCTGCTGCTGCCGAGCAGGGCCGCGCCAGCAACGACCCACGCCAGCGCCGCCGTGAGCAGCTCGCAGCCCAGGAAGCGGCTGCCAAGGCGCAACAAGCGGAATCGTCCTCGGAAGACTGAGGACATTCCAGCCACAAAAAAGCCCGCTTCGTGCGGGCTTTTTTGTGGGTCCATTTATTGCTGCAGCTACATGCTGAAATCAATTGCGGCCATGGGTCTATCGGGCTCTCTGGCTACGGTAACAGCACCGGCTCCTGCTCCAACGACACACCAAACGTCGCCTGCACGTCAGCGCACACTGCCTCTGCCAACGCCACCACATCCGCACTGGTGGCACCGCCATGATTGACCAGCACCAGCGCCTGCTCACTATGCATGCCAACAGGCCCCAGCCGCTTACCCTTCCAGCCGGCCTGCTCGATCAGCCACCCTGCTGCCAGTTTCACTCCATCCGCTTGTGCGTACGCCACCAAATCCGCAAAGCGCATCTTTAACGCATCACCCCGCTCTTTTGTTACGACCGGGTTTTTGAAAAAACTGCCCGCGTTAGCCAACACGGCAGGATCCGGCAGCTTACTCTGACGCACCGCAATCACATGCTCTCGAACCGCAGCGGGGGAAATATCCGCTTGCGACAAGTGGCCGAAACGCGCCTTAAGCGGCCCGTAGCTCACGTTACACTGGGGTGCTTTATTCAGACGAAGCTCAATGCCGGTAATGATATAGCGGCCACGATCACGGCTTTTGAAACGGCTGTCGCGGTAGGAAAATTCGCATTCATGGCCGGCAAAATGGTCTACCTGAGCGGTGACCACATCCATCACCGTCACCTGCTCCAGCACCTGGGACAACTCGACGCCATAGGCACCGATATTCTGAAAAGGCGCCGCCCCCGCCGTACCGGGAATCAAGGAAAGATTCTCCAGCCCTTGCCAGCCTTGCTCGACGGTCCAGGCCACCAGATCATCCCAGTGCACGCCTGCACCGGCGGCAACCCAGACATGGGCGTTGTCTTCCTTCACCTGCGCCATGCCATCAATCGCCAGGCTCAGTGTCAGCCCCGGCAGATCAGAACGAATCACCAGATTGCTGCCTTCACCGATCACGAAAAGTGGCTCTGCCGGATTACGCTCCGCCAGCACCTGTGACAATGCATCCAACGTGGTCGGGCGGGCCAGACGATGGGCTCGCGCCGGCAACCGCAGGGTATTCAGGGACGTCAAATCCGCATCACAGATCTGCTCGAACGAACCGGTCGGTGGCGCCGCCTGGCTCACAGCTGCTCCCGCACGCGGTTCAACAATCCTTCAGCGCCATCTTCAATCAAGTCCAGCACGGTATCGAATCCGTCTTCGCCGCCATAATAAGGATCGGGCACTTCCCGCACCGAAGTGTGCTGTGCATAGTCCAGAAAACGGGCAAGAGTGCCCTGATACGATGCGGGTCGCATGACCTTAAGATCCGCCAGGTTGGCGTCGTCCATGGCCAGCACCCAATCAAAGTCCGCAAAATCCTCCGGGCTGACTTGCCGGGCGCGCAAGGACGCCATGGAATAGCCCCGCCGCAACGCCGCCTCCTGGGTACGGGGATCCGGCGCCTTGCCGATATGCCAATCGCCGGTTCCAACGCTATCAATACGAATGCGGTCTTCCAGGCCTGCAGCCTTCACGCGTTCACGAAAAACCACTTCCGCAGTGGGTGAACGGCAAATATTCCCCAGACAAACAAACAATACCGACACGCCCATCATTTGCCTCCCAGCTGCGTCCGCAGGCGATCAAGGTCCGCTTGGGTATCGACCCCACCCGGCACTGCCTCACAGGCAGGCTCCACGTGGATGGCCACGCCATTGGCCATGGCCCGTAGCTGCTCCAGAGATTCCAGCTGCTCCAGTGTGGCCGGCTGCCATTGCACATACTGATGCAAGAACGCTACCCGGTACGCGTAGATCCCGATATGCCGCCACCACTGCCCTGTTGACATATCCTGTTTGCCATCGGCAAAGGCATCACGATGCCATGGCACCGGCGCCCGGGAAAAATACAGTGCCCTGCCCGCATCATCGAAAACCGCCTTCACCACATTGGGATTAAACAGGTCTTCCGCGCTTTCAATGGCTTCACACAGCGTTGCCATCTGGCAGTCCGGGTTCGCCGCCAGATTGGCCGCTACCTGATTGATCACCGCAGGAGGAATCAATGGCTCGTCACCCTGCACATTGACGATAATGTCATCGTCAGCCAGCGACAGTTTTGCGGCCACTTCCTGAAGACGATCGGTCCCGGAAGGGTGATCATCACGGGTCATGACCACCGGCACGGTGTCACCCAACACATCGGCAATACGAGCATCGTCAGTGGCCACATAGACCTGATCAGCACCACTTTGCTGGCAGCGTTCCGCCACCCGCTCCACCATGGTTTTACCGGCAATGTCAGCCAACGGCTTGCCCGGCAAACGGGTAGACGCATACCGCGCCGGCACCACTACATAAAAACTCATTCTCTACCTCGGTAACAAGATCAGGGCAGAAGTTGAAAGTGTAAAGTTCAAAGTTAAAACGCGAAGATGTTCAACGTGGGTTTTGATAATTTTCCATTCCGCGCTGATCGGTACGCGGGCACAGCCTTGGCTGTCATTCCCGCTTTGGACACGCTATTCAACTTTGAACGTTACACTTTCAACTCTCTTTACCGTCCATTCCTAATGCCCGATCAATCATCTGATCCAGCAACCCGTCCGGCAAGCTCGCGGTCACCGGAAGAAACCACCAGTGAGGCTCGGCAAAGGGCGCACACTTCACCGCGTCCTTTTCTGTCATCAACACGGGCAGCCCATCGGCAAAGGCCAGATCCGCCGGCTGATAGGCATGATGGTCGGGGAAAACGTGAGGCGTCGTGCTGAGCCCCAGAATACTGAGCAGATTAAAGAAGCGCTTGGGATTACCAATGCCGGCGACCGCATGGACCTGGGGATGTTGGCGCAGAAAGTCGTCAGGGCTGAGGGTACGGTCGTCGGCCAGGCATTTCATGCCTGACGGGCGCATGATCATGGGATGGGCACCAGTCCATCCCCCGCCAGTGCTGATGACAAAATCCACTTCCTTGAGTCTCGTGGCAGGCTCTCTTAATGGACCTTCCGGCAAACAACGGCCGTTACCCAGGCCGCGCTGACCATCTACCACCACCACTTCGGCGCTGCGCGGCAGAGCATAATGCTGCAAGCCATCATCGCTAATCACCAGATCTGGCGCGTACTCGCGAATCGCCACATCCAACGCATTGCGCCGGTCAGGATCCAGCACCACAGGGGCGCCGGTACGGCGAGCAATCAACACAGGCTCATCCCCGACTTCCAGCGCATCACTGCTAGCAGACACATGCTGGGGATACTGCTCGGTTTTACCGCCAAAGCCGCGGGATACCACCGCTACGTTCAAACCTCGGGCGCGCGCCGCTTCCACCAACGCAATCACCAACGGGGTCTTGCCTGCCCCCCCCACAGTGATATTGCCCACCACCAATACCGGAACGGGAGGGCTTGGGCGCTGTTTCCTGAATTGTTGCAGACGGCGCCGCGCCTCAAGAGACACCAGCGCAGACAGAGGCCGCAGCGGAACCAGCCAGGGACTGCCCTTATACCAACCCTGTTGAATCCATTCGCTCAGTGACCCCATGTCGCCCGCTTACTCCTCGGAAAAATTCATCCGGTACATTTGCGTATAGAGCCCGTTCTTTTCCAGCAATTCCTGGTGCGAGCCCTGCTCAACCAACTGGCCCTGATCCAGCACCATAATGCGGTCTGCTTTTTCGATGGTAGACAGGCGATGGGCAATGACCAGGGTGGTGCGCCCTTCCATCACCTGTTCCAGCGCCTGCTGGATGTGGTGCTCAGATTCGCTATCCAGGGCACTGGTCGCTTCATCAAGAATCAGAATAGGCGCATCCTTGAGCAGCGCCCGGGCAATGGCGATCCGCTGCCGCTGGCCACCGGACAACTGCACACCATCCTGGCCCAACAGGGTATCCAGTCCATGCTCAAGCTGTTCAATAAAGCGCCAGGCGTGGGCGTCCTGCGCCGCTTTTATGATGGTGGCATCGTCCGCACTGCGAAGCTCACCGTAGGCAATGTTGTTTCGCACGCTGTCGTTAAACAGCACCACCCGCTGACTGACCATGGCGATCTGGTTGCGCAGCTCGCCAAGCTGGTACTCATCCAGGGGAATGCCGTCGAGAAGAATGCGCCCCTGATCCGGATCAAAAAAGCGCGGCAGCATGGCGCTGATGGTGCTTTTACCCGCGCCAGAACGCCCAACCAACGCCACCGTCTCACCGGCCTTGATGGAAAAGTTAAGATGCCGCACCACCGGAGAGGCCGGGTCATAACCAAAGGTGACCCCTTGGAACTCGATATTACCGTCCGCCTTGGTAGCCACCGCATAGGTACCGGTATCCACTTCCTGTTCGGTATCCAGCAGCTCAAACAGACTGGCTGCACCCGTTACGCCCCGCTGCACTTTCACGTTCACATCCGTGAGTTGCTTGAGTGGTTTCTGGATCATGCCGGCAGCTGCAATGTAGGAGAGGAAGCCTCCCACGGTCAGGTCTTCACCCATCAAGTGAATATACAGATAGGTAATGGCCCCAATGCCCACCGCCACAAACAACTGCACGATGACCGTACTGGCAATCTTGCTGGCATTGAGCTTCACGTTCTGCTTGGCAAAACTGCGGCTGACGTTGTGGAACCGGTCCGCTTCCTGTTTCTGGCCGCCAAAAATTTTCACCTCGCCACTACCCTCGATGGCTTCACCCAGAAAGTGGGTAATGTTCGCCATGGACGACTGAATGCGGCGGCTGATTTTACGGAACCGCTTGCTGGTCACATTCATGACCACGGCAATCAAAGGCGCCACGGCCACCAGAATCAGTGTCAGTTTCCAGTTTTGCCATAACAGAAAACCGAACAGGCCAATCACCGTGAGGCCTTCGCGGATAATCACGATGATGGCATCGGTACCGGCACTGGTGACCTGCTGCGCATCAAAGATGATCTTCGACATGATGCGGCCAGACGCATTGCGGTGGTATTCCGACTGGGGCAATTTCAGCACATGGCCGAACACATCATTACGCAGCACATACACAATCTGCTGGGCAACCCAGTTCATGGAATAACTGCCCATGAACTGGCCCAGGCCCTGAAAAATCACCAACACCAATGGCGCAATCGACACGATCAGCACGCGGGCATCGGTCGGGTTGACGATGGTTTCCCCCAAGTAACCGGCCAGCTGTGCCGCCCCGGCCTGGGTCCCGGCATACAGGGCATAGCCAATAACACTAATAATCAGCATGAACCAGTAAGGACGGACGTAGCTCAGCAGCCGCTTGTAGGTAGGCCACACGTCCTCGGGGGAAAGAGGTTGAGTCATTGTGCCTCGTTGGGGGATTCGCGAGTGGTGAGCGACAGCTTAACAAAACCCAGCTGCCCGGCCACGTCATAAACACGCACGACAGCCTGATACGCCACATTGGCGTCCGCATAAATTTGCAACGGTTGATCCGTTTTATCCTGCCCAAGACGCAACAGCGCAGTGCGCAACGCATTGCTGTCACTGGCCGCCAGTTTCTCGCCGTTCACCAGGTAATCGCCCGTGGAGGTAATCGTCACTTCAACCTGATCATCTACCTGAGCCTGCGGAGCGCCATCGGCTTCCGGCAAGGTGATCGACAACTGTGTCTTGTCATCAAAGGTGGTCGAAACCATGAAGAAAATCAGCAGCAGAAACACCACATCAATCAAGGGTGTCAGGTTAACGCTGATCTCCTCCTGGCTGGGCCGGGGAAATTTCACGCCTTCTCTCCCGGTTCTGCCTCACGATCACCGTGTACCAGATCCACCACATGAACGGCGCTTTGCTCCAGCTCCACGGTAATTTCTTCTACCCGGCGTACAAAGAAGCGGTGAAAGAAAATTGCCGGAATAGCAACCACCAGGCCCGCTGCAGTGGTCAGCAGTGCCTGGGAAATACCACCAGCCAGCTGTGCCGCGTCACCGGTACCGTGAATCATGATCGCCGCAAATACATCAATCATGCCCACCACGGTGCCCAGCAAGCCCAGCAGCGGAGTAATCGCCGCAATAGAGCCCAGCGTGCTGAGAAATTTCTCCAGTTCGTGTACCACACCGGTAGCACTCTCTTGAATGCTTTCTTTCATGATGTCACGGCCATGGCGAGCATTGGTCAGGCCGGTCGCCAGGATGCGACCCAGCGGCGAGCTGTCGCGCAGCTTCACCAGATTGCCTTCATTAAGCAGGCCGCGCTTCAGCAGCGTCTGCACCTGGGGAACCGTATCCGCCGGCGCCAGTTTGCTGGGCCGCAAGGTCCAGAAACGTTCAACCACAATGGCCAGCGCCACCACTGAACAGATCAAGATCGGGAGCATCATCCAGCCCCCGGACTGCACAAGATCTTGCACCTTAACTTCTCCCCTTGCTCACAAATCGGGTTACCAAAAACGCCAGCGGGCCGGTCCATGCCAGGGCCGGGCATACGCTTGTCGCCATTTTGTTATAAGCCGGCCATTATCGACGCCCCCCTGTCGAAACACAATCATGCCATCCAGGTCGGTGCGCAGAACTGTGATGCCCGCGCTATCCAGCTTGTGCAGCACCTGCGGATGAGGGTGGAGGAACCGGTTACGGTAGCCGGCGCTGACCAGCGCAACATCGGGCTGCAGCTGGCGCAGCAAGGCATCACTGGTGCTCGATTTACTACCATGATGCCCCAGCACCAGCAGATCCACCGGCGACAATGCCCCAAGCAAACGGTATTCCTCCTGGATACCGATATCACCCGGCAGCAGCGCAGAGGCAAAGGCGCCATCCACATGCAGCACGCAGCTGGCGCCATTCCCAGCCCTCCCTGGTTCACCGGGCCACAGCACCGTGAAGGTCACACCGTCCCAATGCCACTGATCACCGGCCTGGCATAATTGGCTACCTGGCACCCTGTGCGGCTCGCCACTGAGCAGCAGGCCAGGTGCCGGCAAGTCAGTCAGCCCACCGGCATGGTCATTGTCACCATGACTGATCACCGTGCGGTCGACCTGCTGCCCCGTCACCGACAGCCACGGCCTCATACTCTGGGCCGCCATACTGCCACCGGGCCAGGACGGCCCGGCATCATAAACCAGCAGGTGTTCACGGGTACGTATTGCCAATGCCAGCCCCTGCCCCACATCAAAAGCCGTCAACGACCACTCCCCCGGCGCCAGTGTTGCCGGCTTCTGCGTCAACCAGGGCAGCAGGAAAAGCGGCAGCAACCGTCGAGGAAAAGGCAAAAAAGGCATCAGCAGTAACATCACCCCAACCATCAGGACAATGCCTGCGGTCATGGACGGTAGCCTTAGCCATGACGGCACCCCCAGATTCGCCAGCCAAGTCATGACCCACACGGAAAATTCCACCCCGGTGGCGGCTGCACCCAATAGCCAGGGCTGCTGGAACAGTGCCCCCAGCAATGCCGCAGGGATCACCAGCAAGGTATAAAGCGGAACCAGGATCAAATTTGCCAGCGGGGCGCTGGGTGTCCACTGCTGAAACAGCACCGCACTCGCCACGGCCATCACCACCGGCAGCAACAGCATCAACCGCCAGGGCGCATGGCTGCGGGTTAGCATGGCAATACAGGCAACCGCACCGAAGGACAGCCACAGGCTCGCTGACAGCGCAGCCAGAGGCGTGATCAACAACACCACCAACAGGGCCATACCCAACGCCCGCCACAGCGAAACCGGCACTCGCCACCACTGGGCCAGCGCCACCACCATCAGCATTATCAGTGCGCGCATGGTGGGCAGACTGAAACCTGCCAGTGCCGCATACCCCATGGCACCGAGCAACCCCGGCAGCCAGGCGAGTTGCTGAAGCGAATATCGTCGCAGCCCAGGAATGACGCCTTGCAGCACTGGCGCAAGCAGCGCCCTGCCCAGCCACCAGAACCACCCCGCCACAATGGCAATATGCAGCCCGGAAATGGCCAGCAGGCGAGCCCCGCCAGTGAGTTGAAAGGTACGCCAGAGAGACGGCGGCAACCGGGCACGGTCGCCAACAACCAACGCCGGTAATACCGCTTTGCCGAAGGGAGAATCAGACACCGATGCCGCCACCCGAGAGGACAGCACCTCCCGCCAGGCATCCACGCCCCCATGATTGGCGAGTACCGAAACACGCTTGAGCTTGCCACGGGCATCCACCCCGGCGGACAGATCTGCACGGGCACGGTCCGGACCAAAGCGGTTATACACACCACGGTGCACCTTCAGCTCTGCATCCAGAGCCACCCGGTCCCCCGCGCTTAGCAACACCGAAGGCGCGTAGCTATTGAGTACCACCCGGTGCGTGCCGGGCCATGCCTCACTGCCCCACACCACCAGGCGGATCTGTTGGCGAACCTGCCAGCGACCAAAGCGAAATTCACGGCGAGTCACCGGAATATCCAGCACCCGCCCCTGCAGGCTGAGCACCGCCCGCTCCTGCTCCGCAGGCAGACGTTGCGCCAGTCCCTGATGCAGTTGCCACACGCCGAAACCGTAGCCCAGCACCAAGCAGACGAGCCACAGGGAACGGAAACGCCACATTCCCACCACCGCCACGGCACAAAGCACCAGCAACGGCCACAACACACCCAGCCAGCAGCCCGCCACCATGGCCGCTGCCGTCCACCACATACGCATCCTTGCTCCGCGGTATTTTCTGAAACGACGACGTGAAAACAAACAGACATCACAACATAGCGATTCTGTCGACGAACCCACAATCCCGAAAGCCGTCAGCGAAGGAGTATGCCTTTTTTATCGATGCGGGCATAATAGCGCCCGCGGGGAAACAGGAAGGGAGCACACACGCCCTTTTACCCCACTTTTTTCGCGGTTAATCCCGGCACGAACGTACCGGGCATAGCAACGAACTGATAGAGTGCGTTCGTGGACGGCAAGATAAATAACGCCAGCCAGAATGTACCGGGGCAGCCAGACGCTCCCGACCCCAGCCAGTAGATGCGAGTTCATGCCAAAACGGATATTCCGCAAATACCTGCCAACACCCGAACGCATTCGGCAGACCAAGTCGTTGAGCTTTCTCGGGGAGGTGTTGTCGGACCCCAATCTCTGGCACATCAACCGCCGCTCACTGGCGGGCGCCGCCTTTATCGGCATTTTCTCCGGCTTGCTCCCCATTCCCCTGCAAATGGGGCTGGCCGCGTTACTGGCGGTACGCTTTCATTGCAACCTGCCGCTGTCGGTGATGCTGGTCTGGATTTCCAACCCGGTCACCTATGTCCCCATCTTCTACTTCACCTACCGCATCGGTGCCTGGTTATTGGGCATGCCGCCCCACAGTGGCGAAGGCATTACTGTGGCCTGGTTTGTGGAGCAGTTGATTCCCCTGTGGGTGGGCTCGTTGCTGTGCGCATTCCTGTTCGGTGGGCTGGCCTACCTGGCAGTGAAGGTCAGCTGGCGGCTGGCGGTGATTCGTAGCTGGAACCTGCGGGCGCACCGGCGCGTCCGGGCGGAACGCCGGGAGGCCAGACAGGAAGCAAAGGAAAACGCCAAAGAAGAGGCAAAACGTGAGGCCGACGAGGCCCGCGACGACTCAAAGCCGCCGCAGTAACCCGTCGTGCAGCTCATATTGCTGCGGGCAGCGGGAGGCAAACTCCCTATCGTGGGTCACGATCATGAACGCCGTGCCCAGATTCTCATTCAACTCGATCATTAACGCCTGCACTTGTGCAGCGGTGCGCTCATCCAGATTCCCGGTGGGCTCATCCGCCATTACCAGTGCCGGCTCGGTCACCAGCGCACGGGCAATGGCCACCCGTTGACGCTCCCCGCCGCTTAACGCCGAAGGCTTGTGCTTGAGACGAGGTCCCAGCCCCACCCGTTCCAGAATCGCCGCGGCCCGGGCCTGACAATCCGCCGGCTTCTCGCCACGGATCAACAACGGCATGGCCACATTTTCCAGCGCGGTAAATTCCGGCAACAGATGGTGAAACTGGTAAACGAAGCCCAGATAGCGATTGCGCAGCCGCCCGGTTTCGCGATCGTTCAGCGATGCCACGGAAGTACCTGCAATCGAAACCGTACCCCGAGTGGCGTGATCCAAACCACCGAGCAGATTCAACAAGGTCGACTTGCCTGAACCGGACGCACCGATAATCGCCAGGATATCGCCCTTGTGTACGGTCAGGTCCACACCCTTGAGCACTTCCAGTTCGTTATTGCCCTCTTCGTAGGCTTTCACCAACGTTTGCGCATGCAGGACAGGCGTTGAATTATTCATAGCGCAGCGCCTCCGCAGGTTGTACCCGGCTGGCACGCCAGGAAGGATACAGGGTGGCAGAGAAACTAATGAACAACGCGATCCCCACAATGGTGCCCACATCGGACCACTGCAGCTCGGACGGCAGATAATTCACAAAATAGGCATCAAACAAGCGGGTATTAAAGGTCTTCTCTACCCACTCGGCAATGTTGCTCACATTGGTGGCCAACAGCACCCCCAACACGGTACCCAGCAAGGTCCCGGCCACGCCAATCAGGGTGCCCTGCACCATGAAAATGCGCATGATCGTCCCCGGTGACGCTCCCAGCGTGCGCAACACCGCGATGTTGCCGCGCTTCTCGGTCACCAGCATCACCTGGCTGGAAATAATATTGAAGGCCGCCACCGCCACAATGAAGCTGAGCAACAGCGTCATCATGGTCTTTTCCATCTTGATGGCCTGGAAGAGGTTGCCGTGGCTGCGGGTCCAGTCACTGGTGTAGTAATTCGGCCCCAGCTCCTGTTGCAGCGTCCAGCCCAGATTGGAGGCACTGAACAGGTCGTTCAGCTTCAGCCGCACCCCTTGCACTGTGCCCGCCTGGCGAGCCAGCTTGGCGGCGTCCGCCACATTCACATAGGCATAAAGCGAGTCGACTTCGGCCCGCACCCGGAAAATCCCGGTGACGGTGAATCGCTTGAAACGGGGCATCACCCCGGCTGGCGAGATAGTGGCTTCCGGTAGCACCAGGGTCACCTTGTCACCCAGTTCTGCTCCCAAGCGCCGCGCCAAGCCATAGCCCAGCACCATATCAAACTCGCCCGGCTCAAGGCTTTCCAGATCCCCCTGGTGCATGAAATCGCCGACGATGGACACCTTGCGCTCGGCATCAGGCTCAATGCCGTTGATCAGCGACCCTGCCACATTGCCACGATGGGTCAGCATGCCCTCCAATTGCACAAACGGTGCTGCCGCCTCGATCTGATCGTGATGGTCCAGCCGGTTAGCCAGCGCCTGCCAGTCCTGCACCGGCTCACGGCCATGCACCGACAGGTGCGTCACCATGCCCAAAATGCGGGTCTGCAGCTCACGATCGAAGCCGTTCATGACAGATAGCACCGTTATCAACACCGCCACGCCCAACATCAGGCCCAGTGCTGAAATCAGTGTAATCACCGAAATAAAACTGTTGCGGGCACGGGCGCCGGTATAGCGCAGCCCCACATAGAAGGATAGAGGTCGAAACATGCAGCGCATTTAACCCGAAACCCGGGGCAAATACTACGGCCATTACCGCCGGAAGCCGGCGCAATGACCCCAGCACTCCGCTTTGTGATCGGCGTCAGCGTTCGCCTGCTAGCAAAATGGTTGAATAAGTTTACCTAACTTTCTAATATCGAAAGAAAATACAATCTCGCCGGGGGAAGAAATGAAGATAAAAATAATGACGTTGCTGGCCTCAGCAGCGCTGGCCATGCCCGCTGCCTCACTGGCGGCCGACGTTCCCCAACGCGGCATGTCCCAATCCCAGGTCCGCGCAGAATTCGGCGCCCCCAACCAGAGCAAGGGCCCGGTGGGCAGCCCCGCCATCACCCGCTGGTTCTACAACGGCTTCACCGTCTACTTCGAAAACGACACCGCCTTGCACACCGTCGTTGATCGGCCGGCCAGTGCGGCACCGGATGTAGTCTCCGGCCAGCAGGTCGATACCTTGCCCCCCATCGAAGAAAAAACGGAAGAAAAAACTGCAGCCACCGCCAACGCACCGGCATCTTCAGCCAGCGCCAGCGACAACAACGATCAGGGTGGGCCGGTCTTCGATCCGGTTTCCGGCCGTTTTGTCAGCGAAGGCGACAGCGACGCCAGCCCGGCACAATCCGCGCCTGCCGCTACCACCCCAAGCCAGGCCACACCTCCTGCACCGGAAACGAAAGCCGCAGCCACCCCGGAAAGCGCTCCCGCCGCTCCCGACACCGCCAAGCCAGCGAAAAAGACAGCAGAAACAGCTCCCGCCGCTGCAACCAAGGCAAGTACGCCTACCCAAACAACAGCTCCGGGCGCAGGCTCCACCGACGAAGGCGAATTCCGCTTTGACCCCGTCACCGGCCGCATCATCATCGCCGGCGAAGACACGCCCGAGCAGGCTGCACAGAAGAAAGCGGCCAGCGTAGAGAAAGAAGCCCGGCAGTCCGTTGACCAGGCCAGCGAAGCGGCCAATCAAGCGGTAGAAGACAGCCAGGCCAAAGCACAAAACGCCGTTGATGACGCCAACGAGAAAGCACAGGCTGCACAGGCTGAAGCCGAGCAAAACGTGGAAGAACACGTCGAGCAGGCAGAGCAGACCCAACAGGCCGCAGAGGACGCGGCGAACGACGTAAAAGACACAGCCGATGACGGCGGTTTCTATATTGACTGGGGTGCCCGCCAGTAGCACACTCGCGCGCATAGCCAACCCTGCGGACACTCTTCGCTATGCGCCAACTTCTTCCTGAATGGACTCCCCAATGGGGGGTCCTGCTCGCCTGGCCCGACGCCCATACCGATTGGGCCGATCACCTGGCCGACGCCGAAACCTGTTATCTGGATATCCTCGCTGCCCTGCTTGATCACGAGCATGTGCTGCTGGTGTGCCGTAACGCCCACACCCGTGAACATATTCACGCTCAGGTCGCTGCACGGAGCATCGACGCCCAGCGCCTGCAGGTGGTGATCGCCGACTACAACGACACCTGGGCCCGGGATTTCGGCCCCATTGCCATTCGCAACGGCGAGCAGACACAGCTGCTGGACTACACCTTTACCGGCTGGGGCGGCAAGTTCGCCGCCGACAAGGACAACGCCCTCAACCAGCAACTGCCCTGGCAGCTCCCCCTGGAAACCCACGCCCTGGTACTGGAAGGCGGCGCCATCGATACCGATGGCCATGGCAACCTGCTGACCACCCGCCACTGCCTGCGCAACCCCAATCGCAACCCGGACCTTTCGGAAGCGGAACTGACCGAACAGCTGAAACAACAGCTAGGCGTCAGTGATATCTGGTGGCTGGACCATGGCGAATTGGAAGGCGACGACACCGACGCCCACGTGGACACCCTCGCCCGCTTTGTGGACGAGAAAACCCTGGCCTATGTGCAATGCCAGGATACCCACGACAGCCACTACCCCGGCCTCGCCGCCATGGAGCAGGAACTGCAGCGCCTGGCAGCTCAGCATAATTTGACCCTGGTCCCGCTGGCGCTGCCCTCTGCCCAGTATTGCCGCGAGGGAGAACGTCTGCCGGCCACCTATGCCAACTTTCTGATCACCAACGAGAAAATTCTGGTGCCGGTTTATGGCTGCGACACCGACCAGCAAGCACTGGATGCGTTGCAGTCCGTATCCGGCGCTCGCACGGTGGTGGCCGTCAACTGCCGGGTACTGATCGAACAGCATGGCAGCCTGCACTGTGTCACCATGCAATTGCCGCAAGGCGCGCTTTAATTATCTATTCAACACTGAGCCCAGCCAGCCCAGTACAAGGAAAATGCCCATGCGTGTTGCCGTTATCCAGCAAACAAACACCGCCGACCTGAAAGCCAATCTGGATCATTCCCTGGCGAAGGTGCGCGAGGCCGCCGCCCAGGGCGCCGAACTGGTGCTGCTGCAGGAATTACACCGCAGCCTGTATTTCTGTCAGACCGAGGACACCGGCGTCTTTGATCTGGCTGAATCTATCCCCGGCCCCAGCACCGACACCCTGGGTGCACTGGCCAAAGAGCTGGGCATCGTCATCGTCGGCAGTCTGTTTGAAAAGCGCGCCACCGGTCTCTACCACAACACCGCCGTGGTACTGGAAAAAGACGGCAGCCTTGCCGGCATCTACCGCAAGATGCACATTCCCGACGACCCGGGCTTCTATGAAAAATTCTATTTCACCCCCGGCGATGCAGACTTCAACGATGGCCGCAGCGGCTTCAGCCCCATCGACACCAGCGTGGGCAAACTGGGCCTGCTGGTGTGCTGGGACCAATGGTACCCGGAGGCCGCCCGCCTGATGGCACTGGCCGGCGCCGACCTGCTGCTCTACCCCACCGCCATCGGCTGGGATCGCACCGATGAACAGGACGAACAACAGCGCCAGCTGGACGCCTGGATCACCATTCAGCGCGCCCATGCCGTGGCCAACGGTTTACCGGTGCTGGTCGCCAACCGCACCGGCTTTGAACAAAGCCCGGCGGACGACAGCGGCATACAATTCTGGGGAAACAGCTTTATCTGTGGGCCACAGGGCGAATTCCTGGCCCAGGCCGACAGCGACAACGAGCAGGTGCTGCTCGCTGATGTAGACATGCAACGCAGTGAATCCGTACGCCGCATCTGGCCCTACCTGCGCGACCGGCGCGTGGACGCCTATGGCGAATTGCGCAAACGTTATCGGGACTAGGCGCCCCTTCTGAGCGGCTTGCCAGGCAGGCCAATCGCGCCATCAAGAATGGATTTCACAATAACCAGAGCGGAAATGACGAAAATCGTGCGGGGAAAGCCGCAATTATTATTTTTGGGGGGCTAAAAATAGCGATTCTGTCTCGCACAAGAGCGAAAACGCCATCAAAAAAGTAAAACTTATATTCAGGAATAAGCACGTTTATCAGGCGATCAATTCCCTCCCTTTCCTGTGGGGACTTTCTCAAAAAGAAAATCCATAAAAACCCGCGTCTTCGCCGGTAAACACTTCCTTTCCGGGTAAACCAAATAAAAATCCAGATCCGGCGGGCGATAATTCGGTAACACTTCCACCAGGCGCCCATCATCAAGATAAGGCTGAATATCCCAGGCACTTTTCAACGCGATCCCCATGCCGTCCACAGCCCATTGCAACAACACTTCACTATGGTCCGTCTGCAGCTTGCCCCGTACCTTAATAGAATGCTGACTACCCTGGTCATCGTACAGCGGCCAGAAGTCCTTGAACGACGCATGGCAATCCAGAATCAGGCACTCATGGTCGCGTAAATCCTCCGGGGTTTTCAGCGCAGGGTGTGTGGCCAGGTACTGCGGAGAAGCGATCAAGTGGCAGCGGTTGTCCATCAGCTTTCTGGCCACCAGAGAAGAGTCTTCCGGCTGCCCAATGGCAATCGCCACATCCAGCCCTTCACTCACGAAATCATAGGGCCTGTCGCCCAGAAACAGTTGCACCGGCACCTCAGGAAAACGCGCGATAAACTCTTTCACAAGCATCGCGATACGGTTGCGTCCCAACCCCATGGTCGACCACACGCGCAAGGTGCCGTGGGGTCCCTTGGCAAGCTGCACCACCGCCTCGGCAGTGTCCTCCAGATCGCCCATCAAACCATCCAGCCGCTCAAACAAAGCGCGCCCTTCATCGGTCACCTTCATCCCCCGGGCATTACGGTTGACCAACCGCACCCCCAGCTCTTGCTCCAGGTGGCGCAAGCGCTGGCTGATGGTCGCTGGCGACATCCCTAATACCCGCGCCGCATCGGTCATCTTCCCCGCTTTGACCAACTGCACAAACACGCTGAATTCCTTTATCAGCTTTACCGTCATTTTTATTCCTAAAAGTAGTTTTTATTTTTTTCGGTTTTTAAAAGGTGCACCCAAGTCCTAGTCTGAAGCTCGTTCATAAGCCCTATACATAAACGTAAAAAGTCTCACGAACAACCACTAACCAACAAAAACAGATACCAACAACAGGGAAACGTGATATGAAAATGCCATCTTTCCGGTACGCCGGTTTGACTTCGCTTGCTTTTTTCGCCCTCACCCCAACCGCCATGGCCAATATGGGCAATATCGGCACCAACTACGGTGTATTACCGGGGGATGTGGCCAGTGCCCAGGCACTCTCGCTCTTCAACAGCGATGTATCTGCCACCTATTACAACCCGGCTTATCTGGCCCATGACGAACGCGGGGAGCTGACGTTGGGGCTGTTACATGCCGAGCACGACTTGCGCATCAGCAGCCAGGGGGGCGCGGCACCGCTGGGTCGCAGCAGTGACGTGATTCAGGACACCCCCTCCCAGCAAACCCTTATTGGGATGAAAACGAATCTCAGTTCACTGACAAAAAGTGAGCACCCGATTTATTTTGGTTTTATCGCGGGCGTGGAGAAATACGGCGAGGAAATGCTGGCCTTTAACTCCAGCACCTCCAACAGCGGGCAATATTTCAGTTACGGGCGCCAGCCGCTGTTCCTGAATCTGGGCGGGGCCACCGAAGTCCTGCGCGGCATCGATGTCGGCCTGACTGCCCGCGTCACCCTGCACGCGGACGCCGAGCTGTACGCTTATACGGACCTGCAAGGCAACACCAGCCTGGAAAGCCTCAACGTCAGCGCCAAGCCGTCTATCCGCCCGGTTTTCGGCATGAACGTGAACTGGGCTGAAACCTTCTGCGGTGGCGGCGACTGTCTGTTTGACGGCATCGAAACGGCCCTCTCCTTCCGTGGCCATTCCAATACCGAAACCAAGGTGGAAGCCACCACCATTATTCCCGGCACCATTCCTGCTCCCGGCCTCAACCTGGCCATCGCCACCCTGGATGCCTACCAGCCGGATATCACCTCCCTGGGCATGCTGTACCGCAGCGACCGCTGGCGCCTCGGGCTCACCCTGGAATACCAGGCCTGGTCCGATCTCAGTGACGAATTCGAAAGTGACACCATCAAGGACCAGGCCAACCTGAACTTCCAGGATGTGCTGATCCCGCGCCTGGGGGGCGAATTCCGGGTGAACGACATGCTCACCCTCACCGGCGGCGTCGCCTTCCAGGAGTCGCCTCTGGAAGGCAAACGCAGCCTGGATGTGAACTACCTGGATGCGGACCGCACCCTCATCGGCCTTGGCGCCACCCTGGAACTGCGTGATCCGCCTGTTCTGGCTTACCCGCTATCCCTGTCTTTCGGCTACCAGTACCAGATGATCGACGAGCGGGATTTCGAGCTCACCTCCACCGATCCCATGGTGCCAGTGAATCCCTATGAAACCGTCACCACCGAAGGAGACGTCAGTGTCTTCTCCGGCTCCATGACCATGAAATTTTAATCGGAGGCTATAATGAAAAAAACGCTAGCAACCCTCACCTCCGCCGTGCTGCTCGCCGCCTGCGGCGGCGAAGACAGTGGCAGCACCAACACCGACACCTGGAACGCCGGCAGCCAATCGCTGGTGTACAGCTACCCGGCCAAGGGGCAAACCGAAATTGCCACACCTGCCCCGGTGATCCTGCGTTTCACCAGTGCAGTGAACAGCAGCAGCGCACAAAGCCACATCACCCTGCACGAGGGCAATCGCAACGGCACAAGCCTGAGCTACACCCTGCGCGAAATCGATAACGGCCGCGGCCTCGTGCTCACCCCCGACACCCGGCTGGCACCGCTGTCGCGCTACACCGTCGTCGTCGATGGCCTGCCGCTCATGGATGGCGATACCGACAGCCATGTTTTCAGCTTCACCACCCGCGCCCTGGAAGAAGGGCCAAGCAGCCAGGTACTGGCAAGCAGCGACTTTGCGCTAAGCCGCCTGGTGCCCGACGGCCAAGCGCTACCGGTCATGGACTTCTCCACACTCCGGCTGCAGTTCTCCCAGCCGCTGGACCCGGCCAGCGTTCAATATGGCAACGACAGCACCGACACCCTCACCCTGAGCGGCCCCGGCGGTGAGCTGGTCGAAGCCCGGGTACTGGTAGACGGCCCCTACCTCACCCTCGACCCAACCAGTGACCTGACACCAGGCCAAAACTACACCCTGACACTGGCAAGCGGGCTCGCCAGCACCGCAGGCAATGCACTGGCTGCCGACAGCTACACCCTGACCCCCAAAGACTCCCGCCCCCGCGAAGTCATGGTCCAAAAAGTCAGTGACTCGGCCAACCGCGCCCTGCTGTCACCACTCACCGGGCTGCCGATTAACGAGGTGCCCATCAACGCCACCCTGCTGGGCGACGACAATGCCACCCAACAAGGGGGGGACGTTCACGCTGAACTGGCCTTCGTGCCCAACTACCCGGAGGTCACCCCCTTCACCGTATCCAGAAGCACCATCCTGTCCGGCACCAGCATCGACGTGAACATTGGCGGTGAAGTCCCCGCCGGTTTCAGTACCGGCGCGGTTAACGTTCACTTCCTGTCCGATGCCAGCGGCTACCTGCTGCCCAACCCCTACACACAGCGGGCCGATGCCCCACGGCAGGTGCGCCTGTTCATGGATGTGGCCATGTCCACCGAAGACCCCACCGCCAATGGCGCGGTCACCCAGGACATCCTGCATATCGAACTGGTAGGCACCGCCCTGGTGGTCGACGGCATCATGACCATTGATGCGGTCAGCATGGTAGAGCCGAATATCCTCGGCCAGGAACGGGGCTACGGCACCCTGAGCTTCCACATGGAAGCCTACCGGGACCAACTGAACCCGCCAGAACAGGTGGCAGATACCACGCCGCCAGAGCTGCAAAGCTGGATGCCCGGAGACAATGCCACCCAGCAGAAACCCGGCGAGCCGATTGTGCTGAATTTCAGCGAGCCCCTGGAAAGAAGCACCCTGGCCGGCAACATCGTGTTGCAGAAGGACGGCCTGGACATGCCCTTTCAGTTCCAGGTGGATGGTGCCAGTGTGGTAATCCAACCGGATGAGCCACTGGATTACAGTGAATACCAGCCAGGCGTGCCAGCACCGATCTATACGCTGGCCCTGAACAGCCAGATTACCGACCTGGGGGATAATCCTCTGACAGCAGAAAACCTGCAGTTTGAACTGGCAGAGCGGATTCCAACACGGATGATTCAGGTTGAGCAGTATTCCGATCAACTGGAAGAGGCGCCCGTTCCAAAGACTTCACCACTGGTTCTCAGCGCGTATCCCGGTTATCCCTGTGTAACGGATGCAAGCACCCGGGATCTAGCCAACAATATCGCCGGCCGATGCCAAGGGGGCAGCCCGGGTTATACCGACGGCACACCGATGGATCAGGTTCCAGCAGACGACCTGCTGCCTGTCATGCCGTTGCCAGCCAATCATCCAGTGACAGTGCAGTTCAGTAAGGCAATTGCGCCGGAAAGCGTCGTACTGGGGCAGAGTTTTCAAGTCCATGAAATTACCGTCGACGGCAGCATCCTCGAAATGGTGCCCGGCAAAGTGAAAGTCAGCAGCAAAAGCCTGACGTTCTGGCCTGACATGCCCTGGAAACCCGGGGCACTGTATCGCTATCAAATGGCCTCCAATAATGTCACGGAACCAACGGCCGTCAATTTCGCCTATACGTATCTGGGCTCCAGCAATGCAACCTGCGATGGCACCGGAGCAATCTGCTCTCAAGATGGTATGCCGCTACTCACCCAGCCACTGGGTGAACAAGAAAGAACACCCACCCAAAATTTTCCAACTGGCGGCATTAATGTAGCTAATTTCCTGCTCACTGCAGTCCCGTATTTTCAGAATGCGGGCGGCCCTCATCTGGAAATCTTTTTTCGAGGTGAAGGCAGCACCAACCATGTACTACAAAGTCTTTCAGCTGCTTCATCAGCCGATACGAACAGCAATCTTATGGGTGAAGCAACTGTAAAAATGGGTGTCCCGCCCTTGCTTCCAGCATTTGCAGGATTTGAATTCGATAGCGAAGGGATTGCACTTGGAAGTGACTTTGTGACACCTGTTACCGCAGAGCCCATTGGAGAGGAGCCTCTTCCCCAAGAAACACAAAGCGGCATTGAACAGCTGCCCAATAGCGCAAGAATAGCGTCACTCAATATAGAAGGATCGGAAACGCCGGCCATTTTAGATGGCGCCACACAGGCATTCTTCCAAAGCGGACTAACTTTTGCAGGCATTGACGGTGGAAATATCGGCTGTGGCTACGAGGCCACAATTGGGAATGATGGTGGTCGTTACACCGCAATTGCTGATGTTCCTGCGATTGATTACGCGTCCACGATTACCGATCCTAGTGCACCCATCGACCTTTCCTCCATTCCTGAAGGGCACAAGGGTGACCCGATCGAGTGCGAGGAAAGACAGTTCACAAATCTGCAGGTAGCATTGAGCGCTATTGTGACCAAGGAATATGACCCAGAAAAAGGCATCAAGGTTCTTATTTTTCCATCACAAATCTTTGGTAGCTCAGTCCCTATCTATACTCGAAGCTTTTTGTATGGCAGCAACCTGCTATCGGCTCCCACTGGCATGCAGATACTCAGGATGCGTTATGCCGAAGACAGTCAAGGCAACCGCACCAAGCCCATTACTGGCTGGATACATGCTGGCGAGGATGGCCCAGAGCTTTCAGCCAACGTTGATCTTTATATGGACATTCCCTATGTAGACGGAATTCTGAAATCAGCCACTTTCGGCAACAACCTTCACAGTTACCCAATCAGCATGAATCTGAATGGCCCTGTCGAGTTTCTGGACGATGGACGGATGGTCATCGAGCAGTTCAATGAAAATGATGTGGATATTGATTTCAAAATTTTCTTCACATCTGGGGGAACACTTATGGGACAAGTACCCCTTAACATTCCGGCCGGAGGAAGTTATATGCAGCTAATATCCTCACCTATTAAAAATATTCAGTAATCAAGATGGCTGCCCTAAATGGGCAGCCTTCATATATCACCCAATAAAAAACTTTCTTTCTTATCCAGCGCAAACCCCTACCCTGTGATTCACTACGCTCCTCATACGCCTTCCCATAAAATCTCATAAGACACTAAATCTAATTCCAGCTTTTATTTTTTTGATGTTGCTATGAAAACAAAAAAACACAAACATGAACCCGCTCTTCACAAAGCGTATCGCAGTTTCGTTGAAGTCTGTGAAGGGACTAATCAAATAATTTTCCAACTATGATAATACGGAGAAAACAATGATCAGTTCCCTTAAAAAAATAGTAGTCGCAACAGCGGCCGCCTCTTCCTTGCTGGCAACAGCAGCGAATGCAGCCGATATTTATCAGGGTGGTGTGGTCGTTCCCAGCGTCAGCGGGGTAACCTTTTACGGTAGCAATATCCAGCTCACCAAAGGTGCCGTTAACCTCAACTGCAACCTAAGCCTCGACGGCGACATTGCGCCAGATGGCAGCGGCGGCGCCAACATCCAGGTAACGGGTGGTAGCGTAACAGGTGCTGGTTTTTGTGGTTTGGTCAACCTGACCAACTTCCCCTGGACTGCTCATGTGGATGCTGCGGATGCTCCCGTACCCCCGGCGAACACTCTGGTTCCGGTCACCTTCAACGGCATCACTGTCCAGGCATCCTTCCTGGGCACTTGTGGCCCGGGCCCGGTGACTGCCATGTACAACAATGGGGCCTCTGTTCCCAACACCGATGCTTCATCTTTTGATTTTGCTGCAAGCCTGAATCCAGGAAACTGCTCCATCACAGGCAAGCTGTCTACCCAGATGCCTTACAGCACTGAAGATGTTGACGTGTACTAATGAGTAACCAGGGCACCACGCATTCTGTGGTGCCCTCCCCTTAAGCATCAATTCAAAAACAAGGTTCGTTATTCACTAAATATCGACACTGAGAAAAAAACCAACTTTATTCAGTCACTCTATCGCACTGAAAACTTGATCGCCGAGTGGTTTACAGTGCGCCTTTATTACCCGCCACCCGGCGGGTATTTTTTATGCCCCATGGCTTCATAGTTTATTTTAAACCAGAGACTATAACGAAATGACTGCAGAGCGGTTAACTAGCATTTCCAGTGCCTGGGAATAAGAAAACGTCTGTGTCAACGACGCCGCCAAAGGCAGAATCGTATTGGCAAGCCGCAATTCAAAATCGTCCGGATGCAGCCCGATGCGTATCGGTGTTCCAGAGCGGCGGGACTGGCTGATATTGATGGCATTGAAAAAGCGTAACGTCCAGGCACGAAATACGGTGTCCGCTTCAAAACCTGCCAACGGCAGCCGAGTGAAGGTGCCTTTGTGGGTATCGTGAACACCAGACAAGGTTTCCACATACCGAAACGGCAACCCGGCAAGCTGTGCCGGGGTCAACGCGCCCAATGCCCACGCCGGCGGCACATAGAGCGGCGATGGCGTCAGGCCATTACGGATAAACCAGCGATAACAGTCCCACACCAGCCGCTGAATGCCGTCGCCGGAGAACGACAGATGCTCCGCCACATCCCGTGACAACAGCGCGCTGTGCAAGCGGTGATAAAGCGTCATGGGTGGCTGACAACGGTGGGACCAACCATGGCCGGCCAACGGATGCCCCGCCTCCTGCAGACCCCGTAACCAATCCAGGTCATCGGCCTGCCAGTCTTTACCGGGAACCACCAGCAAGGTCACCGCTTGGGCGGGCAGGTTGAGCCTCGCCAGCATGGCGGTGACACGCGTGCGGGTTTCGGGCATTACATCGTGAATCGAAACCAGTGCGGTTAATGGCTCAGAGCGCATTGCGGATGTAACTGCTGCTCAGGCGGCGCAGCAATGCCAGGGTGGGAGAAGGCAGCGCCGGGTTTGGGTTGGGTGCCAGCGTAGCGCAGTGGGCCAGCACTGCCGTCCATTGTGTCACCGCATGGTCGTTCATGGATAAGGCAGCCTGGCGGGCCTGGCCGGCCTTGAGCGAGCGCGTCACCGGGCTGAGTGATTGCAGGCGCTCGAGGGTATCGAACAGGCTTTCCCCTTCGTCCATGATCCACAGGCCGTTGGCCAATGCCGGCCATTCATTGATGCCGCAGGCCGGCGTGGTAATCACCAACCGCTCCCGCGCCATGGCTTCCAGCGCTACCGTACCAAAGGCTTCCACCGATGAGGGCAACACCAGCACCTGACAGCGATCCAGCATGCTGACCACTTGCTCACGGGCACACCAGCCGTGGAAATGCAGGTTGCCCTGCTCGCCGCAGGCCTTTTCCACCTTGCCGCGCAACGGGCCATCGCCGGCAATGTCAAACTGCAGGTCCGGGCGACGGGACGCCAGCGCGAGGAAGGATTCAATGTTCTTTTCCGCCGCCAGCCGGCCCACATAACAAACCCGCTGTACGGTATTGTCTAGCTCGGCCACTGGCGTATGCACGAATTCGCGGGCCAACGGTGTGCCTACAAGTTGTGGATTGCGCGCCCCCGCGGCCCGCGCCTGGGCGATCATCGATTCGCAGATGGTGGCGGCGGTTTCGCTGCCCTGAAACAGGGTACGGTTCACCCAGTTGAGAAAGCCCCCGGCCAGCCGCGCCAGCCGCTTCCCCCAATACAGCTCCACCAGGCGGTTGTAATCTGTCTGGAAGGTGACGCATACCGGAATCCCCCACTTCTTGGCGATCCAGTAGCCGATCATGGAGAAAATGCCCGGCCCCGGAATGACGATCACATCTGGTTTCATTTCCCAGACCAGCGCGCTGAGCTCACGCACTTTGGGAAAGAACAGCCGCTGGGTGGGGTCGCCGGGAATCGGTATGGACGCTCCCTGGCAAGGATGAGGATCCTGCATGCAGGGCTGCACCAGTTCCACTTGCGCCACCTGATCTTTCAGATGCGAGACCAGGTCCTGGAAGTAGGCGCCGACGCCATTCCGCCCCTTGATCGCATCCACCACAAACAGTATGCGTAGCTCTTTGGTATCCATGGCCGGCAGTATCCCGGCCGCTCATGTCGATAATGTGACAGGGTGGTCACGCCATGACGGTGTAATTGCGACAAGATGTAACAAGAGGAGACGCAACAGGCTTCACGCTGCATGCAACACGCTCAGGCGTCAGGCTTATGGAAACCGAAGCGCTCATACACCCAGCCAAACCTGTGCAGCAACGCCTCACCACTGACACCCAGGGCATCCAGAGAATACTGATGGTCACTGCGGTACTGCCTGGCCTTGCGGTCCTGCTCCTGCAGCCGCTGACAAAATTGCACGTCGGGCTGCCAGCCAAACCGCTGGTAAAAACCCAGTACAGTCTCGCCTGGAGCAGATGCCAGGGTCTCCATCACCGACAGCGCCTGGCGCTGTTCCGGCATCTGCTCTACTACCTCCAACAGGTGCCGATAGTAGTATTCCAGCATCGCCAGAAATCCTTCACGCCAGTAGGCGGTGGTGTCGCGACCATCGAACAGGCGCGCGCCTATAAGAATGGAATTCACCTGCGATGGCACCGCCGCAGAGGGGCTGCGCAGGCAGCCGATAAAACGGGCATCCGGGAAAGCTTCGGCCAAGGTTTCCATCCACGGGGTAAACGACGGGTTCTTCGATAGCAGGATTTTTTCCGGGCCGTGGAAGTAAAGGTGGCGCTGAATAAAACGGCGGTAAGCGCGCATCAGCCGCTGTTTTTCTTCCGGGCGGCCATCGCGGTCCAGAAACGTCAGTTGCCACAGGGCAGGAACAGGCACCACAAGCACCAGCAGAAAGCAGCCCCATACCGGGATCAATCCCAGATAATCCTCTTCCGGATCCAGCAGCCCGGTCTTGTGCACGCCGTCCAGTCCGCCCAACAAACGCCTTTCCGCCCAGAACAGAAGCCGCGCACCCGGGCGACCGATCACTTTGTCCAGACGAGCGACACCGGTCCAGAAATAACGCTGGGTAATCGAGGGCGCAAACAGCAGCTCCCATAACGCTGTGGTGGTAAACCGCGTATCCATGGCCAGCAGGCGATGGAGAAAGGTGGTGCCGCTGCGTGGCACCCCGGTCACAAACAACGGCTGACGCACAGTCACGCGCCGGAACGCCGGGAACAGCAGATAATCCAGGCCCAGGCCGATACCGTTAATTCCCTGTACCAGCAGGAATAACGGCCAGAACAGCAGCATCACCAGCAGCCGCTGTAACGAAAATCCACGCAGTTGCCCCTGGTAACCGGGAAACCAGCTGGCGGCAAACAATGCGGTATAACGTTTCAGCAGCGTTGGCATGATCAGGCTCGAAGGGAAGAAACGTTGAAACAATAAAACAGTTTCAAGTCACAAAAATGACAACACTGCCTCTTGTGTCCAGGTCACAGCGCTGTCATCTTTCTCGCAAAGAATAGCGCTATGACTGTGCCAATGACCGACCTGACGAACCCTTCTGCCTACCCTGCTCTGGTAGGCCACCGTGGCGCCCGCGGCGAAGCGCCGGAGAACACGCTGGCCAGCTTTCAAGTGGCCATTGAAGCCGGTGTGACGGAAATGGAACTGGACGTGCGGCTGTCCTCCGATGGCCAATTGATCGTGCTGCACGACAGCGACGTCACCCGCACCACCGGTGTCCGCGGCAATGTACGCCAGTACACCCGTGCCCAGCTTGGCGTGATGGATGCCCGCCGCAATACCCCCGGCTGGCACAGCCCCACCGGCATTCCCTCACTGCAGGAAGTGGTTGAACTCTGCGGCCCGGATATGCGTTTTCAGTTCGAGGTGAAAGGCGCAGACCGTACCGTCCTCCACCAGCTGGCTCATCACCTCACGCACATGATCCATGATCAGCAGCTGCAATCACGGGTGGTAATTACCTCCAGCCACACCGGCTTTCTACGCATGATCGGCACCATGGCCCCGGATATCGAGCGGGGTTACGTGTGCCAACATCGTTACCTGCAACCCACTCGCCGCGCCAAGGGGCTGGGCTGCAGCTGGGTGATCGCACATTACTCGCTGGTCGGCCCGGCGTTGATGCGCCGTGCCAAACGACGGGGCTTGAAAGTGTCCGTGTGGACGGTGAACGACCTGACCGAAGCCGAACGGCTGGCCAAACTGAAAGTGCACAGCATCATCACAGACTTCCCCACCAGCTTTGTCAGCCACTTCCGCCGCAAACACCGTTACGGCTCTTCGGAAGCGGCCTCCATCAACGGCTGATCGTTAAGAAACGCCATGATCTCTTCTTTACGGGCCATGGCGTCCTTGCGCCCCATCTCGATCAAGGCATTGGTGAAGCCGGGCTCAAACAGCAGATAACTCATGGCGCTGGCCCCGGGGGAACGGGTCGCCCCGGAACTGCGCAGGAAAAATCGCAAGGTGCGGGGCAATTCACGAATATGCTCCGCCGCAATTTCATCAATGGGCCGCGAGGGATAAATTTTCAGCACATCCACTTCGCGAAGCTTGATACCGTGCTTTCTACGGGTGCGCTCGCCCAGAGCAGACAAGGTGTGATTGATTCGCTCAAGCCGCTCCACGTCCCCTTCCAGGGTATCCACGAACACACTGTTCAACACATGCCCCAGCACCTGGGCCATGGAAGGGTAGCCACTGAGCCGACGCTGATGCCCGGCACTGACGTTGCCGGAGACACCAATCACCAGTAAGCGCGTGGCACCCAGATGCAGCGCCGGGCTCAACGGTGCCAACTGGCGCAGCGCCCCGTCGCCATAATAGGCGCCGTCCACGTTGCTGGCAGGAAACAGGATAGGAATGGCCGCCGATCCCAACAAGTGCTCCACCCCAATGTTCGAACGCTTGCCCTTGCGACGCGCCCGGATCCATTCGGGCAATTCATCCGCGCCCTGAAAAAAGCTCACCGACTCACCACTGGCATAGGCAGAGGCCGTAATCGCCAATGCCCGCAGGTGCCCCTGATCCAGACTCTCCTGGATACGGCGAAAATTAATCACCAGTGACAACAACCGCTGCAGTGGCGTGTTATCAAGAAGGGAGCTGCGCTCCGGGGTTTTGCCCGTGGCCACGCCAGAGAAAAACCAGCGCATCACGCCCCGCAGACAGGCGTACAGGTCCGTGCGGTAAACCTGCTCTGCGGTAATATTCGACCAGACTCGTTCAAGCCCTCGCACCGCAGCGCGGTAGTTGCCAGCATTGGCTGACAGCGCCGCCGCATTGATCGCCCCCGCCGAGGTGCCACAGATGATCGGAAACGGGTTGGGCGCACCACGAGGCACCATCTCCGCAATCGCCGCCAGCACACCGACCTGGTAGGCGCCGCGCGCGCCACCGCCGGACAATATCAATCCTCTCACCGGATCCTGCTTGTGCATCGATACCCTCCCTGTTGGTTGTGGTCAGTATGCCGCGCTGACCGCCCGGCCACCACCGCTGGTCGCAGCAATAATGCTGGCGGGAACATAACCGCTGCCTTATGCTGAACGCACTCAAGGACACAGGATTATGTGCGCTTTCTCCCTCCGCCCCGCTCTCCCCGACGACCTGGATGCGCTCACCGCGCTGGAACAGCGTTGCTTTTCTTCTGATCGATTGTCGCGCCGCAGTTTCCGTAAATGGCTCAAGCGCCAACACGCCGGCTTGATCGTTGCGCTGGATGAACAGCAGCAACTGGCAGGCTATGCGCTGGTGTTGTTGCAGCCCGGTACGCGCCTTGCCCGGCTTTACTCCATTGCGGTGGATCCTCAGCAACGGGGCAAAAAACTCGGCGAGCACTTACTGGACGCCGCCGAAGATTATGCTCACCAGCAGCGGCGCCTGTTCCTCCGCCTGGAGGTGCGCAAGGACAACACCACAGCTATCGCCTTGTACGAACGCCTGGGTTACCGCCTGTTTGCCCAGAGGGCTGACTATTACGAAGACCACGAAGACGCCCTGCGTTATCAAAAACGCCTTCACTATCAACCGAAAAATCTACGCGGCACTTCCAACCCGCAGCATTTACCCTGGGTCCAGCAAACGACTCCGTTCACCTGTGGCCCCGCCTGCCTGTTAATGGCCCTGGCCGCGCTGAAACAGCAAACGCCCACGACCACAGAAGAACTGTTGCTGTGGCGCGAAGCCACCACCATTTTCATGACCGCAGGTCATGGTGGCTGCCACCCGTTGGGGCTGGCACTGGCCGCCCGACACCGTGGCCTCAACGCCCGCGTCTGGTGTAACCAGACCGGCCCCCTGTTTGTGGATTCAGTGCGCGACAGCGATAAAAAAGCGGTTATCACCACCCTGCATAACCACTTTGTCAGCGAATGTGCGCAGCAAAAAATTCCCGTCTGTTACGAAGATTTCAGCGCCGCTGACGTGGACAAGGCCATTACCGCCGGCAGCATCGTTCTGGTGCTGATCAGCACCTGGCGGCTGGATGGCCGCAAGGCGCCACACTGGGTGGCTATCAGCGGCAGCGACGAAGAATGCTTCTACATACATGACCCCGACCCCGGCGAAGACCAGGTGCCGATGGATTGCCAACACGTGCCCATCACTCGGGAAAAGTTTGATCAGATGCGACAATACGGCCAGGCAAAGCTGCGCACGGCAGTGATATTGAGCCGCCCCTGAATAACGCTTTGTTGCATGAACATCGCAATAAAGCCGTTTCGAAAAGCGAGTTTCGAGTCACGAAAACCTGAATTTTCCGCTCTTTGAGGTTTTTCTTTTCGAAACACACTTCTCGCAACTCGCAACTGCTGTTATCGCGCCGCCAGCGATGTTCCTACCGGTCGTTCAGGCACAAAAAAGCCCGCACAGGGCGGGCTTCTTGTGGCCGGGCACGGGCTTACATCTTCATCACGTCCTTACCCAGAGCGGCTGCTTTTTCGCTGTTCACCTTGCGGGCATTCTCTTCGCATGCGTCGTCGTTACCGCCGCAGATTTCACAGTCCTGTTTCATGCCCAGTGAGGCCAGGCCACCACAGGAGCCTTTAACCGGCTTGTTGGAAAGAATCACGCCCACAGCCATGCCGGCGAAAAGCAGGCCAATGAAAACTACTGCTGCCACAATGGTCATGAACATGTTACTTACCCTCCACAATTGCATCGAAGGCGGGAGTCGATAACTCTTCCACGCCCTTATTGGTTCTGACAATAAAAAAGACTGCCAGTTCATGGTCTTTGGCGAAAGCCATTCCTTCATCCGGGCCCAGCACCGTCATGGCGGTGGCCAGGCCGTCGGCCATCATGGCACTTTTGTGCAAAACGGACACCGAGGCCAACTGGTGCTCCACCGGGTAACCGGTACGGGGATCAATGGTATGGGAATACAAGCGGCCTTCCGACTCAAAGAAGTTCCGGTAATCGCCACTGGTGGCCACGGCCATGTTCTTGAGGTCTACCACCTGCTCCACCTCGCGAACGCCCGCAATCGGGCGTTCCACGGCAACCCGCCAGGGCTGTTTATAGGGCTTGCTGCCCTTGCCCAGCAGTTCTCCGCCGACTTCTACCAGGTAGTTATTCACCCCATGGCTATCCAGTAAGGTCGCCACCTTGTCCACCGCAAAGCCTTTCGCAATGGATGACAGATCCACATACACGCCGCCGGGTTGCAGCAATTGCTGGTCGCTGAGCAGCAGTTTCTGCCAGCCAACCCGTTCCTTCGCTGTCTCGACTTCGCTGGCCTCTGGCGGCTCGAATCGGTTCGGGTCCGGTCCGAAGCCCCACAGGTTAACCAGCGGCCCCACCGTCACGTCATAGGCGCCGCCGGTTTGTTCCGACAGGGAGAACGCGGCCAGCAGCACCTTCACCGTATCTGCGGGCAGATTCATCAGTGCCCCCGGCTCGGCATTGTTGAAACGGCTTAGGGAGGAATCCGGGCGGTAGGTGCTCATCTGGGCGTTCACCTGCTCCAGCGCCGCTTCGATCTCCCCCTTCAACGCTTCCACGCCTTCATCCGGGGTGCCGGTGTATTTGACGCTCCAGGTGGTTCCCATGGTGGGACCACTGAGTACAGACAGGCGATTCTTGCTGTCATCACAGCCCGTCAGCAGCAGCGCCAGGGAGACAATCAGCAGAGGAAGAATGCGGGGCATTGTCATGGTCCGGTGGTTAGCAGGAGCGAGCTCAAAGGTTAAAGTTCAAACGCGCGTTGCCCAGACACCACGCTGACACGGCTATAACCGCGACGAGCGATTTCGCAGGGAAATGCACAAGATCACCGCTTACCTTTTCAACTTTAAACTTTGAACTTTCAACTTAAAGAAACGCCGGCCCGAAGGCCGGCGTTTGGAATCATCCGCCGAAGTCATCCAGCAGGATATTTTCCGGTTCCACACCAAGATCTTCGAGCATCTTGATTACCGAGGCGTTCATCATCGGCGGACCACACATGTAGTACTCGCAGTCTTCAGGAGCCGGATGGTCCTTCAGGTACTGTTCGAACAACACGTTATGGATAAAGCCGGTGAGGCCATCCCAGTTGTCTTCGGGCTGCGGATCCGACAGGGCCAGATGCCACTCGAAGTTATCGTTCTCGTCCGCGAGCAGATCGTACTCTTCATTGTAGAAGCACTCACGCACACTCCGTGCACCGTACCAGAAGCTGATCTTGCGCTTGGAGCTCAACCGCTTGAGCTGGTCGAAAATATGGCTACGCATGGGTGCCATGCCCGCACCACCACCGATGAACACCATTTCCGCATCGGTCTTCTTGGCGAAGAACTCACCGAAGGGTCCGAATACGGTGATCTTGTCACCCGGTTTCAGGTTGAAGACGTAGGAGCTCATGATCCCGGGCTGAATATCCTTGGACCCCGGAGGCGGCGTCGCGATACGGATATTGAACTTCAGAATGCCCTTTTCTTCCGGGTAGTTGGCCATGGAATAGGCGCGAATCACTTCTTCGTTGTTCTTGGTGTTCAAGTCGAAGAATTTGAAACGTTCCCAGTCACCGCGGTATTCCTCGTCGATGTCGAAGTCGGAAAACTTCACATCAAAGGGCGGCGCTTCCAGCTGCACATAACCACCCGCGCGGAAATCCACGTTTTCGCCTTCCGGCAATTTCAGCGTCAGCTCTTTAATGAAAGTGGCAACGTTATTATTGGCAATAACCTCGCATTCCCACTTCTTCACGCCGAAGAATTCTTCCGGCACCTGGATCTTCATGTCCTGCTTCACGTTGACCTGGCAGCTCAGGCGCCAGCCATCGCGAATTTGCCCTTTGGTGAAGTGGCCTTCTTCGGTGGGAAGAATGTCTCCCCCACCGTCGAGCACCTGGCAGCGACACTGCGCACAGGTACCACCGCCACCACAGGCGGAGGACAGGAAAATCCCCTGGTCTGCCAGGGTGCCCAACAGCTTGCCGCCGGCAGGCGCATCAATGCCTTTTTCGGCATCGTCGTTAATATCGATGTGTACGTTACCGGTTGCCACCAGACGGGAACGGGCAGCAAGAATCACCGCCACCAGCGCCAGCACAATGGCAGTGAACATGACGACACCGAGAATAATCTCAACACTCATGATTCAACTCTCCCCTTACAGCTGCACGCCGGAAAATGACATGAAGCCCAGTGACATCAGACCCACGGTGATGAAAGTGATGCCCAGACCTTTCAGACCATCCGGTACGTCGCTGTACTTGAGCTTTTCGCGGATACCCGCCAGCAATGTAATCGCCAGCGCCCACCCGGTACCGGCACCCACGCCGTATACCATGGACTCACCCAGGGTGTAGTCACGCTCCACCATGAACAGGGAAGCACCCAGAATGGCGCAGTTCACGGTAATCAGCGGCAGGAAGATACCCAGCGCGTTGTAGAGGCTCGGCACATACTTGTCCAGGGTCATCTCCAGAATCTGCACCAGCGCGGCGATAACGCCAATGTAGCTGAGCAGCCCCAGGAAACGCAGATCCAGTTCGGCCAGCGCCGGCACACCGGTCCAGGCCAGTGCCCCTTCATCAAGCAGGTAGGTTAGCAGCAGGTTGTTCACCGGCACGGTGATGGTCAGTACCACCACCACGGCAATCCCCAGGCCAATAGCAGTCGAGATCTTCTTGGATACGGCTATAAACGTACACATGCCCAGGAAGAAGGCCAGCGCCATGTTTTCAACAAAGACGGCGCGGACGAACAGGCTCAGATAATGTTCAAACATTCCTCGTCTCCGTTAAAACGCGTCGCTGACACGGGTGTGTGGCTTCATCTTGAAGTCGTCCGGCTCTACCTGCTCCGGCTTCCACGCACGGATGGCCCAGATGAACAACCCGATCAGGAAGAAAGCGCTCGGCGGCAGCAGCATCATGCCGTTGGTCATATACCAGCCACCCTCGGACACCTTGGGCAGAATTTGATGACCGAAGAGGCTACCGGCACCCAGCAACTCACGGGTAAAGCCGAGGCCCAACAGGATCGCGGAGTAGCCCAGGCCATTGCCCACACCATCCAGGAAAGACGGGATCGGCGGATTCTTCATGGCGAAGGCTTCCGCACGGCCCATCACGATACAGTTGGTGATGATCAACCCCACGAACACCGACAGCTGCTTGGAAATGCTGTAGGCGTACGCTTTAAGAAACTGATCCACCACGATTACCAGCGACGCAATAATGGTCATCTGCACGATGATCCGAATGCTGGAAGGAATGCTGTTGCGAATCGAGCTTACGAAGAAGTTCGAAAACGCGGTTACTGCGGTCAATGCGATACACATGGTGACCGTAGTACTCAGGTTGCTGGTTACCGCCAGCGCGGAACAGATACCCAGGATCTGCAGCGCGATGGGGTTGTTGTCGAAAATCGGACCTAACAGAATGTCCTTGGTTTTCTCCGCCATTACGCGTCTCCTTCCGGCTGCTCGCTGGATTCAACGGCATCAGTGGCTTCTGCCACATCACCGCCACCTTGCTGCATGCGCTTCAGGTAGGGGCCAAAGCCGTTCTCGCCGACCCAGAAGCGAAGCAGGTTGCTGACACCGTTGCTGGTCAGGGTAGCACCGGCCAGGCCGTCCACCTTGTGTTCAGCATTCGGGGTGTTGCTTTCCACCGTACCCTTGATGACCTGGATTTCCACCTCGCCCTGATCACCGTACAGCTTCTTACCATGCCACAGGGCCTTCCATTTGGGGTTATCCACTTCACCGCCCAGGCCCGGGGTTTCGCCATGCTCATAGAAACCCAGACCGGCCACGGTGTTGGCATCCGGCTCCAGCGCCAGGAAACCGTAAAGCGTGGACCACAGACCATAGCCGTGAACCGGCAGGATGATGCGGCTCAGTTCGCCATTATCACCACGGGCCAGATATACCTCAGCCACGTCCGCCTGGTTCTTGATACCGGCGATGTCCACGTCACCACTAAGGCGCTCGGACTGGGCCGGATCCTTGGCGGCGGTACGCTGATCGTAGCTTTCCGGCATTTCGACATAGTCACCGCTATCGATGTCGACAAACTTGCGCTCGATGGACTTGAACTGCTCGTTCACGTCCTGGCTAGCGTCGTACATGCCGGCGGCAAGCAGGATGTTCATGCGCTTGTCGATCAGCTTGTTTTCGTTCTGCACCGGGCGCAGGCTCACGGCGGCGGTAGCAACCACCACACCGCAGACCACACACACCAGGAAGGCAACCAGCAAAGTCTTGCCGACGCTTTCATTTTTTCCAGCCATTACACTTCTCCCCCGGTACGACGCAGACGACGGCGAATGTTTGACTGAGTGACAAAGTAGTCAATCAGCGGCGCACACAGGTTACCGAACAGGATTGCCAGCATGATGCCTTCCGGGAAGGCCGGGTTGATTACCCGGATCAGGACGGTCATCACACCAATCAGGGCACCGAAGATGTATTTACCGGTGTTGGTCATGGACGCAGACACCGGATCGGTGGCCATGAAGATCATGCCGAAGGCGAAACCACCCACACTCAGGTGCCAGTACCACGGCATGCCGAACATGGCGTTGGTCTCGGACCCGATCACGTTGAACAACGCAGACATGCCCACCATGCCCAGGAACACGCCCAGCACAATGCGCCAGGAAGCAATCTTGGTCATCAACAGGGCCGCGCCACCGATCAGGATAGCCAGAGTGGACGTCTCACCGATGCTGCCCTGAATGTTACCCAGGAAGGTATTCATCCAGCTCAGGCTGGCGGCCGCCGCCGCCGCGCCTTCGGTCAGCGCATTACCGGTCAGGCCAGCCGCGTAGTTCAGGCTGCCAGAGGCGGCCAGAGACAGGGAGGTGGCGCCGGAGAAGTTGTCCACGGCGGTCCAGACTGCGTCACCGGACATCTGCGCCGGGTAAGCAAAGTACAGGAACGCACGGCCAACCAGTGCCGGGTTGAGGAAGTTCTTGCCGGTTCCCCCGAACACTTCCTTGCCGATAACGACACCAAAGGAAATCCCCAGGAAGACCTGCCACAGCGGAATCGACGGCGGCAGAATCAGGGTGAACAGAATACCGGTCACGAAGAAGCCTTCGTTAACCTCATGGCCGCGCTTCCACGCGAACAGGCCTTCCCAGATGAAACCACCCAGGTAGACGGTAATCAGAATGGGAATATAGTAGACCGCACCATGCAGCACGTTGGCCCAGATACTCGCCGGATCAAACCCGGTCAGCGCCGCCACCAGGTCACTGCGCCAGCCGGCCAGCGGACTGGCACCGAGCTCGGCAATCTGCAGGTTGGCCTGATAACCGGTGTTCCACAGACCGAACAGGATCGCCGGGAAGGTGCAGAACCACACCGTCATCATGATCCGCTTCAGATCGAGACCATCACGCACGTGGGCCGCGGAACGGGTTACCGAATCCGGGGTGTAAAGCATGGTGTCGAACATTTCGTAGAAGGTGTAATACTTCTCGAATTTGCCACCCTCATGGAAATGGGGGGACACTTTGTCATCCAGAAACTTTCTCATACCCATGCTCAGCCCTCCGCCTCAATCGTGGTCAGGTTGTCGCGCAGAATCGGACCGTATTCATATTTGCCCGGGCACACGAAGGTGCACAGGGACAGGTCTTCTTCCAGCAACTCCAGGGCACCGAGGGCCGTGGCGCTGTCGGTATCACCAACCACCAATGCGCGCAGCAGTTGCGTCGGCAGAATGTCCAGCGGCATCACTTCTTCATAGGCCCCCACCGGCACCATGGCACGCTCGGAGCCGTTGGTGGTGGTGGTGAAGTTGAAGCGCTTGCCCGGCATCAGCTTGGACAGGTAGATGTTCATCACCGAAAAACGGTTGGTGCCGGGGGAGATGTAACCCAGCAGCTCACGTTCATGGCCTTCACGCAGGACCGTCAGCTGGCTGGTGGTGCGGCTCAGCCAGGCCACCGGGCCACGGGCGTTGTGACCGTTCAGCACAGAGCCGGATACCAGGCGGTTATCGCCACTTTTCAGCTCGCCCTGAACGAAATCATCGACACTGGCGCCAACACGGGTGCGCAGGGCACGCGGTGTTTTTGCCTGCGGGCCGGTCAGCGCAACCACACGGGCGGAGCTGATCTTGCCGTCGGTAAACAGGTTGCCAATGGCAATCACGTCCTGATACCCCACGGACCAGACGGTTTTGTGCAGGCCCACCGGATCCAGGTGGTGAATGTGGGTACCCACATTGCCCGCCGGGTGCTTGCCCGCAAACGCTTCTTCACGCACCTGGCCACCGGCAAAGCTCGGCAGGTCCGTGTTCGGACCACGACACACCCATACCGGACCGTCCGTCAGGCGGCTCAGCACCACCAGACCATTGCGGAAGGCCTGCTCGTTTTCCTTGATCACCACCGCCGGGTCCAGCGCCAGGGGGTTAGTGTCGAGAATGGAAACGAAAAGGGAATTGGGGGTACTGCCGGGTGCCGGCACTTTGCCGAACGGGCGGGTACGCAGCAGGGTCCACTCACCGGAATCCACCAGCTGTTGCTGTACCGCTTCGCGGTCCAGGGAAGCCAGCTGATCGGCGTTGTGAGAGGAAAAGGTGACTTCATCTTCCTGGTCTGCCACTTCAATCACCACGGATTGAAGCACGCGCTTGTGACCACGATTGATCGCAATCACCTTACCGGCAGCAGGAGCGGTGTATTTCACACCCTCGGTTTTCTTGTCCGTGAAGATCAGCTGGCCTTTCTTGACCACGTCTCCCTCGCGGACTTCCATAGTGGGTTTCATCCCCACATAGTCACCGCCGAGCACGGCAACAGAACGAACCTGATGACCTTCCTCAATCGTCTGGCGCGGCGCACCAGCGATGGGCAGATCAAGGCCCTTCCTGATTTTAATCATAGTTTCTCGCCCACGTTGCGTGTTGCTGAAGTCGAGGCACACCCCCAGATCGCCCTGAAAAACAGGGAATTACCGGGAGTGTTCGCAAATTCCGGAATATGCAATGGATGCCGACAAAAACCCGGCGGGCACATTATAAAGTCGTACCTGCCTGTTCGCCAGCACCGTCAGACCCGCCTTTTGTCGCATGGAACCATCTTGGTGCGACTTAAAAACAGGAAATGCACCGAAAAAAAGCCCGCAGGGCGGGCTTCTTCATTCCGGGGTTCAGTCCTTTGGATACGCCGGGAATTCCACCCCGGAGATTTGCTGCAGGATGCGAAGCACCTGGCAGCTGTAGCCGAACTCGTTGTCATACCACACATACAGCACACAGTGGCGGCCATTCACGATGGTCGCTTCCGCGTCGATCACGGAGGCGTGACGGGAGCCGACGAAATCCGTAGACACCGCATCCGGGCTGCTTACGAAATCCACCTGGCGCTGCAATGGAGAATGCAGACTCACCCAACGCAGGTAATCGTTGAGCTCTTCCAGGGTGGTTTCCTTGCCCAGAGTCAGGTTCAGGATCGCCATGGACACGTTCGGGGTTGGAACGCGAATGGAGTTACCGGTCAGCTTACCGTTCAGGTTCGGCAATACTTTGGTGGCCGCAGTGGCCGCACCGGTTTCGGTCAGCACCATGTTCAGTGGCGCAGAACGACCACGACGGGGACCTTTATGGAAGTTATCCAGCAGGTTCTGGTCGTTGGTGTAGGAGTGCACGGTTTCCACGTGGCCAAACTCGATACCGAACTTGTCTTCCAGCGCTTTCAGCGGCGGAACGATGGCATTGGTGGTACAGCTGGCCGCGGAAATGATCTTGTCGCTGTCTTCGATCAGATCATTGTTCACGCCGTGAACAATGTTCTTCATGTTGCCCTTGCCCGGCGCCGTCAACATCACGCGGGATACACCGTTGCACTGCAGGTGCTGGGACAGGCCTTCTTCATCACGCCACTTACCGGTGTTGTCGATTACCACGGCATTGCTGATGCCATAATCAGTGTAATCGATGGATGCCGGGTCGCTGGAGTAGATTACCTTGATGAAGTTGCCATTGGCGATGATCGCATTCTCTTCTTCGTCCACGGCAATGGTGCCGGCGAACGGGCCGTGAACGGAATCACGACGCAGCAGGCTGGCGCGCTTCTGCAGGTCACCCTTGCCAGATTCGCGTACCACAATAGCCTTCAGGCGCAGGCCATCGCCGGAGCCGGCTTTTTCGATCAGCAGGCGAGCCAGAATACGGCCGATACGACCGAAGCCGTACAGCACCACATCGGTACGCTCAGGCATGCCAACCTTGCTGCTCACCGCTTCCGCCAGCTCTTCGCGCACGTAGTCTTCAATAGACAGGCCGCGATTGTCCTTTTTGTACTCCACCGCCAGTTTACCGACATCAATCCGGCAAGGGCCGAGATCCGACTTCGCCACTTCCTGAAGGATCGGGAAGGTATCGACCACAGACAGCTCGGAATCTTCGACCTGCTTGACGAAACGGTGGCTCTTCAGAATCTGGATAACAGACTTGTTGACCAGGGAACGGCTGTACACGGTCGTGGTAACGTTCTTTTCACGATGCAGGCGGCCGATCATGGGGATCATGGCTTCTGCAATTTCTTCGCGATTTTTCCAGCGTCCGAAATGGTCTTCCAGTTTGCTCACGGAGATGGCCCTCTCAGTTTGGGTTCAGGCGGCGGAAAGCGGCGTCATTGCCCTGCTTCCCGTCCCACCTGCGGTGGTGGAGTTCGGGGCGCGCATAATAGCGCCAAAAAGCCGCATTATCCACCCGGGTTACGGGGATATTGCGCGCCATGATTCGGCCCTGGCCGAAACAAACCGCCAGTGCATCAGCCTTATCATCCCGCAGGCGGTGCTTGCAAAGCGCTGGCCACTTGTTCGCGCAGCACCGGCACCACTTCCTCATCAAACCAGGGCCGCTGGCGCAGCCACAGGCGATTGCGGGGGCTGGGATGGGGCAACGGGAAAAACCCCGCCTCCAGCGCCCGGGCAAAATGCCGCACATTGTCGGTGAGCGTTTTACCCGGCTGCGGCAGGTAGTAACGCTGGGCGTACTGCCCCACCAGCAACGTCAGACGCCGATTCGGCAGCTCCGCCAGCAACCGATCGTGCCATTGCGGCGCGCATTCCGGGCGCGGCGGCAGATCGCCGCCTTTCCCGCGCCCCGGGTAACACAGCCCCATGGGCACTATCGCCACCTGGTCCGCGTCGTAGAACGTTTCAGGGCCGATCTGCAGCCAGTCCCGCAACCGTTCACCGGACGGGTCATTCCAGGGAATGCCGGTTTCATGAACACGCGTCCCCGGCGCCTGGCCCACGATCAACAGCCGTGCCCCCTCCCCGGCCTGCACCACTGGCCGCGGCCCCCGAGGCAGGTGCGGCTCACACAGCCGGCAAGCGCGCACCTCTTCCAGCAGGTCAATCAGCTGTGTCATTCCGCCGGGCTGTCAGAGGGGTGCAAACGCATCAGCCCTTCCTGGGCCACCGACGCCACCAACGTGCCGTCCTGGCGATAGATGGAACCGAAGTTCAGGCCACGGGAACCGCCGGCAAAAGGACTGTCACTGCGGTACAGCAGCCATTCATCAATACGGAAGTCATCATGGAACCACATGGCATGGTCGATACTGGCGCACTGCACATTGGGCTGCCAGAAATTCATCCCGTGGGGCAGCATGGCGGTGCCCATCAGGCCGAAGTCCGAACAGTAGGCCAGTAGTGCCCGCTGGGTCATAGAGTCGGCCTCGACCCGATCCACCACCCGGAACCAGACTTCGCGGATCGGCGGTTTGGGCTCAGAGGAAATGGAGTCCTGCGGCGTTACCGGGCGAAACTCCACCGGGCGCTCGGTCAGGAAATCCTGCCGGTACTGCTCCGGCAAGCGATCCACCAGCTTCAAGCGAATCGCCTCATCGTTTTCCAGCCCCTCCGGGCCCGGCACCTCCGGCATCGGTGCCTGATGGCAAACGCCCTCCTCGGCCACCTGGTAGGACACCGCCAGAGAAAAAATCGGTCGGCCATGCTGGATCGCGTTCACCCGGCGTGTGGTAAAGCTCTTGCCGTCACGGATACGGTCCACGTCATAGACAATCGGTATATTGAAGTCCCCCGGGCGCAGAAAATAGGCATGCAGCGAATGCACAGGGCGACTCTCATCCACCGTCCGCGATGCCGCCAGCAGCGCCTGCCCGGCCACCAGCCCCCCAAATACGCTGCGCTGGCCATTGGCCTCGCTCTGCCCGCGAAACAAATTGTTCTCCAACTGTTCCAGGTCAAACAGACCCATCAGCTCCTGAACCGGTGCTTTCATAGCCAATCCTCAGCGCAATAAAACCAATGGTCGCCATACTACCTGCAACTAAAAAGAATTTTGAGATTGACGACATACTGGAAAGTAGGCAGGCGCAATAGCGGATACAGCTTGTTTGTTTAACAAAGAAATGCCTAATATGTACTCAACGACTAAAGAAGGCCCGACCTTCTGCATCTCCTGGGGGACAATCTGATGCTTCAATCACTTCGCTATTGCCTGGCGGCAATAGGGGTTTTCTGCGCGCTTGCCACAACTTCTGCCCACGCAGAAGTCCCTTCCCGCCTGGTAGTTCAGGGATATCTCACCGACCTCAGTAGCCAGCGCCCTTTACACGGCACCTTTGATGTGGAGGTCACCCTTTACGATATGTCCGGGCGCACCACGGAATATCAAACCGCCGGCGGCACCGCCACCGATCCCCAGGGGCTCGGCGCGGTACTGTGGACTGAAACCCAGGTAATTACCGCCGAAGACGGCCGCTACAGCGTGGTTCTCGGCGACGACGCCAGCAACCCGCTACCCGACGATTTACTCGGCAGCGATCAGGTCGAACTGGGCCTGGCCATCGATGGCGACAGCGAAATGATGCCGCGCCTTGCGGTTACCACCGGTAGCGTCCCCTACGCCTTTCAGGCCCGTGAAGCCGAACAGGTCACTGGTGATATTGAACCACTCTCCCTGAGCATTGACGGGCAACTGCTGATTAATGAAAACGGCGAATGGGTTGGCCCGGATAGCGGATTGGTTGGTCCAAAAGGCGATACCGGTGATGCGGGGCCTGCTGGTGCTGACGGCGTTGATGGCGTTGATGGTGCAACCGGGCCTATTGGTCCTGTAGGTCCCGCTGGAGCTGACGGCGCACAAGGACCTGTCGGCCCTCAAGGCTTGCAAGGCCCCATGGGGCCCATTGGCATGATGGGCCCCCCTGGCTCTCCCGGCATAATGGGTCCTCCCGGCTCTCCCGGCTCGATGGGGCCTCCTGGGACTCCCGGCTCGATGGGGCCCCAAGGCCCAATGGGCCCCACTGGCATGACCGGCCCCGCCGGCACCTTCAGCACCAGCAATATTGCCCATAGCACCTGTAACAGCGCGACAAGCTGTCAGTGCAGCAGCGGTGTCGTTCTGGCTGGCGGTGTTCAGTGCGCCAGTGATAGCTACATCACCAACAGCTACCCCAGTGCTGCAGGCACCTGGAGTGGCAGCTGCGAAACCTGGCAAACCGGCGTGGCAGCAACCCCTGCCGCTATCACCATTACTTGCGCGGTTACCAACTAATGACCATCACCCGACGGCAATTCATCGCTGCAGGGGGCGCGGCCGGCGTGCTGTTAAGCACCCCTCTGCTTGCGGGTGCCACTGCCACCCGCGTAGAACTGGTCAATGGCGCCCGCGCCATTGCCCTGGGCGACAACCAGCGACTGCAGGTCAGCGATCATGGTCGCCAGGCACTGTGGCAACGCAATGGCAGCATTCAGAGCCTCACCACCGGCGCCCCCTACGAAACCCGTATCGTGGCCGCCGCACTGGATGGCGACAACGTTGTCCTGCTCGATCGCGGCCAGCGCCAGCTCCGCTGGCACCGGCCTGACGGTTCACAGGCGCGCCAAATCAGCCTGACCGAGCTGCTGGAGCCTGCTGACTTTGTCCTTCATCGCGAACACGCATTGATTGCGGACGTGCACGGCCACCGGCTGATGCGCCTGAATCTGCGCACAGGGGCGAGCCAATGGATAGAGAGCGATCGCCCCCTGAATGGCCCTGCCTCACTGGCCAAAACCGGGGATCGCATCAGCCTGCTCACTGTCGGTGACCGGCGTCTGCATCACTTCACCCTGGCCGGCCTTAGCCTGGGGAGTGAAGTGAGCGCCATGAACATGCCCAGCGGGCTGACCGCCGTCAACGACCAGCTACTGGTGATGGACCGGTGCCAGAAACAACTTTGCTGGGCAGATCGTTCCACTCCGCTACTGGCACTCCCCCAAACCGGCGCCCAGCAGCTGGCTCACTTGAGCTGGCAACCGGGCAGTAACCTGCTGATCAGCGTATGAGGTCACTATGAGCGAACCCTTTATCGCCGAAATCCGCATCTTTGCGGGTAATTTTGCCCCTCGCAACTGGGCGTTCTGCAACGGGCAACTTTTGCCTATTAATCAAAACGCCGCCCTGTTCAGCCTGATTGGCACCATTTATGGCGGGAATGGCACAACGGTATTCAATTTGCCAAACCTGCAAGGCCGAGCACCAGCGCACCCCGGTCATGCCCCCGGGCTTGGAGATTACGACCCGGGCCAGCGGGTGAATAACACCCAGTCCAGCGTAACGGTGGTGCAAGGCGTCACACCAGATCGTGGATTAGGCAGTAACCAGACCACGCGCACTATTACCGCCAAAATACCTGCTGGCGATCAGCGTCACCCTTACTTGGGCGTGAACTATATTATTGCCCTGCAAGGGCTCTACCCATTCAGAAGCTAGGAGCCCCACTGATGAGCGAACCCTTTCTCGCTGAAATCCGCATTTACGGCTTCAACTTTGCCCCCAGAGGCTGGGCCTTTTGCGATGGTCAGATTCTGCCAATCAACCAAAACCAGTCTCTGTATTCTCTGTTGGGGACCACCTACGGCGGCGACGGCAGAACCAGCTTTGCGCTTCCAGACCTGCGCGGCCGCACCCCAATGCATCTGGCATCCGGCAACATCAGCCAAGGCAGCAAAGGGGGAACCCTGAGCGACACCGACGACGGAGAAACCCTGGACAGCCTGACACTGGACCGCAACCTGGACAGCACCCTGAATAGCACACCAGTTGCCACCCAAGGCGCGCAGATGCCCACCATCGCGCTTAACTTTGCCATCGCCCTGCAAGGGATTTTCCCACCCCGCAGCTAACGAGAGGTCCCTATGTCTGAACCCTTTATCGGCGAGATTCGCATGTTTGCCGGCAATTATGCCCCGCTAGGCTGGGCATTCTGTGATGGTCAACTATTAGCGATATCGCAAAACGATGCACTGTTCTCCCTGTTCGGCACCATTTACGGTGGCGACGGCAGCACCACATTCGGCCTACCGGATTGTCGTGGCCGCTCCCCGGTGCACGCCGGCAAGGGCCCGGGGCTTCCTGAGGTTCATCTGGGCGACAAAAGTGGCGGCAATGCCAGTGGCGCGGTTGCGGCTACCACCAGCGTCAGCATTGATCGCGGCCTGGGGAAAACACAACAGACCTGGGAGGCGCTTCCCGTGGGCCAAGCGCACACCACACCACAACTGTTTGTGCATTTCATTGTGGCCCTGTTCGGCATCTACCCTTCCCCTTCGTAATGCACAGCTACCGTTTACGCCCGGCCAGTGACAGCGACACGCCGATGTTACTGGCCATCTACACCAGCACCCGTCAGGAAGAAGTGGCGCAAACCGGCTGGCCCCAGGCGCAGCAGGATGCCTTTCTGACCCTGCAGGCAAAAGCGCAGCACGAACACTACCTCAAGCATTATCCGGAAGCGGAACGGCACCTGATCGAACTCAACGGGGAGACCGCCGGGAGGCTGTATGTCTCGGACTGGGAGCAAGAGATCCGCATTGTGGACATCGCCCTGCTGCCCGCCTTTCGTGGTACAGGACTGGGATCACAGATCCTCTCCACCTTGCAATCACGGGCTCGCCAGTCCGGCAAGCCCCTGACCATTCACGTGGAAACGAACAACCCGGCGCGGCGACTCTACCTTCGGCTGGGCTTTGAGGAGCAGGAAGACAAGGGCGTCTACCTGCTTATGCGCTGGCAAGCTGGCGATTGAACACCGCCTCGAAATGGTAGGTACCATCGCTGGCGCCTAGCGGCCCCACCGGCACCAGAAACACGGACGCCTCACCCAGCGTCTCGTTGCGCATAACCACCGCCCCTTGCTCCAGTTGTAGCGGGCCCGCGAACAGCAGGGAAAAGCACTCCCAGCCCTCGGGGGACACCGGCACATTCACTTCCGCCAGCGTCAAACTTTCGCCATTTTCCAGCGCGAACGCCTGCCCTTCACAGTCTTTCCATTGTTGTAATGTGATCATGCCACCTCCCCAAATGATGCCCGCAGTGTAGACGGCGCTGACGGCACCGTCACCCTTGGCTACAATACGCCGCCTGATATCTCACCGAATGCGCAGGAACAGGTCTCGATGAAGCTACTCCCCGACAGCAACCTCTTTCCCAGCGGGCGAGAGCACTACAAGGACTGGGCCGGCCTCAATGCCGGCAGCATGGCTGCCGTACTGGCCGAACTGGCCCGCAGCGAAGACCACCTGTTCATGATCCTGGCACCCAACAGCAGTCGTGCCCAGCAGCTTACCGACTCCCTGAGCTTCTATCTGGCCGGCAGTGAAACGCCGGTCATGCTGTTCCCGGACTGGGAAACCCTGCCCTACGACCTGTTCAGCCCACACCAGGACATCATCAGCGACCGCATTCAGGTGCTGCATCAGTTGCCCGCCACTCACAAAGGCATTCTGGTGGTGCCGGTCAATACGCTGATGCAGCGCCTGGCGCCGCCGATCCACATCACCGGCAACAGTTTCCTGCTCAAGGTGGGCGATCGCTTCGACATGGAAGCCACCCGCAGCCGGCTGGTCGCCAGCGGCTATCGACAGCGGGATAACGTGTACGAGCACGGCGAATTTGCCGTGCGTGGGGCGATCATGGATATCTACCCCATGGGCGCCGAGCAGCCATTTCGTATCGAACTGTTCGACGATGAAATCGAATCCCTGCGCCTGTTTGAAGCGGAAAGCCAGCGCTCCACTGGCAAAGTGGACGACATCACCCTGCTGCCCGCGGCGGAATTCCCCCTCAGCGCTGAAGGCATCGCCCGCTTCCGCAGCAACTTCCGCGATACCTTTGACGTGGATACCCGTCACGTCCCTCTCTATCAGGATGTGACGGACGGCCTGGCAGCACCCGGCCTGGAATATTATCTGCCGCTGTTTTTCGAGCAGATGGCCACCCTGTTCGATTACCTGCCCGACGATGTGCGCCTGGTAGAACTGGCTGACTGCCAGAGCGCCATCGAGCATTTCTGGCAGGATGTGGAGCAACGCCACGAATCCCGCCGCCACGATATTCACCGCCCGATTCTGCCCCCCTGGCAATTGTTCCTGCGCCCGGACGAACTGAACGCGGCCCTGAAACAGCACCCGCGCGCGCGCCAGACCACTAGCGATTCGGGCGGCGCAGACCAGGCTATTCACTTTGATGTGGCCCCCATGCCCGCGCTCACCGCCGATGTGCGCGCCAATAATCCGCTTGCCCTGCTGCATACTTTTTCCGACGCACACCCGGACACCCACATCCTGATCTGTGCGGAAACCGCCGGTCGCCGGGAAGCGTTGCTGGAGCTGATGCAGAAAATTCAGATCCAGCCGGCCATGAAAGACAACTGGCCAGATTTCATTGCCAACCCGGCGCGCTGGAGCCTGACCCGGGGTGAACTGGATGCGGGTTTCTACGCTCCGGAACATGCGTTGTTAGTGGTCACCGAAAACGATCTGTACGGCGAACGGGTGTTGCAACGCCGGCGCCGTAAATCCAGCAGCGACGATGGCGCCGCCGAACAGGCCTTCCGCTCCCTGGGCGAAATGACCGTGGGCTCCCCAGTGGTCCATCTGGAACACGGCGTGGGCCGCTATCTGGGCCTCACCCACATGGAAGTGCACCGCCAGCAACACGAGTTTTTACTGCTGGAATACGCCGGCGGCGACAAACTCTATGTGCCGGTGTCCTCTTTGCACCTGATCAGTCGTTACGGTGGCGGCGACACCGCGCCACTGAATCGCCTCGGCACCGAGCAGTGGACCAAGGCCCGCCAGAAAGCCGCCGAAAAAATCCATGATGTGGCCGCCGAACTGCTGAACACTTACGCCCGCCGCGAGGCCCGGGAAGGTCGTCAGTTCGATGTGGACCTGAACGACTACGACCGTTTCAGTGCCGGCTTTCCCTTCGAGGAAACCCCGGACCAGCAAGCCGCCATCGCCTCCGTGGTGGCCGACATGCAATCCAGCCAGCCCATGGATCGGCTGGTTTGTGGTGACGTGGGCTTCGGCAAAACCGAAGTGGCCATGCGCGCCGCCTTCGTGGCCGTGGAAAACCAGACCCAGGTCGCGGTACTGGTGCCAACCACCCTGCTCGCACAGCAACACTACGAATCCTTCACTGACCGTTTTGCCGACTGGCCCGTAAATATCGAAGTGCTGTCGCGCTTTCGCAGCGCCAAGGAAAAGACCCAGGTGCTGCAACGGCTCAAGGAAGGCAAAGTGGATATTCTGGTAGGCACCCACCAGCTACTCCAGGAAACCGTGGCTTTCGACAATCTAGGCCTGATTATTGTCGATGAAGAACACCGCTTCGGGGTGCGCCACAAGGAACGCCTGAAACAGATGCGCGCCGAGTGTGACATTCTCACCCTCACCGCCACCCCCATTCCGCGCACCCTGAACATGGCCATGAGCGGCATGCGTGATATTTCCATCATCGCCACACCGCCGCAAAAACGCCTGTCGGTGAAGACCTTCGTACAGCAACACAACGACACCGCCATCAAGGAAGCCCTGCTTCGCGAACTGCTGCGCGGCGGCCAGGTGTATTACCTGCACAACGACATCGACACCATGGAGAAAACCGCCGCGGATATTCGCAAGCTGGTGCCCGATGCCCGGGTCGGCATTGCCCACGGGCAAATGCGCGAGCGCGAGCTGGAAGCGGTGATGAGCGACTTTTACCACCGTCGTTTCAACGTGCTGGTGAGCACCACCATCATCGAAACCGGCATCGATGTGCCCAGCGCCAACACCATCATCATCGATCGCGCCGACAAGCTCGGCCTGGCCCAACTCCACCAGCTCCGTGGCCGGGTGGGCCGCAGCCACCACCAGGCCTACGCCTACCTGATTACCCCCAGCCCCAAGGTGATGACCAAGGACGCCATCAAACGGCTGGAAGCCATCGAGCAAGCCACCGACCTGGGCGCCGGTTTCATGCTCGCCAGCCAGGACATGGAAATCCGTGGTGCCGGTGAGCTGCTCGGCGAAGAGCAGCATGGCAACATCGAAACCATCGGTTTCAGCCTCTATATGGAAATGCTGGAACAAGCGGTGGAAGCGCTGAAACGCGGCGAGCAACCGGATGTGGAAAAACCCCTCAGCGGCGGCCCGGAACTGAACCTGCGCATTCCCGCGCTGATCCCGGAAGACTACCTGCCCGATGTGTTCGGCCGCCTCACGCTCTACAAGCGCATCGCTGGCTGTAAAACCCGCGCGGGGCTGAAAGAGCTGCAAGTGGAAATGATCGACCGCTTTGGCCTGTTGCCGGAACCGGTGAAAAACCTGTTCGCCGTGACCGAACTACGCCAACAGGCTGAACGGCTGGGCATTATTCGCCTGGATGCCCACGCCACTGGCGGCAAACTGGAATTTGGTGAGCGCACTCCGGTGGACCCGCTCACCATCGTCAAGCTGGTCCAGTCCGGCCCCAACCGCTTCAAGCTGGAAGGGGCCAACGCCCTGCGTTTTGTGGAAGACAGCGAGACACCGGAGGAACGTATCCAGGTCGTGCAGGAACTACTGACGCGCCTGGCAGCCCAAAGCATCAAGACAGGCAGCGCAAGCTGAAGGCACAGGTGAAGACAGGCGTAACACCGAGCCGTTAACCACGCTTTTGTCACAAAATCCGCGCCGATTACCCCATCGCCCGTGAGCAATCCAGGCTTATTGGGGTATAGTCGGCACCCATATTAAACGCCAGACGCATGACGCCTGATGCAATAAAACCGGAAAACAGGTTTTTGATCTTGGGGCGGTCAGAGTTTAGGCATCCGGCGTCGTGCGTTATGCATTCGGCGTTATAAGGCGGCACAAGGAGTGTTCAATGCATCGCGCTTTACTGTTGGTTGTTCTGGTCCTGTTAGGCAACACCGCTATCGCACAAAGATGGTACAAAGTGGAAGTGCTGGTGTTTGCTCAAAACAATGCCAGCAGTGAAGAAATCTGGGCAACTGGCCTGCAGCCTCACTATGCCTCACAGGCCGTGACCATTGGCCAACCGGAAACCAGTGAAGCGGCCGACCCGGATGCCGTTGCCCGGGGCGCCTGGCAGCCGCTGTCCCAGGACGACGAAGTGCTTGGTTATATGCTGGAACGCATGGAAGGCACCGGCGACTACCGCGAGCTGTATCATGCCGCCTGGGAACAACCCATCGGCAGCAAAGCAGAGACATTGCCGGTCTATGTGCGCGGCGGGCAAACACTGCCCACCGAAGGCGGCGAAATACCGGAACTGGAAGGCACCCTGCAGTTCAGCAAATCCCGCTATCTCCATGTAACACCACAAATCTGGTTTAACACGCAAAGCAACGGCGAGCGCCTGTACGTGGACATCGACGAGAAGCGCCGCCTTGCGGGCCACCAGGTGTACTATTTCGACCATGCCCTGTTCGGCATGCTGATTCGCGTTACGCGAAGCTAGGCAATGACGGGAGCCGGGACATATCTCCACGGAATCCCGTAGAGTGATTACGTCATAATGAGCAAGAAAAAAACGCAGTACAGCGTTCACTATCACACCATTCAAGCCAACCGTGTTGCACTGCGACAGTTTTTGACCGAACAGGGAAAGCTCGAACTCCTGGCCCAATTACGCACTCCCCGTGCGGCACCTGAAGATTTCCCCTCCGGCCGTATACCGGTTGAGATCGTCAGCAATGATATTCGCATGGCTGCGGAGGTCACCCAGGAAGAAAACCTGGGCCTGGAAATCATCGATCGTATCGATGTACATGCCATGCCGTTGTTTCAATCCATTGACATGGCTCTCAGGCCCATGAAAGAACACATGGAAAGTGTTCCCCTTAGCCTGATTCTCAGATTAGTGGCGCGGTACTTCCGCATCGCATCGGAAGTCGTCGTGATTGAGGTGAACGAATCACGCGGGGAGATCGAAATCGCTTTCTTGCCAACCGTTCCGGGGGTAATCAATTACCACCAGATTGAAGGAGCCATGCTGGGGTTATCCCGCCTGGTCTTCACCTTACGCGGCGCACTTCCTTCCTTGGTCACACTGCAACGGCAACCTGCAACTATCAACGTTGCGTTGTTTAAACGCAGCTTTCGCCAGATCCCGCGCTTTGCTTCCTGTAAAAATGCGCTGAGTTATCGCATTGATGGGCAAGCCGATATCAGTGGTAACAAGCTACAGCTGGGGGCGGTCATTAACATGCTGGAAAGTCAGTTCCCGTCTTTAACCATGAGCGAGCAAGTCAGGCTGACATTGCGCACCGTACTGGGATTCATTGAACCCAAGCGTGAAAACATAGCCATGTTTTTCAGTATGAGTGTGAGCAGCTTTCAACGGCGCTTGAAAAGCGAGAATCTCACCTTCAATGAAATTCTGCAGTCGGAAAGGAAAAAACTCGTTGAGGAGTATCTTGTTCAAAATCGCTTCAATGCGAACGAAACAGCTTTTCTTTTGGGCTATCGGGCCAAGAGCCAGTTCCTGAAAGCGTTCAGGAACTGGTTCCAGATGACACCTTCCGAATACCTTCAACGCAGGGTTGAAGGTAGCCCGGAAAGGTAAATCACTCAGAGGCTGTTATAGGCATCACAGCCCAAGGCCTCAAACTCTTCCCTCGTGTAATACTGTGCCGTTGGCAGGTACTCACCCATCACAGCACTTTCATCGCCAGGAGTTTCGGTGTTCTGGATCGTCTGTTCAAAGCCGTTCATTGGCTTCATATTGCGGACAATCAGCAGAGATTTAGTCAGATCATCTTCACGACCATCAATGATAGAAAAGCCATCGCCATGCTCTGCCCATTCGAGATAGCCAATACCACAATCAGAGGTCGCGTTGGAAGGGCGGTCTTCAGGAAGGCTGGTCACGATAGTGTATCTACCGTCAGGATTGATGGAAATTTGTTCGTCATACAGACACGCCTGTACTTTCTGTGAGTAGTACTCATTTTGGCAAATGGACCAATAACGTAGTTCTGAGGAAGAAATATCGAAATATTCCTCACCACTCAGGGTTTTAGGCGTGGCCGGAATCTCCCCACGAATCACGACTACCGGTTTAATGGTTCGATCCAGGTGAGTGTAGTGGCATAGTAAATCTGGCCACCTGATTTTGAGTGTATGATCACTCACATAATGAATCAGGTGAAGACGATGGCGAAAACTAGAAACTTCAGTCC
>NZ_PBSH01000049.1 GCF_002726155.1 Alcanivorax sp. | reverse complement strand
TGACCGTCAAAAAACGCCTGCGCCTCCAGACCCAGCTTCGCCAGGTCGATGTCGCCGGTTGAGGCAAGCTGGTATTCCGAGGTCGGCGAGAATGACAGGCCCCCCATCCCGGAAGCCCCTACAAACGCCAGGCGATCCATGGCGGTGATCTGGGCAGGGAGAATGCCATGCTGTCGGAACACACGATCTTGCAGCAAGGAACCCCAGCCATCAGGCAGACTATCGCCGAACAGGCCATGCAGGCCGGAGTGCGGCCTTTTGGGAGCAAGCTGCAGCTCCGTGGTTGCCTTTAGGCCAAAGGGCGAGAGGTTGCCATATCGCCCCAGATAATCTGCATCGTACTGAAAGAAGACGCCCTGCCGATTCTGCGCCAGCACACCCACCGTCACCGCCTGCCCCGTTGCCAGCGTGCGGGTTACCGTCAGCTTGCGGACCGGCTTAAAGGTCATCGCTCAACACCTCATCGATACTGGATGGCAACTCAGCTTCGCTGAGGGAATTGCGAGTCAACGCATACAGGCGACGCAGATCGTCCAGACTCTGCCAGAGAAATAGCAGCTGCCGGAACGAGATTTGGCCGGTGAGCTCGAATTTCTTGATGGTGGATGCTGGCACACCGCTACGCGCAGCTAGCGCATCGCGAGACAGCTTGGCCTGCTTGCGCAAACGTCGCAGATGGGTGGCAAATGCCCGCTGGACATCGGCATCGTCAAGTAGGGCGACCATATCACACCTATATGGATACTATTTTGTCCAATTTTCGCATTTAATGGACAAAATAGACACCATAATGCCCAAAGAAAGCCGCGCGAGTGCACCAAAGGCCAGGAATCGTACTGCCGTCAGCAATTTTGGCCAAATCCCTGCACTAATAGACGTGAGAGTTCTGGAGCCTCATTCAGCAATAAGGCCAGCGCCGGGCCCAATGAAGAATCCGCTTCCCAGATCCTCAATTCCGACCCTTCTTAATGATGAGCTACCAGCCATCCATCCAGGTAACGCCAACGAATTGTCATCTTGCTCTCCAGTGAATACATTCACCAGAAACCCTATCGTCACGACCTGAAATACCGGGCACGTGGACCCCGCCTTTTCAGCAACCCACCCTCCTCCAAAAGGCCCCGCGTATTTGCTCATTAAGCTAAATCAAGGACTTAAAAGTGGTGGGCAACATGGTGGGCAAAGCAAAAACCGCCATGCAAAAACACAGGCAACCAATTGACTTTCAAGTATTTTTAATTCTTAACCAACAAACAGATCCAGAATATCGAGTGACGCTGCCGCTGGGTGGAGAGGGTGTTTTGTGGGAAGTTCAGCTTGCTGAACGAATATCCTGACCCGTCTTGTCATCGCTTGCTGGTGCGCCATCTATCCGCACCCTTCCGAGGGGGCTCTCTGCCCCCGGCATGCATGCAAACAAGAAAGTCACTGGCTTGGTAACAGGTCATTTCCCAACCCAGGCAAAGTTAGCGAGCCCCATACTGGTAGCCAGACAGCAACTCGACCCAGAGCGCATCAGCCGAACTGAGGGAACAACACAGAAGAGTGATGCGTCAACAGGTGGGGCCGGACTGCATGGAAGAAGTGAACGGATGAGCATTCAGGCAAATCATTTCCTACATGCCTCTGTCCTAAAGATGGGGAAAAATGCTTTTTAAATCGAATTAAGCTCTTTTCTGTTACTTCAACAGCAGACAAGGAGCATAAATATGGCGAGCAAAAGCATGACCTGCATGAGCAAGCGAGGCGAACCGCTCACTGAGTATGAATTTGAATTTCAGGCTGAAGATGCAGCGAACTACATCAACACAATATATGGGAACGACCTAATTCCTTATGATTGCACCAAATGCAGATACTGGCACCTGACGCCCAAGAGCAGGCACACCCCAAGCCGAACATGCGGTTACTGCACCAGCGCTTCAGGTGAACCCAAAAGCCTTTATGAGACAAGAAAAGGGGCAGACAGGCGTGCCAGTATACTAGCCGAGCAAGGAGCCCCAAATCTGCGCGTCTACGAATGCCCCAATGACAATGGCTGGCATCTGACCAGTTCCAGCGGGTAAATATCGAGTCACTAAACCAGCGATATGCAGCCAGGGAGAGGGGCTTCAGCGGCTTCATACCCTTCTTCCTGGCTAACTGCCAGATGCAGCTTCCACCAATATTCATATCTATTAAAAAGGCACCGTCTAAATATCAAATTGGCTTCTCTCTCACGAGAGAAAAATACCTCCTGCCAAATATTGGAGGCGTAAAACAAGGGGAGCATGGAGGCCACATTTTCCTGCGGGTTTAGCGCCGACCATAGGCCTGCAAAGTCACCGAAAGAAAACTTCCGGCCCGGCTCCCGCCAGTGACTGATAACCTTATTCGGATCAGATTCATCAGACGCCCCAAGCCGCTTATCATTTCTCCGCCAGGCCGATGAGAACCCGGGGTTACTGGTGATTTCACCCGTCTTTGGCGGTTTATCTGGCCAGATACGTCGCGACTTCCTGAATGATATACAAGCCAACATATCAATAAGCCTGGCATTGGAAGTCTTGGCTTTGAAATCCGGGTTAAGAGGCATCAATCTCAAAAACCATGGAACAGGCGTTATATCAACAAACTCGGGAATTGATCTGTGAAACAAGACATCCATCAAAGCCAGCCATGACAGAACTGAATTGTCAAAAATCGAAATTAAATCTATTTTCAGATCAGCGTATTTTACGTCAGATACTGACGGGTAAGGCCCAGTCACAAACTCGTTATCGAGAGCCACCGGATCTATTATTTTTACTATACCTTCTTTTCTCTCATTCCTTATTGCGTTCAAAGCCTCACCAAGATCAGAACCATCATGAAACACCTCTGCCTCAAGCATCAAAGCAATGGGTAAAAATTCAATATTCTCGATATACTTAGCCTCTTCCATCAGCACTTCATAGCATGAGGAGTGCGAAGCCAGCACATGAGAAACGAGAGAGTAGATAAGCAGCCTTTCTTTATTATCTTCTGGGTGAGCACTCAAGCCAGCTTCCTGTCTTTTCCTGCGCCAGTAACCATCGATCTTTCCGACTAACCTTTCGGCATCAGAGTCATTCGCTGTCAAAGATAAAACCTTACGTACATCATTACTTCTGATGCCTACTTCATTATGCAGAAAGGAAGACAGCTTTCGCCCCAAAGCCAACCTCTTCAATAAGCGAGACGAAAACATTCCATCCATTGAAACCATAATTTTATCGCTCAATCTTCGAACTAACTCTGCTGATAGGCTTTATCCACAAGCTGCCTTGCTCTTTCCCAATCCTCTGCATTACGGATATTCACTTCCAAATCTCCCGTACCCCAATGGCCGATACTGCTCATGTCTCGGCTGAAGCTATTTTCTTCCCCCAATGAACCGGGGAGTTTGAGGTACATGACTAGGCGCGTATCTTTTCCTGGCATTACCAGTAGCGAGACGAAATTACGGATGCGTTTGAAGGCAGTGTAGAGCTTGAGCTCCTTGCGCTGGACTTCATCGCCCAGCTGCTCAATGTAGCTGCACACCGTGTCATAGAGCTTGAGCAGCTCGGGGGACGCCAACTCCAGTCGCTCTTGCTGGGATTTGTCGCCACTTCTCTTGCCGTCTTTGCGGCTATTGGTTTTCGCTGGACGTTTCGTTTGAAGGGACAAGGTTGTCGGAATCAGGGAACCGCTGGCGGTCTGGGCGTTGACCAATTCCAGCAGCAATAGCTCGCTACCGAAGTAGCGATAGCGCATTAGTTCGATATTGCGATTGATCTGCTGGACGGCGTGCTCGTCGTACTTGTTGAAGTCCGAGGCGATGCAGATCAGGCGAGTGCCACCCCATTCGATGGATTCAGCCACCTCCCTGCCAATCTGCTCCATGACCAGCAGCTTGAACTCGGCCTGATGATCCAGCAGCCAGTCCAGGTAGAACAAGCCCTGGTTGATTACATTCTCATTGCTGTGGCGCTTGTACTCGACGATCACCGGGCAACCGTTCTCATCCAGCCCCAAGGAGTCGATACGCCCTTTATGGGTTTTGCCAGTGCCATACTCACTGGCCAGGAAGCGGACGCCGAGCAGCACCTCCATGTTGGACTCCACATGAAGCTGAAGATCTTTTTCGAGCTTAACCGCGCTGCCCGCAAGCTCGGTTACGCTATTGCCTTTGAGCTGGAACAGTTTGATGTCACTCATCTTTCTCTCCAGCGACCAAATCGACAGTCGGCTCTGGAAATAGCTCTACCATGGCCGATACCGTAATGAGGAGGAGCTTCGCCTTCTCACGAGTAAACGAGGAATCCGGCTCTGCTTCATGGGCTGCTGAGTGGAGTACATTCTGCATATGGCCTCTCAACGAAAAAAGCCGTTGATCCAGCGTCATTGCCTCTTTCTCTGCTCTAGAATTTGACGCGGACGCTTCCATAGCTGAAAAAATGTTCCTCTTGTCCTTTCTACGCTCGCGAAGTCTCTCTTCCGCTTGCCTCAGTCTTGCCACGCACTCCCTATATAACCCTGATTCGAAAAGCGCTCTCGCCGTATACAGTAGGCTATAGACAGAATTTTCCCTTTCACTGCCATCTGCCGGGAACGATAAATCATGGAAAAGGTACTTCCTATACCCTGCAGAAGACAGAATATTCCCCCATTCCTGAACATTCTTATGTAGCGATTCATGACCGTTAAGGTTCCAATCCTCTATAGCACCATTCTGAGCATGCACTCTCAGCGAAGCTTGTATGTGCACTGAGAAATCCTTGCCTGCTCGCTCTTTCTCAAAGGCCTCCAGCAAAGGATAACCAACATGACCGGCATATATGATTTGCGTCTCATTTCCGTTAAAGGCTTGCGGCTGGTACGTCTGGTACAAATCGAACCGAGGCCACGGCAACTGGGGGCCTTGAGCATTTATCTGAAGAGATCCAGATAGAGGAATAGCGTTAATACCATTATCGGAAACCCTTCCCTTGAGATAAACCTCAATCCACGCACCAGCAAGAGCTGGCCGAGTAATCACATTCTTCGCACTAATATCAAACGCCACATAAGATCCATCTTTCAAAAAACTCACATCCTACCCCTTTCTTACCTTTGCTTTAGCTTTCTTCACCAGCTTGGCCGCTGCGCGTTCTGCCTTGATCTTTTCCAGCAGGGCTTCGGCGCTGTTTTCGCAACTGATCAGATCCGGGTTGTCCTTGCGCCATTGTTCGGTTAGTTCGCCGCGGAAGGCCTTGGCGAGGATGGATTGGGTGAGGTTATTGACCCGTGCCAGGGCGTTGTTGACCTGGGTTTCGATGGTGTCGGCGTAGGCGAAGAGTTGGTCTACGCGGCGAACGATCTCAGCTTGCTCGCTAAAGGTTGGCAACGGTGTGACCAGACGTTTAACGTCAGAAAGATTGATACCCCTTTGGGCAACACCTTTTGTTTTCTCTGCAAGTGCCCTGTATCCACCCGGAGACTGCAACAACAGAGCCACATAGCGCGATGAAATGTTCCCTCTAACAGGAATCATCGCTACTTCTCTACTAATATTTATTGGGTTGGCAACTAACTTATCATCAATAACTGCTGCATTTCCCACCGTCCCCCGAATAGCCAGCAGGACCTCTCCTCCCCTTAGCCTTGTTCGAGAGTATTTATCCTCAATTTCAGGAAGGACCTTTTTGAGATTATCGCTTTCTATGTATAGAGGCTTAACATCACCACAACGTATTGTAGGCACGCCTTCCTGCTGAGCCTCTCCTGTTTGGACGATTCCGTATGGAATACCTCTTTTACTATCAACAAGCTGCTCGAGTGCATATAGTTTCCACCTGTCCCAACTTGCGCCATCAAAAAAACTCACCGCAAGCTCAAGCTCCTCTGCATTTGGAAGAGGGATCGTAGCGAGCTTTCTATCTTCTATTATTTCTTCATCAATAGACTGGTAATAATCCTGATCAGTTATATTAAACCCCTCCGTCAACCTCCCGCTCACGGCGGCGGCGAGGACGGATTGGCGGAAGCGTTTGAGGATTTTCGGGATGCGTTCGAGTCGGGCCTTGGTGCTTTCTACCTGGGCCAGCAGGGTGTCGAGTTTTTCGGCGATGGCTTTTTGTTCGGCTCGCGCGGGGAACGCTATCTTTGCAGCCTCAAATTTCCCTTTTGTAACATGCCGCAATCCAACACCACCATGCGCACCAGAAATTAGTTCCTCCAATTTCTGATTAATGGCATATCTAAGATATTTTTTATGTATATATGACTCTTTGAAATCGATCTTGAAAATATGCTGATTTAGCGCAGCCGTTTCTCCGCACCACACATGTGCGCCGAAGGATGTTCCCGGAGTTCCCGACCATGCGAACAACAAATCGCCATTTTCTATTCGATGCTTATCCGCAAGATCACCATCAAAATGATTATATTTCGCATCAGGATTATTGAGGTTTTGGATGCGGATAATTGGAAGTCCTGTTTCGCTCCATTCCGTTGTCTTGAAGGCTCTACCATTAATCAAGTCACACAGCTCTCCTATGCTAGAACTGTTCCAAAACGCTGGCTTAACTTGGCTCATGACCTTTCTTCATCCTTCAAACCAAAACATTCAGCAACTAGCAATTTCTGCCCATCAGCTTCCTCTCCAGCCCCCAACTCCCGCATCAACCCATCCAGCTCACCCAGCGCCTGCACCAGCTCACCCATGGCCTCCCCTGCCAATACTTCCGGCTCTGGAAGATTGGCTGCATCGACACTGTCGCTGTCCTTGAGCCAGGCGATATCGAGGGAGTCACCCTTATGGTCGGCGATCCATTCGCGGGTGAAGCAGCGCCAGCGGCTGTGGACGAGCTGGTCGTCGACGCCCTGGTTTTCGTCGGTTTGTTTGGCGTCTTCGCTGAGGTCGATCTCTTCGGCGTTGAAGCTGTATTCGCCTTCGGTGCGGTTGTCTGGGTGAAGGATCGCCTGCAGGCAGGCTCCTACGGCGGCATCGTCCATACCGGGGGCGTAGACCTGCTCGAAGGGTTTGAGGTGTTGTTCGCCGAAGGGGGTGCGTTTGCCGAAGCTGGGCATGTTGGTGCGAAGGTCGTAGACCCAGACGTTTTCGGTGCAGTTTTCTTCCTGCAGTTTGTCTTTGGCGCTGCCCTTGGTGAAGAACAGCACATTGGTTTTTACGCCCTGAGCATAAAAGATGCCGGTGGGCAGGCGCAGGATGGTGTGCAGGTTGCACTTGTTCATCAGGTCGCGGCGGACGTCGGTGCCGACGCCGGCTTCGAACAGCACGTTATCGGGCAGCACCACGGCGGCGCGGCCGCCGGGGTTGAGATTGCGGTAGATGTGCTGCAGGAAGGCGAGCTGTTTGTTGCTGGTCTTGTAGGTGAGGTCATCGCGAGTGATGGAGGCTTCCCCGCCCTTGGCGGTGCCGAAGGGCGGGTTGGCGAGGATGACATCGGCCTTGTCCAGGCCCTGGCCGACCATACCCAAGGCGTTACCGAGGTGAACCACGCCCTCTTTGTCGCCTTCCATGCCGTGGAGCAGGCAGTTCATCAGCGCCAGGCGGCGGGTGGAGGGCACCAGTTCCACGCCGATAAAGGCCTTGTTCTTCTGGAACGTGGCGTCCTTGGCGCTGAGATCGAGATAGTCATCGGTCTGGGCGCGCATGTACTGATCCGCCGCGACCAGGAAGCCGGCGGTGCCGGCGGCCGGGTCCTGAATGGTTTCGCCAATTTGCGGGCGGATGCAGCGCACCATGGAATCGATCAGGGCGCGGGGGGTGAAGTATTGCCCGGCACCGGATTTGGTTTCGTTGGCGTTCTTTTCCAGCAAGCCTTCGTAGAGATCCCCGAGGCCGTCTTTCTGGGCGCTGAACCAGTCGATCTGGTCCAGGGTCTTGATCATCTGTTCCAGATGGCGGGGTTCGCTCAATCGAGTCTGAGCCTTGGCATAAATAGCTGTAATCAGTGGATCATCATGAACCTTCACTTCTATGGTCTTCGTCGGATCACTCGAATCGACCATAGTTCGTTTTCCCGTTCCCAAAGCAGTGAGAATCGCTTGATAGTCGTTCAACAAATTAATTCCCGACTTCTGATTCAGATCGGTCCACCTACAACCTTCTGGGAGCAGGTGTTTTTCCAGCATCGGCAGATCTGAAGTTTCGTGAACCATCTTGATAAACAGCAGCAGCACCAGCTCGGTGACGTAGTCAGAGTAGTTGATGCCGTCGTCGCGGAGGACGTCGCAGAGGTTCCAGAGTTTCTGGACGATGTCGTTGTTGGTCATGGTCAGCCTTATGCGTTTTGGGTGGCAGGGAAGATGTCTCTCCCTTCACAGATGTTAAGCAAGGCAGGAAAGGCGTAGATGGAAGGCCGGCGGCCCTGCCCTTCCTGCAGAATAATGAGCGGCCCGGTTTCCTGAACCAGCTGGCGCAGCAGGCCGTGCAGGGTCTGCTTGTTAATACCGGTACGCCGGGCAAAGTCGCCCGCGCTGAAAATCGGACGATCAAAGATGCCGTCCAGCAGCTTGGGGCTATGCTGGCTGTGGGTGATATCTGCCATTGCCGCCTTGGTTTCTTCATAGAGCGCCATGATGCGACGGACTCTATCCAGATTGGTGCGCGCCTGCTGAATGACCGCACGCAGAAAGAACTGAATCCAGCCGGTCCAGTCGCCTTCGGCGGAGATAGCCGAGAGGCGCTGGTAATACTCATCACGGTGGGCTTCCAGGTAGTCCGACAGGTAAAACATGGGGCTGGAAAGCCGCTGTCTGGCGTACAGAAAAAGCGGTATCAGCAGGCGGCCAATACGGCCATTGCCGTCCTTGAAGGGATGCAGCAACTCAAACTGAGCATGAACGATGGCGGTCTGTGCCAACACATCGAAATCATTGTGTTGCAGGTATTGCTCCCACTGCTGCAGGTGGCTTTCCAATTGCAGCGGGTTAGGCGGCACGAAGCTGGCTTGTTCGATACTGCAGCCGGGACGACCAATCCAGTTCTGCTCCCTGCGGAATTCACCCGGCGCCTTGTGTTGCCCACGCACGCTATCAAGCAGGATGGCATGCAGCTGCAACAAGAGGTTGAGGGTGATCGGCCTGCCATCCTTGAGATGCTCCTGGGAGAGCATCATGGCTTTGCGGTAGTTGAGGATTTCGTTGATGTCTTCGTTCTTGCGATCATCGAAGTTCTGGCCGGCTTCCCGCTCCAGCACCTCCTCCACGGTGGCCTGAGTACCCTCGATTTTTGAGGACAGCACCGCTTCCTGCTGAGTTAGCGGTGACAGCATGACCGCAGGATTCACAATGCCTTGCAGCAAGCCACTGTATTCCGCCAGCTTGGCATTAGCCTCGCCAACCAGGGTGATCAGCTGGGCGTAGTCGATGTCTGCCAGTGGCAGGTCTTGTGGTCGATAGGGTTCCATGGGCACCGCCGCTAGCGTATTAGTTTCTTTAATATGTCATTCATAAATGACTTTGTGTTGACTCTACCATTCACAAAACTACTTGTGTATTAAAAATAGAGAAAAGCAATATATAACAACGTTTGTGGATGGCAGTTCATGCACAAGGCCATTTGTGTATTAAATAACACCAACAATCAATACAAAAAGGCCCGTATGTTCAGGGCATCGACACAGAGAGAAAACCGGGGTTTAGGCAGAGCCCTCCCCTGCCGCCTCTTTACTGCTCCAATTCCTGAGCGCATCGACGCTGTGGCTGTTGGTCGGGGTCAGTCCCGATTCAGTATGTCGATATAGGCGGTGTAGGCGTAAACGCGGTTGCGTTTCTGGCCGGTCATTTCGCGCACCAGCCCCAGCTGGTGTTCGAAGGCATCCATGAGATCCGGACAGCCGGCCAAGGGCGGCCAGAGCCTCCCAAAGCCGCTACTGGTGTATTGCCCGGTGAGTCCTCGCTGCATGGGGGCGCGCCTCGGAAGTTAAAATAAGAGAGGCAGCTATTTCAACTTGTGGCCTTAGTTGTAATAACGACACACCTTATTTCAAGAATGACTTATGTCCACGGCATCGACATGTTGTTCCGATATGTCGATAAATCGCCCTTTTTTCGACATATAGAGTAAATCGGGCCAAGACAGGGCCAATCGCGGTCGAACGACCGCTCCCACAGGGGCCAGAGGATTATCAGGCGCTGACTGGCGGCCAGATGGCCTCGCCCAGCTCATCCAGCACCGTATCCAGCTGATTTTCCAGCACTTTATCCAGGGCTTTCACGCCGCCCTGCTCGCCGAAGCGCTGGTTGACGAAGTCCCGGTCGATGATCACTTCGTGGACCAGTTGCTTACCCAGGCGCTCCAGCCACTTGAGCTGGTTGGGGTTCCAGCTGTGCTGGGCGTAGATGCGGTCCATGGCTTCGGCCACGCGCTGCTCGAAGGGCTTGAGGGCTTCGCCCAGGGCGGCGCGGCGGATGTGGCCGACAATGCTGGCGGCGATATCCTTGTTGGTCTGGTTGCGCACGGCGCTTTGCAGCCTGGCTTCGGTGTAGCCGTTGTTATCCAGCAGCAGGCGCACTTCCTTGAGTTGCTCGCGGGTGAGGTCGCGGGGCTTGTTCACCACCACCGCCAGGGCGGCGGATTCGTTGAGCTGGTGCTGGATAAAGGTGGTGAAGCTGTCCAGGTAGTCTTCCGGCCGCTGATGTTTGCCGTAGCTCTGGCTGCGGTCTTTCAGTTCATCTTCGTGATCGGAGATCAGCGGCATGCGCTCGCTGCCGAGCAGCACTTTCACTTCCGCCAGCTGATCGACCAGGCCACCATGCTGCTGAAGGAAAGCCGCAGCCTGTTTGGGGCCGAGATCGTGCAGGTGCTTGTGGAGGATTTTCGGCTCCACGCCCCAGAGCTGCTCCAGTTCGCTGAGCTTGTTTTTGACCTGGGGGTTGGTGTCGGCTTTTTGCCCGGCCTTGCGCAGTACCTGCATGAGCTTCTGGCTGAGCTGGCTGAGCACCACATCCGCATGGCTTTCGTCCTGCTGTTCGCCGGGGGCGTTGAGGGCTTGCTCCAGGGTGTCCGGGTTGGCCAGTTCGTTGACCAGCTGCTCCAGGGTGATGTGGGGATCTTTCACCAGCGGCTTCATGGTGTTCACGTCGTCCAGGGCGGCGTAGATATCCACCGGATCGTAGATGCGGAACACAGTCTTGCCGATGTCGTCACAGCGGCGGGTGGCGCGGCCGATCATCTGCTCGTAGAGAATGCGCGAGCGTACCCGGCGCAGGAACACCAGGTTGCAGATTCTGGGTACGTCGATACCGGTGGTGAGCAGATCCACGGTGATGGCGATATTGGGGTAACGCTCATTCTTGTACTGGCTGATGAGCTGGGACACCTTGTCGCTCTGCCCGGTGATCTTGGCCACGGCAGCCTGGTTGTAGGCGCCGTTGTAGGTTGCCTTGAAGGCATCGTCGAGTAGCCGTTTAACCATGTCGGCGTGGCGATCGGTGGCGCAGAAGATCATGGTCTTCTCGTCATCAAAGGGGTCCAGCTCTTTGGCCAGTTGCTCGCAGATCACCCGATTAAAGTTTTCGTTGATGACGCGCTTGTTGAAGGTGTCGACGTCAAAGCTGACGTCGTCTTCCAGTTCGGCAACTTCCACCGCACCGCTCTGGGTATTGATGGCGCTGACCCTGGCACCCTTGTCGAACTTGATGCCCTGCTGGGTGAGCAGGGTTTCATAACGGATCGGCGGCTCGTGGTCGATGAGCCAGTCATCGGCTACGGCTTCCCGGTAGGAATAGGTATAGACCGGTTTGCCGAAGATTTCGCTGGTGTGTTTGGCCGGGGTGGCGGTGAGGCCGACTTTGACCGCATCAAAATAATCCAGCACCCGGCGATAGCTGGACAGGTACTGGCTGGCATCGCGGGTGGCCAGTTCACCTTCGGTCATTTCCTGATCCAGGGTGTAACCGCGATGGGCTTCGTCGATGATGATGCAATCGTAGGCATCCACCGGCGGCGGTGTGTCGCTCATGAACACGCGCTTGACCATGGCCTGCACTGTGGCCACCTGCACGCGGGTTTCCGCCTCCGCCGCCATGTCGCCCATTTCGGCCACGTTATAAATCTTCGATAAGGTCTGGTTCTGTTCCAGCGGGGCTTCGTTGAAGGCATCCATGGCCTGCTGACCGAGGGCGTTGCGATCTACCAGAAAGAGAATGCGCTTGAAGCGTTCTGCTTTCAGGAAGCGGTACATGAGGCCGATGATGGTGCGCGTCTTGCCGGTGCCGGTGGCCATGGCCAGCAGGGCACGGCGGGCATCTTTGGACAGACTCTCTTCTACCGCGTGGATTGCCTTTTCCTGATAGTCGCGCAGTTTCAGGTAACCGAAGGGTTCAGCCTTCAAAGCCTGTTCGGCCTTTTCCTTGCTGCGCTTGAGCAGGTCGAGCAGGCCATCCGGGGTGTGGAATTTTTCCAGTGGCCGTTTGGTATTGCTGGAGAAGCGCACATCGCGGAACCAGGTGCCACATTGTTCTGCCAGCTGAGGCACGTAGGGGCGGCCATTACAGGAATAGACGAAGGGCACGTTGTAGTGCGCGTCATTATCATCGGGCCAGGCGATGGTGCGCCCTGACAGTTCGAAGGCGGGCACTAACGGTGCCGCAATCTGAAAGCCCTTGCTGTAACGTTCCGCCTGACGGATTTTGCCCGCCACATTGGTGTTTTCCTTTTTGGCTTCAACAACAGCGATGGGGGTGAGACCAGCGAACAAGACATAGTCTGCACGGCCCTTCTTTCCCTGATAGGTGGTTGGCCATTCTGCGATAGCGCGGTTGTGGCCTTTCTCCGGACGCGCGCCTTTCTGGTAGGTGAGATCTTCGCTGTCCGCTTCCCAGCCTTCTTCCTGTAGCTGGTTGTCGATGAGCACGCGCGTCAGTGCTTCATCCAGCACGATGGTTTTACCGGCTGCCTGAGTTTGGGTAGCCACGTACTGCATCTCGCTGGAGGCAGCCTGTGCGCCTTTCTCTATAAGCTGTTGCTGCAGTCCTTGAATGGTTTTCTCGTAGTCCTGCTGTTGCTGCTTCAGCGCGGCTTCGTGCGCTTCGGCCTGCTTGGCGAGGGCGCGAGACTCTTCATCCATGGCCAGCGCCAGGGCTTCGTATTCAGCTTTTTCCTTGGCGATCAGATCATTGAGCTGCTGGCTGGAATCCAGGCTGACATTGGCCTCCTGCAATTCATGCTGCAGCTTTTCTATTTCCACCTGCAGCTGGCGCTGTTGGGCGCTAGGGTCTTTCGGTGGTGTAAAAGGGCCTGGCTTGAAGCCTGAGCCTGCCTTGCCAAAGGCACGATGAAACCAGATGGCGAGGGCGCGAGCCACTTTGAGCCCATCCATGGCTTCGCGGTGCTGGGTGCGGAACTGGTGGGTGGCCTTGTTGCCCTCGATACGCAGGGTGTGGAACAGCTCACGCACCACCGGCTCGAAACGCAGCTCGCGATTCAGGCGATAGAGAAGATCAGCCTGGGAGGTTTGTTCATCAAAGTCGACACCGGCACGGGCCGCAAGATGCTGGGTAACGGCCTCGGCAAATTGACGCAGCTTGATCAGAGTGGTGTTCGGATCACTGGCAAAGGCCCGTTCTGCCGACGCGGCCAGCTCCACGAAGAGTGGATCGTGCTCTTGCAGGAAATCGAAGTTGGTTGAGGTGGTTCCCTGTTTCAATGTTGTCCCCAAATCCTTTTTAGGTGCCGACAGTGACCATTGATGCAATGAGCTAGCGTCCTACACCGCCCGGCTCACTGAAACGCCAGGAGGTTCAGACACCTTATTCGCTCGCATTGAAGCTTATTCATTATTTTTGTGGACATTATCACGTTTTGACGGGAGATCTAGGGCCAATTAGCACTTTTTCATGAGCGGCCTTGCCGGGTAATTGGCGCGGCTATTGGGGCTGGGGCGTTTATTCAGGGTTAGGGGTTCGCGCCTCAAGTGGCGCTCCTACTGTGGTTGCGATAAACGGCTGCGGCTGGAGCACAGGCAGGGAGGCTCCGAAGGTGGGCATAGGCCGCCCCTCGGGAATTAGGCACACTGACGGCCCCGATCTTCTTGCCAGGCAAGAAGATCGGGGACAACCGAAACGCCTTACACCTCCAACCACTCCTTGCGCACGGCGTCATCGTTGCGCAGTTCGTCCGGGGTGCCCTGGAATACGATCTGACCGTGGCCCATGACCAGGACGCGGTGGGAGATGTCCATGGCGATGGAGAGTTTCTGCTCCACCAGCAGGATGGAGACACCAGCGTTGGCGATTTCTGAAATCAGGTCGGCGATTTGTTTGACGATGAGTGGGGCCAGGCCTTCGGTGGGTTCGTCGATCATGATCAGGGACGGGTCGCCCATCAGGGTGCGGGTCATGGCGAGCATCTGCTTTTCACCGCCGGACAGCACCCCCGCCGGGGAGTGTTCGCGGCGCGCCAGATTGGGGAACATCTCGAGCATTTTTTCCACAGTCCACTTACCGGGTTTGCGCGGATTTTTCAGGCCCAACTCCAGGTTCTGTCGCACCGTGAGGGTAGGGAAAATATCCCGATCCTCCGGGACATACCCCAACCCCAGCCGCGAAATTTTGTGGTTGGGCAGGCCGGCAATTTCCGTACCCCGAAAACGGATGGAGCCCGCCGGTGGCACTTCACCCATGATGGATTTCACCGTGGTGGACCGGCCCACGCCGTTTCGCCCCAGCAACGACACCACTTCACCTTCCTGCAGCGAAAAATTCACCCCCTGCAAGATATGGCTTTTACCGTAATAGGCATGTAGATCCTGTACCTCCAACATCAGGCGGCCTCCTCACCCAGATAGGCTTCTTTTACCTTGGGGTCATTGCGAATTTGTTCCGGGGTGCCCGTGGCGATAATTTCGCCATAGACCAGTACGGAAATACGGTCGGCCAGTTCGAATACCACGCCCATGTCATGCTCCACGATCATCAAGGTGCGCCCAGCGGCCACCTTGCGGATCATGCCCACGGCCTGTTCGGTTTCGGTGTTGCTCATACCGGCGGTGGGTTCGTCCAGCAGTACCACCTGTGCATCGCAGGCAATGGTCATGCCGATTTCCAGTGCTCGCTGGCTGGCATAGGGCAACGCGCCGGCGGGCACGTCTCGCAGCGCTTGCAGGCCAATCAGTGCCAGCACCTCTTCGGCGCGCTGATTGGCCTGGCGAATGCCGGCGGCCGGCCGCCAGAAGACATAACCGGCTTTACTGTTTTTCATGCAGGCGCAACGTAAATTTTCGAACACGGACATGTTGACGAACACATTGCTCACCTGAAACGAACGCGACAGCCCCAGCTGCTGGATCTTGTCCGGCGACAGGCCGTTGATGCGTGCACCGTTCAAGGCCATGTCACCACTGGAGGGCTGCAAGGCGCCGGATAACAGATTAAAGAACGTGGATTTACCGGCGCCGTTGGGACCAATCACCGCATGGACTTCACCGGTGTTCACCTCCAGGTTGACACCCCGAATGATGTCGGCCGGGCCAAAACTCTTGCGTAAATTCTTGATGGATAACGCGGTCATTGTGCACTCTCCCGCAGGGTTTGCGTGGCGCGCATCAGCCCGACACCGGAGGCAACCAGCGCGATTACGGCCGCCCATTGCCACACACTGGTTTCATTCAGTGCCATGCCAAAAAACTGGCTGATCCCGTCGCTACCGTGACGCCAGTGAAACAGCAGCTCCACTGCCAGAGACAGCCCCGTAGCAATCAACAACACCGCCGCTGCACCCGCTAGCCAGCCCGGCAGGCACGCCGTCAGCTCGCCCTGGCGCCAGGCCACACGCACCTGTTCGATACCACCGGCCAACCCGCGCGGGGCGAACATGACAATACTCAGGAAAATCAGCCCCACATAAAGAATCGAGGCATCGGTGTAATCACTGAGCATGGAATTGATCAGGGTCACCACGATGGCGCCAACGATGGGGCCATAGAACACGCCCAGACCACCGACGGCAGCCATCAGCAATGCCATCCCGGACGGAATCAGCCCCAGGGACTCCGGAGTAATGATTTCGTAGTTCACCGCTGCCATGCCTCCGGCCAGGCCACCAAACGCCCCCGACGCGATAAAGATCAGATAGCGAATATTGCGCGGCTGATAACCAATGAAGGCCATCCGGTCCGGGTTGTCACGCACCGCGTTGGACATGCGCCCCAGCGGCGTGCGGGTGAACGCCCACATGGCGGCCACCGCTAGCAGGGTCCAGAAAGCGATAAACCCGTACACATCCCGGGCGCTGGACAGCTCCATCCCGAACCATTGTGGTCCGACCATGCGGTTGGCAAAGATACCGGCTTCGCCGCCAAACAGGGACGGGAACATTTGTCCGGCTGCGGCGACCAGCTCCCCCAACCCGAGAGTAATCATGGCAAAGGCGGTACCGGCCCGGCGGCAGAATGGCCAACCGATTACCAGCGCCACCAGCCCGCCGGCGATCATGCCCACCAAGGGCATACTGACCACCGGGATATGCGCCCAGAAACCTTCACCGGTATAGCTCGCTTCATCGATGGCGTTCATGGCATGCATGGCTGCGTAACTGCCCATGCCGAAGAACACCGCATGGCCAAACGACAACATGCCACCCTGCCCCAACAACATGTTGTAGGACATGGCGAACACGATATTGATGCCGATCACGTTCATCAGCGTGAAGGCGGTGCCGCCATCAAACAAAAACGGCAACACAGCCATGACCGCCAAACTGATCGCCCAGGGCATCAGCGAGCGCCAGGGCATGGACGGAGACGATGTTGCCACTACGGTTGCTTCATTCATGGCTCAAGCTCCCCCATCAAGCCGCGTGGGCGGAAAATCAGAATCAGTACCAGCAGAATAAAGGGCGTCATTGGCGCCATGCTGGCCAGAGTGATGCCTGTGATCTCTCCGTAAGGGTCCACGTTCATGCCAATGCCATTGAGCAAATCACCCACGGAAGCATCCATGGCCACAAAGAAAGTCTGGATCAGGCCGATCAGCAACGACGCATAGAACGCCCCCAACAGGGACCCCATGCCGCCCACAACCACCACCACAAACACAATAGGCCCAAGGCTTTCTGCCATGCCCGGCTCAGTGGCCAGCAATGGGCCACCCATTACCCCCGCCAGACCAGCGAGCGCACAACCAAAACCAAACACCCCCATAAACAGGCGCGGTACGTTATGGCCCAGATGGCCCACCATATTTCCGTGGGTTAACGAGGCCCGCACCATCAAGCCGACACGGGTTTTCTTCAGAAGGTACCAAAGCGCCACCAGCATCATTGCGGAAATCAGAATCACGCCGCCGCGGAAAATGGAGTAGTCCGTGCCCATCAGGGTGAACAGTGGCTCGCGCAAGTAAGCCGGTTCACGGTAGGCCACCGACACCGGCCCCCAGATCAACTGCACCAGTTCGTTGATCACGTAGGCCAACCCGAAGGTGAATAACAACTCGGCCACATGGCCATTTTCGTGGACACGGCGCAGCCCGTATTTTTCAACCAGGGCGCCCAACAGCCCCACAATCAGAGGCGCCAGAAACAGGGCCGGCCAGAAGCCCACCACCATCCCCAAGCTGTACGCCACATAGGCACCGAGCATATAAAAACTGGCATGGGCAAAATTCAATACGCCCATCATGGAGAAAATCAGCGTTAAACCGCTGGACAGCATGAACAGCAACAAGCCGTACAAAATGCCGTTCAGCGTGGAAAAAATAATAATTTCGAGCATGCAAAAGCTCCTGAAGCAGCCGCAAAATGCAGCTGCTTCGACTCAATCCAACAAGGTCAATCGATTGCGCTCTTTCCGACGTTTATTTCGGGCGACGCATTCGGCAAGTAGTGGGCAGCGTTACGTCATCACGTTCGATGCGCGCCACTTTGTGGAAGTTGAACTCGGTGCCTTCGGCGCCGTATTTCATTTCGTCGTCCATCACCGAGATAAACATGGGCAACTGGATCTGGTGATCTTCCGCACGCATTAGCAACTCACCAGTGGTACTGGTCAGGGTCATACCTTCCAGCGCTTTCGCGATAACAACCGGGTTTACGCTCTTTTCCTGGTCGGCGGCTTTCTTGAGCATATCGAGCATATTGCTCAGCCGTAGATAGTAAAAATCCCAGTTGGCTTTTTTATAAAAATCCAACTGGCGCTGCGCCATTTCCGGGTCTTCGAAATCACCATAGTACTCATTGATTTGATAAAGACGGCCAACGCCTTTATCACCCAACTGTGTCACTACGCCAGAGCTAGCCCCGTAGTAGGTAAAGAACGGCGCATCAAGACCAAAGTCCGCAGCAGCCTTTACCAACAGGGTCATGTCCTGCCCCCAGTTACCGGTAATCACGGCATCGGCACCCGAAGCCTGAATTTTTGAAATATAGGGTGTGAAATCTTTCACTTTTGCCAGCGGGTGAAAATCGTTACCCACCACTTCAATATCCGGCCGCTTTTCTTTCAGCATCCTGCGTGCCTGCTTGGATACTGAGTGGCCATGGCTATAGTCCTGGTTAACCAGATACACTTTCTTGATATTTTTCTGGTCAGCCAGGTAATCGGTCAGGGCATTCATTTTCATGTCGGAATTGGCATCAAAACGGAAATGCCAGAATGAGCAGCGCTCGTTAGTAAAGGCCGGGTCCACCGCTGCGTAATTCAGGAACAAACGTTCTTCGCCAGGATTACGCCGATTATGTTTTTCGATACTCGCAATCAGGGCTGACGCCACGGCAGAACCATTGCCCTGGGTAATAAAGTCCACGCCGTCATCCATGGCTTTCTGCAACTGGACCAGGCTCTCCTGAGGGCTCAGCTTGTTGTCCAGACCGACGATTTCCACAGGATGACCATTCATTCCGCCATTGGCGTTGATTCGCTCAGCAGCAAATTTCAGATGCTCATAAGCGGGCTGACCTGCTGCAGCCATGGGCCCGCTGAGCGGATCAATCAATGCAATCTTTACCGGTTCTGCTGCCTGGGCAGCCGTTGCCATCAACAACGTTGATACCACACCGGCCAGAAACATTTTCATCATGTTGCTCTCCCTGTTTGTTGTTATTGCCAAGGCGACAATGGCACCTTGGCAATGCGCACACGCTTATCTTTTTTTATGCGTTATTGCTGCCAATAACGGTCTTTCTCTTTTCTTTTTTTCAGGAGGCGGAACAAGGTATTCCGCCATCTCTTTCCACATACTCACGAGTATGTATCAGCCATTTTCCTGCTGTCTACCGGCTGGTGCAGGGAATTTCGGACTATTTTTTTATTTTTGAAAAACAGGGAAATAAAACCAGTAAACAACTGATTTTATTTGAAAAACCAAACCAATGATCTAAATGGGAAGGAAAATCGCAATCGAGAAATATACAAAAATAGCATTTTAGTTTCCCGTTTTGGCCGCAATCTGGCACCACCATGAACAGGGTTAATACACCGCTATTTATGAGTAAAATTCTGCAGAAAATTTAAAACGAACGTTTAAATTTTTAGTGTAACCAAACCACACACTTCGATGCGCCGCCCGCAATGCGGATCACACAACAAACCAGACAGCGGTGTGCGAATTGGGGAAAGAAAAAGGGAAAAAAGAAAGAGGTATCGAAACAATGGCGCAAACCGTCACAGAAAACGGGAAGCGGCAAAGCAGCAATGAAAGGGCTGTGTCGGCTTGAGAGAACCTCAAGCCGACGGAGACACTCAACGCTCTCTGATGAATCAGTCCTGGTCCGTCAGGGCGCCCTGGCTGGCGGAGCCGACCAGCCGTGCGTATTTGGCCAACACGCCACGTGTATAGCGCGGTGCCGGCTGCTGCCAGCTGGTCCGGCGACGCGCCAGCTCTGCATCGGAAAGATCCACAACCAGGGTGTTCTCTTGCGCATCAATGGTGATTCGATCACCGTTTTCCACCAGCGCCAACGGGCCGCCATCAAATGCTTCCGGCGTGATGTGACCCACCACGAAGCCGTGACTGCCGCCGGAGAAGCGGCCATCGGTGATCAGCGCCACCGCATCACCCAACCCTCGACCCATGATGGCGGAGGTAGGCGTGAGCATTTCACGCATCCCCGGCCCACCGCGGGGCCCTTCGTAACGAATCACCACCACATCACCGGATACCACCGTGCCATCGTTGATCCGTGCCTGGGCCTCCTCTTCTGAACCGAACACCCGGGCCGGGCCGGAAAAATGCGTTCCTTCCTTGCCGGTGATCTTGGCCACCGCACCGTCCGGGGCCAGGTTGCCGTAAAGAATGCGCAGGTGACTTTCCGCTTTCAGCGGTGCAGACAACGGCGCGATAATTTCCTGTTCCAACGGGTACGGCGCCACATCAGCCAGATTCTCCGCGAGAGTCTGGCCGGTGACGGTCAGGCAATCGCCGTGCAGCAAACCCGCTTCCAACAAAATTTTCATCAGCGGCTGAATGCCGCCAATAGCCACCAGCTCGCTCATCATGTAGTGGCCGCTGGGGCGCAGGTCCGCCAGCACCGGCACCCGCTTGCCGATCTCGGTAAAGTCATCCAGTGACAGTGCCACACCCACGGTGCGCGCCATGGCAATCAAATGCAGCACCGCATTGGTAGAGCCACCCAGGGCAATCACCACGGTGATGGCATTTTCAAACGCTGCGCGGGTCATGATGTCGGACGGTTTGATGTCCTGTTCCAGCAGTTTCAATACAGCGGCACCGGCCCGCACGCAGTCTTCCCGCTTTGCTTCGGACACCGCGTTCTGTGCGGAGCTGCCGGGCAGGCTCATGCCCAGTGCTTCGATGGCCGAGGCCATGGTGTTGGCGGTGTACATGCCGCCACAAGAACCGGGGCCGGGGATCGCGGTTTCTTCGATCTGCTTGAGCTCGATCAGGTCCATGTCGCCCCGGGAATGGGCACCCATGGCTTCGAACACGGAGACAATATCGGTGTGGCCCTTGCCGGGCATAATGGTGCCACCGTAGACGAACACGCTGGGGCGATTCAGCCGCGCCATGCCCATCAGGCAGCCGGGCATGTTCTTGTCACAGCCGCCCAGCGTCACCAGGCCATCAAACCCTTCGCAGGCCGCCACCGTTTCAATGGAGTCGGCAATGACCTCGCGGGACACCAGCGAATACTTCATCCCTTCGGTGCCGTTGGCGATGCCATCGGAAATGGTGATGGTATTGAAGATCACCCCTTTGCCGCCGGCGCCGTCCGCGCCCTCACAGGCCCGCTCGGCCAACTCACCGATATGGCTGTTGCACGGGGTCACCTGGCTCCAGGTGGAGGCAATACCCACCTGGGGCTTGTGAAAGTCCTCATCGGTAAACCCCACCGCCCGCAACATGGCCCGGCTGGCCGATTTGCCGGGACCGTCAACGACCTTCGCTGAATGGCGGCGACGGGGATCGCCCTGTGAGTCACTCATAACCTCTCCTGATTCCAATTAACGCTTCACCGCCAGCACGGCAAAGGTGTCACCAATATCCACCCGCGCCGGGTGGCGGCGACCAATCAACATACCCGCAAAGGGCGCCAGATACTCAACCGGTGGCTCACCAGTGCGATCGATAGCATGCACGCGGGCGAGCACATCACCCTGCTCCACCCAATCGCCCAGCGCCACCGCAAATTCCAGCAACCCGCGATGCTCACTGACACGGTAATAGTCTGCGCCGGGGATCTCCAACCCCTGCGACGCCACCGACGCCGGATCACCGGGCAGGATACCGGCAAAGCGCAGTACGTTATCCACGCCCTGCTCAGCCAGCGCCACGGTGGCTGGAGTGGTAGTGCCACCGCCACGCAGCTCGGTACTGATGAACACTCGCCCCTGGGCCTCCACCACGCTGTCGAACAGGGCCGCGCCCTCCAGCTCGGCCATAAACAGGGTATAGGGCGCGCCGAAAGCACTGGCGCCGGCCAGACAGCGGGCGCCGAAGGCCTCATCCGTCATGCGGTGGGTTGCAGCAAAAGGCAGCAGGTCCAGGGTGCGCCCGCCGGAATGCATATCCAGCACCACATCAGCCAGCGGTACCAGATAGCGGGTAAAGTAGTCAGCGATTTTTTCGGTGAGGGTGCCCGCCGGGTTGCCGGGAAAGGCCCGGTTCAGGTTGCCGCCATCCAGCGGGGAGGTACGCGTGCCGTTTTGCACCGCCGGATGGTTCATCATCGGCACAATGATTACCCGACCGGCGATGTCCGCCGCCTTGAGCCGATTGGCCAGCTTGAGCAAGGCGGTGATGCCTTCATATTCATCGCCGTGATTGCCTCCGGTGAGCAGCGCCGTAGGGCCCTCGCCGTTGCGAATCACCGTAACGGGGATCATCACATTGCCCCAGGCCGACTGATCATGGGAATACGGGAGTTTGAGGAAACCGTGTTGCACGCCATCCTGATGGAAATCCACCGTGGCGCTAATGGCGCTGTCTTGCATAGTGGGCCTGTACCTTCCGGGTCGGGGTGCATATGACGCACCCGTGTCTTTACGCCTATAATGCGCGCTTTACCGGGATCGCGAACAGGACATTCTTTTTATGGCCGACAAAGGCACGCTGTACATCATTTCCGCCCCGTCCGGCGCCGGCAAGACCAGCCTAGTCGCCGCCCTGGTCGACAAGCTTGCCCGGGTACGCATTTCCGTATCGCACACCACCCGCGCCATGCGCCCCGGTGAAGAAGACGGGGTGAACTACCACTTCACCGACCGCGACAGCTTCGTCCGCCAGGTAGAACAGGGCCGGTTTCTGGAGCACGCCGAAGTCTTTGGCAACCTGTACGGCACCAGCGCCGACTGGGTGGCCCAGACCCTGCGCAGCGGTGATGACGTGATTCTGGAGATCGACTGGCAGGGCGCCACCCAGATCCGCAAGCAGCTGCCGGATGCGGTGAGCATTTTCATCCTGCCGCCGTCGCTGGAGATTCTGGCCGACCGCCTGCGGGGCCGGGAAACCGACGATGAAACCGTGATCCAGCAACGCCTGGACGGCGCCCAGGACGAAATGAGCCACTACGGCGAATTCGACTACCTGGTGGTCAATGATGATTTCCAGCGCGCCCTGTATGAGCTGGAAGCCATCGTCGAAGCACGCCGGCTGGTGACAACCCGGCAATCCGCCCGCCAGGCCGCCACCCTGCAAAATCTGCTCGCGCCGCGCTGATTCCCCCGCCCCGGGCACGCCCAGGCGGCGCCGTTCAGCGGCTCGCACTGGACTTGCCCCGCCCTTGGCCCGTAAAATCGCCCCCTTGCGAATTATCAGGCGGAGCCCGCTCATGTCGAACCGGCCCCGTCAGCTTGTCAGGAGAACAGCATGGCCCGTGTTACCGTAGAAGATTGCCTGGAAAAACTGGACAACCGCTTTGAGCTGGTGCTGGTTGCCGGCAAGCGCGCCCACCAACTGCAAACTGGCGGCAAAGAGCCTCGCGTAGCCTGGGAAAACGACAAGCCCACCGTAGTGGCCCTGCGTGAAATCGCCGAAGGCCATGTGACTGCCGAATCCGTGGACAACCCGATTGCGGATCGCAGCGCCGACGTGGACGAGCTGGCCCTGCTGACGCAGTCTTTCGGCGAGTAATTGCCGGCTTCGTCTTCCCGAAACGGGGGCGACGAGGACAAGACAAGCAAACGGAGAGGCCGACCAGCCTCTCCGTTTTGCGTTATGAAGCCACCTCTTCCTCCCTTCATCAGCGCTTTTTCTCCTCTCGCTTTCCTTTTTCTTCCCCCATCGCTTTTCCCCAGCCAAACAATCGTCTGTGCCTATCCGCCTTGTCATAGACAAAACCTGCCCTCAAATCTAAGCTAAGAGTCATCTTCGAACCTGCTACTCGCCAAGGGCGTGACGAGGCCTTTTGCCCACCATCCATAATCTGGAAAAACGGTTACGCAGTTACCTGGACGACGATCAGATCGCCCAGGTCGTACACGCTTACCATTTTGCCGAGCAAGCACACGAGGGCCAGTACCGCCGCACTGGGGACCCCTACATCACCCACCCGCTGGCGGTGGCCAATATTCTCACCGACATGCACATGGACCATGCCTCACTGATGGCCGCCATGTTGCACGATGTGATCGAAGACACCGGCATCAGCAAGGAGCAACTGGCTGGCGAGTTCAGCGAGGAAGTGGCCGAGCTGGTGGACGGGGTCTCCAAGATTGCCCAGATCAAGTTCGAGTCCAAGGCCGAACAGCAGGCAGAAAACCTGCGCAAGATGATGCTGGCCATGACCCGGGACATCCGCGTTATCCTCATCAAACTGGCTGACCGCCTGCACAACATGCGCACCCTGCATGTGATGCGAGCGGAAAAACGCCGCCGCATCGCCACCGAGACACTGGAACTGTACGCCCCCATCGCCTTCCGGCTGGGCATGTACAACATGCGGGTGGAATACGAGGATCTGGCCTTTCACGCTATCTACCCCATGCGGGCCAAGCTGATTGGCCAGGCCGTGAAAAAAGCCCGAGGCAACCGCAAGGAAATCCTCACCACCATCAAGACCAGCCTGGAACACTGCCTGGAAGAAGAAGGCATCGAAGCCCGGGTGCTGGGCCGCGAAAAACACCTGTACAGCATTTACACCAAGATGAAGGAGCAGCACAAACCCTTCTCCGACATCATGGATGTGTTCGGTTTCCGCATCATCGTGGACCGGGTCGACACCTGCTACCGGGTGCTCGGCGCCACGCATAACTATTTCACTCCCATTCCCGGTCGCTTCAAGGACTACATTGCCATTCCCAAGGCCAATGGCTACCAGTCCCTGCATACCACCCTGAAAGCCCGTTCCGGCATTCCCCTGGAAATGCAGATTCGCACCGAAGAAATGGAGGCCATGGCCAACAACGGCATCGCCGCCCACTGGCTGTACAAGTCCGATGATGAGCCCGGCTCGCCCACCCACAGCCGCACCCAGAGCTGGATGCAGCGGTTGCTGGAACTGCAGCAGAAAGCCGGCAACTCCATGGAGTTCATCGAGAACGTGAAGGTGGACCTGTTCCCGGACGAGGCCTATGTGTTCACCCCCAAGGGCGACATCAAGGAACTGCCCGGCGGCGCCACCGCGGTGGATTTCGCCTACGCGGTGCACACCAAGGTGGGCAACAAGTGCGTGGCGGCGCGTATCGATGGCAAGCTGGCAGCCCTGTCCACGCCGCTGGAATCCGGGCAGACGGTGAAAATCATCACCGCTCCCAATGCCACCCCGAATCCTGCCTGGCTGAACTTCGTGGTCACCGGCAAGGCACGCACCAACATTCGCCACTTCCTCAAGCACCAACGCCGCGAAGATGCGGTGGAGCTGGGCGAGCGGTTGCTGGCAAAAGCCCTGCATTCTTACGACATGGGCCTGGACGACCTGCCCATCGAGCGGGTGGTCAGCGAGCTGGCCGGTAACGGTTACGTGGAGCTGGACGACCTGCTGGAAGATATCGGCATGGGCAATCGCCTGGCGCCGCTGGTGGCGCGCAAGCTGGCCGGCGCCCGCGATGACGACGAACGTCAGCACGAAGATGATCGCCGGCCGCTGGCTATCCGCGGCAGCGAAGGGCTGATGGTCAGCTACGCCAAGTGCTGCTGCCCACTGCCCGGCGACACCATCATCGGCCACCTGAGTGCCGGTCGCGGTATCGTGGTACACCGCGACACCTGCAAGAACCTGCTGGCAGAAATGCGCAACGCCCCGGAAAAATGCATCGCACTGAGCTGGGACAAACAGGTGGAACAGGAATTCACCGCCGCCCTGCGCATCGAGCTGATCAACAAGCGCGGCGTCCTCGCCACCCTGGCCAACAGCGTGTCGGAACTGGGCTCCAACATCGACACCATCGACATGGCCGAGAAAGACCCCACCCTCACCATCCTCAATGTGACCATGACAGTGAAAGACCGCATCCACCTGGCGCGCATCATCAAGAAGCTGCGCACCCTGGACAGCATCGTGCGGATTCACCGGCTTTAATGAACGCATGCCTCACGCAACATGCTTGACGCTAAAACAATCCTGGCGGTTTCCCGGCGGTGTTGCGTGCAGGCATTAACCCGTGCAAGCATAGCCGCTTCCCAATTTTCGCCTGTCGGCCGTGGCCGGCGGCATAACCAATGAAGAACGCATCATGTCCAACCATTCCGTGATCAGCACCGACAAGGCCCCACAGGCCATTGGCACCTATTCCCAGGCCATCAAGGCTGGCTCCACCGTGTACCTGTCCGGCCAGATTCCACTGGTACCGGAAACCATGGAACTGGTGGACGGCGACATGGAAGCGCAGATTGAACAGGTGTTTTCCAACCTGATCGCGGTGTGTGAAGCCGCTGGCGGCAGCCTGCAGGACATAGTCAAACTGAATATCTTCCTCACCGATCTGAGCCATTTCGCGCTGGTCAACGAGGTCATGGCGCGACATTTCACCCAGCCTTACCCCGCTCGGGCGGCCATCGGCGTGGCGGCGCTGCCCAAGGGCGCGGGCGTGGAAATGGACGGCATTCTGGATATTGCTTAAACCCGCATCACACAACATGCTGCACGCAACACGCCCGCCCTTGTGCGGGCGTTTTTGTTGGTGCGACCCTCCGAAAGGAGGGGAGACAGGGAAACTGAAAAAGCGCAGCATTGAACAGACGGTAGGCGGATAAAGGTTCGCTTGCGTTAATCGGCAACACTTATTTTGACAACATAAGGGAGTGCGATATGGATACCGCGACCCACGACCTCAACACCCTGTTTGACCAGCTCGGGCTGGCCAGCAGCGACCCCGATATCGAAGACTTCATCCACCAGCATGGCGGCACACTCACCGACAGCATGCACCTGCATCAGGCACCCTTCTGGAATGAATCCCAGGCACGATTTCTCGCCGAGGCGGTGCGCGAAGACGCGGAGTGGGCAGAGACGGTGGATACGCTGAGCGCCCTGTTAAGACATTGACGACAGCCTCGGGCTACGAGTGACGAAAAGCCTGGTTGCCGCAGGAGCATGCCCGCAAGTGAACGCGCGTCTTCAAACATGCGGATCCCTTGCAGGCACGCTCTTGCGGCGGGTCATGCGCCCGGCCTTACCCGATCGGTAACAGCAACAGTATTCGGTCGAAGAAGATGCAATAAAGCAGCAGCGGCACCGGCAAGCCGATCAGCGTGCCGAGCATGTAGTGGCGTAACGTCACCCCGCTCAGGGCCAGCGTGTAATTCAGCGCCGGCATGGTCTGAAACAACAGGCGCAACAAGGCAACGCTGCGCACCGGGTGGCTGTCCAGCCGCGCCAGAATCTTGCGGGCGAGGGGGCTCTGGATATCCCGCAAGGCACTGCCCCCGAGCCCGCGCACCAACACATAGGTCACCAGGCAAGACACGCAGGCGGCAATATATGTGGCCAGCCCGCCCATCACCGTTCCCAGCGCCAGAATGGCCGCCGCCAGAAAGATCCAGCCGGGCAGCTGAATCAGGTTACCGATCACAAAGACCACCACAAAGGCAATGAGACCGGTGATCGGGTTGGCTTCCAGTTGCGCGCGCAGGAAGGACACCGACAGCTGCTCGCGCAGGCCGGTAAGCTCTACCGTAATCAGGACCAGCGCCAGCACCATGGCCAGCATGATCAGCCGCCGATAGCGCCCCAGAGAAAGTGTCATCATCAAAACCGTTTCGCCTTTTCTTGTCTCGCACTATGGACAGTGTAAGCAGGTACGGCCAGCAAAACGTGAAGGGGGAGGGGTTTCAAGTTGAAAGTTGAAAGTTGAAAGTTGAAAGTTGAAAAGTGCAGGATACCTGGAATGCCCGCCGGCGCCGGCGATTAGTTTCTGTTTTGATTGTTTCCCGGTACTGCGGCGTGGCTAAAGCCGGTTTCGGATGGCTCCCGGAAATACCGCGCTTTCAACCTGGAACGGTCACGTCGCAACTCAAATTCAGCCCAGATCCAGCTCGGAATCCAGCACCGCCTGATAGCCTTCCGGTAGTACATCCGCCCAAGCGTCCAGCCCCTTACGCAACCCTTCCAGCGAAGAGGCCACCAGGTTGGCGTGGCCCACTTTACGGCCCGGGCGCACACTCTTTCCGTACCAGTGCACCACGCCCGGATGTTGCAGCCAGGCGCTTTCGAACGGGGTGCCGATCAGGTTTACCATGGCTGACGGGCCGTGCACATTCAGCGCATGCAGAGGCACGCCGGCCAACGCATGGACATGCAGATCGAACTGGGACCAGTCCGCCCCTTCATGGGTCCAGTGCCCGGAGTTATGCACCCGTGGCGCAATTTCGTTGACCATCAACTGACCATCGACTTCAAAGAACTCCACCGCCATGACACCGGCATAATCCAGCTCTTCCATGATGCCCTTGAGCATCTGTTCCGCCGGTTTTTGCAGGTCGGCACAGGCATTGGCCGGCGCCAGGCTCAACCGCAGAATACCATCCACGTGCCAGTTCCGGGTGAGCGGGTAAAATAGGGTCTCGCCGGTAATACTGCGCGCGCCGACAATGGACAACTCCCGGCGGAAAGGAATTTTTTTCTCGACGATGGCCTTGCCGGCCAACTCAGCGGCGGGCACGGCGGACAGGTCGCCACCTTCACCGACAATCCAGGTACCTCGGCCGTCATAACCGCCACTACGGGCCTTCACGACCACGCCACCGAATTGCTCCACAGCGGCCTGCAAATCGTCAGCCTTGTCCAGGGTCACCCAGGGAGCAGTAGGAATGCCCAACTTGTCGAGCATGGTTTTCTGGGTGAAACGATCGGGGATCACTTGCAGGGCACCGCGGGCCACACAACGGTCGCTCTGGGCCAGTTCCGCGGAAAATCCGGTGTCCGGAAAGGCTTCACGCTCCACGGTAATCACCGGATAGCGCTCCTGACATTCTTCCCAGCTGATCGGCACGGCCAAATCGGAAGTGCCCGGCAACAACAGCGCCCGCTCCGGGTCGTAACGGTCCACCACCAGCCCCAGTCGGGCTGCGGCTTCTGCCATCATCAGGCCAAGCTGGCCACCACCAAGAACAAGTACGCGATTCATAGCAGATCCGTCAGAGCAAACAGGGAAAAGAACAGTGCCAGGGAATCAGCCCTGCCCCAGCTCGGCATTGGCTAACACTTCATCCGCGCGGGACGCTTTCCAGTCGGCGATTTTTTGTAGCAGCTCGGGATTGTCCGCCGCCAGCATCTGGGAGGCCAGCAGGCCAGCATTCCAGGCGCCCGCCGCGCCGATCGCCAGAGTGCCCACGGCCACGCCCTTGGGCATCTGCACGATAGACAGCAAGCTGTCCCAACCAGACAGAGTGCGGCTTTTCACCGGTACACCCAGTACCGGCAGTGGGGTCAGGGCGGCAATCATGCCCGGCAAATGTGCCGCGCCACCGGCGCCGGCAATAATCACCTTGTAGCCCTGCTCATGGGCGCTTTTGGCGAAGTCATACATGCGCTGAGGGGTGCGGTGGGCCGATACGACCTCTGCCTTCCAACCCACATTGAATTGAGTCAGGGCGTCACAGGCTTCTTTCATGGTCTCCCAGTCAGATTGGGACCCCATTACCACGGCAACCGGCGTGCTCATTCGCATTACTCCATCGCGCCCATCACGGGCTTTTGCGGCGCATCGGCATCACCCCGGCACCGCCACAGAAAAAATTAAGGCGCACACTTTACTAATGCCAGCGCCGGAGGCAAGTCTATCGGCGAAAAAATGACCAGCGATGACGCTCCCGACCGACAGATGGGCGATTTTAGCGTGATTTGGCCGGGAATGCGCTTTGGATCAGTTCAAAGGAGGGAGTTGAAAGTTTAAACGCGGGCCCTGCATGGCGACGACAGAGCCGCCTTCCCCGCGCCCCATCTTTCCGTCCGGCGACCGCCCCCCAAAGACAGTTTTACCACAGAGGTAACCGAGGGAAGCAGCTTTCCGCGATCTTCGCCGCAGTAGCCGGCCTGCTGGGATTGAGTCTCTTCCCGGCTGAATCGCTTGCAGGCAAGCCCCTACAGTGGGCAAACGCGGCCTCCGCGCAATGCAATCCGGCACAACCCCGGCCCCGCGCTTTTTAACTTTGAACTTTTAACTTTGAACTGCTTTTCTCCGCCAGCACCTGTGCATACCCCTCCGGGTAACCCGGATAGCGCAAGGTGTAGTGTCCTTGCTGGATATACAGGCTGCGCACCTGCTTACCGGTGGCCGGTGCATCGGGCACGGCCAGGGTCAGGCCCTGCTGATCCGCCAGCCATTTCAGCACATCCAGATTGCGGCCCCCCACCGCGTCGGTGCCGATCACCAGTGGCGGCATCTCACGGCCTTCCAGCCAGCCCTGCACCACGCTGTGCAACAGGCCCACACAGTCGTCACGGTGAATGCGATTGGTCCATTGCGGTGCCGGCAGGGTTTCTTCACCCCGGGCCAACCTGGCGGCCTTGTCGATCTGCCGATGGCGACCCGGCCCGTAAATACCGGTGAAGCGGACCACGGTACTCAGGCTGCGGGTGCTGATTTCCTCTTCCGCCGCCAGTAATACCTTGCCGTTGTAGCGCTCCGGACGCGGCGGGGTCAGCTCATCGACGACCCCTTCCTGATCGCCAAACACTGCACTGCTGGACACAAACACCACCGGCGGCAACGGCTGCTGACGCCCCAGCGCCTCCAGCAGGGTCAGGGGCGCACGTACGTAGGCCTGCAAATAGCCCTCTTCGCTGTACTCGGATGGAGTCATGATAATCACCAGCAAATCCACTGGATCCGGCGGTAGCATGGCCGCACCCTCGGTGAGATCCTGGCTGTACAACTCCACCCCGGCCGGTGCCTGCTCACCGCGACGGATCGCGCTGATACGATGCCCGCCAGCGATTAACTGTTCGGCCAGGCCAGTGCCCAGATCACCCAGCCCGGCAATCAGAATATGAGACATAAAGCTCCTTACGGAGCGCCGGACGGTCGATGCCAGAAGCCTGACACAGGCCGTTCCTGCGTCGGGGTTCCAGCATCTGGCATCTGGCGCCGTTACTATGCACAATGGCATTCAATCGATTGAGTGTATCAATGCCATGACATTAACAGAACTACGCTATCTGGTCGCTCTGGCCCGCGAACGCCACTTCGGCCACGCCGCCCAGGCCTGCAACGTCAGCCAGCCCACCCTCAGCGCCGCCATTAAAAAACTGGAAGAGCAGCTGGGCATGCCCCTGTTCGAGCGCCGACCCCGGGAGGTGGTGGTCACCCCCCAGGCCGAACCCATTGTCGCGCAAGCCCAGCGCGTGCTGGAGCAGGCAGACCTGCTCTCGCAGATGGCCATGAGCCAGCGCGACCAGCTCGGTTCGCCACTGCGAGTGGGGGCGATTTTTACCGTCGCACCCTACCTGTTCCCCACCATGGTGCCGCGGGTTCGCGAGGCTGCGCCGGAGATGCCGCTGTTCATCGAAGAAAACTACACCCACGTGCTGCGCCGCAAGCTGGAGCACGGGGAACTGGACGCCATTATCGTAGCACTGCCCTTCTCCGGTGGAGGCCTGGTGCGGGCACGCATGTACGAGGAATCCTTCTCTGTGCTACTGCCCGGTGATCATGCCTGGACGGCACAAAAGAAAATTGCCCCGGAACAGCTGCTCGACGAAACCCTGCTGCTACTCGGTGAAGGTCATTGTTTCCGTGATCAGGTGCTGGAGTTATGCCCGGCTATCGACTCCCAACACCAGCGCAACCTGGTGCAGATCGAGGGCGGCTCTCTGGAAACCCTGCGTCACATGGTCGCCGGCGGGCTAGGCATTACGGTGCTGCCCAATTCGGCTCTCCATCAGCACGGTTACGACAAGAACACCTTTGCTGTCCGGCCATTTGAAGAACCGGTGCCCTCGCGAACCATCGCGCTGGTCTGGCGCGACAGCTTCCCGCGCCCCAAGGCCATCGAAGTGCTGCGCCAAGCCGTGCCCAAGGAAGGACTGTCGGGATAACGATGGGCAGGAAGGTTTCTCCCTGTAGGAGCACCTCTCGAGGTGCGAACCCTACCCAGGTAAGACGCTGGAACCAGATCCGCACCTCGAGAGGTGCTCCTACAGCGGTGTTGCCCAACCATGGCCAATGACAGCCTCTCCAGCCTGCCCCTCAACCGCCTCAAAGGCGTAGGGCCGGCTGCCGCCGAGAAGCTGGCCAAGCTGGGCTTGCATAACCTGGAAGATCTGCTTTTCCACCTGCCCTTTCGCTACGAAGACCGCACCCGCATTTCCCCCATCGGCAGCCTGCGCCCGGAAACCGGTGTCGTCATCGAAGGGCAGGTAATGGCCGCCGATGTGATTTTTGGCCGCCGCCGCTCACTGCTGTGCAAAGTGGCCGACGGCACCGGCATGGTGACGCTGCGCTTCTACCATTTCACTGCCGCCCAGAAGAACAACCTGGAGCGGGGCAGAACCATTCGCGTCTACGGCGAGCCCCGCCCAGGCTCCGCCGGCCTTGAGTTCTACCACCCGGAATATCAACTGGATTATGCGGACAGCGGCTTGCCGCCACTGGAAAAAGCCCTGACCCCGGTCTACCCCACCACCGATGGCGTCAGCCAGAAGACCCTGCGCAACCTCACCAGCCAGGCGCTGCATTATCTGCAAGCGCATCCGCCCCAGGAATTGATCCCCACGCAACTGTTGGACCAGAGCGGACTGCCCAGCCTCACCGACGCCCTGAGCAAGCTGCATAAGCCCAACCCGGATGACCCGGTCAACCTGTTGCTGGAAGGCAAACACCCGGCAGTAAAGCGGCTGGTCATGGAAGAAATGGTGGCTCACCAGTTGGGCATGCTGCAAAAACGCGCTGGGCAAAAAGCGTTCCACGCTCCGCGCCTTGCCGGGCAAGCGTTGTTTGCAACACTGCAGGCCAGCCTGCCCTTTGCTCTCACCGGTGCCCAACAGCGTGTTATTGGTGAGCTAATGAGCGACATGGCCCAGCCTCACCCCATGCTGAGACTGGTGCAGGGCGATGTGGGATCAGGCAAGACGCTAGTCGCAGCGGCAGCGGCCCTTGCCGCCATGGAATCCGGTTACCAGGTGGCCCTGATGGCACCCACCGAACTGCTGGCCGAACAGCACCGGGACAATTTTCGCCACTGGCTGGCGCCGCTGGGTATCGAGGTACATTGGCTGGCCGGCAGCCTGGGTGTAAAGGCCCGCCGGGAAACCAATGCCGCACTGGCCGATGGCAGTGCCCGCATTGTGGTCGGCACCCACGCCCTGTTTCAGGAAGCCGTGCAGTTCCACCGGCTCGGACTCACCATCATTGATGAGCAACACCGTTTTGGAGTGCAGCAACGCCTGGCACTGCGCGAGAAAGGCCGCTTTGATACCGCAAACGGCAGTCAGGTGCCCCATCAACTGGTGCTCACCGCCACCCCGATTCCCCGCACTTTGGCCATGAGCGTGTACGGTGACCTGGACACCTCGGTGATCGACGAAATGCCGCCGGGCCGCAAGCCCATTGATACCCTGGTGTTACCCGAAGGCCGCCGCCCCCAGGTGATCGAACGCATCAATGATGCCTGCCGGCCACGCTCTGGGCACAAAAACACACAGGCCTACTGGGTCTGCACCCTGATCGAAGAATCCGAAGAGCTGCAAGCCCAGGCAGCAGAAGCCACCTTCGCGGAACTGCAGGTGGCTCTGCCAGACATCAACGTGGAACTGGTCCACGGGCGCATGAAAGCAAAAGAAAAAGCCGAACGGATGGCACGTTTTGCCCGGGGCGACGCGCAACTGCTTATCGCCACGACCGTCATCGAAGTGGGCGTGGATGTGCCCAATGCCACCCTCATGGTGATGGAAAATGCCGAGCGGCTGGGGCTGGCCCAATTGCACCAGTTACGCGGTCGCGTGGGCCGGGGCGGCGAGCAAAGCTACTGCCTGCTGCTCTACAAGAACCCGTTGTCGCTCACGGGCAAGCGGCGCCTGGCCGTAATGCGTGACACTACCGACGGTTTTGTTATCGCGGAAGAAGATTTAAAACTGCGCGGCCCGGGCGAGTGGCTCGGCACCCGCCAGACCGGAGATTTGGCGTTCCGCATCGCCGACCTGGTGCGTGATGAAGCCTTGATGGAACCCGCTAAAGAAGTGGCCAACAACCTGATGCGTGACTGCCCGCAGTGGGTTGAGCCACTATTGCGCCGCTGGCTGAAAGGCGGGGAAAATTTCGCGGATATCTAAGTCAGCCGTTGCCCCTCTTGCCAAATTCGGCGGTGGGAGCTGAGCTTGCCTGCAAGCGATATTCACCAGACTGGAGGAAATCGCTTGCAGGCATAGTCAAATGACACAGAGAACGCCCACAAAAAGGTTTCACATAAACGTCGGCGTCTTACTGCCCGGAAAGAATTTTCACCGGAATCCATTGGGTTTTGGTCTGCATCAGAAAACCGTTATTCACCCAGTTTTTTAGCGCCGCATCCACTTGCTGCTTCAGCTCACTGTCATCCTTGCGCATCACCCACGCCAGCTGTTCCTTGGTGAGCGGTTTGTATAACCCCAACAGTTTCACCGGGTAATCGCGCTTGTTGGCCAGGTTCCAGACCGTGGGCGCATCGTGAATGAACGCATCGATTTCACCCTCCACCAAGGCTGCCGTGGCTTCCGTACTGCTATTAAACCCCCGGGTTTGTGCGTCGATGGTCTCTTTCACGAACGCCTCACCGGTGGTGCCATTTTTGTAACCCACCCGGTACTGCCCGGTAAACAAGGCGCCGGGCGTGGCCAACCGGGCAGCATCGTCGAGACGGATCATCGCCATCTGTCCAATGGTGGTATAAGGCAAACTGAATGCAAACGCCTTTTGGCGGGCAGGCGTTATGGAAATGCCAGACATGATGATATCGATTTCATTCTTCTTCAGGGCCGCGAACAAATCACTTAATTGCGTGTATTCATGCAGCGAGAGAGGGCGTTCCAGATCCTGCGATAACTGCTCGGCAAAATCCCGCTCCAGCCCCACCACCTTGCCAGCTTCACGAAATACCAGCGGCGGATAATCGGGCATGACACCCACCCGCAAGGCTTCGCCTTCCAGCTCGCCATGTCCATTACTGCTGCAGCCAGCCAGCAGGCCCACCGCCAGCACCAGAATCCATCCCATTCGTTTCATCATTCTTTGTACACCCTGTTGTCTGCATGAAATCAATATTCGCACCGCCTGCCTTCCTTTCTCACTACGGCATGGGCGGCAGCGTACCTTCAAGATGTTCAGGGGCCGCCATACCCCGCATCCATTTCACAGTAATGATCTGCCAAGCCGGGTCAGCGGCTTGCAGCGTGGCCAGCACGCCCGGCAAATGGGCCGCCCCGTAGGTGATATAAAGGCGCTGGCTGTCATCAGCCAGAATTCGCTGCGCCAGCTTCCGGTTACGGAAATCGAGAATGACTTTATCCAGCGGCCCGGGTTCATGCTCGCTCTGATCCCCCAGCGCAATGGCAAAAGCACCGCGACACAAAATACCGATCAGTTTTTTCTGTTCATCGGTGGCAGACGCATGCCAATCCAACAACACCGCCACCGGATCGGCGGTATCCGTGGAGGAAGATGTGTCCCGGTTAGCCTGCTGCTCGGCGAACGCCGGATCCGTGGCCATCAGCCGATCGTATTCCTTTTTCATTTCCAGGCTGGTGACATCTGCCGCCACATGATGCTCTGGACGCTGCTGCGCATCCAGTGCCATCAAACCAAAGTAATCGGTTTGAAATTTTACCCCACAGGCATCTGCCAGGGCCTTGTAGTTTTCCGCCAGGTCACCGCCACCGGCAAGCTGTTCGGCAAACCAGGCGTCGCCTTCTCCTGGCGAAGGCTGCACGCCTTCGTAATACAACCGATAGCCGTCACTGAGGGCTTCTTCCAGATCATAAACCACCGATTTATAGAAACTCTCCATGCCCACATGCACCATGCCCTGAAAATCCACCACTTTCTCGCCGTTGCTCAAGGTGGCCTGGGGCAGTAACGGCGGATCGACCTGCACCTTGTAGACAAGATAGTAAACAGGCAACGCCGTAGCGATGGTTAGCAGGCAGAAAAACACGCCCACGGATTTGAACACGCTGCGGTTTTTCTTTTTGCCGAACAGCACGCGCAACGCACCGTTCAGCAGCAGCCCCAACAACAGGGCCAACACCGAAATCGCCAGCAACACCCACATAGAGATGCTGAACAGCACCGGCAGGCTGAGCAAAAAGGCAATGACAACAACAAAACAGACAATGGCGGACAGGCTAATCTTGATCCGCTGCCCCAATGGAATGGTCGGCATGTACTCCCCCCTGAAAATCCATGGGCCGTCACCGGCGCTATTGCGCTCTTCTGACCCGGCAGATGCCCAGACTGCCCGGTTTTCTTGTTTCGCACCACTGGCGAGGCTTCATCAGGGCCCCAAGGCGATAATCCGGCCCCTACGTCGCCGAAAATATTTTTTATCTACCCACTAGCGCAGCGCCCTGGACGGTCGTATGATCGCGCGCCTCACACACCCACCGGCCGCACGCCGTGCACAACATGAAGCGAGTGATGACAGTGTTAAAGCTCTATCCCGACAACTGAGATCGCCTTCAGGCACAGTGCAGCCAACTGAACCCTGATGAGTGCGCTCATCAGGTTTTTTTTATGTGCGTCAGCACATTACCCACACCACCACAACACCAATCCCTGCCAACACTGAGGATGTCTCAATGGCAAAAGGCCCCAAACCGCTGCGCAACTGGGCAGCCATGGACCCGCTGATGCGTAAAGGCGGCGTTCACCAGGAAGCGCGCAACACGCTGCGACCACGCATGGCGACCCGCCAGGCGCTGAACGAGTATGACGACTGGCAAAATGACCGCCAAGACGATACACACACCACCGGCGGGGAAGGGCCACACGG
>NZ_PBSH01000048.1 GCF_002726155.1 Alcanivorax sp. | reverse complement strand
TGACCACAAAGAGTACTTCTCCGGCGAAGCAGCACTGAAAGCTGGCGGTAAAGACAACACCATGGGTCAGTTCGAGAACACCTAAGTCTCGATAGATTCAAGGTAAGTCTTTAAGAAGCGGCCCCCCGAAAGGGGGCCGCTTTTTTTGTTTGCGGGTTTGCGGGAAGGAGAGGAGCGGACAGTCTTTCCTTCGCAATGGTGCACAGAGACCCAGACGCCGATTGCCAGACGAAAAATCTGGCGCTGAGGGTGTCTGGCATGATACATCCCACCCACGCTATTGGTGATGCGAGCATCACTTCCTACAGAAAACCAACGCCATCTGGCATCCAGCAACGGCGGCATTTCTGGCACCTTTGCGGTCAATCAGGCACAACCGGTGTTTTCACACCCATCCGTGCTGCGCTTTGTTGTTGATTGGCCGCTGAGGATCACTGGGATCAGAAACTCACCGGGCAATCCATGCCACCGAATTTCTTTTTTGCCTGGCTAAGGCACAACTTCATGGCAATACCGAACGGGTCACCGGGGATTTTTTCGCAAGCCTTGCGAGCGGCATAAGCTTTCGAACATTCACTGGCGGTGTTGGACAGCGTATTCGTTGCCGTATCGGGCTCACTGGCAGCAGGTGAGGAGGCGGTGCTCGCCATAACAGGCTCAGTATTCGGATGATTTTGGCGAAGCGTGTCCAGTTCTTCACGGAGAGAGACAGTGGGATCGACGAATACCCCTTCCTGGCCATAGTCTTGCTTGCTGGCGATGGAGCAATCGTATGGCCCTTGTCGCCGGAAGTAGTCCACGGTTTTACCGGCATCATGACAGAGTACCTGGGGAGGCTGGTTGTCCACGGGAAACGAGAAAATGCCATGCCGCTTGCCATTCTTTTGTGAGATAACCATGCCTTTTCGCGTCCAGGTTCGCGTCATGGTGTCATCGCCGTCCTTCCAGCGCATGGTAATGTTATTGCCGGTCTTGTTGAGCATCGTCTGACGTAACAGAACGATATCCATGTAATGGTCTGGCTCGTTTGCAAAATAGGTCACTAGATACATGGGATCCTCCCTGAACCTGGAGGTGTCAGTATCACCCTGGCGAAGGGTGTCGGTTTTCTGCCAGAGTGATTCTGCATAGGGAAAACCGGCGATACCGGTCTTGTCCCGATACCGTTTTACCGAAATACGCTTCACCCCATAATCGATTTTTTTCCATTTTCCACCGACTTTGACCCGGCTCTGGAGGTCAAGCTTATAGGCCGCATCCACATAAACGGGGTAGTCAGTGTCATCGGGTAACCGTTTGATATTGGCGACAATATTGGGAACCACATGCAGTTCCACTTCCCGTAGCGAAGCGCAGCCTGCGGCAGTGGAACGTACGCTGATTCGCTCATATTTCACGCTGTTATCGTTGATTAGATTATCTGTCTTTGACGGAGGGGTGACCATATCCGGCGAAATACCGCCGACCTGTAGTGCTCGCTCCTGCTTCAATGAGCATTCGGTGAGTTGAACTGCATCTGAATAGACCTCCGAGCGAGGGTAATCCCGTTGATAGCGATTGGCGAAATCTGCTTTGAGAATGGAAATATCACGCTGGTTTTGCGCTGGCCACTGATCAACGGGGTCCGCTTCTACTGCGTACAGTTGTTGCATGGCCGGGCTGTTGTGAATGCCGGAGGTGGCACAGGCCGTCAGTGCAGACAGGGCCATGGCCCCTGCAAGAATCTTCAGTGGTTGCATGTCCGTTCCCCAATTTCCCCATTGAAAACGGAATGATGCAAGAAAGACGCCGACAAGGCATCCCCTAAACAGGGTAGAAAAACGGATGGACTCTTTTAAAACGCGGTAATGAAACATAAAAAAAGGGCGGCCAATTGGCCGCCCTTTTGCGCATGTTGAACACTTACTCGTAATCGAAGGAGAAGTCTTCAGCGCTCATTTGCATGGTGCTCTTGGTGGGTTTCAGCGCCGCTTCGGCATGGCCCTTGGCGCTGGGCAGCATGCGGTCGAAGTAGAACTCAGCGGTGGCCAGTTTGGCCTTGTAGAATTCCGCCGGCTCATTGCCGCCATTTTCCAGCTTGTCGTTGGCAACACCTGCCTGCAACGCCCAGAAGTACGCCATCATGGCGTAGCCACTGTACATCAGGAAGTCATAGCTGGCGGTGGAGACCATGTCGCGATCTTTTGCCGCTACCAACATGATGCGGGTGGTCAGGTAGTTCCACTCGGCGGCGATTTTCAGCAGCTTCCAGGCGAACGGGCGCAGCTTGGGATCGCGCAGGTTCTTGGTGCCGAAATCCACCAGCTTTTTGGAGAATTCGCGCACACATTTGCCGCGGGAGGACAGCAGTACCTTACGGCCCAGCAGGTCCAGCGCCTGGATGCCGGTGGTGCCTTCGTACAGGGTGGAGATGCGCGCGTCACGGGCGATCTGTTCCATGCCGTGTTCTTTGATGTAGCCGTGGCCACCGAACACCTGCATACCGTCGTTAGCTGCTTCCAGCCCTTTCTCGGTCAGGAAGCCTTTCAGGATCGGTGTCAGGAAGCCCAGCTCGCTGTCCCAGTGCTCGTACTTCTTCATGTCGTCTTCGAGCATGCCGGCGATCATGTTGTCCGCGTACTGGGCGGCGTAATAGATCATGGCACGGCCACCTTCAGCGATGGCCTTCTGCTTGAGCAGCATGCGACGCACGTCGCCGTGATGAATCAGGCTGTCGGCGATGGCATCCGGCTCTTTCTTGCCGGACAGGGCACGCATGGACTTACGCTCTTTGGCGTAAGGCAGAGCTCCCTGGTAAGACAGTTCCGCGTGGGCCACGCCCTGCATGGCAGTACCGATACGGGCGCTGTTCATGAAGGTGAACATGCATTCCAGGCCGCCATGTTCCGGGCCGATCAAAAAGCCGGTGGCTTCATCGAAGTTGATCACGCAGGTGGCGGATGCCTTGATGCCCATTTTCTTTTCCAGGGAACCACAGCTCACGCCGTTGTCTTCACCGATCTTGCCCGGCAGGTACTTGGGCACGATGAACAGGGAAATCCCCTTGGTGCCTTTCGGGGCATCGGGCAGGCGGGCTAGCACGATGTGGACAATGTTTTCGGTCAGGTCGTGATCACCGGAGGAGATGAAAATTTTGGTGCCGGAGATTTTGTAGGAACCGTCTTTCTGCGGCTCGGCCTTGGTCTTTACCTGGCCCAGGTCGGTGCCGCACTGGGGTTCGGTCAGGCACATGGTGCCGCCCCAGGTGCCTTCGGTGAGCGGTACCAGGTAATCCTGGTGCTGCTGTTCAGTACCGTGCATCTGGATGGTATTCATGGCGCCCAGAGACAGGCCCGGGTACATGGAGAAGGACCAGTTTGCGGTGGCCATCATTTCCTGTTTGATCAGGCCCAGTGACATGGGCAGGCCCTGGCCGCCCACTTCTACCGGGTGGCTCAGACCCTGCCAGCCACCGGCTACGAATTCGTCGTAGGCTTCCTTGAACCCTTTCGGGGTGGTAACCACTCCGTCTTCCAGCTTACAGCCTTCTTCGTCGCCGCTCTGGTAAAGAGGCGCAATGGTGTTTTCACACAGCTTGGCCATTTCACCGACAATGGCTTCCACCATATCGGGAGTGGCGTCTTCACCATTAGGCAGAGTCTTGTAGTGACTCTCGAAATCGAAGACTTCGTTCATCAAAAAGCGCATATCGCGCACGGGGGCCTTGTAAGTCGGCATAGCAATCACCCTTGAAAAAACGGATTAACTGTCAGAAACGGACAGCGCAACAGGGCCGGCATTGTTAGGCAATTCAAGGGCGAAGGCATTGACTGCCAAGGCGCGTGGCTGCTGGCGTTAGGGTGAATGGTTGTAAACGGGGTAGTTTCTAGGGAGCCACCCTGACCATCGAGACAAGACACAACAGCTGCACGCTTCAGGTCACGCTGAGCATGCAAGGAGTTATTCAGAGGTTCCCTAGCTGCGAGTTACCAGGAAAAGAAACGGCTAGGTTGATGTGTTCGGGCAAGGATGTGCCCGCGGATTTTTCTCGCAGCTAGGAGCTCGTAGCTCGAAGCTACTCCTTCTTCCCCTTCCAGCTATACATGGAAGTTGATACCCCGGTGCGGCGGGCGACTTCATCCCAGATGCCCTGCGGTAGCACGGCCTTGAGCAGTTCGACGGATTTGGCCATGGGCGGCTCGATCACGAAGGCATCTTTTTTCTGCATGCCCTTGATGATGCTGCTGACGACTTTTTTTGGTGTCAGCATGGGGGAAAACAGAGGGGTTTTCACGCCGTCGAACATGCCGGTGGAGATATAGCTGGGGCAGACGCTGGTGACGTGCACATGCTTGATCTTGCGCACTGCCAGTTCCAGCCGCAGGGATTCGGAGAACCCCACCACTGCCCATTTACTGGCTGCATAACTGCTGCCATAGGGCAGGCCGATAAAGGCGGAGGCACTGGCGATGTTCACCAGAAAAGCCTCTTTGCTGTTGATCAGGTCGTCGAGAAACGCATGGGTGGTGGCCATCAGTCCTTCGCTGTTTACCTTGAAGGTGTTGAGGTGTTGTTCCAGTGCGATCTTTTCAAACTCACCGCCATACACCACGCCGGCATTATTGATTAGGCTGGTAATAGGGCCGACTTCTTCGTGCAGCTTGTCCCGGAATTTGGCAATGGAGGCAATCTTGCTCACATCCAGCATATAGGGGTGAGCCTTGCCGCCGGTGGCCTTGATCCGCTCCGCCACTTCGCGAGCCGCGCTGATACGACGGGCGGTGACGATGACCTCCGCGCCCTGCTTGGCAAATTCTTCCGCCATCAAGGCACCAATGCCGGCACCGGCGCCGGTGATCAGAATGCGGTGATTATCAAAACGGGCCATGACAGAATTCCTTAAAATCAAGCTGCGAGCGACTAGCTTCGAGCCGCCAGGCGCGTGAAAGGGATGGAGTTGCTTGAACCCCTGTGCCCGCGCCATTGCATCAATCGCGGCGAGCACGTTTCAAAGCAGTAAATCAGTGATCGCGTCGCAGCTAGTCGCTTGAAGCTCGCAGCTGCTTTTTACCCCGGCAGTTTCAGCCCGGCCATGACGACCGTGCCGTTTTCAACAGATCTTGCCCTTAGCCGCAGCCCGCTGACCCGGACCGTATCCCCTACAACCGCCTGTTTCCCCACTTGTTTGGTGAACATCTCGGCCACGGTCAATCCTTGCCAGAGTGGTGGAGGGGCTTCGACCCCGTACACAGCAATCAATTGTGCTACCGGGGTTTTGCCCAGCACGCTGAAATCACCGTAATAACGTTTCTCATCGCTACTTAATTTATGGCACAGGTCGGACAGGCCGGATTTGTGCGATAACGGTGCGAGCCAGGCGATCAAATCACCGGCTTCAATTTTGGGGTCGTCACTGAGGCTGAGCACCAGCTTATTACGGTACAGAATCAACGGCGTACGTTCGTCTTCGCCCAGCTCGGCCAGGCTTTTGCCTACCGCCTTGGCGCCGTCTTCCACCTCAAACTGCATCAGGTAGCGGTCGCTGGGAGCGGCCAGGGCCACGGTCTGCTTGGGTTCGGTGGTACGTGGTATTGAGACTTTCAATTTGCGCGCCACAAACCGCAGGCTCGCGCCCTGACCAAGCAGGGAAATCAGCACCACCACCAGAGTGATATCAAACAGCAAGTAAGTCTGTTCTACCCCGGCCAGTAGCGGGAACACGGCCAGCACAATGGGCACCGCTCCACGTAGCCCGGTCCAGGCAATAAAGATTTCTTCGCGCCAGGTGAAGCGAAAGGGCAGCAAGCTCAGCCACACGGACACCGGGCGCGCCAGCAGCATCAGGAAGGCAGCCACGGCCAGGGCCCAGGGCAGGTTTTCGGTGAGCCGGGAGGGCGTCACCAGCAAGCCGAGAATCAGGAACATGCCGGATTGAGCCAGCCAGGCCATGGAATCCATGGACTTGAGTACATTGTCACCGGTGCCGCCGCGGCGGTTCCCGGCCACCAGCCCGGTCAGGTACACGGCCAGGAAACCGGAGCCGCCAACCAGATTGGTGATGGCAAATACCATGGCGCCCCCGCTGCACAACAGCAGTGCGTGCAGGCCCTCATTGCTGCGCACCCGCAATAGCACCTCGCTGATCACCGCCCCCAGCAATAGCCCCAACAGAGCGCCAAGCCCGAATTGCTGCAGCAGGGTCACCAGCATGCCGATGCCCCACTCTGCATCCGGGTCCACCAGCAGCCCTACCAGCATCAGGGTAATAAAGATGGCCATGGGGTCGTTGAGGCCAGACTCGATCTCCAGGGTGCTTGCCACGCGTTCATTCAGTGTTACGCCGGCGCCCTTGATCACGCTGAATACCGCTGCCGCATCGGTGGAGCCAATAATGCCCCCCAGAAGCAGGCCCACGCGCCAGTCCACGCCGATTAACCAGGTGGTAAAGGCGCCGACCAGGGCGGCGGAGATAGCCACGCCGAGGGTGGCCAGGCTGAGTGCCGGGCGCAGGCCCAGCTTGAAGGTGCTTAAGCGGGTGCGCAGGCCGCCATCCAGCAAAATCACCGCCAGGGCGATGTTGCCAATCACATAGGCTGTGGAGAAATCATCGAACTCGATGCCGCCCAGGCCGTCTTCCCCGGCCACCATGCCGACCACCAGAAAAATAAGCAGGGACGGCACCCCGAAACGGGCGCTCAGGGAGCCCAGCAGCAGGCCGGTGAACATCAGGCCCGTGCCGATCAGCAGAAAGAGATTCAATGATTCCAAATGGGTTCCTGGTTAAGTGAGAACAGCGTTATAGAGTAGAATAGCTTACACGTAACCGGTGGTGAGCTGCATGCACGAGGCATGAGTTTCATGCCGGATCCGAGAAGTGCGGGTAGGGCCCAGATGCGGGTAATGGCTTGAGCGCGTCTTGCTGCAGGATTTCGGGCGCGCGCGATGCTTGCAGCGTGAGGCGTTCTCTTTATACTACCGCGCCCGGATTGACTATATTTTGAGCAGCAGGCCTGTCCTGCAAGGTAAGAGCACGATGGATTTTTCCCAGCGATTTGGTGTGATTGTGATCGGCGGTGGCCATGCCGGTACCGAAGCGGCGCTGGCGTCCGCGCGCATGGGCGTTTCAACCTTGCTGCTCACCCATAACATCGAAACCCTGGGCCAGATGAGCTGCAACCCGGCCATCGGCGGCATCGGCAAGAGCCACCTGGTGCGTGAAATTGATGCCTTGGGCGGGGCCATGGGCCGCGCCACGGATAAAGGCGGCATTCAGTTCCGCGTGCTCAACGCCCGCAAAGGGCCAGCGGTGCGGGCCACCCGTGCCCAGGCAGATCGCGAGCTCTACAAGGCCGCCATTCGCGGGACCCTGGAGAATCAGCCTAACCTGACCCTGTTCCAGCAAGCCGTGGACGACCTGGTGGTGGAAAACGGTCGCTGTGTGGGCGTGGTCACCAACATGGGCCTGCGCTTCCTGGCGGATGCAGTGGTGCTCACCGCCGGTACCTTCCTGGGTGGCGTTATTCATATTGGTTTGGATAATCACCAAGGCGGTCGCGCTGGCGATCAGCCCTCCAATGCGCTGGCGCGCCGTTTACGCGAGTTGCCGTTCCGGGTGGATCGCCTGAAAACCGGGACTCCGCCGCGTATCGACGGCAAGACGGTGGATTTCTCGGTGATGGAAGAGCAGTGGGGCGACAGTCCACTGCCGGTGATGAGCTATCTGGGTAAGGTCGAAGAACATCCGCAGCAGGTGTGCTGCTACATCACCCACACCAATGCCCAGACCCACGACATCATCCGCAGCGGCTTTGACCGCAGCCCCATGTTTACGGGGGTGATTGATGGGGTGGGGCCGCGCTATTGTCCGTCCATTGAAGACAAGGTAAACCGCTACCCGGACAAGGACAGCCACCAGATTTTCGTGGAGCCGGAAGGCCTCAATACCCACGAGTTATACCCCAATGGCATTTCCACCAGCCTGCCCTTCGATGTGCAGCTGCAGGCGGTTCGCTCCATTCGGGGTTTTGAAAACGCGCATATCACGCGCCCGGGTTACGCCATTGAGTACGACTACTTCAATCCCCAGGACCTCAAGCACAGCCTGGAGACCCAGCATATGCCGGGGTTGTTCTTCGCCGGGCAGATCAATGGCACCACCGGCTACGAAGAAGCCGGCGCTCAGGGGTTGCTGGCGGGGCTGAACGCAGCGCGGCTGAGCCAGGGAAAAGAGGCCTGGACCCCGCGCAGGGACGAAGCCTATATCGGCGTGCTGGTGGATGACCTGATCACCATGGGCACCCAGGAGCCCTATCGCATGTTCACCAGCCGCGCGGAATACCGGCTGTTGCTGCGTGAAGACAATGCGGACCTGCGGCTCACCGAAAAAGGCCGCGAGCTTGGCCTGGTGGATGACGAGCGTTGGACTGCGTTTAACGCCAAGCGCGAGGGTATGGCGCAGGAAGAGCAGCGTCTGAAGAGCACCTGGGTGCGGCCGAAAACCCCCGAAGCCGAGGCGGTCAATGCCCTGATCGAGAAGCCCCTGGCCCACGAATACAATCTGCTCGATTTGCTCAAGCGCCCGGAACTGACCTACGCCAGCTTGGCGGATGCGGTGGTGCTGGCGGAGCGCCCGGATGCGGCGGTTATCGAACAGATGGAAATTCTCGCCAAGTACGCCGGCTATATTGATCGCCAGGCCGATGAAATCGAGAAACTGCGTGCCGCAGAAACCACCGCATTGCCGGCGGAATTCGATTACGGGCAGGTGAAAGGCCTGTCCAATGAGGTGAAGCAGAAGCTTGGCGATATTCGCCCGCAGACCCTGGGCCAGGCCGGTCGGATCCCCGGTGTGACCCCGGCGGCCATCTCCCTGCTGATGATTTACCTGAAAAAACACCACCATCAAAAGAAGGCCGCCCAACAAGCATGAGTCTCGCTGACACCCTGGCCCAGGGCATCGATACCCTGGGCCTTACTCTGAGTGACGACCAGCAGCGCCTGTTGCTGGCCTATGTGGACCTGCTGGTCAAATGGAACCAGGCCTATAACCTCACCGCCATTCGTGATCCGCAGGAGATGGTGACCCGTCACCTGCTCGACTCCCTGGCCGTTTTGCCCTATCTGGGAGAGGGCGATACCCTGGATGTGGGCACCGGCGCCGGCATCCCCGGTATTATTCTCGCGGTGGCCCGCCCCCGGCAGGCATTCGTGCTGCTGGATTCCAACGGCAAGAAAACCCGTTTTGTGCGCCAGGCCCGCCGGGAGCTGGGGCTCGATAACGTGGAGGTTGTGCACGGTCGCGTGGAACAGTACCGTAAAGCCCCATCGCAGATTATTTGTCGCGCTTTTGCTTCCTTGTCGGACATGCTGGCGTTGATGACGCCCATAATGACCGACAATACCCGTTTGCTGGCCATGAAAGCGGCCAGCACGGAAGAAGAGCTGGCCACCCTGCCGACGCAGTGGCAAGGGCGCCATCACACCCTGACCGTGCCGGGCCTGGATGAGCCCCGCACCCTGGTGGTAGTGAACAAGGCCTGATGTCGAGCGGGGTGCTGCGTCAGGCATTCGACCCCAGGCGTCAGGCGTAAAATCAAGGAGAACGCAGTGACCACCGTATTTGCCGTAGCCAATCAGAAAGGCGGCGTGGGCAAGACCACCAGCAGTGTGAACCTGGCGGCGTCGCTGGCGGCCACCCGCAAGAAGGTCATGCTTGTGGATATCGACCCGCAGGGCAATGCCACCACCGGGTCCGGCGTGGACAAGTTTGACACCGACTACACCATTTACGATGTGCTGTGCGATGACGTGGCCATCGAGCAAGCGGTGACGGGGACCCCGGAAGATTCCGGTTTTGACCTGATTGCCGCCAACGGGGATCTGACCGCCGCCGAAGTGCAGTTGCTGGACATGACCGCCAAGGAATTTCGCCTGCGCAATGCGCTGGCGCGTATCCGGGACCAGTACGATTACATCCTCATTGATTGTCCGCCATCCCTGAACATGCTTACCGTGAATGCGTTGACGGCGGCGGACTCGGTGATTGTGCCGATCCAGTGCGAGTACTACGCGCTGGAAGGCCTCACCGCGTTGATGAACACCATCGAGAAAATCCGCACGGTGCTGAATCCGAAGCTGCACATTGGCGGCCTGCTGCGCACCATGTATGACCCGCGCAACAGCCTGTCCAACGATGTGTCCAACCAGCTGATCAGCCACTTCGGCGACAAGGTTTACCGTACCATCATTCCGCGCAACGTGCGGCTGGCGGAAGCGCCCAGCCACGGTGCGCCAGTGATCACCTACGACCCGAAATCCCGCGGTGCGGTCAGCTATCTGGCATTGGCCGGTGAGATCCTGCGTCGTGAGCAGGCGCTCAAGGCCCAGCCTGCAGCAGCTTCATAAGGA
>NZ_PBSH01000047.1 GCF_002726155.1 Alcanivorax sp. | reverse complement strand
CCACAAACCTCTAGCAACCTACCCGGATCCAGCGCGGGCCACGCCAACGGATCCCTATTTGGTCTTGCTCCGGGTGGGGTTTACCCTGCCACCACTGTTACCAGCGGCGCGGTGCGCTCTTACCGCACCTTTTCACCCTTACCGATTCCGACACAAGGAAGGAACAGGCGGTATCTTCTCTGTGGCACTAGCCGTAGCCACACCGTTCCCAGTGTGGCCCCCAGGCGTTACCTGGCACCCTGCCCTGTGGAGCCCGGACTTTCCTCCAACGGCCATCCTTAAAAAGAATCGCCGCCAGCGACTGCCTGACCGGTCCGGGGCGGAGTCTAAACAGTTAATAATTAATAGTGAATAATTAATAGCTACGCGGACCAGGTTTTCTGATCTTGAAGCGCAAAAGGTCACGCGCCCCAAAGTTGAGCACAGCCTCTTGCGCCTGAAAACGACCAAATCGGATCGCAAGTTATTCATTATTAACTATTAATTGTTCATTGCCTCTAACAGCGCATACAACTCCTGGCGCTTCAACCCGGTATGGGCCGCCATGATTTTGGCCACCCGTGACACCGGCAACTCAGCCAGCAGGCTTTTCGCCAACGCCCTGTCCTTGTCTGTCCACGACGAAGACTGCGCCACCGGCGACAGCACCAGCACCAGCTCACCGCGCCGCTGGTTGCTGTCCGAGGCCACCCAATCGCAAATCTCATCCACCGGACCGCGCCGAATCGTTTCAAATTGCTTGGTCAGCTCACGGCACAGGGTAATTTCACGATCTTTTTCAACCAGTGCTTTCAGGGCTTCCAGGAAGGACAGCACCCGGTGAGGCGCCTCATAAATAATACTGGTGACTGAGAGCCCGGCCAGACGCGCAATGGCTTGCTGGCGCGGCGCGCCCTTGGCAGGCACAAAACCTTCGAACAGGAACCGGTCGGAGGGCTGCCCCGCGGCCGCCAGCGCGGCCAGCAACGCCGACGCCCCCGGAACCGGCACTACATTTACCTGAGCCTCCTGACAGGCGCGCACCAGCCTGTAGCCGGGATCACTGACCAACGGCGTCCCGGCATCACTGATCAACGCCCCCTGCTCACCACTCTGCAAACGTGCCACCAACTCATCACTGCGCTGGCTTTCATTATGGTCATGGCAACTGATCATGCGATTGCGGATACCCAACTGATCAAGCATCCGCTGGCTATGCCGGGTATCCTCCGCCGCAATCCAGTCCACTGCCGCCAGTACGTCAATTGCCCGACGGGTAATGTCATCCAAATGACCGATCGGAGTACTGACAATAAACAAAGTCCCGCTCATATTCGTGCACTACTCAAGTGTTAAGACGCCCGGAAAGCGCCTACAATAGCCGCTTCATTCTGGTAATACGAACCTCGCCATGGAATTTAGAAAGGCTTATCTGGCAGCATTTCTGGCTGCCGCTGTTGTGGCCGGCTGCTCCACCACTCCTTCATCAAAGACCAAGGTCTATGAAACGCCCGCCGTTGCCACGCCCCGCGCACCGACAGAGGCGCCCGCTGCGCTTTCTGCCGCCCGCAACCAACTCGCCGGCATGGATGCCGACGAACGCATTACCTCAACGCTGTCCTGGGCCTCTACCTATCTGGGCGAAAAACGGGCCGCTGATGCAAACCAATTGCTCGCCGACCTGAACCCCGGACAACTCAGCAGTGAGCAGCGTTTCACCTGGTTGCTACTCAGTGGCCGCGCCCAGCTCGGCCAACAGCAAGCGGACAAGACCCTGACGCTGCTACAGCAATACCAGGACGAAATACTGCAATATCCCGCCGAGCATCAGGCCCAACTGGATCTGTTGCGCGCCGACGCCCTGGCCATGCAAGGCAAGCTGCTGGACAGCCTGCAGCAACGCGTCGCTGCGCACCCGCTACTCAGCGATGATGATCAGGGCTACAACCACAACATGATCTGGCAACTGCTGATGCAGCTGCCCAACACCGATCTGGCCGACGCCATTGACGGTAGCAGTGGCGATCTGCGTGGCTGGCTGACCCTGGCCCAACTGTACCGCGACCCCATTGCCGATCTGGATGCCCAGGTGACCCGCCTGAACCAATGGACCGCCCAGTGGCGCACCCACCCGGCCATCGACGATGTGCCACAAATGCTGAAAGCGCTGGAAGAAGCCGCCAGCCAGCGCCCCAGCCAGGTCGCCATCCTGCTGCCAACCACCGGCACACTGCAAACCGCCGGCAAGGCCCTGCAGGAAGGCATTATGACCGCCTTTTACCAGCAGCAGAAAAACGGCCAGCCGCCGACCCTGCGTTTTTACGACTCCGGTGGCGACGATGTCCTCGCCGTATACCAGCAGGCCGTGGCCGATGGCGCTGATTTCATTCTTGGCCCCCTGGCCAAGGACAAGGCCGCCACCATTGCCGCCCAAGGCACACTGCCAGTGACTACCCTGGCACTGAACTACATCGACACCGATAACCGCGCCGACAATTTTTTCCAGTTCGGCCTGGCCCCGGAAGATGAAGCTCGCCAGATCGCCAATCATGGTGCCAGCAGCGGCGCCTTGCAGGCCGGCATCCTCTACCCGGAAGGGGAATGGGGCGACCGCGTCGCCCAGGCCTTCGTCGATCGCTGGCAGGAACTGGGCGGCTCAGTCACCATCACCCGCACCTACCAGGAAGGGCCTAGCATCGGAGAAACCGTCAAGGAAATGCTGCTGGTGGCACAAAGCCAGAAGCGCGGTAATGCGGTCAGCCGTTTCACCAGCCTGAAGATGGATAACCAGCCTCGCCGTCGCCAGGACATGGATTTCCTGTTCCTGCTCGCCGACCCCAATCAAGGGCGCCAGGTGAAACCGGCCCTGAATTTCCACTACGCAAAAGATTTGCCCGTCTACGCCACCTCCTTGATCTACAGTGGTGAAGACCCGCGCCGGAATCAGGACCTGAACGGCATCCGCTTTGTGGATATGCCCTGGATTCTCTCCGACGATAACCAGGCCCTGCACGACGCCGCCAACGAACAATGGCCGGATGGGCATGGCCGCTACGAGCGCCTGTTTGCCATGGGCATCGACGCCTATCGACTGCAGGGCCGTCTATACCTGCTGAATGCCCTGCCTTCCAGCGAGCTCCCCGGCGTGACGGGCCGACTGCATATGGAAAACCAGCGCATCGTTCGCCAGCTTAACTGGGCCGTCTTTGTAGGCGGCAAGGCTCAGACACTGCCACAAGTGGCCGAACCAGGCCAGAACAGCCCCCGTGCCATTACTTCGCAGTAAACAAGACACCGGCCGCGACGCGGAAAAACGTGCAGCGAAATGGCTGGTTGAACAGGGGCTGACCGTTGTGGAGCGCAATTTCCACTGCCGTCAGGGGGAAATTGATCTGATCCTGCTGGATCAGGACACCCTGGTCTTCACCGAAGTGCGCTGGCGCAAACACCAGAGCCATGGTGGCGCGCTCGCCTCGGTGGATCAGCATAAACAACGGCGACTGATCAACGCGGCCCAGCACTTTCTGGCCCGCCACCCGGAACATCACCACCGGCCCTGCCGCTTCGATGTACTGGGCATGGAACCGGACAGCCAGCAGGCTGTCCTTTACCAATGGATACAAAACGCCTTTTATAGCGAATAAGCTACACAGCAGAATGTGAAAGATTGAGCGACCCTGAACTCAGCGAACAGGACATTGAAGGGACAATTTATGAGCGTGGACCGTATCCGGCAACTGTTTGCCGAAAGCATCGAAACCAAAGCCAAAGCCGGCGAAGTACTGCCTACCGTGATTGAAGCCGCAGGCCAGGCCATGGTCGAGTGCCTGCTCAACGGCGGCAAGATTCTCACCTGCGGCAACGGCGGCTCCGCTGGCGACGCCCAGCACTTCTCTTCTGAGCTGCTCAACCGCTTTGAAATGGAGCGCCCGGCACTGCCCGCCATCGCACTGACCACAGACTCATCCACGCTGACCTCCATCGCCAACGATTACAGCTACAACGAGATTTTCTCCAAACAGGTTCGCGCCTTGGGTGGCAGCGGCGATATCCTGCTGGCGATTTCCACCAGCGGCAACTCCGCCAACGTGATCCAGGCCATCCAGGCCGCCCACGATCGCGAAATGCGCGTGGTTGCCATGACCGGCAAGGAAGGCGGCGAAATGGTCAACCTGTATGGCCCCAACGATATCGAAATCCGGGTGCCCGCCACTTCCACCGCCCGCATCCAGGAAGTGCACCTCCTGGTCATTCACTCGCTGTGCGATTACATCGATCAGCAGTTGTTCGGAGGCCAGTAATGGTCGCACGCTTCATCCGTTTATCCGCCCTTGCCCTGCTGCTGTCGCTGACTGCCGGATGCGCCTCTCTGTCCAAGGGCATGTCCGACCAGCCCACTGACCAGGATCACGGTTCTCGGACTTTTGGTGCCTTCGTTGAAGATGGCAACATCGAGCGAAAAGTTGCCGTCAACCTGTCCCGCGCCAGTGCCGAACTGGACGAGTCACGCATTGTAGTGGTCAGTTACAACGGCAACGTCTTGCTTGCCGGCCAGGTAGCCAGCGAAGACCTCAGTACCCAGGCGGAAAATATCGCCAGCCAGGTACGCCATGTGCGCAACGTGCACAACGAACTACAGGTCGTGGGCTCCGGCTCCTTCCTGGCGCGCACCAATGACACCTGGCTTACCAGCAAGGTCAAAAGCCGCCTGCTGATTAACGGCGACGCGCCGGGCTGGCGCACCAAGGTGGTTACGGAAAACGGCGTGGTCTACCTGATGGGCCTGCTCACCCATGCCGAAGCCGACGCAGTGGTCGCCCAGGTACAGAAGGTGTATGGCGTACAGAAGATCGTAAAGATTATTGAGTATATCGACTAGGCGCTGCGCGCCGGCAACACGCTTCACGCGTCGCCCCACGGGGAAAACAAAAAGCCCGCTCAATGAGCGGGCTTTTGCGTGTTGCATGCAGCGTGAAGCGTGCTGCGTCTCACTTTCTCACTTCACCACTTTCAGGTGACTGACCTTACCTTTGCCTTCCTCTTTCTTTTCAGGCTCCGGGGTCGTCGGTGGCTCCGGTGGATCCACCGGGTCAAACGCCATGCCCTGCCCGTTTTCACGGGCAAAGATCGCCACCACCGCATTCACTGGCACCCGGATCGTCATGGGCATGCCACCAAAGCGGGCAGAGAAGGCAATTTCCTCGTTATCCGCCACAAACTGGGTGACGGCGCGCGGAGCAATGTTCAGCACGATCTGGCCGTCCTGCACAAAGTCCTGCGGCACTTCCACACCCGGGAAACTGGCATTTACCGCCAAATGAGTGGTCAGTCCGTTATCGCAGATCCATTCGTGGATCGCCCGTATCAGATACGGGCGATTGGAGGTCATTTCGGACATGATTACAGCGGGTTACGCAGTTCGCGCTCGGCGTCCGTCAGGCTGGCCTGGAACGCATCACGATCAAACAGCCGCTCGGCGTAGTCCAGCAGCGGTTTCACCTGCTTGGCTGGCAGCTCGATACCCAGAGCTGGCAAGCGCCACAGGATCGGCGCCACCACGCAATCCACCAGAGTGAACTCTTCACTCATGAAGTACGGCAGCTCGCTGAAGATGGGTGCGGTGGCAATAATCGCCTCACGCAGCTCCTTGCGACGCTTGTTCAGGCTGGCTTCTTTCTCTTCACCGGCCAGAATCGCATCCACATGGCCACACCAGTCACGCTCCACGCGGTGAATCAGCAGGCGGCTCTGGGCACGCGCCACCGGGTAAACCGGCAACAACGGCGGATGCGGGAAACGCTCATCCAGATACTCCATGATCACCGTGGACTGAAACAAGGTCAGCTCACGATCAACCAGCGTGGGCACTTCGTTGTACGGGTTCAGCGAGGCCAGATCTTCCGGCTTGTTGCTGCTATCCACATCAACGATATCGACCGTGACCCCTTTTTCTGCCAGCACGATACGCACGCGATGGCTGTAATGATCTTCCGGGGAAGAAAAGAAAGTCATTGAAGAACGCTTGGTCACCACACCCATTGTCGAGTCATCTCCGCACTAGTGATCTATAACAGAAACAGGGTAACCGCTTACACGGATACCCTGTTCAACGCTGGAATCCTACACTGAAGGATCAGTGTACGTCTTTCCAGTATTCCTTTTTGAGCAGGTAAGCCGGGATCAACAGGATGCCCAGGAAGACCAGCACATAAACCCCCAGACGTTCACGCTGCGGGCGAATCGGCTCCGCGGTGTAGGTCAGGAAGTTAGTGAGATCACCCATGGCCTGCTTGAACTCGTCTTCGCCCAACTCTTCTTCCAGGCCCGCCATCACGTGGGGCATCCCCACGCTCGGGAACACATGGTTGTTGTAACCGAACGGACGGGACTCATCTTCGTAGAAGTTGGTCAGGTACGAATACACCCAGTCGGAAGAACGGTACCGGGTCACCATGGTGAGATCCGGCGGCGCATTACCAAACCACTTCTTCGCGTCGTCTTGGTCCATGGAGTTATGCATCTGGTCACCGAACTTGTCACTGACGAAGTTCAGGTTCTCCATCACCAGCTCTTCCGGCATGTCCAGATCTTCCGCCATGCGGCTGTAGCGCTGGTACTGCAGAGTATGACAACCCAGACAGTAGTTCACGAACAGCTTGGCACCGTTTTGCAGGCCAACCTTGTCTTGCAGGTTTACCGGCGCTTTAACCACGTACTCGTTGTGGCCACCGCCAGCCGCAAACGCGACCAACGGCAGGCAGCTGAAAAGAATAACCGCTAGTTTCTTCATCAGTGTCCCCCCGTTACCCGTTCCGGAACCGGCTTGGATTTCTCGAATTTATGCACGAACGGCATGATCAGCAGGAAGTAGCTGAAATAATAGATCGTGCCGAACTGCGCCATCATCGTCTTGCCTGGTGTTGCCGGCTGGGTACCGAAATAGCCCAGCATCAGGAAGTCCAGCACGAAGAGCGTCATGAAGATCTTGCTCCAGATACCGCGATAGCGGATGGACTTCACCGGATGACGATCCAGCCACGGGATCACGAACAGGATCACGATCGCGCCGCCCATGGCCACCAGACCCCATGCCTTGGAAGACATGATGAAGTCGATGGTTGTGGCACGCAGCATGGCGTAATACGGACCGTAATACCAAACCGGTGCAATATGATCCGGGGTTTTCAGCGGGTTGGCCGGCTCGAAGTTCGGCTTCTCCAGCAGGTAACCACCACCATCCGGGAAGAAGAAGATCACCACGGCAAAGATCATCAGGAACACGATCACGCCGGGCAGGTCCTTCACGGTGTAGTAAGGGTGGAACGGGATGCCGTCTACCGGTACGCCGTTTTCATCCTTGTTCTGCTTGATTTCCACGCCATCCGGGTTGTTGGAGCCCACTTCGTGCAGCGCCAGAATGTGCAGCACAACCAGCGCCAGCAGCACAATCGGAATCGCCACAACGTGCAGCGCGAAGAACTTGTTCACCGTGGCAGTGGACAGCAGGTAGTCACCGCGCACCCAGGTCGTCAGGCCTTCACCGATTTCCTTGGCGTCTGCCGCGCTAATGAACGGCAGCAGATCAAACGGGATCGCGCCCGCCAGGGAGATAATTACCTGGGCACCCCAATAGGACATGTTGCCCCAGGGCAATACGTAACCAAGGAAGCCCTCAGCCATCAGCGCCAGGTAGATCAGCATACCGAAGATCCACACCAGCTCCCGCGGCGGCTTGTAGGAGCCGTACATGAGGCCACGGAACATGTGGAGGTACACCACAGCAAAGAACGCAGACGCGCCCACTGCGTGCATGTAACGGATCAACCAGCCCCACTCCACATCACGCATGATGTATTCAACGGAGGCAAAACCTTCGTTGGGAGAGAAGAACATGGTCAGCCAGATGCCGGTGAGCAACTGGTTTACCAGTACCACGATGGAGAGCACACCAAAGTAGTACCAGAAGTTGAAGTTCTTCGGCGCATAGTATTCGGACATGTGACGCTTGTAGGCGTCCACCACGGGCAGACGGGCATCTACCCAATCGACAACGCGATTCACCATTCCCATCATGCCTTGGTCTCCCCTTCCTCAGAGCCGACGATAACGACAGCTTCGCTCAGGTAAGAATGCGGCGGAACCACCAGGTTGGTGGGTGCCGGAACGCTCTTGTACACCCGGCCGGCCAGATCGAACTTGGAGCCATGACAGGGGCAGAAGAAGCCACCGTGCTCCAGCTCTACCGTCGGCTGATCCTCAAACAACGGGGAGCAGCCCAAGTGGGTACAAGTACCGACCAGAACCAGGTATTCCTTCTTGATAGAACGCCATTCGTTCCTGGCGTATTCCGGCTGCTGATCCGCTTCGGACGCAGGGTCACGCAGCTTCTCGTCCAGCTTCGGCAAGGTATCCAGCATTTCGTCCGTGCGACGCACCACCCAAATGGGCTGGCCCCGCCATTCTTCTACTACGCGCTGCCCTGCTTCCAACCGGCCAATATCCACTTTTACCGGCGCACCGGCATTTTTGGCTTTGGCACTGGGTTGCCAGGACTTAACGAAAGGTACAGCCACGCCAACGGCCCCTGCGGCACCAATCGCCGAAGTCAAGCCGATCAGGAAAGTGCGGCGGCTGCTATTAACGCCGTCGTTGCTCATTGAGTTATTCTCCCCTTAGATCCCACGCTCGGGGTTAGTCCGAGACTCGAGGCTTATCCCCAAGTTACGGGCGGAGTAAGGCGGCGCAAATGGTAAAGAAAAAGCCCACACCTGACAACCGGTTATTATCCCGTCAGGATCGCTAAACACCTGATTTGAACACAAAAAAGCCCAGCAATGCTGGGCTTTTTTGTGTAACTGTAGTGCTTGAAGCTTAACGCTTGGAGAACTGCGGACGACGACGCGCCTTGCGCAGACCCACTTTCTTACGTTCCACTTCACGAGCATCACGTGTCACGTAACCGGCACGACGCAGCTGACCACGCAGCTCACCGTCATACTCCATCAGCGCACGGGTAATACCGTGACGAATGGCGCCAGCCTGACCGTTGTTGCCGCCACCGCTAACGGTAACCAGCACATCAAACTTGTCAGTCGCTTCCACCAGCTCCAGAGGCTGACGAACTACCATCTGGTTGGTTTTACGGCCGAAATACACATCCAGCGGGCGACCATTAACGCTGATCTTGCCACTGCCCGGACGCAGAAAAACGCGAGCGGAAGAGGTCTTGCGGCGACCGGTTCCGTAGTTGGTTTCTACAGTTGCCATCGACAAACCCCTTAAATTTCCAGCTGCTGCGGCTGTTGAGCGGTATGCGGATGCTCAGTGCCGGCGTAAACTTTCAGTTTGCGGAACATGGCGCGACCCAGCGGATTACGCGGCAGCATGCCCTTGATCGCCTTCTCAATGATCATCTCAGGCTTTTCCGCCTGCAGAGTCGCAAAGTTGGCTTCTTTCAGGCCACCCGGGTAACCGGTGTGACGGTAATACATTTTATCCGACGCTTTGTTACCGGTAACGGCCACTTTATCGGCATTGATCACAACAATGTAATCACCGGTATCGACATGTGGAGTAAACTCCGGCTTGTGCTTACCGCGCAGACGGCTGGCGACTTCAGTAGCCAACCGACCCAACGTTTTGCCGGAGGCGTCTACCACATACCAGTCGCGCTTTACGCTTTCCGGTTTTGCGCTGTAGGTCTTCATGGGATTCTGCCCTAAATTCAATATGTTACGGGTAGTAAACACCCGCCGGCGACGGTTACGCCGGGCAAGAGAGCGCGAATTCTACCCAAGCCCCCAAAAGAACACAAGCCATTCAGGGGCATTTGTTGTCATGGCGCCAAATGGTCCCTAACCACCCTTGCTCCCGGCCTGAATAAAACGGGGCATTGTGTAGCGCCCGGCGCCATGTTGAGATTGAACGCGATTCTACACCCTAGCCCCTCCCCCTTTAAAGGAGCAGACAATGCAGTACCGTCGTCTTGGACGTACCGACCTTGAGGTAAGCGCCCTGTGTCTGGGCACCATGACCTGGGGAAGCCAGAATACCGCCGAACAAGGCCATGCCCAGATGGACATGGCGCTGGAGCATGGCATCAATTTTTTTGATACCGCCGAAATGTACGCCGTGCCCGCCAGCCCGGAGACTTCTTTTCGCACCGAAACCATCATCGGTGAATGGTTCGCCCGGACCGGGAATCGCGACAAGGTAGTACTGGCTACCAAGGCAGCCGGCCCCGGCGAATACGTGAAGCATATCCGTGGCGGCCCACGTTTCAGCGCCGACAGCCTGCAAAGCGCCATTGAAGGCAGCCTGAAGCGCCTGCAGACCGACGTAATCGACGTCTACCAACTGCACTGGCCAGAGCGCACCACCAACTTCTTTGGCCGCCTGGGTTATAAACACCGGGACGGCGAGGATGGCATTGCCATCAGCGAAACCGTTGCCGGGCTGAAAGCGCTGGTGGATGCGGGGAAAATTCGCCACTGGGGCCTGTCCAACGAAACCCCCTGGGGCACCATGCGCTTTATCCATGAAGCAGAAAAAATCGGCCTGGCACCACCGGTCAGCATCCAGAACCCGTATTCGCTACTCAATCGCAGCTTCGAGGTGGGCCTGGCGGAAGTGGCGCACCGGGAACAGGTGGGCCTACTGGCCTACTCGCCCCTGGCATTCGGCATGCTCAGCGGCAAGTACCGCAACGACCAGTGGCCGGAAGGCGCACGCCTTACCCTGTTCAAGCAGTTCGCGCGCTACACCAACCCCCAGGCCATCGCAGCCACCGAGGCTTATTGCGAGCTGGCCAGTGAGCGGGGCATCAGCCCGACCCAACTGGCCCTGCAGTTCGTCACCACACGCCCTTTCGTGACCAGCAACATTATTGGCGCTACCAACCTGACACAGCTGGAAGAAAACCTGAAAAGTATCGAGGTGGCCTGGGACAAGGATCTGGAAAAAGCCCTGGAAGCCATCCACAGCCGCTTCCCGTACCCGGCTCCGTAGAAAGAGACGCAGCACACTTCACGCGGCATGCAACACGCCGAAATGATTGCCCCCTCCCCATGTGGGAGCTTGCCTGCAAGCGATGCACATGAGAAACATCGCTTGCAGGCAAGCTCCCACAACACCCAAGCCAAGGCCCAACCTGCTAGTCCACGTTGACGCAAGCATTTCATGTATGCCAATGTTAACACCGTTAACTTAACCCGGATGCAACATGCCCAGAGCAGCATATCACCACGGCGACCTCCACCAGCAGGCCCACGATCAGGCCCTGGCAGTGCTTCGCCTTGAAGGCGACAGTGCCATCAGCCTGCGCGCCATTGCCAAGCAGATTGGCGTCAGCGCCCCTGCGCTCTATCGCCACTATGCGGACCGGGAAAGCCTGCTGGCTGAACTGGCTATTAGTGGTTTTGCCGCTCTGCGCCAGCAGTTGCTCAGCGTGGATCAACATGCCCCCCGTGCAGCGCTGATCGGCATCGGTCTGGCCTATGTGGCGTTTGCCCAATCCGAGCCCAACCTGTACCGGCTGATGTTTGGCGGCCGGGTGCTTCCCAAAGGCGCTCACCCACGGCTCGATCAGGCCGGACTCGACGCGTTCAACGTACTACAGGACACCATCGCCCGAGGCCAACGGGCCGGCTATCTGAAGCCCGCACCGCTCCCGCTGATGACCGCCACCGCCTGGTCGCTGGTTCACGGCCTTTCACAACTGACGATCGACGGCCATCTGCCCAATGCGGATGCCGAGCCCCAACTCGCCGAAGGCATCACCAGCCTGTTGCTGGAAGGTGCCATTACCCCTACTCACCCCCATATTGATAACAACGAGGACAACCCATGAGCAGCCCAACTCCCAGCACCCTCCGTGTCGGCCGTCGCTACCGCGCCAAACGACTCAACGGCCCCTATGACGCCATCGTCATCGGTTCCGGCATTGGCGGCCTCACCGCTGCCGCCTGCCTGAGTAAAATGGGCAAGAAAGTGGTGGTGTTCGAGCAGCACTACACCGCCGGGGGCTTTACCCACAGCTATGACCGCAATGGCTACGAATGGGATGTGGGCGTGCACTACATCGGCGACATGGGCGCCGACCACACCATGGCCAAACGCCTGTTCGACCACGTCACCGACGGTGAGCTGAAATGGGCCCCCATGGACGCCAACTACGACCGTCTGTTTATTGGCGACCGCCAGATCGACCTGATGGCCGGCCCCAAGGCCTTCGTGGACAGCCTAAAAAACGACTTCCCGGATGAACATCAGGCCATCGATACCTACATGAGTTATCTCAACCAGGTCGCCAAGGCCCTGCCCGGTGTGACCCTGGCAAAGGTGCTGCCCAATCTGCTGGCCGGCCCTTTCCGCCACCTGGCCAACCGCAAGGCGCCCGCCTTTCTGAATCGTCCCACCCAGGAAGTGCTCGAAGGCCTCACCGGCAACCAGGAACTGATCGCCGCCCTCACCGGCCAATGGGGCGATAACGGCCTGGTGCCCACCGAGTCCAGCTTTATCATTCACTCGCTGATTGCCCGCCACTATCTTTATGGCGGCTACTACCCGGTCGGTGGCGCCTCGGAAATGGCCAAGACCATCATCCCCGTCATTCAGCAAAGCGGCGGCGAGGTGTTTACCTACGCAGACGTGAAAGAAATCCTTGTCGAGAAAGGCCGCGCTGTCGGCGTGCTGATGGCCGACGGAGAAACCGTCCGCGCCCCGGCAGTAATCAGCAACGCAGGGGTCTACAACACCTTCGGCCCACTGTTGGCCGATAACGCACCGCACAAGGCCTTCTACCAGATGAAACTGGGCAACGTGCAGCGCTCCATGGCCAGCGTCTGCCTGTACATCGGCATTCAGGATACGGCGGAAAACCTGCAGCTCCCGAAAACCAACTTCTGGATTTATCCGGGCACCGACCACGCCAAACAAGTGGACAACTTCCTCAAGGCGCCGGATGAGCACGACATTCCGCTCACCTATATTTCCTTTCCCTCTGCCAAGGATCCCAGCTTCGAGGCCCGTTACCCCGGCCGCGCCACCGTGGAAATTGTCGCGCCCGGTCCGTTCGAGTGGTATGCCGACTGGGCAGACAAGCCCTGGGGCAAACGCGGTGAGGATTACGAAGCCAAAAAGGAAGCGTACTCGCAGCGTCTGCTGGAAAAGCTGTACGAGAAGATGCCGCAACTGCGCGGCAAGGTGGACTACTATGAATTGTCCACGCCGCTCTCCACTGACTACTTCTGCCGTTACAGCACCGGTGAGATTTATGGCCTGGATCACAACCCCGAACGGTTCGAACAGGATTGGCTGAAACCGAAAACACGCATCCCCGGCCTATACCTTACCGGGCAGGACGTGATGACCTGCGGCGTGGTCGGTGCCATGGTCGGCGGCCTGCTCACCACCGTAGCGATCAGCGGCCTGAAAGGCCTGCCGCTGGCCAAGAAAATGTTTGTGGGCTAAGCCATGCATTTGCCGTTCTGGCTCAGCGTTGGCGTGCTCAGCCCCGTGGTGATACCACTGGCACTCTACACCCGCCGCACTACCGTGCGGCTCCCGGAGGCCAGCGGCGAACCCCGGGGGCAATGGGGGCAAGGGGCGCCGGCAACACGCCTGCTGGTCGTCGGCGAGTCCACGGCGGCCGGTGTTGGCACCCTGCATCATCGCCAGGGGCTGGCCAGCCAGCTGGCCCTGCAGCTGCACCAGCACTCCGGGCAAGCCATCGCCTGGCACACCCTCGGCGTTAATGGCATTCGGCTGGACGCACTGCTCGCCAACCTTGCCGACATCGCTCTGCCAGAGGTGGATGAGGTTTTCATTAGCATGGGCGTCAATGACACCACCGGGCTGACCTCCCGGCGACGCTATCGGACAAGGCTACTTCACCTGGTTCAAGCACTGCGCAAGCAGCACCCCGCTGCCCGCGTCACCCTGCTGGCCGTCCCTCCCATGCACCGCTTTACCGCCCTGCCCACCCCGTTAAGACAACTGCTCGGCTGGCGCGCCAGGCAACTGGATCAACAACACCGCCATGTGGTCGCCGGCGATAACACCCTGCTCTATCTCGGCTACCCCGCCCTGCAAGACCCCACCCTGCTCGCCGAAGACGGCTACCACCCCAGCGCCAGCGGTTACCGCGCCATGGCGCTCGCACTGGCAGAGCAACTGCGCAGCAAACAAGAAACGTGACCTCGAAAGAGGCTCAGGCAAGGGGGGAGACAGGAAAGGCGCCAAGAGTGCGCACCGTCCGGAAAGACTGGGCACTACACTCCTAACGTAGGTCGCATTAGCCGTAGGCGTAATCCGACAGATTTACCGGGCTTATTTCAAAACGCAGGGCCGCAATGCACACCTGTCGGGTTACGCCTACGGCTAACACGACCTACACGACTATTACTACTGGAAGAGCATCCCAAAGCCAACGCGCCACAGGCCCTGGTCGACCGTGCCCGCACTGCGGTCCACGTCCAGCCATTGCTGGCTGTAACCACCACGCATAAAAAATTGATCATTCACATCCAGGCGCACACCCGCGCCCACTTCATAACTGAATACCGTATCGTTCAACGTCGGCGTATCCAGACCGCAGTAATAGCCCCACCAAGGATCCCACCAGCACACCGGCGTGGACGGCCCGGTAGGCACATTGGTATCCAGGTAAGTGGCACCCATGGCCCCATGCACATAGGGCGTTAACGCCTTGCGAAAAAAGTGGTAAGTGCCGTTCACGTTCATGGTGGTCATTTCCAGGTCACCACGGCCATCAAAGGCGGTGCCCCCGGCCACCGGCTGCGTGGTGGTCCTGAAATCCGTATCCACCCACTCCAGCGCAAAGCCCAGCGACAGTCTTTCATCCAGGTTATAGGCAAAATCAAACCCGAACCCGATATCGTCATCCACCTTCGCTTGAGACCCGCCATCCCCCGTGAATGATTGCCCCTCAAGGCCAATCACACGAAAGCTGCCTTCCCAGCGCTCCGCCCGGTAGCTATTGGGAATTTCCGCTAATGCCGGCAGTGATAACAGGCATGCCGTGCCTATCCATACAACTCGTTTCATCCCGCGCCCCTGTGATCTATCTGGCTTTTCCCAAGCAGCATACCACCACCAAAGTGATTCGCGTATATCGGCACGACCTCGCCATCCCCCACCCTTGCCCCGCCAACACCAGGCGTTTACGGGAGGCAAGCCATGCTTGCATGACGCAGACGCTGGCCCATCAATACGAATCCCGCTTGAATCGCATTACGGCTTTATCGCCGCGCGGAACCTGGCCACGAAAGCCCCCATTGCTCAACTACTACTTCTGTTGTGAAACAAAACGAAAGCCAAAAAAAAGCGAGCCCGAAGGCCCGCTTTTTCTGCTTTCACTATTACGTTTGATTTAGAAGCGGTAGCTCAGCTGAGCACCGATGATATCAGCATCCAGCTCGTAGGTGCCAAGCAATGGCACACCTTTATCTACACGATTAATATCTGCGTCATCTACAAATACATGAGCGTACGCCACATCAATCAGCATATTTTCCATAGGCTCGAAGCCCGCACCGATTGTCGCCCAAACCTTTTCAGAGTCTGGGGAGATAGCAGAACGATTGTCGGTTCCCTGAGTGGACTCTTCCATCGCCACGCCGAAACGTAGCACCGTAGACTCGCTTACCCCATGGCGCAGGCCCAGGGAATAACGCGCAGTGTTCTCCCAATCAAAGTTTTCTACTGCAGGATTGGGGAGAGGAGCAGGAGCAACATGATCAATGGAGAGCTCATCCAGGCTACTCCACTCCATCCATTCCACACCCAACAGGATCTGTGTGCGGTCAGAGAGATCACCCGCATAGGACAACTGCAACGAAGCAGGCAGATCCACATCAGCCGAACCGGAATAGGTGCCCGCTAAAGGCCCTGCTACAGCAGGCTTAAAGGTGATATCACCATCCACTTCAAACTTCATTTTGGAACGGTAAGCGACACCAAAGTGATTGTTATCGTCCGGGCTATAGGTCAAGCCCAGATTCCAGCCATAGGTGTCATCATCACCTTCAAGACGGGTACCGGCATTCTCGATATCAGCGTCGAGAGTCTGGTAACTAACACCAAGCCCCACATTCAGATTATCGGTCAGCTGAATACCCAACGACGGGTTAATATTAATGGTTTGAAGGTCAGATTCGGTGGAGTAAAAATCACCGGAGAAAGGGCCAACCGGGGACAGAGCATTACCCCAATTGTTCTCATACTCCACTTTCGTGCCAAAAGGCGATGTTATCGCCAGACCAAAGGTCATGGTTTCGCCAATTGGGACCGCAAGAAAACCACTCCCGATGAAAGGTTCAATATCATCCAAGTTGCCAGGGCCTGCCGCACCATCAGCTTCAAAGTTGGTGTCTACCCATACCTGGTGCAACGCTAGAGACAACTCCGTCTTTTTCAGACCAGCCAACGTAGCCGGGTTGTACCATTGATTTGAGGCATTTTCGCTGAGTACCGCTGCACCCGCATAGGCCGTCCCCATCGCAGAGACAGACTGATAAGACACACCAAAACCACTAGCCATAGTCTGGCCGGCAGCCAGCCCCAGAGCGGAACCGATAAGTAGCGCACCTGTTTTTTTCATTGTTGCTCTCCCTCTTCCTGAATGTCCTAAAATTATGGGCGTAGACGCCAGATCATTCCTCGATCTGATTCCACTTATACACAACTTAGGCCAATAACAGCAAGGCCAGAAAAAGGCTCATACTTTTCCATTAGCTCCCGTATTTGTAAAATCTTCAGCCATAAAAAAAGGGCTGCCAAAGCAGCCCTTTTTGTGAAGCACCTGCATGCCTCTAATCGGCCAGCACCGCCTTGGCAACAATGCCCTTCATGATTTCATTGGTGCCGCCATAAATCCGCTGAACCCGCGAATCCGCAAACATGCGGGCAATCGGGTATTCCCACATGTAGCCGTAACCGCCGTGCAACTGCAGGCACTCGTCGATTACTTCACACTGCAGGTCGGTAATGTAGTATTTGCCAGCCGCTGCGGTAGGAATATCCAGCTCTTTCTTCAGGTGCAGTTCCAGACAGCGGTCCACATAGGCGCGCGCCACTTCAAGCTTGGTGTGCATCTCGGCAATCTTGAACTGGGTGTTCTGGAAGCCGGCGATCGGTTTACCAAAGGCTTTTCTTTCCTTCACGTATTCAATGGTGTGTGCCAGTGCAGACTCGGCCATGGCCAGGCCACCAATGGAAATACCAAGACGCTCCTGGGGCAATTCTTTCATCAGGTAAATAAAGCCCATGCCTTCTTCACCCAACAGGTTTTCTGCGGGTACTCGCACGTCCTGGAAAAAAAGCTCAGAAGTGTCCTGGGCTTTCATGCCCACTTTCTTCAGGTTCTTGCCTTTCTCGAACCCTTCGGAATCGGTTTCCACCACAAACAGGCTGATGCCCTTGGCGCCTTTGGTCGGGTCGGTTTTTGCCACCACAATCACGATGTCCGCGTTCTGGCCATTGGTGATGAAGGTCTTGGAGCCGTTCAGCACGTAATGATCGCCGTCTTTCACGGCGGTGGTTTTCACGCCCTGCAGGTCAGAACCGGCACCAGGCTCGGTCATGGCAATGGCGCCAATCATTTCACCGGTCACCATTTTCGGCAGGTATTTCTGCTTCAGTACTTCAGAACCATTGTGCTCAATGTAGGGGGCGACGATTTCCGTGTGCAGCCCCCAGCCGATACCGGTGAGGCCCAGCTTGGAAATTTCTTCGTTGATCACCACGCTGTACAGGAAGTCAGCACCAATGCCGCCGTACTCTTCGCCTACCATGGGGCAGAGGAAACCCTGCTCGCCGGCCTTGCGCCATACGTCTTTGGGCACCACACCTTGTTGTTCCCACTCTTCATTGAAGGGAACCGCTTCGTTTTCCAGGAATTTACGGACGGTATCGCGGAAGGTTTCGTGGTCAGAACTAAACAGCGTACGGGGAATCATTATGCTCTCCGGCATCAGATTATCGGGAGTGGCCCCAACGCCGGACTGGCAGGGGCACAGAATGCCCCATGATGTTCACTGTCGCCGCCATCGGGCAATGACCGAAACGCTCAGGCCCCTGCCCAGCTGGGAAACCCAGCCAATGACCCTGTTGGCGGAAGCTGATCAGGCGCGGTGCTCACGGCCCAGATATTCGGAGGACTGCATCTCCTGCAGTCGCGAGCGGGTACGCTCGAATTCGAAATCCAGCCGTCCACCGGCGTAGATGTCCTCGATGGGCACCTCGGCGGCAACCACCAGCTTCACGGCACGGTCGTAGAATTCATCCACCAGGTTGATAAAGCGCCGGGCCATATCGTCCTTGCCAGCCCCCATCTGCTCCACATTGGCCAGCAGCACCGTGTGGAACTCCCGGGCGATCTCAATGTAATCGGTCTGGCTGCGCGGGCCATCACACAGCTCCTTGAACTCAAACCAGACCACATCATCCGCACAGATGACGGTGGCAATCTTGCGGCCTTCAATAAGCACATTGCCACGATCCCGGTGGCGGGAATGGTCCGGCTCCAGGGTCTGAAACCGTTCCTTCAGAAAGGCATCCGCCCCTTTTCCCAGCGGGCAGTGATAAAGCTCGGCCTGTTCCAGCAAGCGCAGGCGATAGTCATTCCCCCCGTCCACATTCATTACCTGAGTGTGCTCTTTCAGCAGCTCAATGGCAGGGAGAAAACGGGCCCGTTGCAGGCCATCCTTGTACAAACCATCTGGCTCGATATTGGACGTGGCCACCAGGGTAACGCCATTGGCAAACAGCTCCTGCATCAGCCCGGCCAGAATCATGGCGTCGGTGATGTCGGTAACAAAGAATTCGTCGAAACACAGCACCCTCGCCTGGCTGGCGAATCTGCGGGCAATACTGATCAACGGATTCTTTTCCCCCTGGCGCTCACGCATTTCCCGATGCACTTTCTGCATGAAACGGTGAAAGTGCATGCGGCGCTTTTCCTTGAACGGCAGCGCCTTGAAAAACACATCCATGAGGTAGGTTTTGCCACGCCCCACGCCGCCCCACATATACAACCCCGTCAGGGGACGGGGTTTGCGAAAGCGCCCAAACAAGCCGCCCGATGAGGGTTCCGCCAACAAACGATGGTACAGGTCGTCCAGCGCGGCGACAGCTCGCTCCTGGGCCGGGTCCTGGAAAAAATTATCGCGCTGAAGATCGGCCTTATATTGCTCAAGAGGGGTCATGGGTCGCGGACCTGCCACTGTGTAGTTGAAACCGGCTCAGGGCCTGAAACAGGCCCGGCAAGGGCGGGCCAATGTAGCGCCGGGGTCGCCAGCTGACAACCGTCCGGGGAAAATCCACTCGCAGTGCAAAGCTAACGCGGCAGGTGGCTGGCCGCTACCTCCTTCAGCTCCACCAGCTTGCCGTGGAAAAAATGGCCACAATCGGGGAAGCGGACCAGATCGGGGACCAGGGGGGTTTGCTCTGCCCAACGAAACACTTGCTCCGCCGGCACCACCTCGTCGTCTTCACCCTGCACCACCGTCACCGGGCAGCCGGTATTTTCAATGTCGTCAAACGGGTAATGGTGCACCGGCGGCGCCACCAGCAGCAGCTCCCGGGCGGGCATGCCGTTGGCCTTGAGAATTTCTGCTCCGCGGGCCGCCACAAAACTGCCAAAGGAAAAGCCCGACAGCCACAGCGGCAATTGCGGAAATTGGTGAGTCAGCCAGCTGTGGATAGCCAACAGATCTTCGGTTTCACCGATACCGTCGCTATAGGCCCCCTGGCTCTCACCGACACCACGGAAGTTGAAACGCACCACCACAGCCCCTTCATCCCGGGCCAGGCGAGTCAGTGTGGTCACCACCTTGTTGTCCATGGTGCCACCAAACAGCGGATGCGGATGACAGACAATGGCCACGAACGGTGGCGTGTCACTGCCCTGTTCCACGACGACCTCCAGTTGCCCAGCTGGACCGGATAAGGTTTGCCGTTGTACTGCCATTTTCTACTCCTATCGCATCCTGTTACGCCTTTCACCCTTGGCGGCCGCGCAGCTCTGTGCTGCAATAGCCTCAGCGTTATCGCCAGCGTCTTGGCGATACCTTACAGGAGTATGCCATGGATATGCTGACAACTGGGGTGCTGTGCTTTGCTGCCGGCGTGGTAGTAGGTGCAGGACTGCTTTTCTGGTTGTTACCGGCACGGCGGCAAGCCGGCCAACTGATTCGTGACCGTGACGAAGCCCGTCAGGCGCTGAATCATTATCGGGACAAGGTGGACGATCATTTTCTGCAGACCGCCGACCTGGTCAACGATATGACCCAGGCGTACCGCTCCGTGCATGAGCATTTGTCCAAGGGCGCCCAGGTACTCTGCTCTGAAGTGGGCCGCAAACGGGCCGTGGCCAAATCTCTGGATTCCGCACCGGACAAGGAGAGTAGCGAACCCATGGCGCCACCGCTGGATTATGCCCCCAGCGCCAAGGGCACGCTCTCGGAAGACTTTGGCCTGCAGCAAAAACCCACCGGCCCTTTTGCGCCGGTGGACGTGGCGGATAACCCGATTCCTGACACCGTGGTCGAACCACCCCGGGATTATGCCGAGGGAAATGACGACACGGCGGATGACAAGAAACCCCGCTGATTGCAGCCCTCACCGTAAGCAACGACAAAAAAGCCCGCACCAGCGGGCTTTTTTGTGTTCATCACGTATTGGATTGAATGACACGCAACACGCTTCCCGCCATTTGACTGGCTTATCGTTACTGCTCCGCGCTTTGCCAAACGCTCGACCCCGGATGCCTGACGTAAAACCCCATAGCCCGGGAGGTCTTTCAAGGCTTATGGCAAAGCCTTATGAATCAAACAGGAGCGCTACCCGCATGGGTACCGGCGCGTCTTCCACTTCAATCTCCGCAGGCAGGTTGCCGGCCGGGTCGCCGTCCGCCTGAATCGGCTCATCGCCGTTCTCACAACGAATATGGACCCACTGGGCTCGCAGGCTGGCCACGCCATCCACCCGCTCCATACGCCCAAATAGCAAGGCAATCAGGCAGCGCAGCAAAAACCGCACGCCCGGCTTCTGGAATAACAGCACTTGCACCTGTGGGCGCAGGATATTGGCCTCGTTACTCAACACGAAGCTGCCACCGTAATGGCGGCCATTGGTGATAATGGCAGAAAAACAATCCAGTGGCCGGCCATCCACTTCCACTCGATAGTGACGTTGCCCATAACGGCCAATCTGGCCGAGCATGGACTGCACATAGGCCAGTTTGCCGAAGCGCTCCTTGATGCCCAGATTAACCCCATTGACCACCCAGGCGTCATAGCCGATGCCGCACATCATGATAAACCGCCGGCCGTTCAGACGGGCCGGCGTCACGGATACGCTTTTGCCCTTCACTACCACCTGCGCGGCCTGCTCCGGCTTTTTCGGCAACCCCAGCTCTTTGGCCAGTACATTGGCCGTGCCGGTGGCAAACACGCCCAGCGCCACCCCGGCAGCCAACCCGTTGAGCACTTCGTTGGTGGTGCCATCACCCCCTACGGCCACCACGCAATCACCCTGGTCAGAAAGCCCATTGAGGTAGTCCGTGGCGTCGTTGGGGCCTTTGGTGTAATACAGGCGCACGCTGGCCCCCTGGCGCTCCAGCTCGGCCACAAAACGGCAAAGCAACGCCTCCCGACCGCCACCGGCAGTCGGGTTATAAATCACAGTGACTTTCATCAGACAGGAAACCCTCGTACTGCTCCCGGTTTAGGCCGGGTTATCGATATCAATAAAGGTATGCTCAATGCCGTAATGGTCGCTGAGCCACTGCCCCAGCGCCATGGCACCGTAACGTTCAGTGGCATGATGGCCACAGGCGAAATAATGCATGCCGGTTTCCCGGGCAAAATGGGTGGTCGGTTCAGAAATTTCGCCGCTCAGGTAGGCATCCACGCCCTTGCTCTGGGCCTTTTCGATAAAGCCCTGGGCTCCGCCGGTACACCAGCCGACGGTTTCAATTTCGTCGCCGGGATCGCCGATATGCAAGGGCGTTCGGCCCAATACCGCTTCTACATGGGCAGCAAATTCTGACGCACTCATGGGGCTGTCCAGCCGACCCACATTGCCGATAGGCCGGGGCGAATCATCCAGCCCGCCTTCGGTGGTCAGCCCCAGACGGAGCGCCAACTGGGCATTGTTACCCAGCGTGGGGTGGGCATCCAGCGGCAGGTGATAGGCAAACAGGTTGATGTCATGGCGCAACAGGGTCTGCAAGCGCTGCTTCTTCATCCCCCGGACCTGCTGGCTTTCGCCTTTCCAGAAATAGCCGTGGTGGACCAGAATCGCATCTGCCTCTTCCACGATGGCCGCGTCGATCAAGGCCTGACAGGCCGTCACGCCGGACACCACCCGGTGGATCTGCTCCCGGCCTTCCACCTGAAGTCCATTGGGGCAGAAATCCTGGAAACGGTCCGCGGCCAGTTCCTGATCGAGCAAAGACAACATGTAATCGCGCTTGAGCATGACACCTACCGGATAAAGGTCGGAACAATAAAAAGTGATCCATTTGGTCACGAAACCCGTGAACCCGGATCACCGCGCCAATCCGCTCGGGGAGAGTTCGGTGTATCCTGTTTCCCACGCAAACCGCAGGAGAGAGCCGCGCCAAGCCTTGCAATGTGGCCATGGCCCACAGCCGGGCGGCAGTAGCAATCAGTATTCACAGGTTCTACTATTGCGCGCAGTTTACCTATCTGACCCCGCACTTGTCTCGCCGGGCGCCCTTCACCAGGCCCTGACGAGACCGGGGAACAGCATTAACGGGGGCATTACCGGTGATCAAACTGCTTCGTTTTCTGGCCGGCCCGGTGATTACCGGCCTGGCCGTCGGCCTTGTCGCCCTGTGGTGGTACCAGTGGGGACCCAACGCCGAACCCGCACAGCACGACACCGGCGTAGCCAGCTATGCCGGTGCGGTGAACCATGCGGCTCCGGCGGTGGTGAACATCTACACCACCCAGATCATCACCAATGAAGAAGTGGCTGAAGACCCGCTGTTCAACCGCTTCATGGAGCAACCCCGCCGTGAACGCGCCCTGAGCAGCCTGGGTTCAGGAGTGATCGTCGACGACGGCGGCTATGTGCTGACCAGTTACCACGTCATCCGCGATGCGGATGAAATTCTGGTGGCCTTGCGCGATGGCCGTGATGCGCCCGCCCGGGTGGTGGGCACGGACCCGGAAACTGACCTGGCGCTACTGCATATTGCCCTGGAAAACTTGCCCGAAGTGGAACTGAACGGCAATGGCCCGGTGCAGGTGGGCGACGTGGTACTGGCCATCGGCAACCCGCTGGGCGTCGGGCAGACCGTGTCCATGGGCATTGTCAGCGCCACCGGCCGCAGCCACCTGGGTATCGCCACCTTCGAAAACTTTATCCAGACCGATGCGGCGATCAATCGGGGCAACTCCGGCGGCGCACTGATTGATACCCGTGGCCACCTGATCGGCATTAACACTGCCATCCTTTCTGCGGACGGCAGCTGGCAGGGCATCGGCTTCGCCACTCCCGCCTCGATTGCCAAGGAAGTGATGAGCGACCTGATCGAGCATGGCCGGGTGATTCGTGGATACCTGGGCGTCACCGTGCAGGATATGACCCCGTCACTGGCCGACACCTTTGGCATGGAAGAGGTGCGCGGGGGCGTGGTCACCGAAGTGGTGGTCGACAGCCCGGCCCATAAAGGCGGCCTGCAGCCCGGCGACGTCCTGGTAGGCATTAACGGCGATGTGATGGCCGATGGCTACGAAGCCATGAATCGGATTGCCGGTATGAAACCGGACGATAACGTGACGCTGGAAGTCATCCGCAACCGTCAGCCCCTGTCCGTGGACGTGGTCATCGGCACCCGCCCGCCAGCGGAAACCGATTAAGAGACGCAACACGTGACAGGCTTCACGCAACAACGCGGACAATGCCTGTCTTTGAGCCGATAGCAAGAGGCCGCGCCCAACGCTTGGGCGCGGCCTCTTCGGTTAAAAACAACACGGCATAGCTACACGTTTAAACTTTCAACTTTCAACTTTCAACTCCGCTCACAATCCCTCTACACCGCTCAGGGTAGTCTCTTCCGGGTAACGAATTTCGAAACCTTGTTTGAACCTTTCCTCGCCCCCGGCGGGCAAGGTGAACTGCCAGCGTTGCAGCCCTTTCACATCATCCACATCGCGGGCATCTGCGGCCTTGCCCTTGGCCGTGACGGTAATATCCTCGTTGCCGGCCACCGGCAGACGATCCAGCAGATCCACCGTCACCGCCTTGTCGTAATGTGACGTCAGAGTGATGTTCTTCAAGGCAGACAGGGTGCTCTCCTTGCTGATCAGGCCGACCTCCCCTTGCTGTGATGGTTCGCGAACCACCGCAATCTGCAAGCGTGGGTCATCACCGAAACTCATCTTCACCTGCTCGCCCTGCTTGATGCTGTCGCCGCGGTGATAACGGGCCAAACGCTGACCGTCACGTAACAGCGTGACGCGCCCCGCCAGCCAGGGCAGCGCGCTGGTATTCGTCCATTCCCCCACCAACAACACCGCCGGCTGCTGCCAGAGATAACTTTCGCGGCTGAGCGTCACCGGCAGTTCAGCCTGCTGATAGGGCACCCGGGCACTGGCGTTACCACTGGCCAGCGACAGCGGAGACGAAAGCGGCACGCGCATATCAAAACCGTGAGCCACCGGAGCGGCCACCGGCATCGCCTCCACGTGCTCTGCCATATCGGCTTCAAAAGCGGCCGGTTCCGCCATCACGCTGCGCAAGGACTGTTTGCGCATTTCCGGTTGCGGCGTCGCCAGACGCACAATCCAGGGCTGCGGATCCGGCAGGTGACGATAACCGGCCGGCACCAACCCCAGGGTGGCACTGACATTCTGCCAGTCCTCCCCGGTGCGGTTATGAATCAGAGCAATACCGGTAACGGCTACCGTTTCACTGCCGCTATCCAGATCGACCCGCAGTTGATTCTGCCAGCCGGCCTGGCCGGTGAAATATTGCAATTCAACCTGCGCGGTGGACGGCGTTTCGGCACCGACAGTGAGTACCAGTTCGCGGCTGCGAGTCTGCCCCTGTCCCAGCTGCTGCCGCTCCTGCCGCAGCGCCTCCAGCTTGCGTTGCTGTTCTTCTCGGGTCACCACACGCTGATTAATCGCCGCCTGTCGTTGCGCCACCGCCTTGCCAATGAACTCCCAGGCACTGGCCCATTTTTCCACCGGCACCTGGGCAAACACGGCTTCACCTTGTGGCGCCTGCCCCATCAGGGATTGCAGATGATTAATCTGCTGCTGGTCCAGGCTGTCTGCTGCCCGGGCGGCGGCCATGGCCTGCTCCAGTTCGAGAATCGCTGCATCCAGCTCGGCACGACGGGCCGACACATCGTCCTCGGCAATGGCGAATCCTTGTCGCATCCCCAGCAAATCGGCACCTTTCACTGCCACCTGCAGACTATCCAGATCCAGCTCCGGCAGCCCTTTCACCACCAGCTGGTGCTCACCGGTGGGCAAGGCCTGAGAGAAAGTACGGCTGAGATGGGCCTGGGCGGGAAACAACACCGCCTTGCTCACCGGAGCGGTAACAGCAAAGTCAGCGGCAAAAAGGGGAACAGGGATCAGGGCACAGGCAAGCAGTAACGAACGTTTCATTATCGGGTCCTTTCCGTTGGACTAATGCCTGTTAGTACCTCGGCGATGGGCAAAGGTTCAAGCCCGTGAGGTCACATTCCGGGCCAGGGGTCGGCACAGGAGGGGCGGTGAGCTCAAAGTTGAAAGTATAAAGTTGAAACGCAGAAAAGCATCGGCTGTAGCTGTGAACGCAAAGAGGCCGCGCCCACATGCATTCTGGCCGCGGCCTCTTTGTCTCAATGTGGCAACACTTAGCTCGCGCTTTTCAACTTTATACTTTGAACTTTTCACTCAAGCCATCCAGAGCCGTAATCAGCGCCTGGTTCTGTTCTGGCGTGCCAACGGTGATACGCAGGTAGTCTGCAATACGTTCAGGCTTACCAAAGTGACGCACGATCACACCCTGCTCGCGCAGCCCCCGGGCAAGAGATGCACCGCTGTACTGCCCATGGCGGGTAAAGAGAAAATTCGCCGCCGACGGCAGGCTCTCAAAGCCGCGCTGCGCCAGCTGTTCATTGAGCCACTCGCGCTGTCCGACCACCTGCTCGCAGCCTTTTTCAAACCACGCCTGATCCTCAAAAGCAGCCACGCCGGCGGCAATAGCCAGACGGTCCAGCGGGTAGGAATTAAAGCTGTCCTTGATCCGGTTCAATCCATCAATCAACGCTTCATCACCCACAGCCAGCCCGATACGCAAACCGGCCAGGGAGCGGGATTTTGACAAGGTCTGGGTGACCAGCAGATTTGGATAGCGATTGACCAGCGCAATGGCAGTGTCACGGCCCTGCCCCGGGCTACCGGCAAAATCGATGTACGCTTCATCGATCACCACCAGGGTTTCCGTATTGATCTGTAACAGGCGTTCAATCTCACTCAACGGCAACAGCTTGCCAGTGGGCGCATTGGGATTAGGAAAAATGATACCGCCGTTGGCGCGCGGCTTGTCGCCCTCAAGATAATCGTCCACCGCAATGCCCAGCGCATCATCGAGCGGCACCGGCTGATAGTCGATTTGATACAGGCCGCAGTAGACCTTGTAGAAGCTGTAGGTAATATCCGGGAACAACAGCGGCTGCTCCTGTTTGAAAAACGCCATAAACAGGTGCGCCAGCACTTCGTCGGAGCCATTGCCAACAAACACCTGGGAGCGCTTGATCCCGTAGCCTTGATTGGAATAGTAATCGGCGATGGCCTGCTTGAGCTGGCTGCTGTCCGGGTCCGGATACAGCCGCAGCCGGTCGTCCGCTTCAGCGCGGATCACCTCAATCACTTTCGGCGACGGGCCGAGCGGGTGCTCATTGGTGTTCAGCTTTACCAGCTTGTCCATCTTGGGCTGCTCACCGGGCACATAAGGCTCCAGCCCATGAACGAAGTCGCTCCAGTATTTACTCATAGTGGTTCCGCCTGCATGCATCAGGCAACACGCAACACGCGTGAAAGCGTGGTGCGTGAGGCGTGTTAGCGTTTCTTGATTCTATATTCCGCACTGCGAGCGTGGGCCGTGAGGCTTTCGCCGCGCGCCAGCGGGGAGGCGATTTTTGCCAGGGTGCTGGCCCCTTCCGGGGAGCAGCCAATCAACGAGCTGCGTTTCTGGAAATCGTACACGCCCAGCGGCGACGAAAAGCGCGCGGTAGCGCTGGTAGGCAGGACGTGATTTGGCCCGGCACAGTAATCACCCAGCGCTTCCGGCGTGTGACGGCCCAGAAAAATCGCACCGGCATGGCGAATTTTTTTTGCCCACTGCTCCGCGTCATCAATGGATAATTCCAGGTGTTCCGAGGCAATGCGGTTGGCGATCTCGATGGCCTGATCCAGGTCTTTCACCTGAATCAGTGCACCGCGATGCTTCATGGAGGTACGAATAATGGTCTCGCGCTCCAGGGTCGTCGCCAGGCTTTCCATGGATTCGGCCACCTGATTCAGGAACGCCGCATCCGGGGACACCAGAATCGCCTGGGCTTCCTCATCGTGCTCCGCCTGAGAAAACAGGTCCATGGCAATCCAGTCCGGGTCGGTCTTGCCGTCACAAACCACCAGAATTTCCGAGGGACCGGCAATCATGTCGATGCCCACTTTGCCAAACACCTGCCGCTTGGCTTCGGCCACATAGATGTTGCCGGGGCCGACAATCTTGTCCACTGCAGGCACCGTTTCTGTGCCGTAGGCCAACGCGGCCACCGCTTGCCCGCCGCCCAGAGTAAAGAGCTTGTCGACCCCGGCGATGGCCGCCGCCGCCAGCACCATGTCATTGATAATGCCGTCCGGGGCGGGCGAAACCATAACGATTTCGCCCACACCGGCCACCTTTGCCGGCAGCGCATTCATCAACACGGAACTGGGATACGCCGCCTTGCCACCGGGCACATAGATCCCGGCCCGATCCAGTGGCGTCACCTGCTGGCCCAGCAAGGTGCCATCGGCTTCGCGGTAGTGCCAGGAATCCTGTTTCTGCTTTTCATGGTAGCGACGTACGCGCTCGGCGGCGGCTTCCAGAGCCTCACGCTGCTCGGCAGGAATACGCGACAGCGCGGCTTGCAGCTGGGCGTGATCCACCACCAGTTCATCCATGCTGGCCACGTCACGACGATCAAAGCGATTGGTGTATTCCACCAGTGCCGCGTCGCCGCGCCGGGCCACATCCTTGAGAATGCCGCGCACGCGATCGGCCACTTCTTCGTCGCGCTCTTCCGACCAGGCGGTGAGCGCAGCCAGCTTGGCATCGAAGTCCGCGTCTTGGGCATTAAGCCAGGTGGTTTCCATGGTTGGCACCGTTTTAAAAGTCACAATCTATTTTTACCACAGAGGGCACAGGATTCACTGAGGAAAAGACCAGGCTTTTTTCTATCACACAGATCAACGGCGACTCTCGCTCAACACCACATCAACCGGTGTTAGCGGTTTACCCTGGGAGTGCCGTGACCTCGGTGATAAAAAACACTAACCGGCCTTGCGGGCATCCACCGCCTCGGCCAACTTGTCCAGGATCGTCTGGATATCACTGTGACGGGTCTTCATGCTGGCCCGGTTGACGATCACACGGGTGGAAATATGCGCAATCAGTTCCGTGGGCTCCAAGCCATTGGCGCGCAGGGTATTGCCGGTATCGACGATATCCACGATGCGGTCCGCCAGCCCCACCAACGGGGCCAATTCCATGGCGCCATACAGCTTGATCACTTCTGCCTGTTTGCCCTGCTGGGCGTAATAGGCTTTGGCCACATTCACAAACTTGGTGGCCACGCGCAGGCGGCTTCCGGTTTCCGGGGCGTCCTTCATGGCCGCCACCATCAATTTGCAGCGGGCGATATCCAGGTCCACTGGCTCAAAGACCCCGTCACCGCCGTGCTCCATGAGCACGTCTTTGCCGGCCACACCGATATCCGCCGCGCCATGCTGCACATAGGGCGGCACGTCTGTGGCGCGGATGATGATGATTTTCACATCCTCACGGGTGGTATCGAAAATCAGCTTGCGTGAGGCCGCCGGGTCTTCCAGCAGCTCAATACCCGCCGCTTTCAGCAGAGGCAGGGTTTCCTTGAGAATGCGCCCTTTGGAGAGGGCGATGGTCAATGGCTTGCTCATCACAGGTCCCGATCCGATCAGCGTGGTACGCGACGGATAACCGCGCCCAGCGATTGCAGTTTCTCTTCGATGCACTCGTAGCCGCGATCAATATGGTAGATGCGGTCCACCGTGGTTTCACCGGATGCCGCCAGCGCCGCGATCACCAGTGAGGCCGAGGCGCGCAGGTCCGTGGCCATCACCGGCGCACCGGTAAGCTGTTCCACTCCCCGGCAAATGGCGGTGTTTCCCTGCACTTCAATGTCCGCGCCCATGCGGTTCATTTCCTGCACGTGCATGAAACGGTTTTCGAAAATGGTTTCGACGATGGTGCCCGTGCCTTCAGCCACCAGATTCAGAGCCATGAACTGGGCCTGCATATCGGTGGGCATGGCCGGGTAAGGCGCGGTACGCAGGGACACGGCTTTGGGACGGCGCCCTTCCATGTCCAGCTCAATCCAGTCATCGCCGGTGGTGATTTTCGCGCCGGCTTCTTCCAGCTTTTGTAGCACCGCATCGAGAATGCCTGGCACGGTGTCCTTGGTCTTGATACGGCCACCGGTGATGGCAGCGGCAATCAGATAGGTACCGGTTTCGATGCGATCGGCAATCACCTGATGGTGACAGCCGGTAAGACGCTCGACCCCTTCAATGGTAATGGTGTCGGTGCCAGCCCCGCTGATCTTGCCACCCATGGCGTTGATGAAGTTGGCCAGATCCACCACTTCCGGTTCACGGGCCGCGTTTTCCAGGTAGGTGGTGCCTTCCGCCAGCGCCGCCGCCATCATCAGGTTTTCGGTACCGGTCACGGTGACCACATCCATGACGATGCGGGCCCCCTTCAAGCGGCCGTCCACACTGGCATTCACGTAGCCATTGGCCACTTCGATATCCGCACCCATGGCCTCCAGGCCGCGCAGGTGAATATCCACCGGGCGCGAACCAATGGCACAACCGCCAGGCAAGGAGACCGACGCCTTGCCGAAATGCGCGACCATGGGGCCCAGCACCAGGATCGACGCACGCATGGTTTTCACCAGCTCGTAGGGAGCGGTCAGCTCCTTGATGGTGGTGGCATTCACCTCCACATTCATGCGGTCATCAATCACCACATGGACTCCCATCCTGCCGAGCAATTCGATCAGGGTGGTCACGTCCTGCAGGTGCGGCAAATTCCCCACCGTCACTGGCTCATCGGCCAGCAACGTGGCGGCCAGAATCGGCAGCGCCGCATTCTTGGCCCCGGAAATACGAATGTCGCCGTCCAGCCGCTGGCCGCCGGTGATGATCAATTTATCCATGAACTGTCTCTAGATGGTTGCGTTCTTCCAACCCGTTTTCGGCCTGGGGCCGGGGTCAGGACAGGCCCTGATTCTGGGCTTTTTCCCACTCCGCCGGAGTAAAGGCAATAATCTGCACGGCATGGATGGTGTTACTTTTGATCTGCTCGTCGATGGTGGCGTATACCAGCTGCTGGCGTTTCACCGGCATCAGGCCGGCAAAGGCCTCTGACACCACACGAATCTGGAACCGGTCACCACCGCCTTCCACTGCCACATCGGCATTGTTAAAACCGGCATCAACCAATGCCTGAACTTCTTCCGGATTCATCTTTGCTCCTCATCAGGGCCTTGGTCAGGCCCAAACAGCACTGGAGCGGCCTGCAGCCGCTCCATCAAATCGTCATCAAGGGCGTAATAATACGCGAGCACGCTGCCCCTTACCACGGCAGGCGGGTTCACTCGCCCTGTTTGGCCTCGTCGATCCCGGCATCAATCTTGGCATCCGCAGACCAGTTATCGATCACCTTGTCGATATCGTTGTACTGCTGCATGCCTTGGGCGAACTGGCTCTTGAAGGTATCGCGCAAATCCAGGCCATTCACATACACGTTGATCACTTTCCACTGATCATCACGCAGGAACAGGGTGTAGTAGATCGGCACCACCTGTCCGGAGTTGGTTTTCACCTCCATGCGCACCCGTGCATAGTCGCCTTTACGATCACCGTCCTGCATGGGCAGAGTTTCGATTTTCTGGCCGTCATACAGGGTAATGCCGGATGCATAGGTGTTAATCAGGCTGTTTTTGAACACATCCAGAAAACGGTATTTCTGCTCCTTGCTGGACGGACCAAAGTAGTCCCCCATAACCATGCGGGTGATGCGCTTGAAATCCACCAGGTCAGCCAGCTCTTCACGGACCAGCGCCTTGGCTTTGTCCGGATCCGCCTTGAGCGCCTCGCGCTCCGCCTCGATGCGGGATGTCATGCGTTCCACGGCGTCCGACACCACTTGGCGCGGGTCGCTCTCGGCATGAGCCAATGTAGCCATGCCTGCCAGCAGAACCACCAGACCGGCGTGCAGCCACGTTCGAATATACCGTTGCAAATGCATAGATTACTCCCTGTTAGTCTCCGGCGGTTTTACGGTGTTCTTTACCCCCTGTCCAGTCATCAACAGCGGCAACATCGTGAACCTTGATTGTTTTATTGGAGTCACAGAGTTCGATACGGTTCCCGCGCAGAAGGCCAGGGTACCGATTACGGGTCAACGTGAAGGGGGCAACCGGTGTATAATCGCCGCCAACGCCAAGGAGAACGCATGAGTCACGACCATATCAGCGTCGGTCAACGGGTGCTGGATATCGAAGCCCGGGCCGTGGATGCCCTGAAAGACAGCCTGGACACCAGCTTTTCTGCTGCCTGCGATCTGATGCTGAATGCCAAAGGCCGCGTGATCGTCACCGGCATGGGCAAGAGCGGTCATGTGGGCAGCAAACTGGCCGCGACCCTGGCCAGCACCGGCACCCCCTCTTTCTTTGTCCATCCCGGCGAAGCGTCCCACGGGGATCTGGGCATGATCACTCCGGATGACGTGGTACTGGCGCTCTCCAATTCCGGCGAAACCGCCGAAGTGCTGGCCATTCTGCCGGTAATCAAACGCAAGGGCACCGGCCTGGTCGGGATGACCGGCCGCCCACAATCTGCGCTGGCACAACTTTCCGATGTACACCTGACCGTCGCGGTCGCAGAAGAGGCCTGTCCCCATAACCTGGCGCCGACCTCCTCCACCACGGCCGCTCTGGCCATGGGCGACGCTCTGGCCATCGCCCTGCTGGAAGCCCGCGGCTTCACCCCGGAAGACTTCGCCCTCAGCCACCCCGGTGGCAGCCTGGGCCGGCGCCTGCTGCTGAAAGTGGATGACATCATGCATGCCGGCGAACAGCTTCCCGTGGTCAGCGCAGACACGTCGCTCAGCGAAGCCCTGCTGGAAATGACCCATAAGGGCTTGGGCATGACCGCCGTCACTCAGGACGACGGCACCCTGGCGGGCATCTTTACGGATGGGGATCTGCGCCGCATATTCGACCGGGACATTGATATTCGCAAAGCCACCATTGCCGAGGTCATGGTCACCGACCCGATCACCATCGCCCAGGGCCATCTGGCGGCAGAAGCGCTGCAAATCATGGAAAGCCGCAAAATCAACGGCCTGATGGTTTGCGATAATGCAGGCAGACCCCTTGGCGCCTTCAACATGCAGGACCTGCTACGCGCGGGGGTGGTATAAATGCCCATGCAATTTTCCTCCGTTGATGCCCAGAACCTGCGCCTGATGGCGTTCGACGTGGACGGCGTAATGACCGACGGCCGCCTACTGTTCGGCCCCCAAGGCGAAGAACTGAAAGTCTTCAACACCCTGGACGGCCACGGCCTGAAAAAGCTGGCCGCCAGCGGCGTGGCCCTGGCCATCATCACCGGGCGCAACTCCCCCATGGTGGCCAAACGCGCGGCAGATCTGGGTATTGAACACGTGATTCAGGGTCGCGAAGACAAAGGAGCGGCACTGGAAGCGCTGGCTGAATCACTGAGCATCGCAGCCCACGAAACCGGCTATGCCGGCGACGACGAACCCGATGTGAGCGCCCTGCTCTGGGCCCGCCTGAGCTTTGCCCCGGCCAATGCCCACGACTGCGCCAAAACCGCCGCCGATCACGTTACCGAACGACGTGGTGGTGAAGGCGCCGTCCGGGAAATCTGCGACGCCATTCTCGCCCTGCGGAGCCAGGCATGAAACGTCAGGGACTATTAAGCGCAACCGGCATCTTGCTGCTGGGGCTGGTCATGCTGATGACGCTCCACGAGTGGGACAGTACCCTGCCCGGTCAGGATAACGCTGTAATGCAGGCGCCGGCGATCATTGCCGACGACGTGACCGCCCGGGCTTTCAGTGAAAAGGACGGCACCCTGCAATACCACCTGACCGCCAACAACCTGGTGCAGTTTGATCACAACCCGCTTACCGAAATGGAAGCGCCGGTGCTGGTCATGGCCAACGACAAGGGCAGCTGGACCATCACCAGCGAGCAAGGCACCGTGGAAGGCGACGGCAACCTGATTACTTTTTTCGGCAAGGTCAATGTGGACAACCCCACCCAGAAAGTGAACCTGGATACCGACGAATTGCGCTTCGATAGCGAAACCAACATTGCCACCACCCCAGGCGATGTGGAAATGACATTCGACTCCGGCCAGACTCGTGCCGGCGCCCTGGAAGCCGATCTCGACAAGGGCATTCTGAACCTGAAACAAGGAGTAAAGAGTGAGTTTGAAGCACCGGCTTCATAGCACCCGCCGCCTCGCCGCACTGGCCTTGCTGGCGACATTGCCCCTGGGCGTTCAGGCCGCCCCCATGGACGGCCCCATCCAAGTCACGGCAGACAGTGGCCGCTTCGAACAGGACGCTGGCAGCGGCCTGTACCGAGGCAACGTGGAACTGATTCAGGGCAAGCGCAAACTGTTTGCTGACGAAATGCGCCTATTCACCAGAAATGGCGACCTGGTCCGGGTGGAAGCCACCGGCTCCCCCGTGCGCATGGAAGAAGGCGAGGGGCTGAATGCCCACGCCGAAAACCTGGTATACGACATTAACGCGCGCACCCTGGTCCTCACCGGCGACGCTTACATCGAGCATCAGGGCAATACGTTTGAAGGCGCCAAGGTGGAATACAGCCTGGACTCCAAACGCGTGGACGCCAGCAGTGAAGGTGACCAACGTGTTCGACTGGTGATCCCGGCCGAGAATCAGACCAACGCCACCCGCAACGACGACGATGCAGCCGGTGACGAAGACACCAGCAGTTCAAACGACACCCCCGGTGACGGCAACGACACCGACTCACCCGACGCGGAGCCCAGCACACCATGAGCCACTTACGCGCCCACCACCTGGCAAAAAGCTACAAGGGCCGCCGGGTCATCGAGGATGTCTCCCTGGACGTGGAAGCCGGCCAGATTGTCGGGCTGCTGGGCCCCAACGGCGCCGGCAAAACCACCTGCTTCTACATGATTGTCGGGCTGGTGGAAGCCGATGCCGGCCGCATTGAGATCAATGACAGCGACATCACCCACCTGCCCATGCACGGTCGCGCCCAGCGCGGGATCGGCTACCTGCCCCAGGAGGCCAGCATCTTCCGTCGCCTGACGGTGGAAGAAAACATCATGGCGATTCTGGAAACCCGCAAGGAGCTGAGCAAGGCAGAGCGCCACGAGCGCATGGAGAGCCTGCTCAAGGAATTCCACATCGGCCACATTCGCGATTCGCTGGGGATGAGCCTGTCCGGCGGCGAGCGTCGCCGGGCGGAGATTGCCCGCGGCCTGGCCACTGACCCGGACTTTATCCTGCTGGACGAACCTTTTGCCGGGGTGGATCCGATCTCGGTCAACGACATCAAGGGCATCATTCGCCACCTGAAAGACCGTGGTATTGGCGTCCTGATCACTGACCACAATGTGCGTGAAACGCTGGATATCTGCGACACCGCCTATATCGTCAGCGCCGGCCACATTATTGCCTCCGGCGATGCGGACATCATCCTCGCCAACCAGCAGGTGCGGGATGTGTACCTGGGCGCCGATTTCAGGCTCTAAACAGATTGCCAGCGACGCAGTGAAAGCACGAACCAGCCTGAAAGCAAAGCAGCCGTGCCCAATGCCTGGACGCGGCTGCTTGCTGGCACACCCACAACCCACATTGCTGCTCGCCTCGCCACCAACGGCCCACCACCACCTGCCAACGCCATTCACCTAGCACACAAAGGCCAATGGCACAATTCTTGCTAGTTGCATGATTAGCTTGGTATTCTCGTGTTTTGGGGATCCGCAGAATACCGAGCAGTATGAAACCCACACTACAACTACAAATTGGCCAGCAGCTCACCATGACGCCGCAGCTGCAGCAGGCCATCCGCCTCTTGCAACTGTCCACGCTGGATCTGCGCCAGGAAATCCAGCAGGCCGTGGAGAGCAACCCCCTACTGGAGCTGGCCGACGATTTCGGTGACGACAGCCTGCCCGAACATGACGAAGAACGTCAGGACGAGGAGCTGGACACCGAGCGTGACGACGCCCTGGAAGAGCTGGTGCAGGACGAACCCGGCGCAGAAACCGAGTGGGACGATGTCTATTCCGGCCAGACCAGCAGCGCCACCGCCTCCCTCCCCGACGATGCAGACGAATGGCAGCAACGCCACGCGGTCTCCGGCAATCTTCAGGACCACCTGCTCTGGCAACTGAACTTGACCCCCATGAGCGATGTGGACCGCATTATCGCCATGACAATCATTGAATCCCTGGACGACCGCGGTTATATCACCGTGCCCCTGGACGACATCGTCGACATGGTGAACGCCCAGCCGGAGCTGCTCACCGAAGGCGATGAACTGGAGCGCGACGAAGTGCTTGCCGTGCAGCACCGTCTGCAACAGTTCGACCCCGTCGGCGTCGCCAGCATCGATCTGGCGGACTGCCTGGGCGTGCAACTACGCCAATTGCCCGCCGATACCGCCCTGCGCGACGAAGCCTGTGCCCTGCTGGCTCACCTGGACCTGCTGGAAAAACACGACTACGCCGCCCTGCGTCGCACCCTGCAGACCAGCGAAGACGTCCTGCTGGAGGCCCTGTCCCTGCTACGCACCCTGGACCCGGCCCCCGGCGAGCAGATCGGCGAGCCCCAGGTGGACTACGCGGTTCCCGACGTGATCGTGCGTCAGCATCAAGGCCGCTGGCAGGTCAGCCTCAACGACGACGTCCTTCCCCGGGTCAATCTGCAACAGCAATACGCCAACATCGCCCGCACCACCAGCGGTGAAGACGGGCAATATCTGCGCAATTGTGTTCAGGAAGCCAAATGGTTCATCAAGAGCCTGCAGAGCCGCCATGACACCCTGCTCAAGGTGGCCACCCGCATCGTCGATGTGCAACAAGGGTTCTTCGATTATGGCGATGAAGCCATGAAACCCCTGGTTCTGGCGGATATCGCCGACGCCGTTGAGATGCATGAATCGACCATCAGTCGGGTCACCAACCAGAAATACATGATGACACCCCGCGGTGTCTTTGAGCTGAAATATTTCTTTTCCAGTCACGTGGGAACCGACGGCGGCGGTGAGTGTTCCTCCACCGCTATTCGTGCCATTATTAAGAAGCTGGTCGCTGCCGAGAATCCCCGCAAGCCGCTCAGCGATAACAAGCTGGCCAGCTTGCTGAATGAGCAGGGAATCAATGTAGCGCGCCGGACCGTCGCCAAATACAGAGAGGCGATGCGAATACCGTCTTCCAGCGCCCGCAAGCGTTTGGTGTAGGGCGCCAGGACGGATCCCAAACAGGTAAAGGAGCCAGCCATGCAAATTAATATCAGCGGTCATCACCTGGATATTACCGATGCCTTGCGTGCCTATGTGGGTGACAAATTTTCCCGCCTGGAGCGCCATTTCGATCAAATCACCAGCGTCCAGGTGATTCTCTCTCCGGAACCGAAAACCCATAAAGCCGAATCCACGATTCATATTTCCGGAGCCGATGTCTTCGCCACCGCTGAGGCCGGAGACATGTATGCAGCGATCGACAAGCTGACGGACAAGCTGGACCGCCAGATTCTCAAACACAAGGAAAAGGCCGTCAGCCACAAGCACGGTCACTAACCCAAAGCGACAATTATGCGAGTTCGCGAACTACTGACTCTGGCCCGCACCCATCATGGCGTGCAGGCCAGCAGCAAGAAACAACTGCTGGATCAGGTTGCACAGCTGGCCGCGGCCAGCTGTGACAGCCTCAATGAACAGGAGGTCTTCGATGCGCTGGTGGCCCGGGAAAAACTCGGTTCCACCGGCATTGGCGAAGGCATTGCCATTCCCCACTGCCGGCTCGGACACTGCCAGCAAGCGGTCGGCCTGTTATTGAAACTGGAAAACCCCATCGATTTCGACGCCGTTGACGGACACCCCGTGGACCTGGTGTTTGTGTTGCTGGTCCCCCAGGACAACCCGGAACAGCATCTCAAGACACTCAGCCACCTGGCATCCCTGTTCAACGACGACAGCTACCGTGCGGAACTGCGCCACAGCACAGATAACCAACACCTCTATCAAACAGCCGTAGAGTCCGAAGCGGAGTTGCGACTGGCATCATGAAGGAACGCAACAAGCTTTCACGCATCATGCAACACGCCCTAAACGCCCCCTTGTCTATCGATTTTGCGTGCCAGCGTGCTGCGTGTGGCGTGCCAGCGGTGAAACCATGAAACTCACCATTATCAGTGGCCGCTCCGGGTCCGGGAAAACCACCGCGCTGCAAGCGCTGGAGGACCAGGGTTTTTATTGTGTCGACAACCTGCCCGCCGGCATGCTGCCGACACTGGCGAAACAGCTCAGCGAGGGCGAACCGCCGATTGAGCGGGTCGCTGTGGGCATTGATGCCCGCAACCTCCCCGCCCAGCTACTGGCTTTCGACAACATCCTTGAAGCCTTGAACGAACAGCAGGTGGGCAGTGAAATCATCTACCTGGACGCAGATGACCACACCCTGCAGACCCGCTTCAGCGCCACCCGTCGCCGCCACCCGCTGGGCACCGGCGAGCGCTCACTGGCCGATGCCATCGGCCATGAACGGGAACTGCTGGCCAACATCCGCCAGCGCGCCGACCTGGTCATCGACAGTAGCAACCACGACGTTCACACCCTGCGCAACCTGATGCGCGAGCGGGTGGCCCGCCGTGAAGCCGCCCTGTCGCTACAGCTGGAATCCTTCGGCTTCAAGAATGGCCTGCCCACCGACGCGGACCTGGTGTTCGATGTACGGGTATTGCCCAACCCGCACTGGCATGCAGACCTGCGCCCCTTTACCGGCAAGGATGACTGCATCATCGATTTCCTCAGCCAGCATCAAGCCAGTCACGATATGCTCAAGGACATCGGCGATTTCGTGGCGCGCTGGTTACCGGCGTTTGCCCATAGCGATCGTAGCTACGTGACCGTCGCCATCGGCTGTACCGGCGGGCGCCATCGCTCAGTCTTTATCACCGAACAGCTGGCATGGAATCTGCGCGCCAAAGGCATTGCCCTTCAGGTTCGTCACCGGGAACTGCCCAGAGAGCCGTAGCCCGGCCATGACCTGACACCCGGCCTTTACCCTTTCAGATGACTTCTGACCACAAGACGCCCGATGATTGAAAAAAAACTCGACGTAATCAACAAACTCGGCCTGCATGCCCGCGCTGCCGCCAAAGTGGTCAGCGTGGCCTCCCGCTACGACAGCCGCATTCTGGTACTGCACAAGAGCCAGACCATCGACGCAAAAAGCATCATGGGGCTGCTCATGCTTGGCGCAGCGAAAGGCAGCAGCGTCACTTTTCAGGTGGAAGGGGAAGACGAACAACACGCCATGGACGAACTGGAAGACCTGTTCGCCCGCTGTTTCGACGAAGGCGAATAACCCTGGAATCACCGGGAAATTTACCACTCTTTACCGCCATCTCACCGGCGACGCTTCGGCCTTCACACCGCCTCGTGTAAACTCTCTTCCAGCAAGGAGGAGCCATGCCCGCCGATAGCAGCCGTAGCCAACAGCATTTAAAAGCCATTAACCGCGCCCTGGCCAGCGGTACCTATACCCAGGTACGTCAGCTGATCAACAATTTGCCCGGCGCGGAAGCGGCGCATTTACTGGAATCCTCCCCGCCACGGGAACGGGAAATTCTCTGGCAGCTGCTGCATAAAGATCAGGAATCCGAAGTCCTGCAATACCTGGGCGAAGAGGTCCGGGTCGAACTACTGCGAAACCTGTCCACCGACGAGCTGGTATCGCTGGTTGAAGAACTGGACACGGATGACCTGGCGGATTTGCTGCAAGAGCTGCCGGACCATGTCACCTCCCAGGTGATGGCCAGCCTGGACGAACAGAACCGCGAACGACTGGAGCATGTACTCAGCTACCCGGAAGATACCGCCGGTGGCCTGATGAACACGGACGTGATCACCGTGCGTCCCGAGATCACCTTCGAGGTTGTCCAGCGCTACCTGCGTCGCCGCGGCGAGATTCCTCGCACCACGGATAACCTGGCCGTAGTGAACCGGAAAAACCAGTTCATCGGCCTGCTGCCGCTGACCAAGGTACTGATCAGCGACCCGGGCACCACCGTGCGCGAAGCCATGATCACCGACACGGAATCCATTACCGCCACCCTGCCCGCCCATGAAGTGGCAAAGATCTTCGAACGCCACGACTTGGTAACCGCCCCAGTGGTGGATGAAGACGGCATGCTGGTGGGCCGGATCACCATTGACGACGTGGTTGACGTAATCCGCGAAGAAGCGGATCACTCACTGATGAGCATGGCCGGTCTGGATGAAGACGAAGACACCTTCGGCTCCGTGTGGCAAACCGCCCGCCGCCGGGCCCTGTGGCTGGGCATCAACCTGTTGACCGCGCTCGCCGCCTCAGCCGTCATCGGCCTGTTTGAAGCCACCCTGGAGAAAGTCGTGGCGCTGGCCATCCTGATGCCCATCGTGGCCAGCATGGGCGGCATCGCCGGCAGCCAGACACTGACCCTGGTAATCCGCGCCATGGCACTGGGCCAGATCCAGTCCAACAACACCCGCTACCTGCTGTTCAAGGAACTATCCGTGGGCGCCATCAATGGCCTGCTCTGGGCAACCGTGATCGGCATTACCGCCGGGCTGTGGTTCAACGACCCGAATCTGGGCATGGTGATAGCCGCCGCCATGGTGATCAATCTGGTGATGGCCGCCAGCGCCGGCGCCCTGCTACCCATCACCATGAAGCGCCTCGGCATTGATCCAGCCCTGGCCGGGTCCGTGGTGTTGACCACCATTACCGATATTGTCGGCTTCTTTGCCTTCCTCGGCCTGGCCACGGTGCTCTATGCTCACCTGCTAACGTAACAAGACACCGGCCTTCATTGGCCCCACAACAACAAAAAAGGCGCCGAACGCGGCGCCTTTTTTGTGCATCACGCTCTGTCGCAGAACTTATTCCACAAACAGCTGCTTGAACGATACGTAGTACGCACCGGCCAGAATCGGCATCACGAACAACCACCCCAACAGGAGCGGAATCGCCGCCACCACCAGGATCAGGGAGATCACCAGGGTATAAACGATGAAAGGGATGATGTTTTTCAGGCAGGCATCCAGGCTCAGCTTCATGGCGTCGACCACCCCTTTTTGCCCCAAAAAGATCAGCGGCACGGCGAAGTAAAACAAGAACATGAAGACAAACATGGCTACCGTGGCCAACAGGCCAAGCACCACAATGGCCGCAGTACCGCCGTCACGGCCGAGCAGGAAAAACAGGCCACCCAATACGACGCCCGCCACCAGCAGCACCACCAACTGCGCCACCGCGGTCATGATCAGTGGACTGGTACGGTCAGAAAACCCGGCGAACAGATCCGAGAAATCAGAACGGTTTTCCGTATCGATACGATGAAAGATTTTCACAATGCCCGCGTACAGCAGCGGAGTCAGCAGTATCTGGGCAATCGCACCCAGAAGCGGAATGATCTGCAAGGCAGAAGTGATCAACACAGTCACTACCAGCGCGCCCAGTACCACACCCCAATGCCCGCTGAGCATGCCATGGCCTTTGCCAATCCAGCCCATGGCATCACCCACGCTAATTTTGCGTGGCGCAATGATGGTGAACTCATTGGCGCTGGCCGGCGCCGCATTGGCCACATCCGATTGCGGCTGTTGATACGGATTCATATCACTCATTCGTTGGTTCCTTCCCTTTCCCAAGTCAAAAAAATCGAATTACACCGGAGGCCATTACCGGCCGGCAATCTTGATGGGCGACAACAGCAAGGATCCACAGGCAATATTCCCGCGGTAATCCACATCCGTGCCACTACCTTGAATCCCCAGCAGCATCTCCCCCAGGTGGCCGGCAATAGTAAACTCTTGCAAGGCACCTTGTATGACACCGTTCTCAAACCAGAAACCGCTTGCTCCCCGGGAGTAATCTCCGGTGACCAAATTGATGCCCTGCCCCATGACCTCAGTGATCAGAATCCCCTTAGGCACCTTGGCCATCAGCTCCGCCAGCGAATCACCGGTATCGGTAATGCGCACATTGCGCACGCCGCCACCATTGCCGGTGGGCGCCATGTCCAAACGCCGGCTGGCATACAGACCCAACGCATACTGTTTGAGCACACCGTCTTCCACAAACGCCTGCGCCCGGGTGGGCAAGCCGTCACCATCGAAAGGCGCCGACGCGTTGCCCGCCGCCAGGTGCGGATTTTCCGTGAGCTGAAACCCGGCCGGTAACACCGCCTTGCCCAGGCAGTCCTGCAGAAAAGAGCTACGGCGATACAGTGCTCCGCCGCTGATCGCAGAAACCAGATGTCCCAACAGACCCGACGCCACTTCCGGGGCGAAGATCACCGGCAGTTCACCGGTTTCCGGCACCTCGGCACCCAACCGGGCCAGGGCACGCTCACGGGCCTGCTCACCCACCGCTTCGGCAGACGCCAGGCGATCCCCCACACGCCCACCGTCATACCAGTAATCGCGCTGCATGCCGGCCTCATCTTCCGCCACCACACTGCACACACGGCTGTGGTGGGTACCACGGTAGCCGTGCAAAAAACCTTCCGAGGTGGCATACACCCGCAGGCTGGCCCCACTGTTGACGGAGGCACCCTCGGAATTAACGATGCGCGCATCGTCACGGGCCACGGTTTCACAACGCAGCGCCTGCTCAATGGCAGATTGGGTATCCATGGCCCAGGGGTGATACAGATCCAGGTCTGTCACCTCCCTGGCCAAGTCGGCCGCTGGCGCCAACCCCGCATAACGGTCTTCCTCGGTGTAACCGGCAATAGCCGTGGCAGCGGCCAGGGTGGCGCGCAAACTATCACGGTTATCATCGGAACTACTGGCGTGACCTTTGCGCTGCCCCTTGTACACGGTCACCGACATACCCCGGTCGCGGTGGAATTCCACTGTTTCCACTTCGCCCTGCCGCACATTGACCGAATAGCCCTGAGACAGGCTTACTCCCACTTCCGCCGCATCAGCGCCCTGCCGCTTGGCCTCTTCTATCAGCCAGGCAGCCGTATCTTTGGCCTGTTGTAACTGCGTATTGTCGAGTTCGGCTGTCGTTGGGGAGGAATCAGACATAAAATAGCGGTTCCATTGATGGGTATTAAACAGTTATGACCGAGTATAGCGACGACCAGATCACCAGCAAGGGCCAGCAAAAGCGCGAAGACAATGCCTTGCAAGAGCTGGGTCTGTTACTGATGGACATGAAACAGGTGGAGCGCGAGCGCCTGCCCCTGCGTGACGATCTGCAATACGCGCTGGTTGAAGCCACACGCATCACCAGCCACGAGGCACGCCGCCGCCATGCCCAATACATCGGCCGGCTCATTCGCGAAACCAACAGCGAACAGATCATTCAGGCGCTGGAGCGGCTCAATGATCCGTTTCGCCAGCAGCGCCTCAGCAACTGGGTGGAGCAGATTGTGGTCTGCGAGCAACCCAAAGATGCGGAAAGCACCGTGCAACAAATTCTGGAATTCTTTCCCCACGGTGACCGCCAGCAACTGCGCAACCTGACGCGCAATGCACTGAAGGCCCGGGTGAAAGATCCCGCCGACGCGCCCCCCGCGGAAAAGGAAAAATTCAAACGCGAGCGCCGCAAGCTAATCAATTACCTGAACCAGCTGGACAAGACGGCGCCGCTGTACTGACATCGGCGCGTTGCCCAAGCCATATCAAGGCCGTCCCGGAACCACCAGGGCGGCTTTATCCGCCTGCCACCAGCTTAAAAAACGCCCGCCCACAGATTTCTGCGGTTGCGAATGGGCCTCACCCTCGATGCCCTGTTCCTTTTCCATCAGCGCCACTTTTTCGTTCGCCGCGTCGAACCAGGCCTGCGGATCATTGACCCCGGCAGCCATCGCTTCGCCGTACAGCGCCTTGCTGAACCAGGTCCGCTCGGAATCATCACCACAACCGAACGAAGTGCGATCGGCTGCCGCAGAGGAAAACACCACTCGCTCCGGCGTCGCCAGGCCTTCCACCCACTTGCCCGAATAACAGGCCGACACGATCACCCACTGATGCCGGGCAGACAATCCATTCAACCATTGCTTGCCATCAGCCACGGTGAGGTTGTTGAGTTTCAGGCTTTTGTCATCCAGCAGCAGATCACCGTCGGGAGAACCGTGGCTGACAAAATGCACCAGCAATAAATCTTCGTCAGGGTCCAGCAAGGCATCCAGTGCCTTGAGACTTTCCTGCACACTGGTACGGGTGGCCAGCGGCAACTCATCGCTGCCGCCATTAATCAGACGTACATGGCGGCGCTTCAAATCAAACACCGAGCCCAACCGTTCAGCCACCCAGTCCACCTCACGGGCAAACACCGCCTCGGTGCCATCGCCGCCCACCACCAGTAAATAGACATCGCGCACACCAGGTCGCTGGGGCGCCAACGAGGACAATACCGACTGCAACCGGCTGGATTCGGTATACAGCCGCGCTTCCATGGCCGCCGCCTGCTGCTGCTTGCGCTGTCGCCAGGCTTTTTCACTGGGGTAGTAATCGCCGCGTACAAAAAAGCCCTTTTCCACCACCGGCTCGCCCTCATCACGGGGCCGCGTGCGCGTCCCCGGGCCTTCCGCGTGGCCGTTTTCAAACGTGGCGCGGATCACCACGCCGTCCGGACGGGTCAGCTCCCCCTTGCCTTCAAAGGTGAAGAAATCGAACTCGCCCTGATAGTGGTAACCTTCCTCGTTGCGGTAAGTCCCCTTCACCATATAACCCTCGGCAAAGGTGCCTTCAAACTGTTCTGCTGATGCGGTGACCCAGAGCCCTTGCCCGTGCGGTTGAAAATCACGGAACTCCCCCTGATAGGAATTATCGTCCAGATACGCCACCGAGCCTTTGGTCAGCTCCCCATTGGTGAACTGCCCTTGATAGGACGCATCCGGGCAGGTGTAACTCCCTTCACCATTGAGGACGCCATTCACAAAGTGGCCTTCCTGCACACAACCGTCCCGACCTTCCAGGCGCCCCTCACCGGTCATCAAGCCTTGCTGGAATTCTCCCTCGTAATACCGACCGTCCGGCCATGTCAGGCTACCCTGACCATGAAACAGGTTATCTTCTGTGTCGCCGTCATACACAGCACCATCGGGCATGCGCACATCCGCCGGCAATTGCACCGGCTCACAGCCAGACAGCAGCCCCAGCAATACCAAAAGACACAGGTTTCTCATAAGCGACAGGCTTTCATTAGCCCACTGGCAGCTTGAACTGAGCCAGCTGGGACGAGGTACGGCGCAGGTGAGTGCATAACAGGCGGGCAATATTCTCCATCACCAGACTCACCGCATGGGGGCTACGTTTTCGCAACTGCTCGATACCCTTACGGGTCAGCACAATCAGGGTGGCATCTTCCGCCGCACGCACGGTGGCCGAGCGGGGTTCATGGTCCACCAGCGCCATCTCGCCCATGGAATCACCCGGGCGCAGGTGGGCAATCACTACCTCACCACCACCGTCATTATCCTTGACGATATCCAGGCAGCCGCGAACTACAAAGCAGACGAAATCACTGCGGTCACCTTCCCGGCAGACCACGTCGCCCACCGGCACCCGGTTCACAAATACCAGTTTTTCCAGCACCGCCAGCTCCTCATCACTGAGGCCGGCAAACAGCCGCATGCGAGAGAGAATATCCAGAACCTGGGACATCAGGCGGTGCCTCCCACGGTGAGCGCATCCACGCGCAGGGTTGGCTGACCCACGCCCACCGGCACGGATTGGCCATCCTTGCCACACACGCCGATACCCGAATCCAGTGCCAGGTCGTTACCCACCATGGAAATGCCACGCATGACTTCCGCACCGCTGCCAATCAGGGTGGCGCCTTTTACCGGACAGACAATCTTGCCTTTCTCCACCAGGTACGCTTCGCTGGTAGAAAAGACAAAACGGCCAGACGTGATGTCGACTTGGCCGCCGGCAAAGTTCACCGCATAGATGCCACGATCCAGGCTGGCAATTATATCCTGCGGATCACTTTCTCCCGGCAGCATGTAGGTATTGGTCATGCGTGGCATGGGCAAGTGCGCATAGGATTCACGGCGACCATTGCCGGTGGGGGCAACCCCCATCAGACGGGCATTGGTCTTGTCCTGCATGTAACCCACCAGCTTGCCGTTCTCGATCAGGGTATTGCAGGCAGAAGGCGTACCTTCATCGTCCACACTCAGGGACCCCCGGCGATCCATCAGCGTGCCGTCGTCCACCACCGAGCACAGTGGCGACGCCACCATCTCACCCATTTTTTTGGCGAACATGGAGGTGCCCTTGCGATTAAAGTCGCCTTCCAGCCCGTGGCCGACCGCTTCATGCAACAGCACGCCGGGCCAGCCGGGACCCAGTACCACCGGCATGCTCCCTGCCGGCGCCGCTTCGGCCTCCAGATTCAGCAAGGCACCGCGAACCGCTTCGCGGGTCCAGGTTTCGATGCGCTCTTCCTGCAGCAGCCAGTCATAGGCCACGCGGCCACCACCGCCTGCACTGCCACGCTCCCGGCGACCGGCACGCTCGGCAATTACACTCACATTGCAGCGAATCAACGGGCGCACATCCGCCGCCAGGGTGCCGTCACTGGCCACCACCATCACCACATCCTGTTCGGCACTGAGGCTGGCGGTGACTTCCACAATGGCCGGGTCCAGGGAGCGGGCCATGGCATCAATACGCTGCAACAGTGCGACTTTTTCCTGGGCGGGCCAGCCCAGCAGGGGATCAATGGCGGTGTAACGGGCGGTGGCGGCGCGGCTGGCCAGTTGGATCTGCCGATCCTGGCCTTGCCGGGTAATCGCCCGCGCGGCGCCGCTGGCCTGCTGCAATGCCGCCAGGGTGATGTCGTCGCTGTAAGCAAAGCCTGTCTTGTCGCCCTGCACGATACGCACACCGGCGCCGCGCTCGGTATTGAAACTGGCATCACGAACAATGCCATCCTCCAGCACCCAGGCCTCATGGCGGCTGTGCTGAAAATAGATATCGGCGTAATCCGCCTGCCCGGTCAGTTTGCCATTCAGCAGTGACGCCAGTTGCAGGGTGTGCAGATTGGCCGGAGCCAACAGCACGGATTCGGCAATAGAAAGAGCGTCATCAGTTTGCGTCATAAGGACCTTCAATACGTAATCGTTGATGCTGCTGTACAGGCATTCGCTGGCGAAGCTCGTCCATGGTAGCAAGGTCCAGCGGCGCCACAAGCGCGCCGGGCGCATTCTCCAGACTTGCCACCACGTCCCCCCAGGGGGACACCAGCATGGAATGGCCGTAACTGGCACGACGCGGGCCGTGTTGCCCGCATTGGTTGGCACCCAGCACATAACAACCGGTCTGCACCGCGGTAGCACGCAGCAGCAGCTCCCAATGGGCGGCACCGGTCACGGCGGTAAACGCCGAGGGATAGACCAACAACTGGGCACCGGCACTCACCAGGCGCTGGGCAAGGGCCGGAAAGCGCAGGTCATAGCAGATAGCCATGCCCACCTGCACATCCGCCAGGGGCACAGTGACGATGGTTTCGCCAGGCTCAAAAAGATCCGATTCCCTGTATTGGCCCTGGGCGTCCTGCACCTGAGCGTCAAATAAATGCAACTTGTCGTAACGGCCAACGATCTCGCCATCCGCGGTGACCGCCAGTGAGCGCGTACGCACCCGTGGAGCGGGCACAGGCTCACCGTCCGGGCGATGCAACGACGGCACGCTGCCACCAATAATGGCCATGCCCAGCCGGGAAGCCTGCTCACAGAGCCACTGCTCCAGCAGGGTATATTCTGCCGCCAACGCGCGGTAATCGCCGCCGTAGCCCGCAAAATTTTCCGGTAATACCGCCAGGCAGGCGCCCTTGTCCCGGGCCGCCTGCAACAGTTCGGCAGCCTGCGCCAGGTTGGCCTGCAGCGCTTTGCCACTGGTCATCTGTATTGCGGCCACCTGTGCCGCTGCGTTAGGCACCGTCATTCGAAAATCCCTTCGGTTTCAGACACTTTCGGGTTCGACCAACTGCCGCTCACGCGGTATTCCATGGTCGCGGTCTTGTCCAGTTTATCGCCCCAGATGCGCTCCACCACAAAGATACCGGCACAGGCGGCAGGCCCGGCCAGACACCCGGCATACAGGTTGCTGGACAGGGGCAGTGTGACTTCCATTTGATGGTTCAGGGTTTCTTTTTCAAGATCGATGGCGCCTTTCACACGAATAGCAGCCGAGGGCGAATCGATGGCCAGATTGCTGGTGGACACTTGAGGGCCGTCGATGGCGAAGTCCCCGCTGATGCTGTCACAGCTTAGCCCCTTCTTGTACAGATCGGAGAAATCCAGCCGCAGTCGGCGCTGAATGGTGCCCAGATTGAGGATACCCAAAAGCCGCAAAAACGAGGTCTTGGTGTCGGTATCGGGAATCCGGCACTCACCGATATCCACCCGCGCCTGACCATCCAGAGCAAGGTAATCCGGCGCCAGTGGCCACTGCGGCCAGCCCAGCGAAACCTTGGCACTGGCGTCATCGGATTCAATCATTTCCGGCAGCCCCCAGGCACTCAGGGAACGGCCCAGATTATCGGACGCCAGCGATCCATTGAAACGGGTGTACTGATTGCCGCTGTCTTCTGTCCAGTCCACCGTGCCCTGTATCCGGCTGGCCCGCCAGCGGCCCTGTAGATTATTGATGCGCACTCCTTGCGCCGTGGGGCGCAGGTCTGCCTGCCATTCACCGAAGTCTTCACCGTTGATACGCAGGTTAGCCAGGCGGGCATTCACGGCAGGCAGATTCATCGGCGACAGCGGCGCCCTGGATTTCGGGTCAGCACTTTCCGGCAAAGTCAGATTCATCCGCGATACGGATACATTCAGGGGCTTGTCTCCCCGGGCCGAAAACCCTTCCGGAATGGTCATGGAACCGGCCACGGACGGGCTGCTCAGGGCCAGGTCCCAGCCTTTGCCGCTGGGCAGCACCGACAGGCTCGCTCCGGGCACATCCACGCCGAACAAATCCAGCGTGCCCACCTGCACATTGACCTTGTTCAAACCGCCTTGCTGGCCGCCATTACCGCCACTATCCGACGTATTGCCCTCCATGGCCGGCACCAGCTGGTCGCTGACAAAATCGATCCAGGGTTCCACGCTGGCGCGGGCCAGGCGCCCATGCACATCGATGCCGGAAGCGGGGGGGCGCGGTGTCCCGGCCCCCAATCGAAGGTCGCCCCGCACCGTTTTACCCAGCGCAAAGGCGCCGCGCACGACATCGCCATACTGCAGCCTCAATCGCTGGCCATTGCCGGTAAGGTCCAGCGTCAGCGCCCGGGTCTGCGCCGCACTTTTCCCCAGAGGCGCAGGCGCCTTCACTGTGACGCCCTTGAGCGAGGAGGTCGCGTGCAGGGCAAAGGGCGAGCCCTGCCAGGGCACCTGAATGGTCAGCGCCAACGGCAACGAACCACTGGCCGGGGCCAGCCAGTTGAAACCCAGCCACTCGCGCACAGACTTCACTGGCACCTCCCCCTCCAGGGCGAGGGTGCTCTTGCCCGCGTCGGTGGCCCATTTGCCGGTCACCTTGCCACCCAGCGTGGAGGCGCTAAGCTTCGACATCTGCAACCCGTCGCGCAGATGGAAATACACCGGTGCCTGCACCTCAGTCAGCAGCAGATTTCTCTCCGTATTTTCCACCCGGCCGTCGGCCACTGACGCATCCACGATCACCATGGGCGCGCCTTCCCCTTTCTTGAGCGGGATATTCAGCGTTAGCTGCCCCCCCATGGTGCCGGACTGATAGCGCCAGTCTTTCACCTCGTCGGGTAACTGTTCTGTTAGCGGGGTGTCCTGAAAAACTGTATCCAGGTCGCTGAGCGGGCCGTGAACTTTACCGGTGACGATCACGCGGGGTCCGGTCTCATCATCAAACGCCGGCACGTCCACGTGCACATCCGCCACCTGGCTATTGAGCAGATTTCCCCGGCTGGCCACCCCTCGCACTTCCCGGCCATTAATCCACACATCCGCGTTCACCCCAGTGGCCTGTGGCCAGTCAGGCAGAAACGACAGGCGCACGTCCTCGCCCTGATAACGCATCTGGAAAGTCCGGTCCTGCTGCCGGCTTTTATCGATTTTCACCGGCCCTTGATAGAGCAGCTGGCCCCGCTGCAAATGGCCATCGCCGATGGCCTGCCCCAGCCAACCGGACAGGCCATCAGGCAACCGTTTCAGCGGAATGTAGTGGTTGGCACGGGCACCGTTGCCATCGTAAATCTCTGCTGTCAAACGTAGTTCAGGCACCTGCTCCGGGCGCATGGTCACCGCAACCATGGCCTCACCGTGGGCATCCGGGTTCACCACGCGCAGGCGGCTGGAGCGCACCGTGAGTGCATCGCCCTGGCGCTGCCAGCCAAACACCCCGGCCATCTGGCCACCCAGCTCGTGGTCATACAGGCGCGGCAGGCGCAGCGCCAGATCATCGCTGTACAGATGCGCAAGCCCAGCACCCGGCGACCCTGCAACCCACCCATTCAGGCCTTTGACGCCGGGAATCCGGTCATCCGCCTGGCTGGCCAGGCCGGCAAAGCGCGCCTGAAACTGTTCCAGATCCCGCGCGTGGCCACTCAGATACACCCCCTCCACTACACCGCGCGGGGACAATACCGACAACTGCTGACGCACCTTGTCAGCGGGCTCCGGCAGGCTGAATGGCCAGCTCTGGAATTGCTGGCTGATGGCGTGCACTGGCAGTTCATTGGCGCGCAGCTGCCACTGGCGCCGTTCACCCCGGGTCTCCCAGCGCAACGCCATATCGCCCAGGGTCAGAGGGCCAGAAGGCGATTTGCCGGACAGGTTGGAGAACGACAAGGTTGCGGTATCATCTTCGCGCAGCAGCGATGCCCTCAGGGACAGCCCGGTCAACGGCCAGCGGGTGTCATCAGCCTGGGTAAGCGTCAACGTGGGCACATCAACCTGCAGCTGGCCGCTGATCGGCTCACCGCCTTCCAGGGTGCCCCACAACGCCACGGATGCATCCAGCGAGCCCAGATCCAACGGCATTTTTTCTATATCGGGCAACCATTCGTGCAGGCGCTTGCCCTCGAAGCGGGTATAGATATCCGCATCCACCTCGTCCAGTGCGTAGGCATCATCGTGCAGGTGTATTTTTGCCAGCAGGGAGAGAGGTCGGTCCCGGGCCTCCACGCGCACTGCCAACCGGTGCTCACCGCCCTCGTTGGTCATGGTGGCATCCAGCTGCGATGCCGCCAGCGGTGGCATGCCCGGCCATTCCAGGGACAAACGGGCATCGCTGATCGACAACAATTGCTGGCGGTAAAACAACTTGAGGATACGTTCCAGCGGCGGCCGGGATTCAGGATCACTCTGCCCGAGCACATCCAGGCCACGCAGACGAATCTTGCCATCTTCACCGCGCACCAGATTCAAATCCACCCCGCGCACACTGAATTCCTCAAGCACCAGATCCCGGTGCCACAGGGAGCGAAACACATCAATGCTGAGCACCACTTCATCCAGCACCAATGGCGCCTCCCCTTCCGGGGCAGGCAGACGAATCTGGCGGGCGACGAACTGGGGCACCAGCCCGGACATGGTGCCGTTCAGTTCGGCGATGGTCAGCGGGGTCTGAATGCGTTCTTCGAAGAGATGCTCAAGGCGCTCACGGTAATCCGGCACCAGCAGCATCAGCTGACGACCTACCACCACATAGGCGGCCATCAGCAATAAAATGATCGCGGCTGCCCACCACAGGGAAGGAAACAGTCGGCGCCAGCGTGAAGTGTGGGTCGATGCCATAAGTCAGTCGACTTGCCAGTAAGGAATGTCGGCCCATTCAAGCAACGCCACCGTTTGCTCCAGGGGCAGGCCAACCACTCCACTGTAACTGCCAGACAACGATGCCACCAGTGCACCGCCCAGCCCCTGAATGCCGTAACTGCCCGCCTTGTCGCGCCCTTCACCTGTGGCCACATAGGCCTGCAGGCGCGCGGCATCCAGTGGTCGGAAGTGCACGGTAGTCACCGAATGGCGCACGGCTTGCCGACCCTCAAGGCAAAGACAAACCGCCGAAATGACCTGATGGGACTGCCCGCTCAGCTGCGCCAGCATCGCCAGGGCATCGGCATCATCGGCAGGCTTGCCCAGAATACGCTCCCCCAACACCACCGCCGTATCTGCACCCAGCACAGCACCCGGCGACGGCATCCGGGTCAGGCCCACGGCCGCCTTTTCGCTGGCCATACGCTGCACATAGTCCAGCGGTACCTCACCGGGACGGGGCGTTTCATCAATGGCCGGAGCGGGCAACACCGTAAAGGGAACGGCAATCTGCTGGAGCAATTCCGCCCGGCGGGGAGAGCCGGAGGCAAGGTAAAGAATCATAGAATTAGTGGCTAGTTGATAATGGATAATTGATAGCTGCGCGACCCAGTGATGCCGAGAACTGAAAAATTGAAGCCGCGCCCAAAGTAATCCGGGGTTTTCGCTGTCAACGATCAATTATCCACTGCGAACGACGCTTTTATCGTACTAGAAATCGCAACTGGACCCAGCGTAACGCCGCACATACCGGACGCCACAACAGCGCGCTGGTCACAGAAGAGTAGAGAATGGTGTAAGGCGGGTACAGGGTTCGGCCCACGGATTCCTGTACCAGAAACGCCAGCAGACTCACCGTACCCACCAGCAGGAAGACCACCGCACACTGCTGCAGCGCCGTAAATACGCGCATACGCTTGTAAGCCGCCAGCATCACGAAGGCGCCCAGCGCCGTGGCCAACCCCCACTGCCCAAGCGTGGTTCCCACCAGCACGTCGTGATAGAGCCCCACAAAAAAGCCCCACAACACGCCAATGCGATGCGGCAGCGAAAGCACCCAGTACACCAGCACCAACAACATCCATTCCGGGCGCACCCAATCAATGCTCGCAGGCAGCGGGACCACTTCCAGCAGTGCCGCCAGCAACAGGGTGACGATGATAACGCCGGTGCCGGCGGGACGATCACTGATCATTGTCGGCCTCCGCAGGGGTAGGCGCACGTACCGGCGTTTGCGTAGGCTGCACCAACAACACATGACTGGCACGATCCAGCTGCGCAGTAGGGCGGGCAGCAATATGCGCGAACGGCGTGCCCGCCTGATGATTCACCGAAGTAACGCTGGCCACCGGATAGCCGCGGGGGTATAGCTGGCCAAGCCCCGTGCTGACCAGCAGATCACCTTCCTGGATATCTGCCGTGTCGGGCACATACAACAGTTTCAAACCGCTGGATTGCCCCACCCCGGCCAATACGGCGCGCACCCCATTACGGTTTACCTGCACGCTCATGGCATGGCTGGCATCGGTGATCAGCAACACACGGGAACTGAGCGGACCGGCGTCCACCACTTGGCCAATCAGGCCCTGGGAATCGAGCACCGCCTGCCCCCGGGAAACATTGTCTCCCGCCCCTTTGTTGATAACGATTTCCTGGCGGTTGGGATCAGGATCCACACCGATGATTTCCGCCACCAGCACATTGGCATCCAGATCCGCCGAGGAATTGAGTAGCTCACGCAAGCGCACATTCTCGGCTTCCAGCACGGCTAAACGCTGCACTTTCTGCTCCAGAATCAACGCCTGGCGTTGCAAGCGGCGGTTTTCGTCAAGCAGGGTACCGCGACTTTGCGTCTGTTCGGACAGCCACTCACCGCTGTCCACCGGCAAGTGGGCAAGGTAATGAATGGGTGCCGTCAGGTAGCCCAGTGCATGGCGCACGGGCGCAGCCCAAGGAGTACGCTGGTCCAGCACCATCATGATGACAGCCAGGACCAACGCTATAATGAGCCGGTAGGAGGGTTTGGCCGGGGCCACCATGGGAGTTAACCCATGGCCAGCATGTCAAAGCCCTGGCTGTCCATCAGCTCCAGCGCCTTGCCGCCACCTCGGGCCACACAGGTCAACGGATCATCGGCAACAATCACCGGCAGGCCGGTTTCTTCCGACAGCAAACGGTCGATATCGCGCAACAGGGCGCCACCACCCGTGATCACCAGGCCGCGCTCGGCAATATCCGAGGCCAGTTCCGGCGGGGAGGCTTCCAAAGCATTTTTCACCGCATTGACGATGGCCGCCAGCGGTTCTTTCAGCGCTTCCAGAATTTCTTCGGAATTCAGGGTAAAGCTGCGCGGCACCCCTTCGGCCAGGTTCCGGCCACGCACATCAATTTCACGGATTTCAGCACCCGGGTAGGCAGTACCGATTTCGTGCTTGATACGTTCAGCGGTGGATTCACCGATCAGCGAGCCATATTCCTTGCGCACAAACGCCACGATCGCTTCGTCGAAGCGGTCGCCGCCAATACGTACAGATTCGGAATACACCACGCCATTCAGGGAAATCAGGGCGATTTCCGTGGTACCACCACCGATATCCACCACCATGGAACCGCGGGCTTCTTCCACCGGCAGGCCGGCACCGATGGCCGCTGCCATCGGCTCTTCAATCAGATACACATCACGGGCTCCGGCCCCATAGGCGGAATCCTGAATGGCGCGGCGCTCCACCTGGGTTGACTTGCACGGCACACACACCAGCACCCGGGGTGCAGGCGGGAAAAACCCGGTGTCGTGCACTTTCTTGATGAAGTACTGCAGCATCTTCTCGGTCACATCGAAATCGGCGATCACGCCGTCTTTCATGGGCCGGATAGCGGTAATGTTGCCGGGGGTACGGCCCAGCATGCGTTTGGCATCCGCACCAACGGCCGCCACACTTTTCTGGGCACCATGGTGACGAATGGCAACCACGGAGGGCTCATCCAGCACGATGCCGCGGCCGCGTACGTAAATAAGGGTGTTTGCGGTCCCCAAATCGATGGACAAATCGGTGGAGAACATCCCCCGAATACGCTTGATCATGGACATCCTAGCCAGTTTCCTGAACTTTTCGCGAAAAAACGATGCCTGGCGGGAAAAAGCCGGGCATCTCATAAGATGGCGCAACTCTAGCAACGGCAGGGGCATTGGGCAAGCTGGCGTGCTCTGCGGACAGTGGCCCCGGACGGGCGGTCTATGGTACTTTTTGCGCCTTTCAAGTCCCTTACCTCCCCTCCGCCAGCCTTCGGCGCAGGGTGCCTACGGAAAGAACCCCGGAGAGAACCATGGCCATTGATTCCAAGGTGGTTGCCCAGGTAGCCCATCTGGCGCGCCTGAAAGTGGACCCCCAGGACAGCGACGCCCTGTCCAACCGCCTGAATGACATCCTCGCGATGGTGGACCAGCTGCAACAGGCCGACGTGGACGGCGTGGCCCCCCTGGCCCACCCGCTGGACGTCACCCAGCCCCTGCGCGACGACGTGGTCACCGAGCCCAATATCCGCGACAAGGCACTGGAAATAGCCCCGGCAGCCGAAGATGGCTGCTTCCTGGTTCCCCGGGTCATCGAATAACGACGACCGCATAAAGGCGACTGACTGACCATGCATACCAAGACCCTGACCGAACTCAAGGCTGGCCTGGCCAACCGGGACTTCTCCTCCCGGGAGTTGACCGAGCACTTCCTGGCCCGTATCCAGCAATACGACGGCGACCTCAACAGCTTTGTCACCGTCACCGACACCCAGGCGCTGGCCCAGGCCGATGCCGCCGACGCCGCCATTGCCGCCGGCAAAGCCGGCTTGCTCACTGGCCTGCCCATCGCCCACAAGGACATTTTCTGCACCGAGGGCGTGCGCACCAGCTGCGGCTCAAAAATGCTGGACAACTTTATTGCCCCCTACACTGCCACCGTGGTGGAAAAAATGGCCGCCGAAGGCGCTGTCATGCTGGGCAAGACCAACATGGACGAGTTCGCCATGGGCTCCTCCAATGAAACCAGCTACTACGGCCCGGTGAAGAATCCGTGGGACCTGGAACGGGTTCCCGGCGGCTCATCCGGCGGCGCCGCTGCCTGCCTGGGTGCCCGCCTGGCCCCTGGCGCCACCGGCACCGACACCGGCGGCTCTATCCGCCAGCCCGCTGCCCTGAACAACATTACCGGCCTCAAGCCCACCTACGGGCGGGTGTCCCGCTGGGGCATGATTGCCTTTGCATCCAGCCTGGATCAGGCCGGCCCCATGGCCCAGAGCGCCGAAGACTGCGCGCTCATGCTGCAAGCCATGGCAGGGCACGATCATCGCGACTCCACCAGCCTCAACGAAAAGGTGGGCGATTACCTGGGCGCCCTGAAAGACGACATCAGCGGCCTGACCATCGGCATCCCGGAAGAATTTTTCCCGGATACCCTGGATGGTGCCATCGCCGATAACAGCCGTGACGCCATTCGCGAACTGGAAAAACTCGGCGCCAAGGTGGTGTCCGTGTCCCTGCCCAGCATCAAGCTGTCGGTGCCGGCCTACTATGTGATTGCCCCGGCAGAAGCCAGCGCCAACCTCAGCCGCTTTGACGGCGTGCGTTTCGGCCATCGCTGTGACGACCCTCAAGACCTGGAAGACCTGTACAAGCGCTCCCGCTCCGAAGGATTTGGCGACGAAGTAAAACGCCGCATCCTGGTCGGCGCCTACGCCTTGTCCGCCGGTTACTACGACGCCTACTACCGCCGCGCCCAGCAAGTGCGTCGCCTGATCCGCGACGACTTCGCCCGCGCCTTTGAAAAAGTGGACGTACTGATGGGCCCCACGGCCCCGGAAACCGCTTTCAAGCTCGGCGCAAAAAAGGACGATCCGGTCAGCATGTATATGGCCGACGTTTTCACCATTGGCGTCAACCTGGCCGGCCTGCCCGCGCTGTCCATGCCCACCGGCTTTATCAACGGCCTGCCCACCGGCACCCAGATCATCGGCAATTATTTCCGTGAGGGGCAGATTCTCAACGTGGCCCACAAATATCAGCAGGCCACGGACTGGCACAAGCAAGCGCCAGCGTTTGGAGGTGCACAATGAGTTGGGAAGTGGTTATCGGTCTGGAAGTGCACGTCCAGCTCAACACCGCCAGCAAACTGTTCTCTGGCAGCAAGCTGTCCACCGGCGCAGAACCGAACACCCAGGCATCACTGGTTGATCTGGGCTTGCCTGGCACCTTGCCCGTGGTGAACCGGGAAGCGGTACGCAAGGCTGCCTTGTTCGGCCTGGCCATCAATGCCGACATCTGCCGTCACAGTGTTTTTGAACGGAAAAACTATTTTTATCCAGATCTTCCGAAAGGGTATCAAACTACTCAGCTAGCCGAGCCCATTGTCGGTGCTGGCGTCGTGGAAATTCAGCTGGAAAGCGGTGAAAAGAAAAATGTGCGCATCCACCACGCACATCTGGAAGAAGACGCAGGAAAATCCCTGCACGAAGACTTCCATGGCATGACCGGCATCGACCTGAACCGGGCCGGCACGCCGCTGATCGAAGTGGTCAGTGAACCAGACATGGCCAACGCCGAAGAAGCCGTGACCTTTGCCCGCAAGTTGCACGCCATCGTCACCTCCATCGGCATCTGCGATGGCGACATGTCCCAGGGCAACATGCGCTTCGATGTGAACATTTCCGTTCGCAAACCCGGCGAGCCACTGGGCACCCGCACCGAAACCAAAAACCTCAACTCTTTCCGCTTCATGGAAAAGGCCATCGCGCTGGAAGTAGAACGGCAGATTGACGTTCTGGAAGATGGCGGCGAAATCGTTCAGGAAACCCGCCTGTACAATGGCGACACGCACACCGCCCGCTCCATGCGCAGCAAGGAAGACGCCAACGACTACCGTTACTTCCCCTGCCCGGACCTGTTGCCCGTCGCGATTACCGATGCCGACATCGAAGAACTGAAAGCTGCCATGCCCGAGTTGCCGGATTCTCGCAAGGCACGCTTCATCAACGACTATCAGCTGTCAGAGTACGATGCAGACCTGTTGTCCGGCTCCATCGCCACTGCCGCGTTCTTCGAAGCAGCCGCCAAAGCCGGCGGTGACGCCAAGCTGGCCGCCAACTGGGTCATGGGTGAACTCGCCGCCAAGCTGAACGCCGAAGAAAAAGATATTGCCGGCAGCCCGGTTAGTGCCGAACAGCTGGGCCAGCTGATTGCTCGACTGAAAGACGGCACCATCAGTTCGAAAATCGCCAAACAGGTATTCGAAGCCTGCTGGGCCGGCGAAGGCAACCCGGACGACATCATTGAAGCCAAGGGCCTCAAACAGATGAGCGACACCGGCGAACTGGAAAAAATTGTCGATGACATCATCGCCAACAACGCCGCTCAAGTGGACGATTACCGTAACTCTGACGACGCCAAGAAAAAGAAAAAAATCGGCTTCTTTGTGGGCCAGGCCATGAAGGCCACACAGGGCAAAGCCAACCCACAACAACTGAACAAACTGTTGCAGGAGAAACTGCAATGAGCCTGATCCATGACCGGGTAAAATTGGAAAAGAAAGACGGCATTGCCTACGTCACCCTGAGCCGACCCGATAAATATAACGGCCTGGATTTCCCGATGATGGAAGGGCTGGTGGAAACCGCCCGCCTGATTCGCAAGGACCGTGAATTACGCGCCGTTATTCTTCAGGGCGACGGCAAGGCATTCTGTGCCGGGCTGGATTTCGGCACCGTCATGAAGCAGCCGGTAAAACTGCTGCGCAGTTTCACCAAATACGGCATCAAGAAAACCAATCTTTTTCAGGAAGTGTGCTGGTGCTGGCGCGAACTGCCCATCCCGGTGATCGCCGTGCTGCACGGCTACTGCTACGGCGGCGGCATGCAGATTGCGCTGGCAGCGGATTTTCGCATCACCACTCCGGACTGCGAAATGTCCATCATGGAAATCAAGTGGGGGATGATTCCCGACATGACAGGCACCGTGACCCTGCGTGAGCTGGTACCCATGGACGTGGCCAAGGAACTGACCATGACCGGGCGTTTGTTCACCGGTGACGAAGCCAAAACCATGAACCTGGTCACCCGCGTGGCGACCAATCCCCTGGAAGAAGCTGAAAAACTGGCACAGGCGATCAAGACCCGCTCACCGGATGCCATCAGCGCCAGCAAGGCCCTGTTTCAGCAAAGCTGGAACGTGCCGGAAGCCCAGGCTTTCGACGTAGAAAGCAAACTGCAATTCAAAATGCTGCGCAGCAAAAACCAGCGCCGCGCCATGCAGGCCAACATGAAAAAAGAAGCGCCAACATTCGGCCCTCGCGAACGGGATTACTGAACCGATTCGCACGCACCGGGGCGCCTTGCCCCGGTGTCTTTCCCTCCTCATCGATCTGCCAAGCGAGTCCTGTTTCCTCTCGGGATCTTGCGGCATACTCAATGCAGAAACCGACCATTATTGAGGCAGCGCATGATTTCTGTAGCCGAAGCCAGCGGCGGCTTTTCCGCCCTGACCCGCCTGTACAAACGTCTCGTCAACGAACTGATCGGTCAGCTACCGCTGCAGCCACAAACCCTGCCCCTGGCTCCCACGGACGATGCCTTGAAATTCGGCATGTGTCGCGACACCACCTATGTGGTGAAAGGCGGCATGCTGGGCATGCGTTGTCAGGACCGCAAGCTGTTCACTTGGGACGAAGGCGATCTGATTCTGCCCGACGCCGGCAACGATGAAATTACCTACTACGCGGAAAGCTCCGTGCTGCTCGGGGCCTACCCCACTGTCGAACTGGTGGATGCGGTTCTCGCCGATGACCAGATGGCACGGCTGTGGACCCGGATTCTTACCACCCAGCAAGGCATGCTGACACGGCTTCTCGCTGCCCATGTTCCCGAAGAGCACCACACCACACCGGGCTTCGCCTATTTTGAGCCCGGCAACATCATCATTCACCAGGGCGAACCCGCCGACTATGTCTTCAGCCTGTTCGAAGGTGAAGCGGATGTGCTGGTGGATAATGTGGTCGTCGGTCATGTCAGCGAAGGGGAAGTGCTCGGCGCCATCGCCCTGCTCACGCATTCACCACGCAGCGCCACGGTGCGGGCAAAATCACGCTGCTCGGTGGTCAAGGTTCCCAAGCACCAGTTCAAGAACCTGATCCGGACCAACCCGGGCATGATCCACAGCCTGCTGACAGACATGGCCCGGCAGGTAAAATCATTGAATGGTCAGGTGGTGGAATTGTCGGCCTAATCCGGCGACGTTCGCCTCCAGGCCCGAAAGCGCAACCTCAGCAACCCCCAGGGAGGGCGGCTCACCATGAAACATCTCATCGGATGGGCGTTTCTGATTGTGGTCATTGTTCTGGTTCTGATTGGCGTCATGGCGGAGGACCCGCCGATCATGGCCGAAGGCATGCAGGACACGCCCGCTGCCACGGACAATCAGTCCCGCAACTGACGCGCCGCGCAAACCGGGCATTGAGGGTCGCGGGGAATCGCCACCTGACGCCAACCCAGCGTCCGGCCGTCAAACAAATGCAGCACCGATGCCACCGCGGCACCGGACAGCGTTCTTATGGCAGCCAGAGCCTGCAAGGTTCCCACCACACCGACCACCGGCCCGAGAATCCCCGCCTCACTACAGGCCAGGTCACCGTCCGTGCCGCCACCGTACACACAGGCGTAGCAGGGGCTGTCCGCTGCGCGCAAATCAAACACCGCCAACTGGCCATCCATACGAATAGCCGCGCCACTGACCAGCGGTCTGGCATGGGCCACACAGGCACGGTTGATGGCCTGTCGAGTGACGAAGTTATCAGTGCAATCGAGCACCAGAGTCGCCTCTGCGACGGCGTCGTCCAGCCAGGCATCATCCACGCGCACCACCACCGAGCGCACGTCCACATCCGCGTTCAATAGTTGCAGCTGATCACGTAGCGCCTCGGCTTTGGGTTGGCGGACCTGGTCACCGCGAAACGCCACCTGCCGGTGCAGGTTGCTCAGTTCCACCCGGTCGTCATCCGCCAGCACCAGCTGCCCGACACCAGCGCCCGCAAGATATAACGCCGCCGGATTGGCCAGGCCACCACAACCGACGATCAATACCCGGGCGGCTGCCAGCGCCTCCTGCCCGTCCAGATCCAGTTCATCCACCATTAATTGGCGGCTGTAGCGATTGAGTTGCTCGTCGTTAAACATGGAAAGACTCGCTGCATACAACACGCTTCACGCTGACACGCAAAGCCGGTCTACAAAAGTGGCGGCAGAACCCGGAATGATCGCAAGCCGGCTTTCGCCTACACCGGGTGCTGCCCAAAGGTGACCCGGTCGTTGCCACCCAGATCCTGTGCCGTACCGACCTGCACGAAGCCGGCCTGCGCCAACAAGGTACGCACGGCCTCTCCCTGCTCAAACCCATGCTCCAGCAACAGCCAGCCGCCAGCAACCAATTTGCCTGTTGCCTGCTGCACAATTGCAGCCAGATCCGCCAGCCCGTTATTGGGCGCGACCAGCGCCGAGCGCGGCTCGAAACGCACATCGCCTTCATCCAGGTGATGGTCATTTTCTTCGATATAAGGGGGGTTGCTAACGATTAGCTCAAACGGCCCTGAGCAGGGCGACAACCAGCTACCCGGCAGGCAGGTCACCGCAGCGCCCAGCCGGCGCGCGTTATCCCCCGCCACCTGTAAGGCCGCCTCGCTGAGGTCCACCAGCGTGACATGCCAATCCGGCTGCGCCAGCGCCAGAGACACCCCGATAGCCCCTGTTCCCGTACCCAAATCCACAACGCGCGCCTGTGCCGGCAAATTCAGCGATAACGCTTTTTCCACCAGTATTTCCGTATCCGGACGAGGAATCAGGGTATCGGCAGTCACCCGAAAAGCGTGACCAAAAAACTCCCGCTCGCCGATTAAGTGCGCCACTGGTTCACCCTGAATACGGCGAGCCAACAAGGAAGAAAAACGCGATTGCTGCCGGGCATCCAGCTCCCGTTCCGGCCAAGTGAACAGGTAGCTGCGTGCTTTCCCCAGCACATGACAAAGCAGGAGATCCGCGTCCAGTGCAGCGCTGGGCGAGTCGCTCAACCGACGACGCGCATCGCGCAGGGCCGCGTCAATGCGCATGGCGATCAGTTCTCGCCCAACGCGGCCAATTGATCGGCCTGATATTCCGCCAGCAAGGCACCCAGCAGTTCATCCATGTCCCCCTCCATCATTTCGCCCAGGCGATACAGGGTCAGGTTGATGCGGTGGTCGGACACCCGGCCCTGCGGGTAGTTGTAGGTACGGATGCGCTCGGAGCGATCACCAGAGCCCACCAGGGATTTACGCTCCGCCGCCTGCTCCGCGTGGGCTGCGTTCTGCTGGGCATCATAGAGTTTGGCGCTGAGCAGGCTCATTGCACGGGCCTTGTTCTTGTGCTGGCTGCGCTCATCCTGACACTCCACCACCACGCCGGTGGGCAGGTGCGTAATACGCACGGCAGAATCGGTGGTGTTAACGTGCTGGCCACCGGCGCCGGAGGAGCGATAGGTATCGATACGCAGGTCTTCGTTGCGAATGGTGATATCCCCCAGTTGCTCGGCTTCCGCCATGATCGCCACCGTGCAGGCAGAGGTATGGATCCGCCCCTGGGATTCCGTGGCCGGCACACGTTGCACCCGGTGGGCACCGGATTCAAATTTCATGCGCGAATAGACGCCCTCACCGATCACCCGCGCAATCACTTCCTTGTAGCCACCGTGCTCGCCCTCACTGGCGCTGACCATTTCCACTTTCCAGCCGCGTTGATCCGCATACTTGGAATACATGCGGAACAGGTCGCCGGCAAAAATGGCCGCTTCGTCGCCACCGGTGCCGGCGCGGACTTCGAGGAACACGTTGGCGCCGTCGCGAGGGTCTTTCGGCAGCATCAGTTTCTGCAGCTCTTCAGCAAGCTCCTCCATGCGCGCCTGGGCATCACGGGCTTCTTCCGCGCCCATTTCGCGCATATCCGGATCACTATCGTCCTGCATGGCCTTGGCCGCATCCAGATTGTCCGCCGCCTGCTGATACTCCTGATAGCATTTCACCACCGGATCGATTTCCGCGTACTCCCGGGACAAATCACGAAACTGGTTCTGATTGCCGATCACATCCGGGTCAGACAGCAATCCCGCCAGCTCTTCGAACCGGTCTGCGAGCTTGTCCAGCTTGCCTTGCAATGACGCTTTCATAGAATCCTCTAAAGCACCGTGCTTTATTCAGGGGTGTATTCGGGTGGGCTATTCGTTTTCTTCGGACGAGGAACCCGGATTTTCGAGCAGCAACTCGCGGGCCAGCAACAGGGCTTCGGCGCGACCATCTGCCGCCATTTTTCGCAAGGTCACACTGGGCGTATGCAGCCACTTGTTAACCAGCGAATGCTGGAACTTGCGCAGCACCTGTTCCGCATCTCCACCATTGCGTAACTGCTGAAGGGCTTTTTCCAGTTCGCTCTCCGCCATGTTGGTGCGTTGCTCACGGTAGTCGCGCAACACCTTGACGGCATCCTGCTCACGGCGCTGGCGGCGATGACGCACGATGGCATCACGGATCAATTCCGAGGCTTCCTGGGCCGCCTGCTGACGGGCACGAACGTTTTCCTGAATGGCTTCCTGCAAGTGATCCACGGTGTACAGGTAAACGTCGTCCAGCTCGCCCACCTCCGGTTCGATATCCCGTGGCACGGCAATATCCACCATGAACATGGGCCGGTGGCGACGTTTTTTCAGGGCCCGCTCGACCATGCCTTTGCCCAGAATCGGCAACGGTGCAGCAGTACAGGAAATCAGGATATCGGCACTTTCCAGCGCCACCGGCAATTCTTCCAGGCTAATGCCCCGGCCACCCACGGCCGCCGCCAGCTCGCCCGCGCGCTCCTGGGTGCGGTTGGCAATGGTAATTTCCTGCACCTGCTGCTCGCCCAGGTGACGCGCCACCAGCTCAATCATTTCACCGGCACCGATCAATAACGCCCGGCTTTTTTTCAGGTCCGCAAAGATGTGGCGGGCAAACGACACGGCCGCGTAGGCCACCGATACCGGGTTGGCGCCAATGCCGGTTTCCGTGCGAATGCGTTTGGCCACCGAAAAAACTTCCTGGAACAGGCGCGACAGTTCGCCATTGAGCAGGCCCGCTTCGTGGGCACGGGCATAAGCCTCACGCATCTGCCCCAGGATCTGGGGCTCGCCCAGCACCAGCGAATCCAGGCCGCCCGCCACCCGCATCATATGCTCCAGCGCCTGCTCCCCGGAGTGCTGATACAGCACCGTGGACAGCCGCTCAGCGGACAGGTTACGGCTCGAGGCCAGCCATTGGGTAAAATTCGGGGAAACGTCGTCGGTGAGGCAATACAGCTCGGTGCGATTACAGGTAGACAGCAAGGCAGCCTCCCGCACACCGGGCATCTCACGCAAGCTGGCCAGCGCCGCTTCCGCCTGCTGCGTTGAAAACGCCAGACGTTCGCGTAGCTCCACATCCGCGGTGGTGTGATTGACGCCAACAGCGACTAGATTCATACATTCCTGTGCGCGCCAGTGGCAGCGCGCGATCGTGGCCAGCCCAAAACCCCGGAAAATGCCCGGGCGCAAGGGTGTGGCATTTTGCGCGAAAGCGCCTGCCAAAACAATGTCGGCCCGGAAAGCAAACCGGTATGGTGGCGCACACCACTTCACGGTTTGGGCAATGGCCAAGCGCTGTGCCATGATAGCCTAAACAGAAAACAGGCATACCGACCTTAATGATCCGTTACGCGATTCTGCCGCTCTGCAGCGCACTCCTGATCCACGGCTGCGCCAGCCAGACCCCAGCTCCTGAGCCGACCCCGGAACCCTCGGTGCCGGTGGCCAGCGCCCCGAATTATGACAGCGAGACCCTGTCCGACCTGCTCGTGGCAGAAGTAGCAGCCCAGCGTCAATCCCTGGGCGTCACCCTCGGCTACTACAGTCAGGCGGCAGAAAGCACTCGCGACCCGGCTGTCATTAGCCAGGCGGCCCAGCTGGCCCACTATCTGGAAGATCCTCAGCAAGCCCTGGCCATGAGCGAACTCTGGCTGGAAACCACACCAGACAGCGAAGACGCCCTGCAAGTGGCCATCCTCTCGGAGATTCGCCTGGGCAACACCTCGGCGGCCACCCGGCATCTGGACCAGTTACTGAGCGCCCATGGCGAAGACGCCCTGGGCCGTCTGGTCAACCAGGCTCGCGGCCTGGACGAGCAAGGCAACCTGCAACTGGTCGAGGCCCTGGCCCAGCTCACCGATCGCTATCCGGATCAGGCACCACTCTGGTACGCCCGCGCCCTGTGGCTTGAACACGAAAAACAGCCCGAACCAGCCCTGGACGCCACCGAGCGCACGCTCAAATTAATGCCCCGCCATGAAGATGCCCTGCTCCTCAAGGCGCAGCTGCTCTACGAAACCGGCGAGCCCCAAAAAGCCCTTCGCCACCTGAAAAAGCTGGTCCGCAAATACCCGCAAGCGCGCCGCCCCCGCATCGCCTACGTGCGCATGCTGCTGGCCACCGGTCAACTGGAAGAAGCTGGCGAGCAACTCGCCATCATGGCAGAGCAAAACCCGCAGGATCTGGACCTGCGCTTCTCGCTGGCCCTTCTTGCCCTGGAGGCCGGCGCCAGCGATGCCGCCCAGACCCAACTGAACGTCCTGCTCGCACAGAACTATCGCCCCGACGATATTCATCTGTACCTGGCTCAGGCCGCCGAGCAGAAAATGGACACCGACAGCGCCATCGACCATTACCTGAAAGTCGGCGGCCCACAGGCCATACGTGCGCGGGTTCAAGCCGCACGCCTGCTCTACCAGCAAGGCAACACCAGCCAGGCCCACGCCCTGATGCGCAACCTGGCCCAGCAGCAACCGGAACTGCAGAACAGCCTGACCATCACCGAAGCGGAAATGCGCAGCAACAACGGCGATCCGCAAGGCGCCATCGCCCTGATCAGCGATGCATTGCGCGACCAGCCGGACAATACCGAGCTGCTCTACAGCCGGGCCATGACCGCTGAAAAGGTAGGCGACATGGCGCGCCTGGAAAAAGATCTCAAGCGCATCATCACACTGAACCCGGACGATGCCAGCGCTCTCAATGCCCTGGGCTACACCCTGGGTAACCGCACCGACCGTCTGGACGAAGCCTATCAATACGTATCCCGGGCACTGGAACTGCGCCCCGACGACCCGGCCATTCTCGATTCCATGGGCTGGGTGCTCTACCAGCGCGGCGAGCCGGAAGCCGCCCGGGACTACCTGCGGCGGGCCTATGAAAAATTCCCCGACCCAGAAGTCGCGGCTCACTATGGCGAAGTCCTGTGGGTTCTGGGCGCTCAGAACCAGGCCCGCCAGGTCTGGCGCGATGCACTGGAAAGCGACCCGGACGCCCCCCACATCCGTGAAGTCATGGAAAAACTCGGAGCCCGCCTGTGACCCTGAGCCTTACCCGCATTATTGGCCTGGCGCTGATTGCCCTGGCATTGAGTGCCTGCCAGCTACGCCCGACCACCACCGCCCAATTCGAACACCCCGGCCAGATCCAGCAGTGGCAGATGAGCGGCAAACTGGGCTACCGCACCGCCAACGACGGCGGCAGCGCCACCTTTGACTGGCGCCAACAACCTCAACGGGGCGACATTCATTTTTCCGGGCCACTGGGCTTTGGCAGCGCAGACCTCCATTGGGATAGTGGCCGCGCGGAACTGATCACCGCCAAGGAAACCCACCAGGCCCGCAGCCCCGGCGAACTGGCCTGGCACCTCACCGGCTTTTGGCTACCCGTGTCCGCCCTGCAGTACTGGGCCCGTGGCCTGCCCTGGCCCGGCGCCCCGGCTGACGCCGAGTATGATGATCAGCAACGCCTGATCTCACTGGAACAACTGGGCTGGTCACTCACCTTTGATCGCTACGAACCCATCGCCGGCATCACCTTGCCCTACCGGATCAAGGCCCAACAGAACAGCAACCGCTTTACCTTGCTGATCAAGGACTGGCAGCCAGGCAGCCGCACACAGTGACCCGACCAACACCCGCCCCGGCACTGACACTGCCAGCCCCGGCGAAGCTCAATCTGTTTCTGCACATCACTGGTCGCCGTGAGGATGGCTACCATCAACTGCAGACCGTGTTCGCCCTGCTCGACCATGGAGACACCCTGTCATTCGCCCCGGCAGACACCCTGTCGCTGCAATGCCATCCGGAAAGCAACCCGGACGCTCTCCCGACGGATGACAGCAACCTGATTCTGCAAGCCGCCAGAGCACTACAGGCGCACACCGGTAGCAACAAGGGCGCGGCGATCGCATTGACCAAGCGCCTGCCAATGGGTGGCGGCGTCGGTGGCGGGTCCTCCGACGCCGCCACCGCCCTGCTGGGCCTGAATGAACTCTGGGAACTGGGCCTTACACTGCCTGAGCTGGCCGATATCGGCCTGGCGCTGGGCGCCGATGTGCCCGTCTTTGTGCTGGGGCACAGCGCCTGGGCAGAAGGGGTCGGCGAACGAATTTCCCCTGTCACACTGCCAAATGATGCTTTTTTGGTCGTTCATCCCGGAATTCATGTATCAACTGCTCGAATTTTCGGCGACCGGCAATTGACAAGGGATACACCCATCAGTAAATTACCGGCCTCGCTTGAGGCGGTGCTGACCCGCGACTTTCACAACGACTGTGAAGCGGTAGCAACCCGGCATTTTCCGGAAATCGGAAAAACGCTGGACTGGCTCAAGCAACATACGGGTAACGCTCGTATGACCGGCACAGGCGCTTGCTGTTTTTCTCGCCTGACCGGATTGCAACAGGGGCAGCAATTGCTGCAACAGTTGCCACAACACTGGACAGGTTTCGTCGCTCGAAGCTGTAATACTTCTCCTCTCCACCAGATTCTGGGAGAGACACTGGCGAAGTTT
>NZ_PBSH01000046.1 GCF_002726155.1 Alcanivorax sp. | reverse complement strand
GGGGTGCCGGGCCGCCTCAATGTGCCGGATACCCAGCTGACCCTGGCTGAGCTGGATGTGAAAGCGCTCTATCAGCCTGAGAAGGCGCAGGTCGTCTGTGCTGGCGACCACCGGGTGCGCTTGCAGCCGGTGGAGCAGTTGGCCCATCGCTACCAGGCGTTGCTGCGGACTCAGGCGGAGACTTTGCTGTCCGATGACGGGGGCAAGGTCGCGCCCAGCAAATAGTCGTGCATGGCCCGCTGCACATTGCGGTTCAGCTCAGGAATGCCGGTGTTCCCGAACAGTCGATTGAATTCCAGAATGTAGGGGTGACCATCCACCATGGCCACATCAAACCCGGCGTGATTGATATCCAGATACCGCGCCAGTCCTTCCACCAGTGACACCGCGCTGCCGGGCACCGGCAGATCCGTGCGTACCCGGCCGCCCTGGCTCACGTTGTTCAGAAAGCCGGAGCCTTCCCGCCAGTAACTGGCTACCACGTTGTGGCCTACCACCACGATGCGCAGATCGCGCACGATGGGCAGCAGTTTCTGCACATAGAGCACCGATTCCTGTGCGGCATAGTCCAGCAGCTGTTGCCGGTTTTCGATCAGGTAAACGCCCATGCCCTGACTGGAGCGCACCGACTTGGCCACAAACGGAAAACGCCATTGGTCCAGAATCTGGGCGATGCCGTATTTGTCTGATGCGGTGATCAGGGTGTCGGGTACATGGTCCGGGCAGGCCGTTTGCAGGGCGCGGGTCATTTCCACCTTGTCGTGGCCCAGATGGTAGCTACACAGGCTGGGGAAAATGGGTCGCTTGAGCACATAGTGCAGGCTGTTAATCTGCCAGTAGCCAGGGAACAGCAGCCAGTCCGCAGCCGTCAATTCGTCGCGGTGTTGGTGCATGTGTTCCGGCTTGATATAGCGCACGCCGGGGAGGCCGAGGGTGCGGAAAGGATCGAAGGTAATCAGTTTCACGGTAGGGTTTCCGATCAAGGTTCGCTTTTTTAATCGCCTTTGACCGGCCGGTCAAGCGTCTTTGTCGTTATTCGCCCTTGGCAGGCGAGGGTGCGCCCGCTAGCCTTGCCCGACTATAAATACGATTGGGAGAGCTGTCGTGACGATGCCGACACTGGAAAGTGATCTGGTTCTGGTGAGCAACACTGAATCAGTGATGGAAATTACCTTGAACCGCCCGGACAAGTTGAATGCGCTGACCAGCGCCATGTACCGGGATCTGGTTAAGCTGTTGGCTGCCGCTGAGCAGAGTGATGATGTGCGCGTGGTGCTGTTCCGGGGGGAGGGAAAGTCTTTCAGTGCCGGTAACGACCTGATGGATTTCCTGAATGCCAAGCCCGGCGAAGCCGGTGAGGCGGCCCATTTCATTCAGGCCATTCACGATTTCCCCAAGGCGGTAGTGGCGGCCGTGCAGGGTAATGCGGTAGGCGTGGGCACCACCATGCTGTTGCACATGGACCTGGTGGTCGCGTCCGAGGATGCCAAACTGATCACGCCGTTTGTGGATCTGGGCGCAGTACCGGAAGCCGGTTCCGCCAAGCTGTTGCCGGCCTGGATTGGTTATCAGCGTGCGGCTCGCATGTTGCTGCTCGGTGAGCCTATGTTGGCTGCGGAAGCGCTGGAAATCGGCCTGGTCGCCAAAGTGGTGAAGGGTGATGAGCTGGACGCGACAGCGCGCAACATGGCGGCGACCCTGGCGAAAAAGCCACCGCGCGCCTTACAGGCGAGCAAACGGCTGATGCGTGAGTCCATCAACAAGCCGCTGCATCAGGTGGTGCAAGAAGACCTGGTGTTGTTCGGCGAGATGCTTCAGGGCGACGAAGCCAAGGCGGTGATTGCGGCCATGGTGAGCAAGAGCAAGGGCTAAGAGCAGTAACGAGTTTCGAGTGACGAGTTGCGAAGATCAAAAGCTGCAATCAGGAGCTCCTGAAACAGGTTTTAGTTTTTCGCAACTCGCAACTCGCAACTCGCAACTCGCAACTCGCTGCTAAATAATCCCCGCATCCAGCCCGGCCGCCAGATACATCCCCAGTTCTTCCACTTCGGTCTCGAAGCTGTCCTGCCATTCCCCTTTTAACACCTGAGGGTCCTGTACCCAGTTCCAGCGTAGGCCGGTGACGATGGTTTCCACTGCCCGGCGGGTGCCGGTGCCGTCATGGCCGGCACGGATGTACAGGGCGCAGGGCAGGCCCTGCTTTTCTTCCAGTACGGCGTAATAGGTGCGGTCAAAAAAATCTTTCAGCGCGCCGCTCATGTAGCCCAGATTCTCCGTGGTGCCGAGCAGGATGGCATCACAGGCCATCACATCCTCTGGCCCGGCATCCAGCGGAGCCTTGACGGTGACCGAAACATTCTCGATATCCCCATGGCTGGCGCCCCGCGCGGCGGCCTCACGGAGTTTTTGCGTGTTCGGTGATGGGGCGTGGGCAACGATCAGCAGGTTTTTCATGGTCTCGCAATTCAACGCAGTCGATGGAGTCAGCATATCAGCTCAGGGGGCATCTGTAGGTGTGTTGCCTGACACATGACAACGGCCAGACTACGAAGCCGCTGTAGGAGTACCTCTTGAGGTGCGAACCCGAGCCCGGGCGAAGGGGCGGTATTCGGATGGCGATGAGTTCTGGACGTTTTTCTTTTTCATTCTGGTTGTTCGTTCTACGGCTTGTTCGCACCTCAAGAGGTGCTCCTACAAGGGATTGGGGTGTGCGAGTGCGATCAATAAGTATCGAGTGACGAGGAGCGAGTTTCGAAAGGCAAAACCGTTGTTCCGCGTTGGGATTTTCGCAACTCGTCACTCGCTCCTCACGCATCCACATAATTCAACGGCAGCGCCGCCGTATCCACCACGCGCCGCATTACAAAGCTGGAATGTACGCCACTGACCCCTTCGATCCGGGTGATCTGGTTGAGCAAAAAATGCTGGTAGGCGTCGATATCCGGCACGACCACTTTCAACAGGTAGTCCGCATCCTGCCCGGTGACCAGATAGCACTGCTGCACCTCCGGGAAGCTGGCCACTTTTTCCTCGAAATTGGCGAAACGTTCCGGGGTGTGGCGGTCCATGCTGATCTGGATCATCACGGTCAGGTCCAGGCCCAGCTTGCGGGCATCCAGTACTGTCTCGCGCTTGATGATGATGCCCGCCGCTTCCAGCTTCTGGACCCGCCGTGAGCAGGGGGAGGGTGACAGCCCCACTGTTTCGGCCAGTTGCTGGTTGGTCAGCCCGCCGTCATGTTGCAGGGCATCGAGAATACGCAGGTCTGTGCGATCCAGTGTTGCCAGTTTTGGGCTGTTCACAGGTGTTGACTCCAATAATTTTCTATTTTACGCGATATTATTGCTTATATGGCCAAAAACAGAGGAATAAAGCAAACACATTGCCAGGCGGGCGGCGTAAAGTATCTCTCGTAGGGCGGTGACGCCGACGGCCACAAGCCAGAGGCCCCTCACCGCTGCTACCCGTGCCTACCGGCGCCCTGATCGAGACCCGAGATCGCAACGCCATTGTTAGCCGCATCAAGCAGTATCCCTGGGAGAGCCGGTTAGTAATTCTGGGGGCAGTCTCTGCCCCTTTTTACTTTGAGGATTCCACATGAGCTTTGATCACACCAAATACCAGCCTTTTCCTGTTATCGACAAGCCCGACCGTCGCTGGCCGAACCAGCGCATCGAGAAAGCGCCCCTATGGGCGGCGGTGGACCTGCGCGATGGCAACCAGGCCTTGATCAAGCCCATGTCCGTGGCGCAAAAACGCCGCTTTTTCCAGATGTTGGTGGAGTTGGGTTTCAAGGAAATCGAAGTGGGTTTTCCTTCCGCCAGCCAGATCGATTTTGATTTTTGCCGAGCCTTGATCGAAGAAGATCTGGTGCCCGACGATGTCCATATTCAGGTGCTCACCCAGGCCCGGGAAGAGTTGATCGAGCGGACTTTTGAGTCGCTGCAGGGCGCCAAAAATGCGGTGGTGCATATCTACAATGCCACCTCGCCCACGTTCCGCGAGCAGGTGTTCAACGTGGACAAGGCCGGCTGCAAGGCCATCGCCGTGCGCGCGGCTGAGTGGGTACGCGATTGCGCGGCCAAACAGCCTGAGACCCACTGGAGCTTCCAGTACTCTCCGGAAACGTTCAGTGCTACAGAGACGGATTTCGCCATCGAAGTCATTGATGCGGTGAATGCGGTGTGGCGTCCGGATCAGGGGCAGCGAGTAATCATCAATCTGCCGGCCACGGTGGAAGTCAGCACCCCCAATGTGTTTGCCGACCAGGTCGAGCTGGTTAACGACAATATTCAGTATCGCGATGACGTGATTATCAGTGTGCACACCCACGATGATCGGGGTTGTGGTGTGGCGGCGGCAGAAATGGCGGTGATGGCCGGTGCAGACCGGGTGGAAGGGACTCTGTTGGGCAACGGTGAGCGCACCGGCAATATGGATTTGGTGACGGCCGGCATGAACCTGTACAGCCAGGGCACCGACCCGCAAATTGATTTCTCACGCATGAAAGAAATCGTGGCGTTGGTGGAAGAAATCACCGATATCCAGACCCATCCCCGCCACCCGTATGCGGGCGATCTGGTGTTCAGTGCGTTTTCCGGTAGCCACCAGGATGCCATTCGTAAATGCCTGGCCCGTTACCAGGAAGGGGATATCTGGACCGCAGCCTATCTGCCCATTGATCCGGCCGATGTGGGGCGGCGTTACGAGGAAGTGGTACGCATCAACTCCCAGTCCGGCAAGGGCGGGGTGGCCCATGTTCTGGAGCGGGATTTTGGTATCGATTTGCCGCGCTGGTTGCAGCAGGAGTTGGCCGGTGTGGTGCAGGGCGATGCGGAAGAAGACGGTGGCGAGATCACCAGCGAGCGGGTGCATCGCCGTTTCAACAGCGATTACCTGAACGTGCCCATGGGCTGGGTGTTGCGCTCCTACGACCTGAATCGCAGCAATGAACAGGTGCAGGCGCAGATCAGCATTGGCGATGAAAGCCAGCCGGTGACGCTGTTATCCGGCCGTGGTGATGGCGCCATGTCAGCTCTGGTGGATGCATTGAACCGGCGTATTGGCGGCGAGGTGAAAGTGGTGTCGTTCGATGAGTATTCATTGGGCGACAGCACCGAAGCCAACGCCATGGCCTGTGTGCGCGTGCAAGTGGGTGATGCCACGCAAAGCGCCGTGGCCATGGCCGCGGATACCACGGCGGCGGCGTTGCAGGCGATCCTGTCTGCGGTGGGCCGGGTGCAGAAAAGCAGTGAGCCGCTGATCGTTAATGGCTAGCATTGCGGCGGCTTTGTTTTTGTGGGGGTGCAGAATCCAGTGACATGTCGGATTACGGCCTTCGGCCTAATTCGACCTACTTGGAAGGCTGAATTTTGTAGGTCGAATTAGCCTGAAAGGCGTAATCCGACATAGGGCATGTCAGGTCATCCCAGAAACGCATTCAGGACGCGCCCTAACAAGGCTTTCGATGCGCTAAAACGCTGCGGATCACCGAGCAAGTCGTCGCGGCTTTCCACCCAGCGATCGGGTGTAAGATCCTCCGGGCAGGCATCGCAGAGGGCTTCAGCGTTGCCGCTCTCCAGCTCCAGATGAAACTGCAGGGCCAGCACGTTGTCGCCGTAGCGGAAGGCCTGGTTGCGGCAGCCTTCACTTTCCAGCAAATGCACGGCGCCATCGGGAATGGCAAAGGTGTCGCCATGCCAGTGCAGTACCGCAGGCGCGCCGGCAAACAGTTTGCCGATGCTGTCGTTCTTGCCGGCGGGTGAGGGGTAAACCGGGAACCAGCCGATTTCCTTTTCCGGGTTGGCGGTCACCGGGGCGCCCAGCACCCGGGCAATCAGTTGGGCGCCCAGACAGATGCCCAGCACCTTTTTCCCCGCCGCGATGCTTTCGCGGATCAGCGCCTTTTCGGCGCTCATCCAGGGGAACCGGCTGTCGTCATCGGCGCCCATGGGGCCACCCATCACCACCAGTACATCAAAATCCGCCGGGGTGGGCAGTGCGTCACCGGCGAACAGCAGTGATTGGCGGATGCTGATGTCTCGCTCCTGAAACCAGTCTTCCATGGCGCCCAGTTGTTCGAACGGAACATGGGACAGGTAATGAACACGCATGGTGATTTCCCTTTTTGCGAGCCCCTGTTGCGCCCGCGAGTGGGTCGAAACAGGGGCGGTAAAGCGGGTTAGGGTTATAGATAAATGGCCTGAAAGCTGGCCACCGCCTCGTCGTCTTTATCAAACAGGGTAAGCAGTTCACCGTCGATGCGGAAGTGATCGCTGGTCTTGAGGGCATCAAGGTAGCGGCTTTCGATGGCACTGGTCGGGCAGGCCTTGCGTGTGGTCGCCAGGTTGGACAGCGCCAGTTGTGGGTCGTTGCGCTGGTAGCTGCCATTCAGGTTGTTGCAGCTGCCATGGCCTTTGACCTTGCTGTCATCGTTGAAGGTGAGAAACGGCACTTGCGCCGCACTGCCAAGAATAATGCGATCCGCTCCCAGGTGGGTCAGCTGCCAGCGGGTGTGAGTCAGTTCGGCGGTGGGCAGTTGGCAGTTTTCCATGCCCGCTTCCAGGTTGAAGCTTTCCACGATAAGAGCGGCTTCGGTGCTGCCTTCCTGGCTGCCGGGAACCTTGCGTACCAAGCCGCTGACGGTGGCCACGCGGGGTTGCTGTGGGTAGCGGATGCCGTTGTCGTAGGCGGCCAGCAAGTCGTCGCTTTGCGGGCCGCGGATTAGCAGGCGGCGGTCGCTGTTGCACAGGGTAAAAGTGTCACGGTCCTGGCCGGGCTTGCCGCGGGTGATGGCGCCGCGCAGGGTTTCGCTGTCGGTCATGACTTCAGTGAGCGGCAGGGTTACATCGTCAAAACCGTGCTTGTTGCGCGTGAGGGTCACAGCGTCGGATTGATAGAAAAGCCCGCCATCGGCGAGGATCTGACTGAAGATCTGATACTCATGGTCCGCTTTCAGGTCGTCTGGCAGATAGTACAAGCGGAAGGGCAGGCTGGTGGCGTTTTCGTCCAGGCGGATCAGACGTTTGGCAACGGGCTGCGTTCCTGCGGCATCTTTGTCGATCTGGCTGTTCAGTAGCGCGACGGTGAGCACAGCCTTGTCTGGCAGGTCGCTGTCTTGCGGGCGTGTGGCCGTGCCGCTGATATGCGCCACGGCCTGGTTGGCACGCTGATAATCGCCACTGAATAACGATGGGTCTGCACCTGTATTGGGGGGCTCGGCGTTGGTTACCGCGTCGGCATCAGTTTCGGCGGTTTCGCTGTTGGTAGTCTCTGTGGTGTTGTCCCCGGTGGTGGCTGTCGGGCGGGTCAGGGTCAGAGTGTCGCCTTGCTGCAGGCCGGTGGCGGTGGCCTGGGTAACGCGTTGCTCGCGGTTGTCCAGATAATTGAACGTCAGGATGTCGTCCTGTTGTTCCCAGTGGAGTCCCTGCAGGCTGGTGTTCGCGGGCAGGTACAGGTCCCCGTTGGCTTCCAGCACCAGTACTTGCTGGTCGTTCTGCCAGACACCGGCAATGCCATTGCTGTTGTCGCTACCGGCGGGGGCTGGTTGGGGTTGGTTGTCGCTGTTGTCACTACAGCCCAGCAGGGCAAGGCCGCTAAAGCACAGGGCGGCAAAGGGGACGGCATACTGCTTCATTGCGTGTTTCCTTCGGGGGGCGCAGGGTCAGGCGGGGGCGGCAGGGTGACGGTTCCCGGGTCGGGAATGCGTACCAGCGCCATTTGCGCCTGAATCCATTGAGCCCGTTGTTGTACGTAGTCGGTGGGGCCTTTGAAATCGTAAAGATTGGGGCGCGGCAGCATGGCGGCCAGCTGTGCTGCTTGCAGGGGAGAGAGCTGCGCGGCGCTGACCTGGAAATAATGCCGTGCTGCCGCTTCCGCACCGTAAATCTGGTGCCCCCACTGGGCCACATTCAGATAGAGTTCCAGAATGCGACGTTTGCTCAGGCCGATTTCCAGCATCAGGGCTATCACGGCTTCCTGCGCCTTGCGGGTATAGGTGCGTTCGCCAGACAGGTACAGGTTCTTGGCCAGTTGCTGGGTAATGGTGGAGCCGCCTGCCACTGGCTTGCCGGCTTCCATGTTGCGTTTCAGGGCATAGCGGATACCTGCCCAATCGAAGCCGGTGTGCTGGGTGAAATGGGCGTCTTCAGAAATTAGCACGGCCCGTTTCAGGTAATCACTGATCTGGTCGTAATCGCGCCAGTACTGCTGCACGTTGCCCTGCTCCTGGGCGCGGTGCATATAAGCGCTGTTGTCCGGGTTGTGATGCTGCAGGCGCAACACCTGGCCCAGATACCAGAGCTGGGCCAGGGTCGCGGCCACAAACAGCAAGGCCAGACACTGTAACAGGCGTCGTCGAAACGTCATGATCGGCGCTGGCGATGGCCAGCTTTTCTTCTCCCAGAGGCTTGCGGGACGCCCGGGCGCGGTGACACCGGGAATCCCTGTAACAGGCCCCAATTGTCGGTGAAAGTTCCGGCTTTGTCAGGTCAAGCTGGCCAGGGAGGCGTGAGGCGTCCAAAAAGTGAACAGAGGGGCGGGAAAACGCAGGATAACAATCACAATAATGGACGAATGCCATGCAGGGTGTGCTGATTGGGGCTGTCACCGTCACGGTAGTGCTGCTGGCAGTGCTGTTGGCGGCGCTGTTTTTACGGTGTGTGTTACGGCGTAATCGGGCGGAGCTGGCCCAGGTAAAAGACAGTGAAATCCGCTTTCGGTTGGCGATGAAGCATTCCTCCATTGGCATGGCGTTGCTGAGCCCCCGGGGAGAATGGCAGGCGGTGAATCACGCTCTGTGTGATCTGGCGGGTTATGACGAAACGGGGCTGCTGAGCACCTCCTTCCAGGATATTTCCCACCCGGATGACCTGCTCAAAAGCCGGGGGATGCTGGCGGACCTGTTGTCCGGCGATATCAACGGTTACTCACTGGAGCAGCGTTTTATTACCCGCCGTGGTGATGATCTCTGGGTGCGCCTGTCGGTCTCGGCGGTGCGTGTGGCGGGGCAGGTCAGCTACCTGATTGCCCAGGTGGAAAATATCCATGCCGCCAAATTATCGGAACAGGCGCTGCAGGAGAGTCGCCACCGGCTGCAAATGGCCCTGGAGGTGGGAGGGGTGGGTATCTGGCAGTACAGCCCGCAGAGTGACGTGCTGTTCTGGGATGAGCGCATGTACGAGCTCTACGGCGTGCAGCCCGGGGCGCCCGGCGATGGCACCTTGCAGATCTGGCGTGACCAGGTGCACCCGGATGATTACACGGACATCAACGCGGCGTTCCAGCGCGTTATTGCGGGTGAGGAAGATCTGGACACGGAATTTCGGACCCTGCGGCCCGGTGGCGAAATCCGGCATATCCGCGTACGGGCAGAAACCGTGGTGCGCTCTGATGGTGCGGAAACGCTGGTGGTGGGCACCAACTGGGATGTGACGGCGGAAAAGGGCATGCAGGAGTCCCTGGCCCATGAGAAAGAGCGTTTGCGCGTCACCCTGACCTCCATTGCCGATGGAGTGGTGGCCACGGATGAGGTCGGCCGGGTGACCTTTATGAACCCGGTGGCCGAGTCGCTTACCGGCTGGCGCGAAGCGGAAGCCGAGGGATTGCCGATTGGCGATGTGTTGATGCTCAGCGATGACAACGCCACTGTCCCGGTTCCCAACCCGATTACCGTGGCCCTGAGCGGAGGCGATGTGTGCTTCCTGCGCGAAGGCAGCATGTTGCAAAGCCGGGACGGCAGCCGCTACGAAATTCAGGATTCTGCCGCGCCGCTGAAATCCGCAGATGGCCAGGTGACCGGGGCGGTGATGGTGTTTCGGGATGTGACCTCCCGGCGGGCCATGCAGAAGAAGCTGCGCTACCACGCCACCCACGATGCCCTGACTGGCCTCACCAACCGCCGGGAATTTGAAAATACCTTGCAGGAATCCCTTGATGAACAGGGTACGGAACACAGCATGCTGTGTTTTATCGACCTGGATCGTTTCAAGGTGGTCAACGATACCGCCGGCCATGTGGCAGGAGACGCCCTGCTGCGCGAATGCGCCCGAGTGATTGGCCGTCAAGTGCGTGAGGGGGATGTGGTGGCCCGGCTGGGCGGCGACGAATTCGGGTTGTTGCTGCGCCATTGCCCGGCGCAGCGGGCGATCCAGATTGCCGAACGTCTGATTGGCGCACTGGGCGATATCCGTTTTGCCTGGAAGGAATCGCTTTACGATGTCGGCGCCAGCGCCGGGCTGGTGCAGCTGGATGCCAACGTGATTACCGTGGAAGAAGCCATGAGCCGGGCGGATGTGGCTTGCTATGCGGCGAAACACCGGGGCCGAAACCAGGTGTCGGTGTACACCCCCGACGACAGCGAAGCGTCCCGTCGTCATCTGGAGTTACAGATGGCAGCGGGGCTACGCGAATCCCTGGAGTCAAACCGTTTCCTGCTCTACGCTCAGGAAATTCGCCCCATCGATACCGATACAGAGCAATCCCACTACGAGGTGTTGCTGCGCCTGCGCGACCGCAATGGCGATATCCTTAACCCTGGTGCGTTCATTCCGGCGGCCGAGCGCTACCAGATGATGCCGCACATCGACCGCTGGGTGCTGACCCAGTTATTGGTGACTCTCAGCGATGAACTGGCGGCCCTGCCGAAGCTGAATATTGCCATCAACTTGTCCGCCACGTCGCTGGATGATCCGACGTTTATTCCGTTTCTGGAATCCCTGTTGAGTAAAACCGCGTTGTCACCGGAGCGGCTCACCTTTGAAATCACTGAAACCACGGTGGTGAACCAGCTGTCTTCGGCCAGCGATTTGCTCGGGCGTATTCGTGAACAGGGTTGCAAGGTGGCGCTGGACGATTTTGGCAGTGGCTTCAGTTCGTTCAGTTACCTCAAACACTTCCCGGTGGATTTCATCAAGATCGACGGCAGCTTTGTGCGCAACCTGCTGCACTCCAGCGTGGATCGCACCATTGTGGAATCCATCAACGAGGTGGCACACCGGTTAGGCGTGAAAACCGTGGCCGAGTACGTGGAAGAGCACGCCCTGATCGGGGTATTGGAAGAGGCGGGGGTCGATTTCGTCCAGGGTTATGCCATTGGCCGGCCACAACCTCTGAGCGCATTGTTTGAGCAGCAACACAATAGTGCGGGAGCTACGCGTGGCGCGGAGATTGTGGCGCGCCGGTGAAATGAGGGTGGGCGGCGCTACCGTGTGATCAGGGGTCGCTTTTGCCGGGTGTTTTCAGCTTGCTGTTTTGTTTCCAGCGATCCAGCTCGCGAGTCATGGAGGGCTGGGTGGTTTCTTCCTGTAGCTCCAGTGCCCGCTTTTGCATCCGCCCTTCGGCGCTGTCCGCACTGCTGGCGCCGCCTTTGCTCAGGCCGGGCTGCGGCACGCTGGTGAGGCCGTCATAATCCAGTCCGTACTGGTAGTCCTCTTCATACACATCGTCACCGCGGATGTAGTCGTAATCGCTACCATAAGCGGGTGCGGCGGTGCCTGCGGCGATTAGCACCCATCCTGCAATCCATGCTGCCCGTGGCCATTCTGCGTGTCCCATAACGCCTCCAACGCTTCCTGTTTTGTCCTTCTCAAGGTGGGACAGGGTTGCGGTCGGGCGGTTCCTTAACGTGGGGATACTGGCTGGCCGTGTTAGGTATTGCCTATCGCTGCAATGAAAGTATCCAAATTTACCAATCGCCGCAAAAACCGCATTCTTACTTCCGACGAAACGTTAACCCAATCGTTTTACCGACAATCTAGGGAGTCTTGGAAACATGGCACTGATTAATAGCGAGATCCAACCGTTTAACGCCACCGCATTCAAGCAGGGCGAATTTGTAGAGATCTCTGAAGCCGACGTAAAAGGCAAGTGGGCGATCTTCTTCTTCTATCCCGCCGACTTCACTTTCGTTTGCCCCACCGAGCTGGGCGACGTGGCGGACAAGTACGAAGAGCTGCAGAAGATGGGCGTGGAAGTGTTCTCCGTCTCCACCGATACCCACTTCACCCACAAAGCATGGCACGACACCTCCGACACCATCGGCAAGATCAACTACTACATGGTTGGCGACCAGACCGGCACCATCACCAACAACTTTGAAGTGATGCGTGAAGGCCAGGGCCTGGCAGACCGCGCTACCTTCCTGATCGACCCGGATGGCGTGATCCAGGCCATGGAAATCACTGCCGAAGGTATTGGCCGTGATGCAGACGACCTGCTGCGCAAAGTGAAAGCTGCCCAGTACGTTCGCAACAATCCAGGCGAAGTGTGCCCGGCAAAATGGAAAGAAGGCGAAGCCACTCTGGCCCCGTCTCTGGACCTGGTCGGCAAGATCTAAATTTGCCTCAGGTTGGAGCATCTCCGGCAGCATCGCCGGGGATGCTTTCCTCCCCAATTTTTATGTCACTGAATACGCTTTTAATTGAAGGGAAGACTCATGCTCACGAATGAAATTTTGCAGGCTCTCAAGGGCTACGCCGCCAACATGCAGAAGAAAGTGACTTTCGTGCTGCAGGAAGGCGCCCATGAAAAACGCGATGAACTGGCCTCGTTCCTGTCCGGCATCGCTGGCGTCAGTGACAACCTGGCGTTTGAAGAGCGCGACCTGGGTGGCGTATTGCGCAGCCCAATCAGTTTCCTGTTGGAAGCCGATGGTGAAGACACGGGTATCCGTTTTTCCGGTATTCCTGCAGGCCATGAATTCAATTCCCTGGTGCTGGCTTTCCTGCACGCATCCGGGACCGACATCAAACTGGATGACAGCCTCCAACGCATGGTGGCCAACGCCCAGGGCGAACTGAATTTTGAAGTGTTTATCAGCTTGAGCTGTCACAACTGCCCGGACGTGGTCCAGGCCCTGAACCAGTTCGCGTTGCTCAATCCGAATATCACCACCGAGATGATTGATGGTGGCTTGTACCAGGATGTGGTCAACGAGCGTGACATTCAGGGGGTGCCCAGCGTTTACCTGAATGGTGAGTTGTTTGCCAACGGCAAGGTGACTGCGGCCGAGTTGATCGACAAATTGCTCGAACATGATCCGAGCATTGCCCAAGCGGGCGCGGGCGAGAAAATGCCCCTGCAGGACGTGACCGTTATCGGCGGTGGTCCGGCCGGTGTGTCCGCGGCCATCTATAGCGCCCGTAAAGGCCTGAAAGTGACGCTGATTGCCGATCGTATCGGTGGCCAGGTGAAAGACACCATGGATATCGAAAACCTGATCTCGGTGAAGAAAACCACGGGTCCGGAACTCTCCGGTGCGTTGCAGGCGCACATGAACGAGTACGACGTGACCGTGAAAGAGCATCTGAAAGTCACCCGGATAGACAACGGTGACATCAAGACGGTGGTGCTGTCCTCCGGTGAAGAAATTGATACCAAAACCGTGATTGTGGCCACCGGTGCCAAATGGCGCGAGCTGGGTGTCCCCGGTGAAAAAGAAAACATCGGTAATGGTGTGGCCTACTGTCCTCACTGCGATGGTCCTTTCTTCAAGGGCAAGGATGTGGCAGTGATCGGTGGCGGCAACTCCGGCATTGAAGCCGCACTGGACCTGGCCGGTATCGTTAAATCCGTGAATGTGTTCGAGTTCATGCCGGAGCTGAAAGCGGACAAGGTGCTGGTGGACAAGGCGGAAAGCAAAGCTAACGTCACCATCCACAAGAACGTGGCGACCAAACAAATCACCGCCAGCAATGGCAAGGTGGATGCCATCGAGTACGTGGATCGTGAAACGGAGCAAGTGCACACCTTGCCGTTGCACGGCGTGTTCGTACAGATCGGCCTGGTGCCCAACAGCGATTTCCTGGATGGGGTGGTCAAGCGGAGTCGTTTTGGCGAAATCGAAATCAACGAGAAGTGCCAAACCTCTGAAGAAGGCATTTACGCTGCCGGTGACGTGACTACCGTGCCGTACAAGCAGATTGTCATCAGTATGGGTGAAGGTTCCAAAGCTTCCCTGGCGGCCTTTGAATACCTGATGACCCAGAGCGACCGATTGGACGCTCTGTATGAAAGTAAAAGCAACACAGGCGAGCAGAAGGAATCTGCTGTCGCCTGACCCTCTGGCGCTCACCAGTCGAAACCAAAACCACCGCTCGCGGTGGTTTTTGGTTTTTGGAGACACTGCGGGCATCACGTTGCACAGATTGGCTGTGGTGATTTCCTGCCTGCGATAAGTGGTCTTCACTCTACCTGTACGCCGACAGCGGAAAATAAGACACCCACAGGTACCTCCTGAAGGAGTCGGCGTGAAAATCGGTCTTATCCTTGGTGACCAGCTCAGCCTGAATTTGCCCACTTTGCAGCACCTCAATAAAAGCAAGGACAGGCTGGTGATGGCGGAAGTGGCCGACGAGGCCACTTATGTGAAGCACCATAAACAGAAGATCGCTCTGATCTTCAGTGCCATGCGCCACTTTGCCGTTGATCTCGAAAAAGCGGGTTGGCAGGTGGATTACTATTGCTATGGCGAGCATGCGTTCAGAGGTTTTGCGGCGCTTATTTCTGAAAAGTATGCCGATGCTGGCGAACTGGTGGTGACCCGCTGTGGCGAATACCGCCTTCAGCACCAGATTGATCGTGATTGGGAGCGGTGTATCGGTGTGCCGGTGACTTGTCTGGATGACAGCCGCTTTCTTTGCTCAACAACATTCTTCCAGCAGTGGGCGCAGGGCAAGAAGCAGCTGCGCATGGAGTTCTTTTATCGGGAGATGCGTCGTTACTCCGGATTGTTGATGGAGGGCGATGAGCCCGCGGGCGGGCAGTGGAATTACGACAGCAATAACCGCCAGCCCTACACAGGCAAGACGCCGCTACCGCCGGTGCTGACGTTTGAGCATGATGATATCGATCGGCAGGTGTTGGCACTGGTGGAGGAGCAATTCCCGAGTCACATGGGTTCATTGGACTCTTTCCAGTGGGGAACCACCCGCGAGCAGGCTCAACAGGCGTTGGCTCATTTTATTGAGCATCGCCTGCCGTATTTTGGCGATTATCAGGATGCCATGGTTACGGGAGAAGACACCCTGTTTCACAGTCTGCTTTCGCCGTATATCAATCTCGGGCTGCTGGATCCCATGGCGGTATGCCAGGCGGCGGAGCAGGCCTACTACTCCGGTGACGCGCCGCTTAATGCGGTGGAAGGCTTTATCCGCCAGATTATTGGCTGGCGGGAATATGTGCGGGGTATCTACTGGCTGTTGATGCCTGATTACGCCAACGAAAACCGGCTGGGTAATACGCGGGATTTGCCGGCCTGTTACTGGACCGGCGACACCAAAATGCACTGCATGGCTGAGTGCTTGCGCAATACCATTGACCACGCCTATGCCCATCACATTCAGCGTCTCATGGTCACTGGTAATTTTGCCTTGCTGCTGGGCGTGCTGCCGGAGGCCATCTGTCAGTGGTATCTGGAAGTCTATGCCGACGCTTTCGACTGGGTGGAATTGCCCAATACTCTGGGCATGGTTATGCATGCGGACGGGGGCTATCTGGGAAGCAAACCCTACGCGGCGTCCGGTAGTTACATCAATCGCATGTCGGATTACTGCAAGCACTGCCAGTACGATGTGAAAACGGCAAGCGAAGCGGACAGTTGTCCGTTCAATAGCCTTTACTGGCACTTCATTCATCGTCATCGCAGGCAGTTTGCTGGCAACCACCGCATGAAAATGATCTACGGCAATCTGAATCGGATGGACGAGGCGAAAGTGGAAGCGATTCTGGCGCGGGCGCAATCGCTGTTGGCGGACCCGGATGCGTTATGAGTTAACACTGGCATACAGGCTCCCAGAGGCGGGCTGTTATCACCCTGTTGAGAGAAGCGGATGCATGCAGGCGTCGCCTGATGCACAAAAAAGCCGGCGCACCAGGAGGTTGACGCCGGCGAAACCGTAGGCAGAAAAACTTACGGGTTGGTGAGTAGCGTATAGGCACCAGAGCCACTCTGGGCCTGTACCTGCCAGCGGTAGTAGCCACTGTTCACATTGGAGTGAATCTCGGCGACACCGCCCTGTGGGCTGGCGTTGGTCACGTTGTTCCAGCCGCAGAAGAACAGGAAGCAGCTCTGTCTTTGCAGCGTAACCGTAAAGTTGGCGCCAGCCGGGCTATACAGCCAGGCATCAATCTGCCCGCCGGAGAAGTTGAAACCATTGGACGGCAGGATCGCAGAGCCACCGTTGTTCAGCTGGCCTTCATAGCGAGTGCAGTCCGGGCACGGAGAGGTTTCGGTTCCCACGCTTACGGTCTGGTCGGTGGTGCCGGTCTGGTTGGCGGTGTCGGTCACGGTCAGGGTCACGGTGAACTCGCCATCCACTCCGTAGTCATGGCTGATCTGCTCGCCACTAGCCACATTGCCGTCGCCCAGCGTCCAGTCCCAAGCCGCCACGGCGATGTCATCGCTGGAGCCGCTGGCATCCAGCTGACAAACCGTGCCTTGGCAGTCCGCCGTGAACGCTGCGGTGGGCAGGCGGTCAATGCCCGAGCCGTCCTGCTGAGTGATCTGCAATAAGCGGTTGGGTGATTGATTCCCTGCATTGCTGATGGCGCCGGTAACGGTGTCATTAACCAACGCAAGATTGACCGCATTGGGCGTGGCGCTGGGATTGGCAGCCAGGTACAAGGCAGCGGCGCCGGCAGCGTGCGGGGCGGCCATGGAGGTGCCATTCAGGCTGGAGGTCTGGGTATCCGATTGATACCAGGCGGAGGTGATGTCGCTACCCGGGGCGAACAGATCCACGCAGGCGCCGTAGTTGGAAAAAGAAGAACGTTGGTCCTGACGCGTGGTCGCGCCGACGGTCAGGGCTTCAGGGACCCGGTTGGGGGAGCCGTTACAGGCGTTGGCGTTGTCGTTACCTGCAGCTACGACCATGGTTACGCCAGCATCAACGGCGTTAGCCACGGCGGTATCCAGTGCGGTGGAGGTGAAGCCCCCCAATGACAGGTTGGCCACCGCCGGCTTCTGGTGGTTGCCGGCCACCCAGTCGACGCCTGCGATAACCGCAGAGGTGCTGCCGCTGCCGTAACAGTTCAGCACGCGTACCGGGACCACATTGGCTTGCTTGGCAACACCGTAGGTGCTGCCGGCCGCGGTGCCAGCTACATGGGTGCCATGGCCGTTGCAGTCTTCATAGTTGTCGGGGTTAACGCTGCCACCAAACAGGAAGCCCCCGGAGCTGACAAAGTTGCGCCCGGGTAGCACTCGGCCGGTAAATTCCTGGTGTGTCGTGCGCACGCCGGTATCCACCACATAAATATTCACATCACGCCCGCCGTTATCTGGATACTGGAAACTGTTATCCAATGGCAGGGCTGGCTGATCGACACGATCCAGTCCCCAGGTGGCGTTACTCTGAACCGCAACCGTGGTCACCATGCGGTCCGGCTCAACAGAAATGACGCCGGGTAGAATGCCAAGCAGTGAGGCCTGCAGGTTTGTCAGTTTCACGGTCATGCCCAGCAGGGCATTTTCATAGGTATAGAGCACCTCACCGCCACCAATGCCGGCCAGCAAGGTTTGGATGGCCGTGGTCAGGCTGTTAAGGCCCAGCTGTTCGGTGATGTTCGGAACCAGGGTGACAATATACTGGTTTTGGATGATGTCCCCGGCTACGGGGCTTTCGGTCTTGTCGTCGGCCCAGGCAGGGGACAGAACGCTGCCCCCCAGAATAGTGGCCAGTACAGCAGCTTTGAATGTCGAATACGGCATTGAGATTCCCCCAGAATGTTTGGTTTGAAAACTAGGGAAACGCCGTGTATCTCTCCATGGGCAGGGTGTAGGTTTTTTGTTGCTGTGAAAATGATTCAGGTGCCTGGAGGGCCCGTGCTCACTAGTGTGGGGTGAAAATGAGAACTGGTCGTGAAGATGCGCAGGAGAAGGCTTAAACCCGTCCACTTAGCTGGGAAACGGTCTTCCAGACCAGCATCTGCATGCGCTGGGAGTTGATGGTTGGCTTCGCCAGGCAGGCAAACACCATATCTTTCACCGGCCAAATACTGATACAGCCTTCCTGGCAGCGGATAAACACCTCTTCGCTCTGCCCCAGTTTCAGTCCCTCCAGTACCCTGTCACAAGCCTTCTTCATCTCAAAGAACAGCGCGCTCTGCTCATCAAAATCCAGTCCTTCACCGAAATGCACCACTGGCAGCCCGTCATGGCTGATCAGGGAGACCAACAGGATCTCCTCGGAGGAGGCGTGCAGGGATTCCAGAGGAGGGGTGAGGGTGGTGAGCTTCATTGTTGTTATCCGTTCGTAGAGGCTTGGGTTTTAGCTTAGAAGGGGCAGGTTAGCTGGGTCAAAGGGAAGCTGGCGGGCATGCTTGCTTGCGCTGTTGTACTGGTTGGGGGCGCCGGCCGAAACAGCTTCTATTGTTGGTCAGGAAAAGTAACAGAGGTAGCTGACAGGGTTCATAGTGCAATGCTTTGAAATTTCGCCCTGTAAGGTAAAAAGCCTGGGAGACTTGCGAAATTCAAAAAGGCGATACAGATGAAATTTCTCTTTATGCTCCGAGGAGACGGCAACCTCATTGTGTGAGGCGTAGAAAGGTGTTTCTTTGGCGAAAGCTGTTGTTTTTACTTCGATTAATCGATCCTTTCCGTTGGTTTCGAAAGAATGAATGTCGAACCCAAGTCCGTCACCTTGGGTAACGGATACATGCTCAATCCGATTAGCTAGCTTCTTCTGTCCAGCGGTGCGGAGCCGATGCTCCTCGAACTCCAATACCAAGAGTTCACCCGCAAGTCCTAGCTCCGTATTGCGGGCTTCTCGCGCAATATAATCTCGCTTTGAGGCGATCCTGTTAGGCTTATATTGCTTACCGGGATCTTCAACTTGCGCTGAATGCGAGAGGGCCGGAGCATCGACTATGAATCGACTGAAGTCGACGCTGCTGGGTAAGAAAGTAGGCTGTTCGGCTGCAGCCTGAGAAACTCGATCAAACTCAGGATGGGAATTAATCCAGTGTTCTACAAATCGTGCCAATGCTTCCTGATAGTGACTATTAGGCTTATAGCCAGGAATCCAAAGACAATCTAAGTCTCTCAACACCGCACTAATGTTTTGGTGTTTACGCTCGACAGCGGCTTCGCTTCGGCGATCCAGGTTCTGCAAGAGTGCTTTTCGGTGGGCTGTTTTGTTGTATTTCTGCCCGGAGAGTTCAAGCGTTAGCATTCGCATGTAGTCCGCTACAGTGGCGGCAATCTCCCCTTCGCTCCAATTGTTACCCCTCGCCACGGTATTCCCCCAAAGGTGTTGATCTGCGTCTTTGTCTTTCGAAATTAAATAGGAATGGTGTTTCTTCTAGCAGGCTTTTTGAGCAAACACAAAAGTTACTAGCGAGGTGCTGCTTTTGTTGACTACGGCAGTGAGGGAGGAGCTGGAAAGGAAGGTCATTGAGTGCAATATTGGTTCTCAAGGGGGGATTCCAGATTCCCAAAAGGCCAAGATGACCTACGTGCATAGGATTAGCAACAAAAAAAGGCCACCCATCGGGGGAGCCCTTTTGGGTTTTCTACTTGCTGTTTGGTGGCCGGCGGGAATCGAGCCCGCGTCCGTCAGCAATCCATCTGCAGATCTACATGCTTGGCCAGATCTATTGATGTAAGCCCATATGGCCCGGCTGGCAGGTCTTGTCGCGTGCGCGACACCGCTATCGAAACGGCCCTTTCTGGATTGGAGCAACTTATCAGTTGCTTCTGGGGTGGCGGTGCGGATTATTCTAGAGATGAAACATATATGTTGCCTTTTGGTTCTTAGGAAACTAATGTGTTTCTTATGAAAGAAAAGCAACCTGTGTGTTTACAATGATCAGTTCTCTCCTGGAACAGTTAAAGAACCGCCGTCTCGCACTGGGGCTCAAGCAGAGTGACATGATGTTGCGGGTGGGGGTTTCCCGGCAGCAGTACCAGCGTCTCGAGTCGAAGGGGAATCCCCGGCTGGATACTCTGGAGCTCCTTGCAAAGGGGCTGAACAGCCAGTTAATGCTGATTCCCAAGGAAAAGCTGGCTGCGGTTAGGGCGGTGCTGGAGCGTGAGGCGCCAGACGGCGAGGGGGCTGGTGCGGCGTCGCCAGGCGAGAAGAAGCCGCAACTATCTGATGATCCATGGCAAGGCCTGCTGGGCGATGATTCATGAGCGCCAGCCGGTCGGATGAGGTGGTTGTGCTGAAGCTGAGCCTGCATGGCCGATTGGTGGGGTATTTGGCGGGCTTTAGTAATGGCCGCAATGAGCTGACGTTCGCCGATGCGTTTAGTGCGGATGCTGCCCGCCCAACCTTCAGTTTGATTACCCATCCGGATTTTCCGCACTCGGCCAGGGTGATGGCGGAGCCTTGGGCCAGGAATCAGCGGTTGCACCCGGTGTTGTCTAATTTGCTGCCCGAAGGAGCGCTCAGGGAGTGGCTTGCCCAGTCGCTTAAGGTGCATGTGGATAATGAGTTCCAGATGCTGTCGTATCTGGGGGCTGATCTGCCGGGTGCGCTGGTGGTTGAGCCCATGGCCCCTGCTGCTGTTCCGGAAAGTGTGCTTGGCGCCCATGGCAATGTGAGGGCGGTGGCGTTTGAGAATGTTGCGCCAGAAAACCGCTTTTCTCTGGCCGGGGTGCAGATGAAGTTTTCCATGAAGGAGCGGGAGGGGCGCTACAACCTGTCGGGCCGGGATGGGCTTGGTGACTGGATCATAAAAACGCCTTCCACGCAGCACAGGGATGTGCCACTGAATGAATACACGGCCATGCGTTTGGCATCACTGGTCGGTATTGAGGTTCCTGAAATACGGCTGGTTGAGCTTGGCAGCCTGGATGGCCTGCCGCCAATCAGTTTGCCGGATGAAAAGCTGGCGTTCGCGATCCGGCGTTTTGACCGTGATGAGGGCGCGCGCATCCATATGGAAGATTTCGCGCAGGTGCTGGTGAAGTATCCTCACGAGAAATACGGCTCGGCCAATTATGAGCAGATAGGCAGGATTGTTCACGGGTTCTCCGGGGATGGCCTGGCTGATGCGCAGCAATTCGCCAGACGGCTACTGGTCAATATTCTCCTGGCGAATGGTGATGCCCACCTCAAGAACTGGAGTTTGCTTTATGCGGATCGGATTACCCCTCGGCTTTCCCCTGCCTACGATATTCTGACAACCAGCGTGTACATTGAGGGTGAGCGCGAGTTTGCGATGAAGCTGGGCAAAACCCGGGCGTGGTATGAGGTATCTCTGGCCAGTTTTGAGGCCTGGGCAGAGCGGGCTGGAATCCCATGGCGTGTTATCAAGCCGCACCTTGCTGATGTGATGGACAAGGCACGAAGCCTGTGGCCGCTAGCGCTTAAGGATCTGCCAATGGCTGAAGTGCACAAGCAGGCGCTCAAAGCCCATTGGCGAGGCTTGCAGCCGGATTTCCGGATTCAATAGGTCCGGCTTGATGCCGATTTCTGCCTTGGGCTCAGCATTAGGCGTCCGCAGCGCGGCAAAAAAGGTTCATCGCGGGGTTGCGGGAATGCGCTACCCCAGCAATTTACCCCACCCTCAGTGAGCTCTGTGCCCTCTGTGGTAAGTCCGTTTTTGATCTTTGCGTGCCGCATGTTGCGTGAAGCGTGTTGCAGCCGCGAAGCGGCATAATAAAAAGGGCCACCCCATCGGGGTGGCCCTTTTTATTACTTGCTGTTTGGTGGAGCCGGCGGGAATCGAACCCTATTTTGATACTCTTCTATGTGACGCTTTATTCAGCATTACCAATAAAATCAAAAACTTGTAATTGTTGCCATCCCTTGTTATCCCGCTACGTTTCGCATCAACTTCGACACCTTTTCGATCTTATGGCAACATCAAAGCCTATCGGGTGCTATACGTGCCGTGACAAGACAGTAATACGAGAGCAGATTTTCGAGCTCTCACTATGTCTTCATGACTGCTGACGCAGGAGCCAAGGAAGGCTTTTCCCTTCCAGAATACAGATTGCCCCACCCGAGGCTATAAACCTCACATGGTTCCTCTGAGGCAAGCTCTCTAATGACTTAATAGTGCTCTATATATCAACCATCTAGTGTTTATACTGAAAAAGATTAATATCTCAAGAGAGAACGCTCTAGACGAATTCCAGGTTATAGGCTACTTTTTTGGCGGCTAATAATTAGAAAAATAGAGATTGGGGATCATGAAAGAAAGCTCGCTTTTTGAATCATACAAAAGAGATTATTTCTTTGAGCTGGAAATGAGGGATAAGCTACTGCAACGCTTTCAGCTGTTTATGGTTATTGCGACAGCATTAGCGACCGTGCTTGGTTATTTAATAATCAATCGTAGCAATTACGATTTTGCAATTGCCCCTGCTTTAACTTTCTTTTTTTTTATAATTCTATCTTCCTCATCACTGGTTCTTTCTTTCTATTTCTTTCATAAAGGTGTTACAGGCCAAGAATACGAGTATCTTCCTTCTCCAGGAAATATCGAGAATTACTTTAGAGAGTTAAGAGAGTATGCAGACAATAACGGTTTCGATGATGATTACGTTATTTCAGAGATAAGAGAATTTTATTACCAATCGTATCTAAGTGGTGCAGAGACGAATTCAAACCTCAATGCTGAAAGATCACAATTTGCTCACCGAGCGCTACACAACTTATTTGGCGCTGCCATTTTTGCTGGCCTCGCTTTTTTTGTGCTCACCATATTTGGTGAGCCAGTGGAAAAAAGCCAGAAAAACATCATCTACAAAGAGACAATTTGTTTATATGAAAAAAATCATACGAAGGAACAGTAATGACCCAAAACAATAGCCAAGATAAAAAAGGGGGAGGCGTTTCTGATTCAAAAAAAACTCCACCTCCACCACCAACACCTCCCAAAAATCGATTTATCAAAGAAGATGGAAGTTCTCGTGGGGAAAAAAATAAATGAGTACAAATGATGACGGCATTAAAGCCAAACCTGATCGACCTCCAATGAGGAAAATAAAACTTGCCGATGGGCTCAATGTGAGCACTGAGCAGTTACAAGAAGCGACGAGATCTTACGCGCCCTCCAGAAAGACACAGGGCTCCCTTTCTCGCCAACCGCCTACAAAGAAAAAGTAACATTATTCATTTTAGTTTGCGCACCATATAGATAGGTGCGCAAACTAACAACCTAGCCTGGAGCTTAGAAATGGAGTACTCATATTTAGTTGATCAGGCCAACATTTTCAATGTTGCATATAACACAATAAAAGAAGGGCTTATCGCTAGAGCTTCCCATGATGGCTTTATCGTTGAAGAATCAAACAAAAAAATTGTACTACATGCATTCTTCGATGAAATATTTTTTTGCCCTAAAGTGGTTTTCCATCTTGGCACTCCCTATCTTTATATAAAGATATACAAAGAAAAATCAAGTGGTGACGAAGTCATCCTTAGAAAATTATACATTGATGGTTTTAATGGCTTATTTATCGGCAGCATAGAAAGTGGCATAAAGGGAAGCGCATCGCCAAACATTCTATACAACCTCTTTGTTTCTTTGATTGACGAATCATCCAAAAAAGAAGGCTTATTTTTCTCGCATCACAACAATAATTAGTTAACTTACCGTTGCTCAACGGGCGCCTCTTCAATTATAAAATCAAAAGCTCGATACTTTTGTATTCCTATTGTTTTTTTACCTTCTCTATAAGGCCAATAAAAAAAGGAGATATTTTTTTATACCGCCTAATGAAACTCCACAGAGTTCGAAGGTTTGACTTAAATATTGTGGATAAAAACATGCCTCTAATGTAACCATGCGCCGACGATATTTCTTCAACAAGAGGTTCAAGAAGATCTTTGTTTCTTTGAATCTCCTCTTGGTTGATAAAATGAAAAAATATAGCAACAGCTTCGCTATCCTTATTTGCATGATCAATGGTTGGCACGAAATAGTGCGAAGCCAGTGAGGCAACAGAAGCCCTGTTTTGAATAAATTCAAGAAACTTCGAAACTCCTATCTTACTCTCGAAAACTTGAGTATAAGTTCCAATAAAGCTGATTAACTGTGAATTTCTTTCCTGTATTCTCTTAGCATGAGCAGATGCCTCATCATTACGCCTGCAGATGTAACGCAATTTAGAAAGCGACTGTTTACCGTGAGGATTTTCTTCTAGAGACGAACAAGCATCTATTACACCAGAATAATAGATGTTCAAGTTTATAATTCCATCTACAAGGTCATTAACTATCACCGATAGCGACTCACTAACCTCTATAGAGAACTCAGTTTTTTTCTGAATCTCCCAAGATTTTCTACCCGTTGAGAATGCAATAAAAAAACCCAGCACAGTGACTAAGGAAGAAATTATAGAAGCAATAATGCCGGCATCCAACTTGCTTATGTATATGAGCAGCTCCCCTAGACTCATAACCTCATAATCAAAAAAGAAAAGCAAAGCATACAAAGATATCGTCAATAAAAAAACGCCCGCCAAGGATGATGTTAGAAACAAAAAAACTATTGAAACTGAAATCAATAAAGGAAGACCAAAATTAGCAAGGAAAGCATTCCAGTACCTGCTTCTTTTAAAAGCCACCAAAGAGAACAGTATAAGAATAAAAAAAATCCAATTCATTTTTATCACTACTAGTTATTTGACACCAATAGGCCCTATGCTTAGATAGAGCTCTGTTAGATTCATTTTTTGCCACGCTTACAGTTGTGATTTTCTATAATAAAATTTTTCATCCTATGCTTTCTCTTTAAATTCTATTTATTCAAAGCATTTAAATGCAGATTACAACTTCCAAAACGAGCACTCTTTCTCTTCGATTTCTCGTTTCTTATCCGCGGCTTTTGTTTTAGCTATTTGCTAATATCGCTTGCCCAATGCACCCACTTCTTATGAGGTTCTGGCTCATGTGTGTACTCCCAAACATAGTGCCCTTCAGAAGTCATTAAGCGTTGCCGCGCTTCTGCTAACCAGCCACTGCCTTTGCAAAATGATGCCCAAATTGGGTCTGATGCGAGGTTGATCGCCTGCTTGGAAATAGATGTGTCTTGTTGCCCGTAGCTTTAATTTGCTACCAAAACGGATGGCAATAAGATAAATGGTGTTTTCATTTCTTCCCCCTCCTTGGTTTAAACCATCGCTCTGCGGCGATTTTGGTTAGTTCTATTCCCCGCTGCGTCCGTGCAACTTTTTATCAGCAGTTTCGTATTCAGGGCTTACCTGGCCCTTTGATAGATCAATCCCCCTGCTTCCCTTCCAAAGCCAATCTTCATACTGAGGAAATAGCTCTCTCAGCCTTTCAAGTTCATCGGTTGTAACTCGAAGCGCAGATCCTTCCCGGCGAAGGTTTTTCCACCTGTCACGTTCCTTGTTGTCACCAGACTGATTCAGCTCTTTGATGCTGACCATCTTCATTAATTGTCTGGCTCTATCGTCAATTTCGCTCATATAGGAATAAATCATTGGTGTATTTATTACACCACTGTGATTCTTTGTTGGTGTAATAAATACACCAACTGAACATAGTGGAACAAAGCCGATGGTAGCGGAACTACAAGAATCAATCACCTCTAACCCGGACTGGCCCCCGGTCATGCCGTGGCGTGAATTCGCCGATTGGTGCCGTGCCGAGCAAGGCGTAGTACAGGGCTGGATAGAACGTGGCTACCTCCCCACGATCAAATTCGGCAAACACCGCATGGTGAACGTGGCCGCCCTGATCGATCAGCTGAAAGAAGGCGAGGTCTAGCCATGACCTTCGCCGATCTCACCCAATGGTTCGTCGAACTGGATACCCAGTCCTACATCCTGCTTTTGTTTGCAGCCTTCGGCGTTGGCTCCCTGATCAGCCACTTCATCGCCCTTATCCGGGGGAGCTTCTAACCATGCTCCGCCAAGCCACCTACACCCGCACCCACGGCAAAACCCGTCGCCAGTACCGCTGGCAGCGCGTTAACGCTAATGGCGTAACCGTGGAGCAAATCCAGTGGCTGAAGGGCAGGGCACAACCCCAAGTCTGCGGACTACTGACCACCCAAGGAGGCAGCATCCATGCTTGTCGCGCTAACGCTCTGGGCATTATCGACTGCGCTGAATTCCCCCCAGCCAACCGCCGCACCGCCTTGGCCTTTATCTACCAAGGCGCTACCAGCCGCTCCCCCCAACTCTCACTGCTCCAGGGGGCCGTATGACCTCTGCACTGGCCAAGTACACCGCTTCTAATATCGCCACAGGCGATGACAGCCCACGGGAAAGCGCCGTGCTAGTACTCAACGATCCTTGGGCGATACCTTGCCCCCAAGATCCTATAGAGGCAGCCACCCCCCAACCCCGGCGCCCCGTAACCCGCCTGACCTTCGCCGTGTGCCTCCCCGTGCTGATCCGTCAGCGCTACGGCTCCCTACTGATCAACCGCTTTAAAGCACTTATCGAGGGCACCCCCATGCCAACACTCGTCTTTCGTCATGTTGGCAACAGCGCCTACAGCGTGTGCGGCCTCTATCGCGTCCGGGAGCTACGCACCGGCCTATTCATCGCTGAACGCACTTGGCTGCCCTACGAGAAACCCGCCCACCTTTACGCCAAAGCGTGGTGCTTCGTGGGTTTCTCCAAAAACGAACAACACGCCAAAACCCTCTGTGAGCAAACCGAAGCCAAGCTCCAGAAGAAGCCCCCCAGTTCCAAACGCAGTACCCACACCCAAACGGGCCTGAACGCCCAACACGACCTGCTAACTACCCACAAAGGTAACTAACCATGCAATTCGAAATCCCTACAACCCTGCTCGGCTGCCGTCTCGTGAACGTCGATGGCAATAAATACTGCTCCGTCTACACCGGCCAAATCCCCCAGGGGGACAACGCCGACAGTTTCCGGGGCTATGAGGTCACCAAACTCAGCGCGGACCCCACCGTGTTCGACCAACTGGCCGACCTCAAAAGCCCCACCGAACGCCGCCTGCTGGCGGTACTCAAGATGGCAGCAGGTGGCAAATCCCAGCCCTACATCGTCGGCGTTGTGCCCGAGACCAAAGCGGCCTCCAGCACCAACAAAGCTGACAGCAAGTAAGGCCGGATGAATGGAATTAATCGCGTGCGACGGCACATGGCAACACGCCCAGGACGGAACAGTCCTGTGTACCGGCACGCTACAAGTTGTCGTCGGCGGTGGCCCTTTCGGGCTTCCGCCAATGACATACACCGACGCCAACCTGCTGCTGATCGCCATTGGCACTGTGTGGGCATCGGTATTCGCCATACGGCAAGCACGTCGCTTGCTGTAACTCACTCAAGTAAAAGGAAAACGTTATGGACTTCACTTCTGTTATTGCCGCCATCGAAGCGGTTGATGTGTCAGCGATCGGCGGCGCCGTTCTTCTGGTCGGTGTTGCCATCCTGGCATTCAAAATGGCTAAGAAGATGATGAGCTAAGCCACCCACCCACAAAGGGGCTTCGGCCCCTTTTTTCATGAGGAAAAAACAATGGATTACGGGCCTTGGGTGTACTTCTTTACCGTCCTCGTCGCCCTGTTTTGGCTGCTTAAGTAGGGGTGATGAAGTGCTAATTTCTCGCGCATTCCTTCTCTTCGTCTTTGCTCTCACGGCGCTGTCTTCTGAGCTCACCTATGCGGAAAAAACAGGCGACGCGAATCTCTACGGGGTTCTTGCTTGCGGCTTGGCGGGGTCGGAGTCTTCGACGCCGTGCGATCAATACCATGCGGCATACGGAACGATTGAGGGATACCGTGAGCACGTCTGTAGTACCTACGGCCCCGTTTCTTACAGGTCATGTGTCGGCCCGGAGACTGAGGACGGGCAAAAGGTTTGGAAGATTTACAGCTGCCCCGCGCAACGGTTTTCTGTGGGTTCTGAATGCTTCTCTGAGCCGCCCGAACCGGACCCCAATTGCCGTGTAGACGAATTTCGATCCCAGATGCCGTTCCCGGGCCTGTCATCCCCCTCTGCCCCGTCTTCTGCCTGTTTTGCAGGCTGCGAATTTGTCATCGATCCCCCTTCGGAAATATGCGCTGCCAATCAGGACGGCACGTATGACTGCCAGGCTGACTATGAATCAACAGGTTCTTACTGCGATGACGATGGTGGCGGCGATAGCGGAGGCGATGACGATGGGGGCGACGACGGCGGAGAGGATGGCGGCGACGACGGGGGCGGTGACGATAGTGGTGGAGAGGATGGCGGCGGTGACGATGGGGGTAGCGACGGCGGTGGTGATGACGGAGGGGATAGCGGCGACGGTGGCGGCGGGGGTGATGGCGGTGGCGGTGGTGGTGACGGCTCCGGGGATGGGGGTAACGGAAGTGGCGATGGAGATGGTGATGGCCAGTGCGACCCGGAAACCGAAGAGTGCCAACAGGGCGAGTACGGCGCCGGTGTGTGTGACAAAGCCGAACGCACCGAACCTGAGTGCCACTCCGAGCTAGATATCGTCCAATGCGGTATCTACCTCAACAACTGGAACCGCCGTTGTGATGCGATTCAGCACCTAACTGAAATCTACGGCGATGGTGACGATATCAAGGCCGCCACGGACGACGGCAATAGTGTCCTGGGCGACCATGAGAACAACCAGATCCCCACCGATGAAGTCGACTTTGCTGGCCTTGTGGATGATGCCCTGGACCCTGGACTGATCACCATCAATTCACAGTGTCCGGCGCCCCTGAGATTCACCTTCTATGGCAATACCTATGAGCTGTCATGGGAACCCATGTGCACGCTAGCAGAGGGAGTGCGGCCCTTTGTGATTGCGCTGGGTTACGTTGCCGCGGCCTTCATCATGATCAAGAGGATTAAAAACTAATGCCATTACCTATCGTGGCTGGCGTTGCTGGCCTTCTCTCCGGTTCCATGGGTACGTTCTTGGCAGCGGCTGCCGGTGGCATTGTCGCCCGGGTGCTGTTTTCGATTGGCTTGGGTGTTGTCTCTTACGTTGGTATCACCTCGCTCATGAATGAACTGGTTAGCCGTGTTCATAATGAATTGGGCGGGGTGGCCAGTGATGTGATGCACCTGGTGGGCTTGGCTGGATTCGATACCTTCCTGAGCCTTTGCCTGTCTGCCCATATCGGCACGGTCTCTTTCCTGATGGCGTCATCCGGCTTCAAGCGCCTGCAATTTATGACGGATCAAAGCGGAGGCTGATATGTTTCGCTTGATCACCGGCACCCCAGGTAGCAGCAAGACCAGCCACACCCTTGCCCGCTACCTCAACGAGAAAAGCCGCCCCATCTATTACCGGGGCATTCGCTTAACCGATGAGGGCAAGCAGCAACTCGGCTGGCATGAACTGGATGATCAGCAAGCCAAAAGCTGGCACGAGCATGTCCCTGATGGTGCCATCGTTATCCTGGACGAAGCCCAGCAGCTATTTCCTGTCAGGGCCCCGGCCAAACCGGTTCCCCCCGGCCTGCAAGCGCTGGAAACGCACCGTCACCATGGTTGGGATGTGGAGTTCATCACCCAAGAACCCACACTGCTCGACAGCCATGCCCGCAAGATCTGCAATGAACAGTTTCACTACAGCCGGCCTTTTGGTTCGCCCTTTGCCATCCAATACCATTGCGGCTCGGGTTACGTCTCACCCTCTAACCGAGCTGAGCTGGCCCGATGTACCACCAGCAGAAAGAAACTCCCCAAGGAAACATGGGGCCTTTATCAATCCGCTGAGGTTCACACCCATAAATTCAAACCGCCCAAAATCCTGTTTGTACTGGTCGCGGCGGTCCTTCTCGGTGGCTATTGCTTCTGGGCCTTCTTCGATGGCTTCAACTCGCAATATGGCGCCGCCGATAGTGCAACAGTAACGACTGAGCATGCTCCCCCAGGCACAACCCCAATGCCGCACAACGCCACGGTCTACGTACCTCCCATGGAATGGGGGGAAGCGTTTAAAGCCGAAGTGAGGGGGCTACCGTTTACCGCTCCCATTTATAGAGAGAAGGCCATGGAGGTTCAGGCGGTGCCCGTAGTCCATGGCTGCATGTCCATGCGCTCGGATTACAGCGATTGCACCTGTTACACCCAGCAAGGCACCAAGATCGCGGATATGCCGACGCAGATGTGTAAACGCGTTCTGAAAGATGGCCTCTTCAATCACCTGGCTTCCAGAAATGACGATGAAGACCGTGAACGCCGGAATTCACGCAGATCGACCAGTAATGAGGGGAACGAAAGCAGCGATGCCATGGCGG
>NZ_PBSH01000045.1 GCF_002726155.1 Alcanivorax sp. | reverse complement strand
TGAGGCGGCCCGGCACCCCGGCCACACACAGGGCCCAGGCTTCGTCCTGATCCGTGTCCGCGGTGACCAGCGCTTTGAATTCCAGCGAAACCTTGCCTGCCTGCTTGCGTTGCGGTGCCAGCAAGCGCACCACCCGCAAAAACAACAACCCGGCACACAAGGCGGAAAACGCAGCCCGTGATGCCGGCCCCTGATAAAAATACAGCCCCGCCTGCTCGCCAATCGCCGGGCCATTGTGTCCATCGTAAAGGGCCGCCACCTGATCCAGCAGCTGCTGGTATTCCGCCAGCACCTCCTGCAGGGCATCATCCGTATAGCGCTGACGGATATGGTCGAAATTAACAATACTGAGACGCAACTGAGCCTGCAGCTGCGCGCCATCCGGCACGGGTGACCGGGCGATGGGAGGAAACGGTGCGTCGTTCTGTGGTGGCACCGGCGGCGCCGCAGGTGCCGGTGTATCCGGCTCCTCCAGAGCCTGTGGCGGTTGCAGGCGCTGTTGAATCAACGCCGCGGCCACCCGCAGCAACAACAGACACAGCACCGCCAGCACAAAGCCCGCTTCGATCTGTTTGCGCGGCAATAGCGTATTGTCGCCCAGCAAGGTCAGGGTACCCGCCAATTCACCATCCGGCAGGGCCGCTGGCACGGTCACGCGCAAGGGCGATGTCTTCTCCCCCGCCGCCCCGACCTGCTCCCCGGCCGTATCGTCGAAGCGAATCCCCACCACCGGTTTGAGCTGCACGGTTTCCCGGCCAATCAGGTTTATGCTGATCGAGTCCTCACTGGCCAGCGCTTCCGCCGCACGGCGAGCCGTCTGCTGTGCCAGCGCCTGCAGTTGCACTTTGCGTTCCTGCTCCAGACCGGCAGAAAAGTGCTCAAGAAAATAAACGCCGACCACCAACATGGCCAGCAGCATGAGAATCAGCTCGCGCAGCAAGCTCCGTTGCTGCTGGATCCATGGCCGCCATTGTTCCCACAGGGACATAAATTTGCTTTCCGTATTCTTGACCATTGAGACTGCGGCGCAGTATACCGTGCCCGGCCGGGCAGGACTTGACCCAATTGGCGTAGTCGCCCGTCGTTGAGGAACCTCTTCAGGCACAAGAACCTGCCTCTCAAGCCGCCATTTCTGCTACTCTTACGCCGTTTCGGACCGAACATGGCGCCGACAATCTAACGCTTTTTTACCTTCTGGCCCTTTTTATCTTCTGCAACTGGGAGCCCACGCGTGCGCGAGATCATTCTGATCCAGGTATCTGGTAATGACCGGCCCGGCCTGACTGCCGCCTTCACGGGGATTCTTGCCCGTTATCGGCTCAATGTCCTGGACATCGGCCAGGCCGTTATCCACGACACTCTGTCGCTGGGCATACTGGTGGAAACCCCACCGGATGCGGAATCCTCCTCGGTCCTCAAGGACCTGCTGTTCGAAGCCCACAAACTGAACATCAATGTGCGCTTCCGCCCCATCGACGAAGACCGTTACGAAGAGTGGGTGGCCGGCCAGGGCAAGGACCGCCACATCATCACCCTGCTGGCGCGCAAGATTACCGCCGAACAACTCGCTGATGTAACCACCACCGTGGCCAACAACGGCCTCAATATCGACAGCATCGCCCGGCTGTCCGGGCGCGTGCATCTGGAAGGGGAAGCCCTTAATCAGGATAGCCGCGCCTGCATTGAAATTTCCGTGCGCGGCGAGCCCGAAGACGGCGAGGCCATGCGTGCCGCCTTTCTGAGCATTGCCAACGAACGTAACCTGGACATTGCCTTCCAGCGCGACAGCGCCTACCGCCGCAACCGCCGCCTGGTGGTCTTCGACATGGATTCCACCCTGATCCGCTCTGAAGTCATCGACGAGCTGGCCACGGAAGCCGGTGTCGGCGAACAGGTGGCAGACATTACCGAGCAGGCCATGCGCGGGGAGTTGGATTTCAATGAAAGCTTCCGGGCTCGTGTGGCCCTGCTGAAAGGGCTCGACGAAGGCGCACTGGAGCGGGTACGCGAACGTATCCAGCTCACCGAAGGCGCCGAACGGCTGGTCTCCACCCTGCGCGCTCTGGGTTACCGCACCGCCATTCTTTCCGGTGGTTTCACCTGGTTCGGGCAATGGCTGCAACAGCTGCTGGGGATCGATTATGTCCACGCCAACGAGCTGGAGATCGAGAACGGCCAGGTCACTGGCCGGGTGGTCGGCCAGATCGTCAACGGCCAGCGCAAGGCCGACCTGCTGAAAGACATTGCCACCCAGGAAGGCATCAGCCTGGAACAGGTGATCGCCGTGGGCGATGGCGCCAACGACCTGCCCATGCTCGGCGAAGCCGGCCTGGGCATCGCCTTCCGCGCCAAACCATTGGTCAAACAGAACGCCGAACAGGCCATCTCCACTCTGGGACTGGACGGCATTCTTTATCTCATCGGCGTGCGGGACAAAGATCAGGCTGAGCTGCTTAAGAGTAATTAATAACTCGCGATTTTGTTTTTTATATCCTGAAACGCAAAAGGCCGCGCCCAGGCTTTGGGCGCGGCCTCTTGCGTTTCAGGCGGCAAAGAGTTGCTTCGCGCAACTATTAATTATTCATTATTAACTATTAATTACTCTTAAGCTGCGTCCGGAATTTCCAGCTTGTCCATCGGTGCCTGCAGGTAATACCCCTGCAGATAATCCACGCCTCCCAGTGTCCATAGCGCCTGCATCTGTGCTGCAGATTCCACAAAGCCCACCACCGTTTTGCGGTTGCCTTCTTTCACCTGCTTGATAATCGACGTGAGGCGCTCACGGCCTTCCGCCTTGGACAGCTCCTGGGTAAAGGAGCCTTCGAATTTCACCATGGTGGCAGGGATATGCTGGAACAGCTTGAACGGGTCCAGTCCGCCGCCAAAGCGGCTGATGGAAATGCCGCAACCCAGCGCTTTCACCTTCTCGGCAAAAGCACCCGCCTGTTTCAGGTAGGTGGCCGCGTCGCCTTCACTGAACTGGAAGGTAACTCGCGAGCCGTCCATCTTGGCAGCGCGCATGGCCTTGCCCAGCCAGTCGGCCAGGGTGGCATCCGCCAGGGACGCGCCATTGAGATTCAGCACCAGGCTGACCGGCTCACTGAAAGCCGCTGCAGCGCGCATGGCATTCAGGACCACCCAGCGATCGATCTTGCCCACCAGACCCTGGTCCGCCGCCACCGGCATGAATTCTTTTGCTTCCATGGCCTCCCCTTGTTTCTGGGGCAGGTTCACGAACACTTCAAAGGCATGGTCCGCTTCGTCTTCCAGGCTCATCAACGGCTGATACCGCAAGTTGAACGCGCCCTGTTCCAGCGCCTGGCGAACCTGCATGGCCACCGCTTCCGAGGACCCGGCAGCCACATCATCCATGGGATCGTGTACTTTCACCGCATTACCCTTGCCGGCATTTTCCCGCTGGGCCTGGTTACAACATTTCAATGCGGTGGTGAGGGTTTCCTGGCTGCTACGGGCATCTTCGCGCACAAACGACACCCCGACACTGGCGGTGACATGCACGGTCTTGGCGGCCACTTCCGGCATCAGGGTTTCAATGCCGGCCCGCAGGGTTTCTGCCAGTTCCGCCGCCTCATCCATATCGGCCACCGGCTGCAGAACGGCAAAATCCTCACCATCCACCCTGGCCAGATGGGCCTCTCCCACCTCGGCACGCAGCCATTCGGCCACGCTTTTCAGAATGTCATCCGCGCCATCAAGCCCCAGTCCGGACTGATGATGCTCAAAGTCATCCAAACGCAAGTACAGCACGGTGGACAGGCGCCCCTCATTGGCGGCCTGGGCCACACTTTCGTCCACACGGTCCATAAACCAGCTGCGGCTGAATAGCCCTGTCACCTGATCTTTCTGACTCATTTCCTGAAGCCGCTCGGCCATTTCGTTTTCATCCACGCCAGCGGCGCGGATCACGATCTGGGTACAGGCTTCGCCATCGTAGGTGCTGGCCGAAAAGGTGAAGGTGGCATCGAACTCACTACCCTCAGTGTTCACGCCCTTGCATTCCAGTTCGTGGGTCTGGCTTTCATCCTGGGCACGGCTGCGCAGCAATTGCTTCAACTTGGCATGATCGGAGGCCGACACCATATCCATGATCGGCACCCCGGCCAGATCATCAGCGCTTTCGTAGCCAAACATTTCCACGTAGTTGTCATTGGCGTGGATGTGCATGCCATCCAGCACATAGGCAATCGCGTCACGGCTCTGATCCATCAGCAGCGAGAGGCGCTTCTCTGCATCATGGCGGACGATTTCGGAGTGCTGCAGCTCCTTGCGCAAGCGCAGAAATTCGATGACCCGGTCCACCATCAGGGAGAGCAGGTCGCGGTCATCGTTAGGCACGACGCCCCGGGCGCCCAGCGACATACCGGCCTTGATGGTATCGGGGGTGAAATTGTCTTCGAGAAGAATCACCGGGATCGCCTTGCCGAGGCGATTGAGGTGCGACATGACGCTTTCAAAGCTGCTGTCGCCGAATGTCGGGCGACACAACATCAGCTCCCAGGCGCCACCTTTCAATGCCCGTACCAGATCATCCTCACCCAGCGCCAGCTGCGCACGGGTCGCACGACCGGCATTGCGCAGGGCGTTCATCAGCTGCTCGGCCTCATCCTGGGAATCATGGGCGATCAGAAGACGTAAATTATCGAGGGCGTAACTCATGGGGCGAAGACTCATGCACTTTTCTTACGGCCCACCATTGTGCCTGACTACCCTGTCTTGGCAACCATCAAAGGCAATGCGGCGAAAACACCGGCCTGCAGCTAACACACGGCGGGCAGACGCCTAATGAAAAGTTACGGCAAAATGGAGACACATACGTTTTGCGGCATCCTCGCCGCGACTTATTGTTATTTTAACAGGCCACCCAGCAACAGCCTGTGAACGACGAATCGCAAATGACATTTTTCCGGCGCGTCATCAACCGTTACAGGCTGGACCAGATCGAATCCAGCGCATCATCGTCCCCGTCTTCCGGGGGTTTAGTCGGGGCCGGTGTGGCCATATCCCGAAACGGATACTGGCTGAACCCGGACGCTCCCTGGGTGCGGCGCAACAACTGTACCCGGCGCGGCTCGCCGGCCTCCACCAGCTCCACCTTCACCCCTTCATTGAAGCCCACTGTGGGCAACAACAGGGTGGCCGGCTGCCCCACCGCGGCCAACTCGGGCAACACCACGCCACGCATGAAATCACTGTCCACCCCTTGCTTGCGCAGGGCCCGTGCTGCCACCGGGCGCCCACCCGGTGCCAGCAACTCCACACCGAAGCGGGCACCGTGATTGGGTAATTGCGTCACCCAGCGCACCACCGCCAGGGACCACTGGCTATCGGGGTGATCACGCAGAGCCAGCAATTCCCCCGTGCGCATCAGGCTGGGCGTATTGCCCTGCCACGACAGGCAATACCCACCCGGACTCGCGTTGACTTTCTGACAGTGATAGCTCACCGGCAGAGTGGCTTCCGAGCGTTGGCTGCCCGGCGCGCCCATTTCGATGGTCTCGCCGGCATAATCAGATTGATAGGCCGTCGCCCAGGGATCAGCGTTACGCTGCTTCTGCTGGTTGCTCTTCTTGATGTTCACCAGGAACGGATTGTGCTCGTCTTCAGCGCCCAGCACGGACAGACTGCCCCGCGCCACCATGGTCTCGAACGCCACTTTGCCGGACAGGAAGTAATGCACCCCCACCAGACCAAAACACAATTCGATCTCGCCACTTTCCGGCATGCGCTTGAACGCCCGCTCGGTCAACGCGCCCCATACCTGCTGCAGATGCGACAACAGGCTTCCCTCCAGATTTTTCGGCACGTCCAGGGCGCTTTCGGCGGGGGCTTTCTGCCAGATGGTAATAGCCTCAACCAGGCGAGAAGAATCAATATAGCGCCAGCTTTCCGATGCCTGGGAAGCGTGGGTTCGGTAAATCGGTGGCCGGTCTGCCTGCAAGTCGAAGACAAACAGATCATCCTCATCACTGGCCGTGCTGATTTCAATCAAGGGAGCCCAAGCAAACGCCGCCTTGTAGATTCCAGCCAACTCCTGCTGACGCAGCTGATTGGGTTTCGCCGTGGCCAGCAACAGGCAGCGAGCATAGGCGGACTGGATACTGCTTTCGGTATCGCCATCGGCCACCGCTGCCTCGCTAATACCGTGCAACTCAGCCAATAAAAACAGCTGATGCAGCTCCAGCCATAAATGGCGAGGGCTGGGAAAATAGAGTTGATAGCAGCGCAGCAGGGTATCGCCCAATGCCGTCACCGCCCGGTGGATTGCCGTTGTCACCGCCCGGCGAACAGCCTTGTCCTTAACCTTGCGGATGCCGCGCACCGCCACCAGCTTGTAGCCATTGGCCAGATGCCCCTGCAGCGCCTGGGCGAGACTGGCCACCCGGCGCGCCTTTTCCGGCAGCACCAGTGACTGATTCAGATAGTGTTTCTGCAGGGATTCACTGACATGAAGAATAGACGGACGCACGACTTCCAGTAACTGAAAGCGGAGTCTGGAATCAATCTGCAACCGGTTCAGTTCCTGAATGAACTGATACAACTGGCGGGCCGTTTCTCCCATATTCATGATCGGGAGTGACTCCACCCACTGTTGCAGCTTCTTCGGCTGATCAGCGCCAAGTGTCAGGTGCGGCAGATCCTGCTCGGGCAGTTTCAATCGCACCGTCTGGGCTGGTTGCTCCATGAAGATAATCCTTATCTTGGCGGCATCCAGGCTACCTAGTTATTTTGTATTAGTTCTTGTTTTTTATGCGTCCTGTGTCACACGACTTTACGATACCGCTACAATTCTGTAAACGCTGTGCCACATTCCCCAGAAAAGGCTTGCGGCCCGCGCCGTTAACCGGCCAGCACCGTTTTAGCGGGCTCCCCCGGCTCTTCCCGCGTCAGCCTTGGCACCAGAAAACCAGGCAGCCGGGCGCGCAAGTCCGCATGCAGTGCCCGAGCCATCGCATCCGGCACGGCGAAATGTGCCGCCCCCTGCACCGCGTCCAGCTGGTGCAGGTAATAAGGCAGCACTCCCGCGTCAAAAAGGGCATCGGACAAGTCCGCCAGCGTTGCCACCTGGTCATTCACCCCGGCCAGCAACACACTCTGGTTTAACAGAGTCATACCGGCACTGCGCCAATCGCGGCAACGTGCCGCCAGGGCCGGGCTGATTTCGCGGGGGTGGTTGGCATGCAACACCAGCACGGTTTGCCAGCGGTCACGAGTCAACAGTGCTTTCAGGCCCGCATCCAACCGCTCGGGAATTACCACCGGAGTGCGGCTATGAATGCGCAGCCGGCGCAGATGCGGGATCCTCGCCAGCGCATCCAGCAGCTGCTCAAGGCGTCGATTGGTCAACGTCAGCGGGTCGCCGCCACTGAGAATCACCTCGTGAATATCCGGGCGTGCCGCCAGCCATTCCAGCGCTTGCTCCCAACGCTTACCGCCCAGATGCGTCTGGTACGGGAAATGGCGTCGAAAACAGTAACGGCAATGCACGGCACAGGCGCCGGTGGCCACTAGCAGCGCCCGGCCGTGGTACTTGTGCAACAAGCCCGGCACCGCCGTGTGATCGGCTTCTTCCAGCGGGTCGGCGCTGTACCCGGGCTGCTCCAACCGCTCATCCGCTACGCTTAGCACCTGCCGCAGCAGCGGATCATCCGGGTTGCCACGCTCCATCAAATCCACGTACCGGCGCGGCACCCGCAACGGGAAATCCCCGGCAGCGGCCAGGCTCTCCGGCAGGTTCTCGGGCGTGATCTCCAGCTGCGCAAACAACGCAGCCGGGTCAGTTATCAGGTCAGCCTGTTGGCGCTGCCAGTCCGGCTGCTGCCAACCAGCCGCTTCCTGCGTTATCATTGCCAACCTTTGTAACGGCATACATCAACCCTGTGGACGTGTTTTATGGCCAACTATTCTACCAGCGAATTCAAGTCTGGCTTGAAAGTGATGCTCGATGGCGACCCCTGCTCCATCATCGAGAACGAATTTGTGAAGCCGGGCAAGGGCCAGGCATTCAGCCGCGTGAAACTGCGCAACCTGCGTAACGGCAAGGTCTGGGAGCGCACCTTCAAGTCCGGCGACTCCCTGGAAGGCGCCGACGTGATGGATGTATCCATGCAATACATCTTCAATGACGGTGAATTCTGGCACTTTATGGACCAGAGCACCTTTGAGCAGAAGCAAGCCGACGAGACCGCCGTACGTGACGCAAAGCAGTGGCTCAAGGAAGAAGACATCTGCGAAGTCACCCTCTACAACGGTGAGCCGCTGTCCGTGAGCCCGCCGAACTTCGTGGAGCTGGAAATCACCGAAACCGATCCAGGCCTGAAAGGCGACACCGCTGGTACTGGCGGCAAACCCGCCACCCTGAGCACCGGCGCAGTGGTGCGCGTTCCCCTGTTCGTGCAGACCGGTGAAATCGTCAAAGTGGACACCCGGACCGGCGATTACGTGGGCCGCATCAAACAGTAGCCGTGAGCGACTGGCAACCCACCGCCTCCCTCGAGGCCATCAAGGCGCGCGCTGAGCTGCTACGCACAGTGCGCGCCTTTTTTGATGACCGCAACGTGCTGGAAGTGGACACCCCGCAACTGGCCCGTTATGGCGTCAGCGACTTGCATATTCAGTGTATCCCGGTGCCCGGTTACGGTTATCTGCAAAGCTCCCCGGAATACCACATGAAGCGGCTGCTGGCCGCCGGCAGCGGGCCAATCTATCAGGTCTGCAAGGCGTTCCGGGATGGCGAGGCCGGGGGACGGCACAACCCGGAATTCACCATGCTGGAATGGTACCAGCCCGGGTTTGCACTGGATGATCTGGTGCAGGAATGTCTGACCTTATTCGCCGCCCTCTTTCCAAGCGCTCAGTCACAGACCTACCGCTTCCGCGAGCTGTTCGCCGACGTGACCGGACTGGACCCGCTCACCGCCAGTGACCCGCACCTGATAGCCTGCGCCGAATCCCATGGCGCCCCCCACGGGCTGGATAAACCTGCCGCCGTGGACTACCTGATGGCCACCGAGGTGGAAGCCGCACTCCCCGCCGAACAACTCTCCGTAGTCAGCGACTTCCCCGGCTGGGCCGCTGCCTTGGCGCAAACCCGTAAAGATGAGGACGGCTCCACCGTCGCCCGTCGCTTCGAGATTTATTACCGCGGCCTGGAGCTAGCCAATGGTTACCAGGAACTCACCGATCCGAAAGAGCAGTGCCGGCGTTTCGAGCAGGACAATATCTTGCGCAAGCAGCATGGATTGAACCCCATGACCGCCGACCCTTTTTTACTGGACGCCATGGACGCCGGCCTGCCCGCCTGCAGCGGCGTGGCCGTGGGGGTGGAGCGACTGCTTATGGCACAACAGGACACCAGCAGGATCGACGACGTCATCGCTTTTCCCTGGTCCGGAGACTGACCCGAGGACGCGCCGCGGCCTACAAAAAAGGCCGCACCCGATTTCCGGATGCGACCTTTTTCATCTCAGCATCAACAGCCCGCTCCCGCGAACGGTCAATTGCCGTTAAGCCACCGCCGTCTGCGCCACTGAATTGGCCCGCCCGACAGTTTCCGCAATCAGCTCACCAATACGGTCAATCACCGACGGAGGAAAATCGTGGCCCATGCCGGGAATGATCGCCAGCTTGGCACCGCGGATGGCACGGGCAGAGGCTTTGCCGCCGGCGGGGCGAATCAACGGGTCAGCACCGCCATGGATCACCGTGGTTGGGCACTGGATCTTTTTCAGGGTTTTGGTCAGTGAGCCGGTGGCCATGATGGCCAGGAACTGGTTGCGGATGCCGCGCGGGTTGATACCACGCGCCCAGGACGCCCGGTACATGGCGGCCAGCTCATCCTGCCCCTGCGGCAAGGTGCCGCCCAGCTTGGCCATCATCTCCAGGCCAAACGCCACAAACTGGTCTTCGGTTTCCACCTTCACCCGCGGCGCCACCAGGGTTTTCAGCGCCGCCGGTTTCGGCGGCGGCAGCAACGGGCTGTTGTTGCTGGACATGATAGAGGTAAGCGACAGCACTCGCTCCGGATGCGTGCCTGCCATCAACTGGCTGATCATCCCGCCCATGGAAGCACCGACAAAATGCGCCCGCTCAATGTTCAGGGCATCCAGCAAGCCGACCGTATCGGCCACCATATCGTGCAGGGTATAGGGGCTTTCCACTGACAGGCCCACCATGCTGCGCAGGATCGCGGCTATCGGCCCCTGATTGATGGGTTTGCGAATCCGGGTGGACTTGCCCACGTCCCGGTTATCGAACCGGATAACCCGATACCCCTTGTCCGCCAATGCATCCAGCAACGTATCCGGCCAGAACACCATCTGCGCCGACAAGCCCATGACGAACACAATAGGCTCCCCGTTTTCCGGGCCACGACTCTCATAAAAAAGCTCGATTCCGTTACTGGCGACCGTGCCTGACTGCATATGCGTACCCTTTGTGCTGGCTTGTTCTTGTGGGGCAGCGCCGTGTTGGAATCACTGCCAATGGATCAACATAGAAAAGGGCGACACAAACCTCAAGCGCCAGCACGGCAATTGCGCGGCGATTGGCCTGTTCGGCCGCTCAAATGGTAATCGCACGCCACAGCATATCGAACAGCACACCGTGCTGGTCTGCCAGGCGACCCGGCCGGCCACGTAACAGGTGCATCTGGGAAATACGCAGCAAGACCCCATAGAAAAAATCCAGCAGTATCGGGGTCGCCACCTGGTCATTGAGAATGCCCTGATCCTGCCCTTCATGCAGCACACTGAGGAACAGCTCGGTGAGCCGCTGCTGGCCTGGCGTGCTGTCACTCCCCCAGCGCCCCGGGTACACCGAGTTGATCATCATCCGCCCCATTTGCGGGTTACGGTCAAAGAAATCCAGCACCACCCAGAACACCTTGCTGAGCCGATCGCGAAAGGTATCGATGCCGGCGAGATGGTCCAGCATCCGCTCAGCCAATTGCCCCAACCCGTGATGCAAACAGGCACTCAACAAGGCCTCCTTGCTGCCCTGACTGTCATCGCCGTAGTAGCGATAAATTGTTTGCAGGCTGCAACTCGCTGCACGGGCGATCTGCTGCAAGGTGACATGATGGAACTCCGAATCCGCGAAAACCTGCACCGCAGCCCACTCGATACGCTCGCGAACAGCCGGGTCCTGCCGGGTTGCCGGAACAGGCCCGGCGTGGCGCTGCACTCCCATTTCGTTTGCTCCCCCTCACCTTATCGCATTCAAACCACCTAAAGATGTAATCAATATTACACCTGTGTCGGACAGTGTCTCCAACGCAATTGACTCACAACTGCGACCCTTCTAGGCTCGATTCACCTTATCACCAATCAATGTCACATTAAGTGTAATAAAAATTACACCGTGACCGGCACCCTGCAAGGAGTCTGCAATGCCTGTTCGCAAAATGAAGCTGGCCGGCCGGGGCGGCCGCGTCGCCATCGTCGATGGCCTGCGCACCCCCTTTGCCCGTATCGCCACCCATTACCGGGATCTCAACGCCATCGATCTGGGCGCCATGGCTGTAAAGGAACTGATGGCCCGCAACAACTTGAGCCAGCATGAAATCGAGCAGCTGGTGTTCGGCATGACGGTGATGATTCCCGAAGCGCCTTTCATTGCCCGCGAAATCGCGTTGGCTCTGGGCATGGACACGGTGGATGCCTATTCCATCACCCGTGCCTGCGCCACCAGCTTCCAGACCGCCGCCAGCGTGGCCGACAACATCGTTGCCGGTTACACCGACATGGCCATTGCCGGCGGCACCGATTCCACCAGCAGCGCCCGGGTGCCGCTGTCATCGGAACTGAGTGCAGTACTGCGTGACGTCAGTTTTGCCAAAACACTGAAAGAGCGCATCAAACTGCTTAGCCAGCTCAAGGCCCGCGATCTGCTGCCCCAGGCGCCGTCCATCACCGAATATTCCGTGGGCGAAACCATGGGAGAGAGCACCGAGAAAATGGTGAAGAAGTGGGGCGTCAGCCGTCAGGAGCAGGATGACCTGGCCCATGCATCCCACAGCAACGCCGCCCGCGCCTGGACCGAAGGCCGTCTTGACCGTCAGGTAATGACCGCCCATCTGCCCAACGGCAACACCCTCAAAGACGACAACCTAGTGCGCAAACACTCCGAACGCGACGGCTACAGCAAACTCAAACCGGTGTTCGACCGGGACACCGGTTCAGTCACCGCCGGCAACAGCAGCCCGCTCACCGATGGCGCCGGCGCCCTGTTGATGATGAGCGAGAAGAAAGCCGCCGCCCTCGGTTACACCCCGCTGGGTTATATCCGCTCCTACGCCTTCGCAGCCCGCACGCCCAAGGATGATCTGCTCATGGGGCCGGTGCTGGCCGCCCCCGCTGCCATGACCCGCGCCGGGCTGGCGCTCAGCGACCTGACCCTGGTGGACATGCACGAAGCCTTTGCCGGCCAGGTGGCCTGCAACCTGCGCGGCCTGGCCGATGACGACTACGTGCGCAGCCAGACCGGGCTCGCCGCCCTGGGTGAAGTCGACCGCAGCAAACTCAACGTGAACGGCGGTTCCATTGCCTACGGCCACCCCTTCGGCGCCACCGGTGCCCGGGTGATCAGCCAGGCCCTGCACGAACTGCAACGCCGTGGTGGCGGGCTGGCGTTAACCACCGCCTGCGCCGCCGGCGGCATCGGTGCCGCCATGGTGCTGGAAACCGAATAACCCGCGCTAATCGCGCCGGGTATCCGGCGCGACACCCAACCCACAGGAAGACGACATGTTTAACCTACTGATGAACTGGATGCGGGATAACAAGATCCTGCCACAAATTTCCGACACCGAGCGTCAGGCACTGGAAGCCGGTGACGTCTGGATCGACGGCCAATTCTTCGGCGGCAAAGTCGATTTTGAAAAAATCCTTGCCGAAAACTATGACCAGCTGCCGGAACACGAACAGGCCTATATCGACGGGCCAGTGGAAGAGCTGCTGAAAATGGCCGACAGCTACACCCTGTCGCGCACCCGCAAACTGCCGGACGAACTGTTCACCTTCATGGCCGAAAACGGTTTCTTCGGTATGCAGATCGCCAAGGAATTCGGCGGCAACCCCATGTCCACCCAGGCCAAATCCTGCATCATGGCCAAGGTCAGCTCCCACTCCGGCCTGCTCAGCGCCATGGTGGTGATTCCCAACTCCCTGGGCGCGGCGGAACTGCTGGGCCACTACGGCACCGATGAACAGAAGCAGTATTACCTGCCGAAACTGGCCAACGGCGAGTTCATTCCCTGCTTCGGTTTGACCGAACCCACCGCCGGCTCCGACGCTGCCTCCATCAAGGCGGAAGGCGAAGTGTTCAAGGACAGCGACGGTGAAATCAAATTCAAGCTCAACTTCCGTAAGCGCTACATCACCCTGGCACCGGTTTCCAACCTGATATCCCTGGCAGTACGCCTGCACGATCCGGAGAACCTGCTGGGTAAAGGCGAAGACGCCGGCATCACTGTGGTGCTGCTGGAAAAAGGTCTGGACGGCCTGCACATCGGCGACCATCACCAACCCATCGGCGAACACTTCCCCAACGGCCCGATCGTTGGGCGTGACGTGGTCGTGCCTGCCAGCAACGTACTGGGCGGCGTGGAATACACCGGCATGGGCTGGAAAATGTTGATGGAAGCACTCGCCGGCGGGCGCATGGTGTCCCTGCCCGCCACCGGCATTTGCGGCATTCGCCACGGCGCCATGATCGCCGGCGCCTACTCCATGGTGCGCCAGCAGTTCGGCATCCCCGTGGGTCGCATGGAAGGGGTGGAACACAAAATCGGCAAGGCCGCGGGCATGACCTATGCCTTTGATGCCGCCCGCGTGTTTGGTTGTTCCGCCGTGGATAAAGGCATCCAGCCACCGGTCACCTCCGCCATCATGAAGGCCTACTCCACAGAGATGGGCCGCGACACCGGCACCGATGCCATGGACGTGACCGCGGGTTACGGCGTCATGCAAGGCCCCAACAACACCATGGGCCGCCTCTACAATTCCGCCCCGGTGAGCGTCACCGTGGAAGGCGCCAACATCATGACCCGCACCCTGATGATCTTCGGCCAGGGCGCCACCCGCTGCCACCCCTACGCCTACAACGTGGTGCAGGCGGTAGAAGACAATGACGTAAGTGCCTTCCGCAAGAACCTGACCGGCTGGATGATCCAGTTTCTGCTCGGTTTCGTGATGAGCCTGGTGCGCGGTGTCACCCGCGGTTTCTTCACCGTGAAAGTGCCCAACGTGGCGCCACAAACGAAAAGTATTTACCGCCGCCTGGGCTGGGCCGCCACCCGTTTCGGGCTGCTCACCAATCTCGCCATGTTCTTCGTGGGCGGCAAACTGAAAGCCCGTGGCAACCTCACCGGCCGCTATGCCGACGTGGTGGCCTGGTTGTACATCACCACCTCCGCCCTGCGTCGCTATGAAGCTGAAGGCCGCAAGGCGGAAGACCTGGCGTTGGTGCAATACGCCGGCGAATACGGCCTGACCCAGATCCAGCAAGCCTTCGAAGGTATCTACGAAAACTTTGGCGGCCCGGTGGGCGTGATTCTGAAAACCGTTGGCCGTATTGGCCTGGGCCTGAACCCCTTGGCCAAGCTGCCCAATGATCAGCTCAGCCATGAAGCCGCACTGGCGCTGCAAAGCTACGGCGACCAATACAAGCGCCTGGTCGGCGGCAACTACATGCCGGAAGAAAGCGACGAAGGGCTCGGCCGTCTGCTCAAGGCCTTCCGCCTGACCACCGAAGCCGAACCGGTACGCGCCAAGATTCGGGCCGCACAGAAAGCCCGCAAGCTAGGCAAAGGCAAAGTGGAAGCCATGGCTCCACAGGCCGCTGAACAAGGCGTGATTTTCGATGCGGAACTGGCCACCCTGAATGCCGCCACCGAGGCCTGCCTGCTGGCCATCGAAGTGGACGTGTTCACCAAGGACGAGTACTACGGCGCCGGCGGCATCCCCGCCATGAGCGCCACCGGTGATGGCGGCCTGCAGCAGCCCTCACCCGCGGAGCTGGCCAAAGCCTCCGGCGAGTAACCGCCCTGCCCTTACGGGCCAGCCCCGACTGGCCCGATCAACCCTGCCCACATGCCGTCTGACCGATTATGGTTGGGCGGCACAACAACAAAATTACGGACAGCCCTATGAGCCTCCAGGCCCGCCTTATCAAAGCCGTCACCCGGCGCACTATCAAGCGCTCCGGCCTTAACCAAGAGCAACTGGTTCGCCACCTGCGCAAAGTCTTCAACGACACGCCCGTGCTGACCCTGCTGCCCCGGGGCGTAACAGTTAGCCGCGTGGAACAGCACGCCTTTACCGGCGACCGGGTTAGCGTGAAACAGCCCAGGATGACGGTGCTTTACCTGCATGGCGGCGCCTACATCGGCGGCATCACCAAGACCTACCACAACCTGGCCGGGCGGCTGGCCAAAAAGCTGCAAGCTGACGTCTACCTGCCGGTGTACCCCTTCGCACCGGAGCATCCTTTTCCCGCCGCCGTGAACCGGGTAATGGAAGCCTACGAATACCTGTTAAGTTTGGGCAAGCAACCAAACGATATCGTCATCGCCGGCGACTCCGCCGGGGGCGGGCTAACCCTCGCCACCCTGCTACACATCCGTGACAAGGGGCTGGAACAACCCCGCTGCGCAGTGACGTTTTCGCCCGGCAGTAACGCCTTTCCGGACGACAAGATCCTGGATGCCCTGGACCCCAGCGATGCCATGCTGTCAGCTGACATCATCCGCACCGTTATCGATATCTATATTCCCAACCCCGAAGATCGCAGCCACCCGTACGCCTCGCCGTGTCTGGGTGACTACACCGGCATCTGCCCCCTGTTGATTACCGCCAGCACCGACGAAGTGCTGTACGCCGATGGCAAACGGGTACGACGCGCGGCGGAACAAGCCGGCGTGAAAGTGGAGTGGATAGAGCGCCCCAGCGTATTCCATGTATGGCCGATCATGGTGCCTTTCCTTCCGGAAGCGAACAAAGACCTGAAACGGGTTGTCGCCTTTATCAAGAACGCATAAGCGCGGGCTTTATTCCGTCAGGCACCCGGCGCTGGGCATTGAGCGTTTCTGTCATTGCCGGCCCGCAGCCGACATTCTTTACTGAGATTCACCCACCAGGAGGCGGCATGAGCGAATTACTGCCCCGCATTCACCCGGACGATTACTGCAACGAAGATCTGCCCACGCTCAGCCAGCCCTGGTGGCAAACACTGCCGTCCGGCTTTCACGCCATGCCGGATCACTTTCTGGCCGACAGTGACACCAGCTGGCGCATCAGCAGCACCGCCGCCGTGGACACCCTGGCGCGCACTGGCCTGGCCTGCATGGCCGGAGTGGCAGCGCTACCCGCCACCCTGAACGCCTCGCGACAGCGTGAAGAACGGGAACTGGCCGATTTCTACCGCCCGTTTCTGGCGGGCAGCGATCCCAATGCGTTTTTTACCCCACCTACCGCCCAGGTGGACATCCACCGCACCCCGGTTTCCAGCTACCACTTTCAGCCAGAGGATGGCGACGCCCACACCCTGCATTTTGCGTCGCCGTTTACGCCCAGGAACCCGGCCCTGAAAGATCGCTACCTGAACCACACACGTAACCGCACGGCCTGGGCGCAACACTGGCGCCACCACGATGGCCCGCGCCCCACGCTGGTAATGATCCACGGCTTTGTGGCCGACCCTTACTGGCTGAACACTCGCTGGCTGGCGTTGCCCTGGTTCTACAAACAGGGCTTCGATGTGCTGCTTTATACGCTGCCTTTCCATGGGCGGCGCAAGAGTCGCTTCGCTCCGTTCAGTGGTGCCGAGTTCTTCAGCCAGGGCATGGCCCTGCTCAACGAAACCTTCGCCCACGCCATCCATGACCTTCGCCTGTTCATGCAGATGTTGCGCGAACAGGGTTCCCCCGCTATCGGCGCCACCGGTATTTCGCTGGGCGGTTACACCACTGGCCTGCTGGCTGCACTGGAAAAAGATTTGGCTTTTGCCATTCCCAACGTGCCCTTGGTGAGCGTGATCGACCTGATGAAAAGCTGGTTCCCGATCAACCAGCAAGTGAAATTATTGAACAAGGTCTACGACACCAACACCGCCGGGCTTCGTGAAATTACTGCGCTGCATTCGCCGCTGACCTGGCCCTGCCAGGTGCCGCAGAGCGGGCGCATGATCATCGGCGGCGCCGGCGACCGCTTTGCCCCACCCAAACACAGCCACCTGTTACGCCAACACTGGAATAACTGCGATGTGCACTGGTTCCCGGGCAACCACTTACTGCATCTGGATCAGGGGCTATATCTGAAAGCCATGCGGGACTTTATGAAAGGCGCGCTGGCGGAACAAAAGGTGAGCTTGAACGCGTAGGCGCCCCCTGTAGGAGTTCCCTTCCAGGGGACGAACCTCGCGCAGCACGGAATCGACCGAAGGGCGATAAGGCATTTCCGAGCTCGACAGGTCTCAAAAGAAAAGTCTCCCTCCGGTCGGCTCGCTACGCACGGTTCGTCCCCTGGAAGGGGACTCCTACAGCGGCTTCGTAGTGGGACTGATCAGCCTTCCTGCTTGTCGGTCCTGAACAACGCAGCCGTACCCGCCCCGCAGGAAACCACTGTTTTCATCATGCTCTCCACTCCAATCTCCGGATGCAGTTCCACCAACGATTCATCAAGGTGATAGATGAAGCCGCTGGTGGGGTTGGGGCCGGTGGGCACGAAGACGGTGACATGGCCATCCGCGTGCCGGGATGTCACCAGCGCAGTCACAGAAACATCCGTGTCTCTGCCATAGAGCCATACCCGCGCCACTTCACCCCGACTGAACGGGCTGTCGGCGCTACTTCCCATCAACTGGGCAATCACTTCACGCACCGTGGTGTAGCCCGGCAGTCGCGTCATCACATGCTCTTCCCACTGCTGCCAGGCCCAACTGCCCAGCCGCGTGGCCACCAGCGTACCCACCAGAAAGCACAGCACCATTACCGCCAGCACTGACAACCAGTCCGCCACAAATTTCGGCAACCCGAAGGCGTTGATAAACACCGAGGTAAACGGCGAGATCAGCTCGGTGACCGTCTGATAAATCCATTTAAAGAAAAATACGATAATGGAAATGGGCAGCAGGATGGTCAGCCCGCCCAACAAGGATTTGCGGATAAAGAACCAGATGCGGTTGTCAGAGCTCAAGTCAGTGTTCCTCGTGATACCAGATACGGTTGATAAACAGACAACGCTCACCGGCCGGGGTTCGCACCTCTATTTCGTCATCTACCTGTTTCTTGAGCAAGGCCCGTGCCAGCGGCGCGTCGATGCTGATATAGCCTCTTGCCGCATCGGTTTCATCCGGCCCCACCAGCCGGTAGGTTTCGGTCTCACCGGCGTCGTTTTCCAACTCCACCCAGGCACCAAAGAATACCCGGCTCTGGTCATCCGGCACCCGGTCCACCACGGTCATGTCATCCAGACGCTTGCTGAGAAAGCGCACGCGCCGGTCAATTTCCCGCAGCTGCTTCTTGCCGTAGATATATTCTGCGTTCTCCGAGCGATCCCCCTGAGCCGCCGCCTCCTGCACCGCCTGGGTGACAACCGGACGTTTCTCTTTCCACAGGTACTGCAGCTCATCGTTGAGCTTGTGGTAGCCCTCGACGGTGATGTACTTGGAGGCGGGAGAGCCCTTTGGTCGCCAGCGGCCCATGGCCTATACCTCGAAGATCCGGTGCAGTTCGCGCAGCCCCTTGAACTCCAGCGTGTTACCGGCAGGGTCCTGTACGAAGAAGGTGCCTTGCTCGGCGGGCTGCCCCACAAACCGCTCGCGGGGTTTAAGCAGGAAGGGCCAGTCATGCTCGTAAATCCGCTCCACCAGCGTTTCCCAGCTGGCAAAGTCCAGCACCACGCCAAAATGCGGCATGGGGACCGGGTGGCCATCCACCTCACTGTAGCCCTGAATCGGCGTTAAATTTTCACCTTTATGCAGGGAAAGCTGGTGGCCATGCAGATCCACGTCCACCCAATTGGGGGCATCACGGCCCCGGCGAGCCCCCAGTACCCGACAATAAAAGTCGGCGGCGTCTTCCAGGTCGTTTACCAAAAAGGCCAGATGAAAGGCCGGTTGTTTTTCCATCATTCACTGCTCTTGCTAAACTCTCGCTATTGCGCCCGGCCGATTGTCGCCAACACGGGCGCGCCCATGTTACTAGAGGACTCCACCCCATGTCTGTCACCCGTGCCCCCTGGCCCGCTACCCGTATGCGTCGTATGCGCCGCGATGATTTTTCCCGCCGGCTGATGCGCGAGCACACCCTCACCGTGGACGATCTGATCTACCCGGTGTTTGTGCTGGAAGGCAGCAACCAGACCGAAGCGGTGCCGTCCATGCCCGGGGTAGAACGCAAAAGCATCGACTTGCTAGTGGAAGAGGCTCGTGAACTGGCCGCGCTGGGTGTTCCCGCCATGGCCCTGTTTCCGGTCACTCCGGCCGACGTAAAAACCCTGGATGGCCGCGAAGCCTGGAACCCGGACGGGCTGGCCCAGCGCGCCGTGCGTGCCATCAAGGCAGCCGTGCCGGAAATGGGCGTAATCACCGATGGCGCTCTGGACCCGTTCACCACCCACGGCCAGGACGGCATCATCGATGACAACGGCTATGTGCTCAATGACGTGACCGTGGATGCACTGGTGAAACAGGCCCTGTCCCATGCCGATGCCGGTGCCGACATGGTCGCCCCCTCGGACATGATGGACGGCCGCATCGGCGCCATCCGCGAGGCACTGGAAAATCACGGCCACATCCACACTCGCATCATGGCCTACTCTGCCAAGTACGCCAGCGCCTACTATGGGCCATTTCGCGATGCCGTCGGCTCCGCCGGCAACCTGGGCAAGGCCGACAAGACCACCTACCAGATGGACCCGGCCAATTCTGACGAAGCCCTCCACGAAATCGCCCTGGATTTGGCCGAAGGTGCCGACGTGGTAATGGTGAAACCGGGCATGCCCTACCTGGATGTGGTTCGCCGGGTAAAAGATGAGTTCAAGGTCCCCGTGTACGCCTACCAGGTGAGCGGCGAATACGCCATGCACATGGCGGCCTTCCAGAACGGCTGGCTGGACCAGGACAAGGTGATGATGGAATCCCTGCTGGCTTTCAAGCGCGCCGGCGCCGATGGCATTCTCACCTACTTCGCCAAAGCCGCAGCGCAAAAACTCAAAGGGCTGTCCTGAACCTGTGCTGAGACCAGGCCATAACCGCGCAAAGCAATGGCGACCGGCTCTGCTGGCACTGCTCACGCTCGGACTCAGCGCAGGGTGTTCGCCGGAAGTCAGCGTCAGTGAACCTTCGGACGACTTCCCGCAGATGCGGACCTATACTCTGGAAAAATCAGCACTACCCTCTGCAGCCGGCCCCGGTTTTCACAACGTGGCCCTCTGGGCCAGCACGGTTCGCAATAACCAGCGCCTTCTCTCTGAAGAAAGCGTCGCGTTGATGTTCGCCCTGCGAGCGCCTGAACATCAAATCGAAGCGGACAATCCGGTCACCCTGACAATCGATGGCGAAGCGCACCGTGTTGGCAAACCGTTTTACGATGGTGGCATGCGTTACGGTGATGAAATCCGGGAAACGGTAGGCCTGGACCTGCCCTTCCCGTTGTTCCGGTCCCTGGCCTATGCCGACGCCGCGTTTCTGGCTCTGGGAAACAAGACCATCCCACTCTCCCACCACAACCGAGAAGGGCTGCGCAGCCTCACTGAACAACTGCAAAGCAGCCCTCAGTAACCCCCTCAACACCCTGTTGACTGGCTTTTGAAGCTTTCTTTACCACCAACCCTGCCAATGTAAAACCGCCTCATCTGGCTATTATTCCACCGTTTTCTGCTGATTTTTATTGGGTCACTGACCCGAGGAGTAATACCGATGCGCACTCTATTGATCGTGCTGGGCCTTGCCGTGTCCACCCTTGCCACTGCCGAAGCCCGCGCCCCCACCGATGACGAAATGCAGCAACTGGATATCATTCAGCAATCCTGGATTTTTCAGGGCTGATTGATTCCCGCAAAAGCTGGCCCCTGCGCCGGCTCTTGCGCTTATGCCGCACTTTCTCCATCCCCCCCCCTTTTGCCTCTTTCTGCCACGCACTGCTCGCGATACTCTTGATCCATACTCGGCAACGCCGTGTGATCGGCACGAACACAGAATGATTTTCCTGCTGTCATTACCGTGTCACATTAATGTCATGGAATAGGAACTCCACAATCCGGTTCCGGTCAGGACGACACCATGAATTCTTTCTCCAGCGAACAGGGCGTCAACGAACAGAGCGCCGTCGACCTCAACAGCAGCGACTTTAACAACCCGGATTACTACCTGAACCGGGAACTCAGCCTGTTGCAGTTCAATCTGCGCGTCCTTGAGCAGGCCATGGACGAGAATCATCCCTTGATGGAGCGGCTGAATTTCCTGCTGATTTTTTCCAGCAACATGGACGAGTTCTTCGAAATTCGCGTGGCCGGCCTGAAGAATAAACTGGAAACACACACCGGCCAGCCCGGCCCTGACGGCATGCTGCCCGATGAACTGTTGAAATCCATCAGTGCCATTACCCACGAAGCCGTGGACCGCCAGTACCGCATCCTCAACGACGTACTGCTTCCCGCCCTGCGAGAAGAAGGGGTGGATTTTCTTCGCCGCGAAGACTGGACCGAAGCCCAGGTTGAATGGGTTAAAAAATATTTTCGCGAGCAAATTTATCCCGTGCTCACACCCATCGCACTGGACCCGTCACACCCGTTCCCGCGCCTGGTGAACAAAAGCTTGAACTTCATTGTTCCGCTGGACGGCAAGGACGCTTTTGGCCGCTCAACAGGCCTGGCCATTGTGCCGGCACCGCGTTCCCTGCCCCGCCTGATTCGTATTCCCGACGAAATAAGCGAAGGGGGTGACGACAATTTCGTGTTTCTTTCCTCCATGATCCATGCCCACGTATCCGACCTGTTCCCGGGCATGAAGGCCACCGGTTGCTACCAGTTCCGGGTAACCCGCAACGCCGATATGGAAGTGGACGAAGAAGTCGAAGACCTGGCCAGCGCCCTGAAAGGCCAACTGCTGTCACGTCGTTACGGGGATGAAGTACGCCTGGAAGTGGCCGACAACTGCCCGCGCCACCTGATGCATTATCTGCTGGAACAGTTCGAACTCACCGAGGAAGACCTGTACGAAGTGAACGGCCCGGTGAACCTGGCGCGCATGTTTACCAGCGTCAACCGCCCGCGACTGCACTACCCGCCCTTTACCCCCAAGCTGGCGCCGGCGGTGAAAAAAAATGAAACCATTTTTGATGCTATCGACCAGGGCGACATCCTGCTGCACCACCCCTACGAATCGTTCCAGCCGGTGATTAACCTGCTGGCAGAAGCCGCGCGTGACCCCAAGGTACTGGCCATCAAGCAGACCCTGTATCGCACCGGCACCAAATCGGAAATTCTCGACCACCTGGAAACGGCCGCACGCAATGGCAAGGAAGTCACCGCCATCGTGGAACTGCGCGCCCGCTTCGATGAAGAATCCAATATCGAAGGTGCCCGGCGTCTGCAGGAAGCCGGTGCCATCGTGGTGTACGGCGTGGTGGGCTACAAGACCCACGCAAAAATGCTGCTGGTGGTACGCCGTGACGGCGATGGCATCAAACGCTATGTGCACCTGGGCACCGGTAATTACCACACCAAGACCACCAAGCTGTACACCGATTACGGTCTGATGACCTGTGAAAAAAGCATGGGTCAGGACGTGCACAAAATCTTTCAGGAACTGACGGGCATGGGCAAGGCGGCACGGCTCAAGCAGCTAAAACATTCACCGTTCACCCTGCACCCCTCCGTTATCGAGTGGATCGAGTTTGAAACGGAACAGGCGCTGGCCGGTAAACCGGCGCGCATTATTGCCAAGTTCAACTCACTGACCGAAGAGAACATCATGCAGGCGCTCTATCGGGCCAGCCAGGCGGGTGTGGAAATTGACCTGATCGTTCGCGGCATCTGCTGCCTGAAACCCGGCATCCCCGGGCTTTCGGAGAACATTCGCGTACGCTCCATTATCGGCCGGTTCCTGGAGCACACCCGTATTTACCATTTTCACCACGGCGGTGACGACCTGGTGTACTGCTCCAGTGCTGACTGGATGGATCGCAACCTGTTCAACCGCGTGGAAACCTGTTTCCCGGTGAATGATCCGGTACTCAAGGCACAGATTCTGGAACAGGGCCTGCATATCTATCTGCGCGACAACACCCGCGCCTGGGAACTGCAACCGGACGGCCGCTACCAGCGAGCCCAACCGCAAGAAGGCGAGGAGAGTTTCATCGCCCAGCAGAGTCTGCTGGATACGCTGGGAGGGTAAGACGACTTCTAGCTAGTAGCTACTAGCTTTCAAGAGGGTGCCCCGCCCGAAGCGGGACTCCCTCTTGAATAGCTGTTTTATTCTCACGCCAATACAAGCTGGTAGCCTGCCGCCTGGAAGTAGTCGTGTTCCTGCTCCAGATCCGCCTGGGTGAGCGGGTGCTCCTCCAGCCACCCGGGCGGGAAGGTGATGGCAAGCCGTTCACCACGAGCTTGCAAGCGAATCTCTGGGACATCTTCATCGCTGCGTGCATGGTGCAAACGCACCGCCAAACGCAACACAAGACACAGCCGCAACAATCCGGTTTGCTCATCGTCCGGCAATTCCGCCAGCGCCGCCAACGGCACCTTGCGACGGTGCCCACGCACCATCAGCGCCACCATCTGCTGCTCCTGACGGGAAAAACCCGGCAAATCGGAATTGGTAACCAGATAAGCACCATGCTTGTGGAACTGACTGTGCGACACCGCCAGTCCCACTTCGTGGAGCAGCCCCCCCCAACGCAAGGTATCAGCAGCTTCATCGCCTTCGATTTGCCAGTCACTGGCCACCTGCTGGTAAAACGCCTGCGCCGTGGCACACACCCGCTCCGCCTGACTGCTTTCCACATGATGGCGATTCATCAACGCCTGAATACTGCGGTCACGCACATCCTCGTGGCCGAAACGGCCCAGCAGGTCATACAGCAACCCTTCACGCAGGGCCCCGCTGGACACCTCCATCTGATCAATACCCAGCTGCTCGAAAATGCCGTACAAAATAGCCAGGCCGGAAGCAAAAATGGGTTGCCTGTCTTCTCGCAAGCCTTTCAGATCCAGCTTGTCCACGGACCCAGCCTTGATCACCCGCTTGCGGACTTTTTTCATGCCTTCCAGCGTGATGCCAAACTCGCACCAGCCATTGTCCACGCACACCTGGCTGATCGCCTTGATGGTGCCGGACGCCCCCACTGCCTGCTGCCAGCCCAGGCGTCGGTAGTTGGCATGAATGGACAACACTTCCTGGCGCGCTGCCGTCACCGCCCGGTCAAAGGCTTTTTCGGTAATCTCCCCGTTAGGGAAAAAGCGCTGGGCAAAGCTGACACACCCCATATGCAGCGATTCGGTTTCCGTGGACTCAAACCGCTCCCCGATGATCAGCTCCGTGGAGCCACCACCGATATCCACCACCAGCCGCTGCCCCGCGTCATCAGCAAGAGTGTGGGCGACCCCCAGATAGATCAGACGTGCCTCTTCCCGGCCAGCCACCACTTCAATGTCGTGGCCCAGCACCGCCTCTGCGCGGCGGATAAACTCCCGGGCGTTGCGCGCCTGGCGCAGGGTATTGGTCCCCACCACCCGCACGCTACCGCGCGGAATACCGGCTATACGCTGGGCAAACCGGCCCAGGCATTCCAGCGCTCGCTCCTGGGTATCCGCGTCCAGGCGGTTTTCTCTGTCCAGCCCCGCCCCCAGTTGCACCTTCTCAGACAGCCCGTCGAGGATCTGGATTTCCCCCTGTGCCTGGCGGGCTACCACCATATGAAAACTGTTCGACCCCAAATCAATGGCAGCCAGATGTTCGCCATGCTCCATAGTCACTCCTTCCTTTGGACCGATTCTATCCAAAAATCATGGCGTTACGATGTCATAGGCAGCAACTACAGCGATAATTAACTGCCTCGCTTGAAATTCATCACCCGCAACCTGATATTATTCCCCATCGCAGAGGCCAGTTAACAACCCTGACTGATCTCTGAAACCTTTATATCAGGAGAATTCAATGAGCGGCGAGATTATCAACGTGACCGACGCGGACTTCGAAGCCCAGGTCATCAACGCAGACGGCCCCGTGCTGGTCGACTACTGGGCCCCCTGGTGCGGCCCCTGCAAAATGGTCGCGCCGATCCTTGAGCAACTGGTTGGCGAGTACGGCGACAAGCTGACCATTGCCAAAATCAACATCGATGACAACCCGGAAACCCCCAAGAAGTACGGCGTACGTGGCATCCCCACCCTGACCGTATTCAAGAACGGCAACGTGGAAGCCACCAAAGTGGGCGCTCTGTCCAAGAGCCAGCTGACCGCATTCCTGGACAGCACCCTCTAAGAAAGCCGGCACGCCCCAACCCTCCCCCTCAGGGGAGGGTTTTCCTGCTTGCAGCGTGTTACATGTTGCGTGTTGCATGCGGGCCCCCACAGTGATAGATTCCAGAACCAGCTTTAATAAAGCACCCCCTTTAGTTAGTCCTCGGAACCTCTGGTTACCTATTTTCCTTATGGCCCTCTTTAGGCTTGCCGGGCCAGATTCCGAATAAACCGGATTATCAAAACAACTGCAGCACCGCGGTGGTGCATCCTCTCAATTCATCCAAAGACACCAAATTAGACGCCAATGAATCTTTCTGAACTGAAGCAGAAGCCGATTGGAGAACTTCTGGACATTGCCAAGGAACTCGGCCTCGAGAACCTGGCAAGAACCCGC
>NZ_PBSH01000044.1 GCF_002726155.1 Alcanivorax sp. | reverse complement strand
GGAGAATCCTATGCGTGTCATCCTGCTTGGTGCCCCCGGTGCGGGCAAGGGCACCCAGGCGCAGTTCATCAAGGAACAGTTCAATATTCCTCAGATTTCTACCGGTGACATGCTGCGCGCTGCGGTCAAAGCAGGCACTCCACTGGGCCTGGAAGCCAAGAAAGTGATGGATGCGGGTGGTTTGGTCTCCGACGATATCATCCTCGGCTTGGTGAAAGAGCGTATTACGGAAAATGATTGTGCCAACGGGTTCCTGTTCGACGGCTTCCCCCGCACCATCCCCCAGGCGCAATCCCTGGTGGAGCAGGGCGTCGATATCGACTTTGTGGTGGAAATCGACGTGGATGACGAGGAAATCATTGAGCGTTTGAGCGGTCGCCGCGTTCATCCGGCTTCCGGCCGTGTGTACCACACCAAGTACAACCCACCGAAAGTGGAAGGCAAAGACGACGAAACCGGTGATGAGCTGGTTCAGCGTGATGATGACAAGGAAGAGACCGTACGCAAGCGTCTCGAGGTTTATCAGGCGCAGACTCGCCCATTGGTGGACTTCTATCAGGATCTGGCCAAGAACGCAGAGGCAAAAGCACCCGGTTATGTGCGCGTCGCTGGCGTGGGCTCCGTAGATGATATCCGCGATCGGGTATTGTCCGCCCTGAAAGGCTGATTATCCGCTTGTCAGTACCGACCAGATGCTGATGATCAAAAACGGGAAGCTTCGGCTTCCCGTTTTTTTTGTGCACCATGGGCTAGAGTGAAAAGCGGGCTTTTAATAGGCTTACCCGCAAACCTTTCGCACTTTGCATGACGCTCAACGCCGAATACCAGACGTGAAAAACCACACAAACAGGAAACCAAACCCTGCTATAACGCCGCTTTAGGCGTTCCTCTTGATTGGGGAAGGGGCGGGGCTCAAGCATCAGGTCCTCTCCGCCGTGAACTCGCCTGGCAAGACATCAAATCCGCACCATTCCCTAATTCCGCGATGAACCTTTTTATGCGCGCGCACTGTGGCGGATAGAGCCTGACCTCATGAGGCCCGGCTGTAATGATTTCCCCGTAGCACCCTCACGGCCCTTCATCGTGTGAATATCTCCCCTGCGATGGCGACGGTTTTCGGCGTCACTGCTGCAAAATCATTAGGTCAACAAGTGGCAGGGCCTTGTGGGCCGCATATCGAAGATGAAGCCTTCTTCCTTCCAGTGAGCCTTCTTTAATAAGCCGTATTGCGGCGTGCTGGTATTTTCTTCCGCGTTCAGGAAAGGGTTGGCGTCCTGTTGCGAGTGCCTTCAACAAGAAGGAAGAAGCGCGTGCGGCTATTGGTTTTTGCGCATTGAGAAAAGCCAGCCCATGAAGGGAGCGACTCTGACTTACGCCTTGAAACGTGAAGAATGAACGGCATTTCTGGCGAAGCAATGAGGCCATTTTTTCTGACACGTTGTAACGGTTCTACACAATTGAACTTACCGGTTTCCTGCGAATAGCCCGGCAAGGGCTGCGTATTTGGCGGGGAGAATCTGTCTTTTCCTGGCGCGATAGCGGTGGCGGCGTTTCTTTCTGGCGGTGCTTTTTATACGTAAAGACGTTGTCGAAGGTGTTAACAGGCCCAAGCAAAGGGCCTTTTCACATGGGGATAGATTTGTGTTGTTGCATGAAACAGGGCGAATTGTTCACAACAGGGGGCGTAGAAAAACGTGCAGAAAGACTGCCCCAAGAAGATTCAGTCATCGTTGGCGGGTTAATTAAATCCCATAAAAAAGAAAACACAGAAGGCTAAAAGGGAAACGAAGCAAAAGAGCGGTGATCAAAGGCTGTGAAAAAAATCAGAAAAATTAAAAGTAGGCTGATTAAATAATGTACCAACTGATTTTTTTTTATGCTACTTTCCACTTGTCGCAGTACTGATGACAATGCCATAGCTTAGGAGATCAATCATGGCTCGAGCAAAGAAAGCCGCCGCGAAGAAAACTGCGGCGCGCAAACCCGCAGCGAAGAAAGCCGCCGTTGCAAAAGCACCGGCCGTTCCCAAGTCTGTTACCAACGCTGAAGCCAAGGTTAAATTGCAGGACAAGGCAGTAGCCCAGGCTGAAAAGAAAGTCACCCAGTCGCAAACCAAACTCGATAAGCATCGCGCCAAAATCGACGCAGAGAACGCCAAGCTGTCGAAACTGCGTGCCGATGTTGCAGCCAAGCGTGAAAAAGCGCAAAAGACCTCCACCGCCGCAGCCAAGCGTGCCGTTGAAACTGCACGCGGGCGTATGAACACTGCGCGTCTGAAACTTCAGGATATTCGTGGCGAAGCAAAACTGATTCGTGCCGAGATCCAGGCCGCCAAGAAAGTGGTCGCCCGCGAAGTGAAGAAACTGCGTACGGCTGAGCGCAACTTCAAAGCCAAATTGCGTGATCACGAACGCAAACTGGCGAAGAAAGCCAAGGCCGAGCAGAAGAAAGCGGAGCAGAAAGCCAAAGCAGCTGCGCGTAAAGCGGCAGCGAAAGCCAAGCGTGTTGCCAAGAAAGCGACCGCTCGCAAGCCCAAGGCGGCTGCAAAAAAAGCAGCAACCAAAAAGCCTGCCACTAAAAAGGCGCCCGCCAAAAAAGCGGCTAGCAAGAAACCTGCAGCAAAGAAAGCAGCAACCCGTAAAGCGCCTGCCAAGAAAGCGGCACGTAAGCGTACCCCGGCCAAGAAGAAGTCCTCCTGATACGTCAGAAGGGTTTATGAAGGCCAAAAGCCCCGCTTTGCGGGGCTTTTTTTATGCCCGCCCGGCAAGGCCTGTCCCCGGGATTGCCGGAGTGATCGAAGGGGGAGGGTTAGTGGTCTTAAATTTTTGCATATAAATGGCTGGCCCCGGTAACGCGAAATCGGGGCCGAGTGAATAGATTCCCAAAAGTAGTTGATAATGATTCGCGTTAGGTTTAGCATCCTTTCCAGAGATTGAGGAAAGGCGACTTATGTACGTATGCATTTGTAAGGGCATTACTGACAACCATATACGGGAAGCGGTCGATTCTGGCTGCGACAGCCTGCGTGATCTTCGTCGGGAACTTGGGGTTGGAAGTCAGTGTGGTAAATGTGCCCGTCACGCCCGCCAAATTTTGCGTGAGACCCGTAGCGCAAACGAGGCGACCTCTTTCTCGAACTCTTCTACTGCCGGTGAGGCGGTTGTTTTCTGGCCACAAACCGCATAAAAAATCGTTCTCATTTGCATAAGCGCTTGTATTTGAAGCGCTTTTTTTCTCTCCTGCCTTGTCTCTGTCACACACTTGCTGAACAATAGGGGTTACCCCAAGTTCATGTGACGGAGATACCCCCAATGAAAGGCGACGCCAAAGCGATTGAGTTCCTCAACCGTGCACTCGGCAATGAGCTGGTAGCGATTAACCAGTACTTCCTCCACGCCAAGATGTACCAGGATTGGGGCTTGCAGGCACTCTATGCCAAGGAATATCACGAATCCATCGATGAGATGAAGCATGCCGACATGCTGGTCGAGCGTATTCTGTTCCTGGAAGGCATTCCCAACCTGCAAGACCTGGGCAAGCTGATGATTGGTGAAAACACCAAGGAAATGCTGGAGTGCGATCTCAAGCTGGAGCAAATGGCTGTGCCAGACCTGCGTGAAGGGATTGCTTACTGCGAATCTATCCAGGATTACATCAGCCGTAACCTGCTCAAGGATATCCTCGAATCCGAAGAAGAGCACATCGATTGGCTGGAGACTCAGCTCGGTCTTATCGATAAAGTTGGCCTGGAAAATTACATGCAAAAACAAATGGCTGCTGCAGAAAGCTGATTGCCGAACTTTTAACCGATCTACGCTTGACTCACCGCGGGGCTTTCGGAATAATGCGCAGCCTCTCGCGGCGTTACAGCAACGAGATCTGCACCGGTAGCTCAGCTGGATAGAGCAACTGGCTACGAACCAGTAGGTCGGGGGTTCGACTCCCTCCCGGTGCACCATACGAATAAAAGAAGGCTCCCAATCGGGGGCCTTTTTTTATGCCACTCTGCGGTCGCTGCACGCTTCACTCCGCACTCTTCGCCATCCTCCGCCCACTATGATGGGGCCAGCCCCGGCATTCCCACCCTGTTGCACATTAATACCCTGCATAGCGGTAATCGTTCCGTTATGGGTTGGTGGAATCTGTTCTGACGGCCGTCAATTGATCAAAACGACCACCTTGTTCCTTGCATGCCTCATTGCGGGTTGTCGACAATCTGTCTACATTGCCCTTAACCCCGCGAGAGCAATACCGGCTCACAAGGCCACCTTGATGCCCGCCCAAACGGCGGCGCCTGCGGTGACTGAATCCGCTTTTGGAACCAAAAGGAGTGTTCCATGAACGCTATGATGGCTCAGGGTGTCGAACTCATGCTGGTTGGCATGGGTGTCGTGTTTGTTTTTCTGATTGTGCTGGTGGCCGTGACCACAGCTATGTCGAAGCTGGTGCAGAAATTTGGTCGCGAGGAACCGGCGCCGCAGCCTGCTTCAGCCCCCCCGCAGGACATGCCTTCGCCGGCCATTATTAAAGCCATCGAAAAAGCGGTGCAGCAGCACCGTCAGTCTTCCCTGTCATAAATACCGGATTATCCCCATGAGTGACCTGAAACCGTTGGGCATTACTGATGTGGTGCTACGCGATGCCCACCAGTCCCTGTTTGCCACCCGCATGCGTCTGGATGACATGTTGCCGATTGCCGCGGAGCTCGATGACATTGGCTTCTGGTCACTGGAATCCTGGGGCGGGGCGACCTTTGATGCCTGTATTCGTTATCTGGGGGAAGACCCGTGGCAACGCATCCGCGAATTGAAGCAGGCCATGCCGAAAACGCCGCAGCAAATGCTGTTGCGGGGGCAGAACCTGCTGGGCTATCGCCATTACGCGGATGATGTGGTGGATGCGTTTGTGGAACGTGCGGCGGAAAACGGCGTGGATGTGTTCCGTGTGTTTGATGCCATGAACGACATGCGCAACATTGAGCGGGCCATCGCCGCGGTGGTGAAACAGGGCAAGCATGCCCAGGGCACCATCGCGTACACGGTCAGCCCGGTGCACACCATGGACATGTGGGTGGAGCAGGGCAAAGTAATCGAACAGATGGGCGCGCATTCTGTTGCCATTAAGGACATGGCCGGCCTGCTGCGCCCGGCTGTGGCGTTCGAGCTGGTAACGCGCCTTAAAGCCTCCCTGAATATTCCCGTGCACATGCAGTCGCACGCAACCACCGGGTTGTCTACTGCCACGGCCCTGAAAGCGGCAGAAGCGGGCATCGACAACGTGGACACTGCCATCTCGTCCATGTCGATGACCTATGGTCATAGCCCAACGGAATCCGTGGTCGCCATGCTGGAAGGCACGGACCGGGATACCGGGCTGGATATCAAAAAACTGAATCGTATCGCCGGTTATTTTCGCGAGGTGCGTAAGAAGTACGCTGCCTTCGAAGGCAGCTTGCGCGGTGTGGATGCGCGCATCCTGGTGGCGCAGGTGCCAGGCGGCATGCTCACCAATATGGAGAGCCAGCTCAAGGAGCAGGGCGCAGCGGATCGGTTTGATGAAGTGCTGCAGGAAATTCCCGGCGTCCGTGAAGATCTGGGGTTCATCCCGCTGGTGACGCCCACCTCGCAAATCGTCGGCACCCAGGCGGTGCTGAATGTGCTCTCCGGCGAACGCTACAAAGTGCTCAGCAAGGAAACTCGCGGCATCCTCCGTGGCGAATATGGCGCCGCGCCGGCACCGTACAACGCGGAGCTACAGCAGCGTGCCCTGGAGGGCGATGAACCGGTTACCTGTCGCCCGGGTGATTTACTCGATAACGAGATGGACAGTCTCCGTGAGGAAGTGCTGGCTCTGGCAAAAGACAAGGGCATAGCGCTGGAAGAAGGGCGGCGGTTGACCGATGACGTACTCACCTATGCATTGTTCCCGCAAATTGGCCAACGTTTTCTGGAAAACCGGGGCGACGCCTCAGCGTTTGAAGCCGCGCCGGTTGAAGGTAAAGAAACGGCCAGCGGCGGCAGCCAGTCAGAAGGGGTTTATACCGTTGAGGTGGACGGCCAGCAGTACACGGTGAAAGTGAACGAGGGCGGTGAGGTAACCGGCCTGCGTGCGGTGGGTGGTGCCTCTGCTCCTGCGTCATCCGCACCCGCTCCAGGTAACCCGGCCAACAGCGTGCCGGTGCCTGCGCCGCTGGCGGGGAATATTTTTCAGGTACTGGTGAAGCCCGGTGATCAGGTCACCGAAGGTCAGAAAATCATGGTGCTGGAAGCCATGAAAATGGAAACGGATGTGTCCAGCACCAGCGCGGGTGTGATCAGCGAGGTTGCCGTGAAAGAGGGCGACGCCGTGGCCGTGGGGCAAACCCTGCTCAGCGTGGAGCCCGCCAATGGATAAGCTGCAAACCCTCTGGCACAGCACCGGGCTGTTTCACATGAGTGGCGGCCAGCTGGTCATGCTGCTGGTCTGCCTGGGCCTGTTGTGGCTGGCCATTCACAAAAAGTTCGAACCCTTGTTGTTGTTGCCCATCGGCTTTGGTGGCCTGCTGGCGAATATTCCCATGGCCGGCCTGGCGGAATCGGCCATCAGCCAGGCGCTGCATTTTGGCTCTGTAGACCTGTTGGCTTCCATGGCGCAGGTACTGGGCATGGAGGCAGGAGCAGGACGTGACGCGCTTTATACGGCCGCACAGGCGGCAGGGCCAGCGGTGCAGGACCAGCTGCATTATCTGGCCGTAAATGCCAATTACGGCGACGGTATTCTCTATCTCATTTATACCGTAGGCCTGACCACCGGTATTTTCCCGCTGTTGATCTTCATGGGCGTGGGGGCAATGACGGATTTTGGTCCGCTGCTGGCCAACCCGCGCACCCTGCTGTTGGGTGCGGCGGCGCAATTTGGCATCTTTGCTGCCTTGCTTGGGGCGCTGGCGTTGAACTTTCTGGGCATGGAGTTCTCCCTGGCAGATGCCGCCGCCATCGGCATCATCGGTGGCGCCGATGGTCCCACCTCCATCTATGTCACCACCAAGCTGGCGCCGCATCTGCTTGGCGCGATTGCGGTGGCGGCTTATTCCTACATGGCGCTGGTGCCCATTATCCAGCCGCCGATCATTCGGGCGCTGACCTCGCAAAAAGAGCGGCAGATCAAAATGGAGCAACTGCGCCCGGTGAGTCAGGTAGAGAAAATTCTGTTCCCGATCCTGTTGCTGGTTCTGGTGGCGCTGGTGTTACCCGATGCGGCGCCACTGCTGGGCATGTTTTGCCTGGGTAACCTGATGAAAGAGTCCGGGGTGGTGAACCGGCTGGTGGACACCACCAGCAATGCTCTGATCAATGTGGTGACCATCATGCTGGGGCTGGCCGTGGGCGCGAAACTCAGCGCCGACCAATTCCTGGTGATGGAAACCCTGGGTATCCTGGCCCTGGGCCTGGTGGCGTTCATGATTGGCACCGCCACCGGTGTGTTGATGGCCAAATTGCTCAACCGCGTCAGTCGCCACCCGGTCAATCCCATCATCGGCGCCGCCGGTGTGTCCGCCGTCCCCATGGCGGCACGGGTGGCCAACAAGGTCGGCCTGGATGCCAACCCCCACAACTTCCTGCTTATGCACGCCATGGGCCCCAATGTGGCCGGCGTCATTGGTTCCGCCGTCGCCGCCGGCGTATTGCTCAACTTCGCAGGCTGATCTCCCCCCCCCGCGTGGCCTCCGCGCCCCGCGCTTCCTTCCCCTCCCCTCCCTGTAGGAGTTCCGTTCCAGGGGACGAACCGCGCGAAGCGCGGAAAAGGTCCGGAGGATCATCAGTAGGGTCAGAGGCGCGGCCTGTTCTTCTATTATCGCAATAGACGGAAAGATACGGAGCGATTTTCGTTCGTCCCCTGGAAGGGAATTCCTACAGCGGGAGGGCTTTGTCTGGAACCCTTACTGCCATCGGGAACCCACAGGGCTATAGTACGTCGAAGACGCAACCCCTCGACGGAGCCACACTTTGCCGCTGACGCTACAAACCCTCACTGACAAGCTTTATCAGATCCGCCATGTCTGGGCGTTGATCAGCTTTTCGCTGGGCCTGAGCAGTTATTTTCTGGTGGAGCGGCAGCCCTGGCTGGCGGCGGTGCTGACTGGGCTGCTGGTGTTCAGCTGGCTCTTGCTGCTCACCGAGGGGATCTGGCAGAACAAGGTGATCGGTACCCGCTTTGATGGCCTGCCCCAGGGCATGCTCAAGTTGCTGTTGCAGGCGGTGCACCAAGAGGCGTTCTTTTTCAGCCTGCCGTTCGTGCTGCTGCAATGGTCTGGTGGCGCGGAATATATTTTCTTCACCACGTTGGTGGTGAGCGCGGCGGCCATCAGCATCATCGATCCGGTCTACTTCTGGCTGTCCCGGCATCGGGCGTTGTATTTCGGCTTTCACGCCTGGGCGTTATTTGTGGCGTTGCTGGTGCTGTTGCCGCTGATCTTCCACTGGAGCACGGATTCTGCGCTGGCCTGGGCCGGCTGGCTCACGGCCCTGTTTGCGTTGCCCAGCTTTTGGCGATTTGGCGGGCCGCGAAAATGGTTTCGCTGGCTTGGGCTGATTGGCGTGTCTTGCCTGATCGCGTTAGCCCCACGTTGGTTGGCCCCGCTGGTGCCACCACTGACTTTATCCCTGCAAGAGCGGGCCGTTGCGTTGTCATTCAATCGTGCCGAGCGCAAACCGCTGGTCAGCGGTGAAGTATTCAGTGCAGACGAAGTGGCAGAAGGGTTGTATGCCTACACGGCCATCAAGGCGCCATTGGGGTTGGGGCAGGAGGTCTATCACTACTGGTTTCGTGATGGCGAACAGGTGGACCGCATTCCCTTGAAGGTCTTTGGCGGCCGCGAATCCGGGTTTCGCACCTGGTCTCACAAGCGCCATATTCCTGTGCCATCAGAGGGGCGTTGGCGGGTAGAAGTGCGTACCGGGGATAACCAGATCATCGGTGTCATGCGTTTCACCATCACCCCTTGAACGCATCCCTTTTCCAAATTCGCACGGGCTTTGTGGGAGCTGATGCTTGGCATCGCGAAGGGTGTGACACCGAGTTCGTCATGCAAGCATGACTTCCCACAGCCTTCCCGCCGCTGGTATCAGGCCAGTGGGTTCCTGCGCCCAATCTATAGAACAACGAGCCCAACCGTCATTCTGAAGTGAGGCCGTTCTCAACAGAACCAGCCATATCTTTGTAGGATATGGCTTACAGAAAATGCTAAACGGTTAATATAGAGTGGTTTTCGGAACGGGGAATATCGGGGGAAATCAGGAAATAGGCCGCTTATTCGAGCCCACAGGGCTTGGCTGTGAAATGAGAGGAGTGATCTTCGTTGCACTCGTTATGTTTTTTGTTAGAGAGAAGTTTTGAAGACATTGGAACAATTTTTTTTATTTTTCTTTGCTGTGAGTCTGCTTTTCACAGGGATTTGGGGGGCTTGGAATGGAGAGCTTAACCTTGGTGCGAAGGGTTATTTTGAAGGAAAGCAAGCATATTTAATATCTGCTGCATTCGTAGTGTCTGGACTGGGCGCACTGGTAAGCGGAATATATTGGAAAAAATCAGAACGATTTCAGGCTGTGGGTGGTGTCATTATTGGTCTGGGATTTTTTGCTCTATGGTTTGCTTTTTAAGAAACGTGAGTTAATCAGACCTCTTTTTTCCCTTATTGTTCGAGTCTCCAGCAGGCTGGTCCGGGAAGTGAGAGATCTGTCCGCCAGGGATATCGGGAAAAATGCGAGGCTCGTTTGAGATGGCGCTCTAATATGGGTATGAATTAGTGCGTATGCTTGGTTTTGGGATTTTTGATGAATAATTTCAATGGAATGATATTTATAGTCATTTTCTTGTCTATTGCTGTCTTTCTTCTGTATGCGTTTCTTAAGTATAGATCTAGAAAAGCAAGAGATGGGATTCTCGGTGAGCTTGGGTATTCCCCCTGCAGGGTAAAGAATGAGGTTCCATCATTTGATGCGAAAATGATTTCTGATTTTTTGTCTCGCGGAATATGTCTGAGTAGCAGTAGAAGAAAAGATATTAACAATGGTGTGCTTTATTTCTTGGATGTTCTTTCCGTATTTGGCAGAGGAGCCTATTCCGGTCCGTCACATGTATCATGCTTATTGTTTAAGCCGGCTTTCCATGCTCCAGACTTCAAGCTAAGGGCCGCGAGGCTCCTTGAAACTCAGTATGAACTTCGTGGGTCATCGATAATTGATGAGTCTAAAAAACTCCATTTATGGGGCGATTTTCAGGCTGAATCCTTTATTGCTTCAAACCGAGCACTTTCGGAGCTGTTAGGGCGGGATGCTCATCTTTGTCTTAACGTTGAGGGTGGTTGCATGTTGCTCTGGTCGCTTGAGGGGTTCTTTCGTAATCACGAGTTAGAAAGCTATCTTTCGACGTTTGAAAACTCTTTTAGGAACGTTCGGCCAATAATTTAACAAAACGTTGGTTCCTCAGTTGTTCTCCGGGAGCTGGGCAGCTTTCTTTAACCGCTTCAAGCTTTATCCTCTGCAGGTTTGGCTCAGCACCAAACCCTAAAACCGCACCTTCCCCAACGGCACCAACAGCACCGCCGCCCCGATCAACGCCGCTGCCGCTGCCAGCAACCCGGGCGCAAAACTGCCGCTACTTTCCAGTAACCGCGCCGTCACCACCGGCCCCAGTATCTGCCCAACCCCATAGCATGCCGTCAGTGCGCCTAGGGCCGCGCTGGCGGCGTGGGGGGCGAGTTGGCGGCCGCAGTACATGCTCAGGGCGACCACGGCGGTGAAGGTGGCGCCTACCAGCAGGCCGCTGATGATCAGCCCGGCGAGGCCTGGTAGCCAGGCGGGGGCGCTGACGCCCACAGCCTGTACGACCAACGCGGCCATGAGCGCGTTGCGTTCGCCGGCATGGCTGGCGAGCTTGCCCCATAGCAGATTGGCGGGCACGGCGGCCAGGCCCACGGCCAGCCAGGTATAGAAGGCGGCGCTGTCTAGGCCCGGCAGTTGGGCTTTGGCGATTACCGGCAGGTAGGTGGTGCTGGTGATGTAGCCGAAGCCGGCCAGGGTGTAGCTGGCGATCAGAAAGCCCAGGGCCGAGCGGTTCACCGGTGCGCGTTCGTGCTGGCTGTGCTTGGCGTGGGGCAGGGCGGGAATGCGGCGCAGCAGTGGCAGCAGGATTAGGGCCAGGGCGCCACAGGCCAGCCACATGGTGGCGTAGCTACCGTGCAGGCGTTCAATAAAGGCAACGGTGAGGGCGGCGATGCTGATGCCCAGGCCGATGCCGGCATAGTGAATATTGCCCAGCCGGGCACGCAGGTGATTGGGCATGGCGCCCAGTACCAGCGCGGAGCCGTTGACCATGATGATGGCGCTGGCCACACCTGCGAGAAACCGGTTAATGGCCCAGGGCGTAAAGGTAGTGCTCAGGCCCATGAGGATGCTGGTGATTACGCTTGCCCACAATGCCAGCCAGAACGCGGTGCGTGCCCGGTGGGCCGGCACTGCCATGGCGAGCATGGCGCCGGCCAGGTACCCCCCGTAGTTGATGGCGGCCAGGTAGCCGCCACTGACTGCGGTGAGCATCGTCTCGGCAATCATGTCCGGCAGGGCCGGGGTGAACAGGAAGCGGCCAATGCCCAGGGCAATAACCAGACTGAAGGCGCCGGCCAGGGCGGTGAGCAGGTGATCTCTGTCTGCGTTCATCAACACGATTCCGTTTTGGCTTTTTTGCCGGCGCGTGCAAGCACGTTCCTGCAAGGGGTTGTTCAGAGGTACCCAAGGTCTCTAACGATTGTGGATGTTCCCCACCACCGCAATGCAGCGCGCAGCCTAACAGGCCGTGGCGTTTTCGGCCTTATCATTCGAATGATGTTCATCATTCACCTCAGTGATAAATACGGCCTTGGTCGTAAACGGGGCGTGGTTTTTTCACCAGGGCGGGGCAAAGCGAGCGGGTTGCGGGCGGAAAGTGGTGTTGCAGCAAAGCGGTGATGCATTTTGGTGAGCCGGGGCTGATTCACAACGGTGCTCGCTGGGCAATAAGCGGGCGCGTGAAATAGGGGGTGGCGATTGGCTTTGCCGTTAAGTTGATGAAAATCAAGGTATTTGAAAACTGGCATAGCATTTGCGTTATGGCAAGTAAGCACAGTGCCAATGCTGTGCAGACAACCATCTTCGTGGCCAACGACGGCCACGAGCAGATTCGAGCAAAGGCGCTCAGAGGGCCCAGCCAACGAAGGCGGGGGGCTTTGAGCGCTTTTTTTATGCCCGAAAAAAACGGGCAGACGAGGGAAGGATGATGAACGGTTTCAAGAAAACACTTTGTGGCGTGTTCGCTGCGATGACGCTGGGCCTGTCGGCTACCTCCGTGGCGGATGATGCGCTGGGCTGGCCGGAAAAAGCCGACCTCAAATTCGGTTTTATCAAGCTTACCGACATGGCGCCGTTGGCCATTGCTTATGAGAAAGGGTATTTCGAGGAAGAAGGCCTGTTTGTCACCCTGGAAGCCCAGGCGAACTGGAAGGTGCTGCTGGACCGGGTGATCGACGGTCAGCTGGATGGCGCGCACATGCTTGCCGGTCAGCCGCTGGGCGCCACCATTGGCTACGGCACCGAGGCCCACATCATTACCGCGTTCAGCATGGATCTGAATGGTAATGGCATTACCGTTTCCAATGCCGTGTGGGAAGACATGAAAAAGCATATTCCCCAGAAAAACGGCAAGCCGGTGCATCCGATCAAGGCGGATGCCTTGAAGCCGGTGGTGGAGAAGTACCGGGCGCAAGGTAAATCTTTCAACATGGGCATGGTGTTCCCGGTATCCACGCACAATTACGAGCTGCGTTACTGGCTGGCAGCGGGCGGCCTGAATCCGGGTTACTACGCACCCCACAAGGGTGACACCAGCGGCCAGCTGCAAGCTGACGTGCTGCTGTCGGTAACGCCGCCACCGCAAATGCCTGCCACCCTGGAAGCGGGCACCATTTACGGTTACTGCGTGGGCGAGCCCTGGAACCAGCAGGCGGTATTCAAGGGCATCGGTGTCCCCGTGATTACTGACTACGAAATCTGGAAGAACAACCCGGAAAAAGTGTTCGGCGTGAGCAAAGGCTGGGCCGACAAGTATCCCAACACTCACATTCGTGTGGTGAAGGCGATGATTCGTGCGGCCAAGTGGCTGGATGAAAACAACAACGCCAACCGTCCGGAGGCCGTAAAGATTCTGTCCCAGCCCAACTATGTGGGGGCGGACTATGACGTGATCGCCAACTCCATGACCGGCACCTTTGAGTACGAGAAAGGCGACAAGCGCCCAGTGCCGGATTTCAATGTGTTCTTCCGCTACAACGCCACTTACCCGTTCTATTCCGATGCCATCTGGTACCTGACCCAGATGCGTCGTTGGGGCCAGATCAGCGAGTCCAAGCCGGACAGTTGGTACATGGATGTGGCCAAGAAAGTGTATCGCCCGGACATCTATGCCCAGGCGGCCAAGGCCCTGATCGCTGAAGGCAAGATCCCGGCGGATGAGTTCCCTGATTTCGCTACCGAAGATGGCTTCAAGCCGCCGCAGAAAGGATTTATCGACAACATCACCTACGACGGCCGCAAGCCTAACGGTTACTTGGCGAAGTTCCCGATTGGCCTGAAAGAGGGTGACGCGCTTTAAGGGCGTGCTCACCTTAGGAGAAGCAATCATGGTGACCCTGACATTCCCGACCTGGATGGAACCCTACCGCGCCCTGGTTACCGGCAAGATGACCGGTGAGCAGTGGCAAACGCTACTGCGCCAGTTGATCTGGCCGGTGTTGGGCATGGCGGTCTTTCTGCTGCTGTGGCAACTGGCTGCTCAACGTATCGACACCTCACTGGGACAATTTCCCGGGCCGGCTGATGTCTGGGAGCAAGCCGGGACTCTGGTGGATGAGCACCAGGCGACCCGTGCCAAGGAAGAGGCGTTTCACGAACGCCAGGAAAAATACATTGCCTCGCGTCTGGAACAGCAGCCGGAGTGGGAACCGGTTTACCGGGACTACACCGGTGCCCCCACCTTCTTTGATCAGATCGGCACCAGCCTGATCACGGTAATGAGCGGTTTCCTGCTGGCCTCTGTGATTGCGATTCCGCTGGGCATTTTTATCGGTCTGAGCAACACGGCCCATGCCGCCATGAACCCGCTGATTCAGTTGTTCAAGCCGGTGTCGCCGCTGGCCTGGTTGCCACTGGTCACCATGGTGGTAAGTGCGGTGTACGTGAGCGACGACCCGCTGGTGGCCAAGTCCTTCCTGACCTCCATGTTCACGGTGACGCTGTGCTGCCTGTGGCCGACGCTGATGAACACGGCGGTGGGGGTGACGTCGGTGAGCCAGGATCTGACCAACGTCTCCAAGGTGCTGCGCCTGAATGCGCTGAGCCACGTGGGCAAGATCGTGTTGCCCTCTGCGCTGCCGATGATGTTCACCGGCCTGCGCCTGAGTCTGGGGATCGCCTGGATGGTATTGATCGCCGCCGAGATGCTGGCGCAGAACCCGGGCCTGGGGAAGTTCGTCTGGGATGAATTCCAGAACGGGAGCTCCCAGTCTTTGGGCCGGATCATGGTGGCGGTGATCGTGATTGGTCTGATCGGTTTCCTGCTGGATCGCCTGATGCTCATGCTGCAGCGCGCTCTGGTGTGGGACAAATCTTCCGTACAGCGCTAAGGAAAGGAAAAAAGACATGAAAGCATTACTGGAACTCTCCAACGTCGGCATGAAGTTCGACACACCGAAAGGTCAGTTCGAAGCGCTGAAGGATGTGAACCTGAAAATCGATTCTGGCGAATTTGTCTCGCTGATCGGCCACTCCGGATGCGGTAAATCCACCGTGCTTAACATTGTTGCGGGGCTGCTACAGGCCACCGATGGTGGCGTGATTCTGGACAAGCACGAAGTCACTGAACCCGGCCCGGAGCGGGCGGTGGTATTCCAGAACCACTCTCTGCTGCCCTGGCTGACCGCGTTTGAAAATGTGGAACTGGCGGTCAAGCAGGTCTTCAGAAAGACCAAGAGCAAGGCGGAGATCCGTGACTGGGTGGAGCACAACCTGGAGCTGGTGCATATGGCGCACGCCATGCACAAAAAGCCGGATGAAATTTCCGGCGGCATGAAGCAACGCGTAGGGATTGCCCGGGCGCTGGCCATGCAGCCCCAGGTGCTGCTCATGGATGAGCCCTTTGGTGCACTGGATGCGCTGACCCGGGCGCATCTGCAGGATTCGCTAATGGAGATTCATGCCCAGCTGGGCACCACGGTGATCATGATTACCCACGATGTGGATGAGGCCGTATTGCTGTCCGACCGCATTGTGATGATGACCAATGGCCCCTCCGCCACCATCGGCGAGATTCTGGAGGTGACCGTTCCGCGTCCCCGGGACCGTCTGGCTCTGGCGGACGACCCCACCTTTGTTCGCTGTCGTCAGCGGGTGCTTCAGTTCCTGTACGAGAAACAGCGCAAGGTGGAGCCGCTGCCCAGGCGTAATAGTGCGAAGGCCGAGGCAAACCGCAAACGCGCCTGAAAACTGCATTGAACCACTGATTTATCCCGCTCGTTTTTTGTTTTGCAAAAGGCGGGAACGGGGAAGTTATGCCCTGAATTTATCCAATGACTTTTATTTTTGGTACTTGCTGAGGAAGAAAACCATGAAACATTCTGCCATCGCCGCCGGCGTGATTCTCTCCACGCTGGGCTTTACGGGGACCGCCAACGCGGAAGACGATGCCTTCATTACCGCGTTGAAAGACGGCACACCGCTGCTGAATATGCGGCTGCGTTATGAAGACGTGGACAGTGATGCCTTTCCCGAAGACGGGCAGGCGCTGACCCTGCGTACTCGCCTGGGTTACCAGAGCGGCAAGCTCCACGGTTTTGATGTGATGGGGGAGTTTGAAGATACCCGCATCGTGGGGCAGGTGGATAACTATGCGCCGCAGCAGGCCGGTTATCCGATCATCGCTGACCCGGAAGTGACCGAACTCAACCGTGCCGCGATTCGCTATACCGGCAGCAATGCCTTGCAAGGGCTGGTCGCGACATACGGCCGCCAGCGCATTATCTACGACAACGCCCGCTTCGTGGGGAACGTGGGCTGGCGTCAGGATGAGCAGACCTTTGATGGTGCGCGGATCGATTACGGCATCAGTGATTTCAGTGTCTCTGCGGCCCATCTGACCCAGGTGAACGGCATTACGCCGGGGTTTGATGCCAATGTGACCAACAATCTTTTCAATGCCAGCTGGGCAGGCATGCCGGGTGGCTCGCTAACCGCATACGCCTATCTACTGGAGACCGATAACGTGACTGACTCGCAGAACGACACCTACGGTGTGCGTTATGCCGGTGCTTTCGATCTGGATACGGTAAAGCTGTTGCTCACGCTGGAAGGCGCTCAACAAGAGGTAGAAGCCGGCGATAGCGATTATTACTTTGCCGAGCTGGGCGCCGAGGTGGCCGGGGTGACGGTAAAAGTGGCACAGGAAGTGCTTGGTTCAGATGACGGTCTGGTGGCATTCCAGACGCCATTGGCCACCAAGCATGCCTTCAACGGATGGGCGGACCAGTTCCTGGTCACCCCGGCGGATGGTCTGGAAGACACCTTCGTGACCGTGGGCGGCAAGCTGGCCGGGTTCAAATTGGCGGCGGTCTACCACGACTTCCAGTCCAACGAAGGCAGCACGGACTACGGCACGGAAACCGACTTGCTGGTGGCCCGACCCATCGGTAAGCACTATGTGGTCGGCCTGAAGTATGCGCAATACAACGCTGACGACGTCAAGGATGACACCAGCAAGTACTGGGCCTGGGGTGAGATTAAATTCTGATCACATTTTGGTGCCGAGCGGTGCGTCGCCTTGGTGCACTTTTTCGGTGCTGGCTCAGGAAAAAACGAAACACATTGAAAATCATCAGGTTAAGAATGTGATGACTGGCACAACCGTTGCAAAACAACCCGTAACGACAGCGATTCCGGACGCCCCTGACATGATGGTTCTGAAAATAAGATGGCTCTGAAAATCATGCTGGTAGATGACCAGCCACCCCGTGCCGCGATTCTCGAGCGGGCCCTCATTGATGAGGGCCACGAGATCCTGTGCCGCCTGACCAGTGCCGCCGGTTTGGCAGAGAAGGTGCGCAGCAGTAATCCGGATGTGGTGATTGTCGACATGGATGCGCCTGACCGGGACACCCTGGAAAGCATGGCGCTGGTGCAGCGGGATATCCCGCGACCTATGGTCATGTTCTGCAACAAGGACGACGAAGAGCTGGTGGTGGCGGCGCTGCGCGCGGGTGTTAGCGCCTACGTGGCTGGAGAAACCGATCTGACCCGGGTGCGCGGTGTCATGCGGGTGGCGACGGCCCGTTTTCGAGAGTACCAGGCGTTGCGTGAAGAGTTGGAAGAAACCCGTGAAGCCCTGGCTGAGCGGAAGATCATTGAGCGTGCGAAAGGGTTGCTGATGCAGCGTCGTCGGCTCAATGAACAGGATGCCTACAGCACCCTGCGACGCCAGGCCATGAACAGTGGTCAGCCGCTGATCCAGGTGGCTCAGTCGGTGCTGGATTATGCCGAAATGCTCAAGGCGCAGGGATAACTTGCTGGGCGTCTGAGGCCGGGCGCACGACGGAAAAACAGGAGACAAGATGCGACGAGTGATGCCATTGATGAAGGCGCGCAGCCTGATTGAGACACCGGAAAAGACGGTGAGCCGGGCTCCTGCCGTAGTGGGCGCCAGGCCAGTTCGCCGTCAGGCGTCCAGCACTCGCCGTGCAGCGTTCACGGAGCAACCAGAATGAAAATTCGTATCGGCTATATGCCACTGACAGACAGCTTGCCGCTGGTGGTGGCCCAGGAGGCCGGGTTCTTTGCCGCCGAAGGGCTGGATGTGGAGCTGCAACCGGAATGGAGCTGGGCCAGCCTGCGCGATCGATTACTGGTGGGGCAACTGGATGCAGCACCCATGTTGGCGCCCATGCTGTTGTCCACGTCCCTGGGGTTGGGGTGCATCAAGAAACCCCTCGCCACGGCGTTTTCCATGGGCCTGAACGGTAATGGCGTGACCGTTTCGCCGATGCTGTTTCAAGGTTTGTGTGCGTTGTCGGAAGGCCCCACGCCCAATGACATCGCCGCGGCCATGAACAAGCTGGTGGCGGCCCGTGCCTCCAGTGGGGAAGCCCCGTTGGTACTCGCCGTGGTCTTTCCGTTTTCCTGCCATGCCTATCAACTGCGTCACTGGTTGAGCGTAGCCGGGCTGGATCCGGATCATGATGTGAAGTTGGTGGTGCTGCCGCCGTCACAAATGGTGGATCACCTGCGCATGGGCCACATTGATGGTTTCTGTGTGGGCGAACCGTGGAATAGTTTGGCTGCACTGACCGGTGCCGGGCACTGTATTTTATCCGGTTATCAGATTTGGGAAAATGCTCCGGAGAAGGTGCTGGCGGTATCCCGTGACTGGGTGTCACGTCATCCGGATACCCATCGCGCGTTGCTGCGGGCGCTGTACAAGGCGGCCTGCCATGCGGATGAGAATCTGGTGGAGAGTCTGTCGTTACTGGCCCATCCCGCGTGGCTGGATGTACCGGAAGAAATCCTTCGTGCGCCGTTCAGCCAACGCTTGCCCGGCGGTCTGACTGGCCAGCCGTTTCCTGCTCATCATTTTCATGTGTTTGCCGGTTTTCACGCCAACTTCCCCTGGCGTTCCGATGCGGTTTTTCTGCTGCAGGAAATGCAGCGCTGGCGACAGTGTTCGCTGGAAGAAACGAAAACGTTTGCCGCCCAGTGCTATCGCACGGATCTGTTCCGTGATGCCCTGGCTGACTTGACCAGCCTGCCGATTATGGACAGCAAGCCCGCCGAGCGTCATGCAGGCCATTGGCAGCTGCCCGGTGAGCCGACCCCCCTGGAGCTGGGGCCGGACCGGTTGTTGAAAGTGATCGAAGATCAGGCAGAAAGCTGAGAGGCACGAGAAGCGGGTTTCCAGTTGCGAAAACCTTTATGCATTACGGGTTGCAGGTTTTTGAATTTTGAAACTCGTCACTCGTCACTCGTCACTCGTCACTCGTCACTCGTCACTCGTCACTCGTCACTCGCCGCTCGCAACTGAGTATTGCACTCATTGCCATGCAAGCGTCACCACGATATCAGTAATGCATAACGTCACACGTGCGCCTCAAACGAGAAAATTCACTCCCACGCACAGCAGCAACAGGGCGAACAACCGTTTCAGCAGCCGTGGCGACAACCGGTGTGCCAGGCGTGCGCCAAAACGGGCAAAGAACATGCTGGTAAAGGCGACCCCGACCATGGCAGGAAGGTACACGTACCCCAGGCTCCACTCGGGCAGTTGTGGCTGGTTCCAGCCAATCAGCATGAAACTCAAGGCACTGGCCGCGGCGATGGGCAGTCCGCAAGCCGACGAGGTGGCCACCGCTTGTTGCATGGGCAGGCTGCGCCAGGTGAGAAAGGGCACATTCAGAGTGCCGCCGCCGATGCCAAAGATCGCCGAGGCCCAGCCAATGACCCCGCCAGCGGCGGTCAGTCCCAGCTTGCCAGGCACGGCGCGGCTGCCTTTGGGTTTCAGGTCGAACGCCATTTGAATGGCAATAACGATGGCAAATACGCCAATGATCTTCTGAAGCATCGGCCCCTGAATTGACGCAGCCGTCAGTGAGCCAAGCCCCGCTCCAAGCAGTATGCCTATTGTCATCCAGGTGAAAATGGGCCATTGCACCGCGCCTTTGCGATGATGCTCCATCACCGAATTGATGGAGGTGAAGATGATAGTGGCCAGTGAGGTGCCAACGGCGAGATGCGTCAATACTTGTGGATCAACGCCCTGGGCGGTAAAGCTCAGAACCAGTACCGGTACGATGATGATGCCGCCGCCGACCCCAAACAGACCCGCCAATACCCCGGCCGCCGCACCCAGAATCAAATAAAGCAAAAATTCCATGTTAAACCCTTGGAAAAGCCGCACAGGTTGGCGGCGTGATGACAGAAAGAACGAATCGGAAGTGAGGGGACTCAGGGGCTGAACGTCGCATCCAGATTGCAGTATTGCCCTTTGAAATACAGCAGCGGCTGTGTGGTTGCCGCTTGCTGCAGACTCAGTGCCCGCACTTCACCAATCACGATCAGGTGATCGCCGGCTTCATGTTCGGCGTGAATGTCACAGTCGAGCCAGTGCAGGCTGCCGCCAATCAACGGGTTGCCCAGGGGAGAGGTGTTCCAGTCGATTTCTTTCCACTTGTCTGCGCCCTGTTGCGCAAAGAGGTTGGATACCGCCTTCTGTTCATCCGAGAGGATGTTCACCGCAAACCGGCCCGCCCGACGGATCTTGGGGTAGCTGAAAGAATCTCGCTTCACACTGAATGACACCAACGGTGGGGTTGTCGATACGCTGTAGAACGATTGACAGGTAAAGCCAATGGGCTCGTCATCGATGTGCGACGTAATCACGGTGAGTCCGGAGGCGAAATGGCTGAGCGCTTTGCGAAAATGCAGAGGGTCGATGGCCGTGGTGGTCAGTGACATAGTGATTCCAGAATAGGGCGTAACGCAAACGGGTGGCTCAGGGAAGAGGCGGCGCGGTCGGGCGCTCGCTCTTCCCACAGGATTCAGGCAAGTTCATTGCGCACGATTTCGGCACCGGCACTCAATGCCCGCAGCTTGCCTCTGGCAACCTGGCGAGGCAGAGGCGCCATGCCGCAGTTGGTGCACGGGTACAGCTTGTCGGCATCCACGAACTGCAGCGCCTGGCGCAAGGTGTTGGCCACTTCCTCGGGGCTTTCAACAGTCTGGGTCGCCACATCAATGGCGCCCACCATCACTTTCTTGCCGCGAATCAACTCAATCAAATCCATAGGGACGTGGGAGTTGTGGCACTCCAGGGACACCATGTCGATGCTTGAGGCCTGCAGCCTGGGGAAGGCTTCTTCATATTGTCGCCACTCGGAGCCCAGCGTTTTTTTCCAGTCGGTATTGGCTTTGATGCCGTAGCCATAACAGATATGCACGGCGGTCTCACACTTGAGCCCTTCAATGGCTTTTTCCAGTGTGGCCACGCCCCAGTCATTCACTTCATCAAAAAATACATTAAAAGCAGGCTCGTCGAACTGAATGATGTCAACGCCTGCCGCCTCCAGTTCCCTGGCTTCCTGATTGAGTATTTTAGCGAATTCCCAGGCCAGCTTTTCCCGGCTTTTGTAATGGGCATCGTAAAGCGTATCGATCATGGTCATGGGACCGGGCAGGGCCCATTTGATCGGTTGTTGTGTCTGCTCACGCAGAAAGCGGGCATTGTCCACAAACACCGGTTTCTGGCGGCTAACCGCCCCCACGACTGTGGGGACACTGGCATCGTAACGGTCGCGGATCTTCACCGTCTCGCGTTTCTCGAAATCCACTCCGTCCAGGTGCTCGATAAAGGTGGTCACGAAGTGCTGACGGGTTTGCTCACCATCGCTGACGATGTCGATGCCGGCCAGTTGCTGCTCATGCAAGCTCAGGCGCAGGGCGTCCTGTTTGCCTTCAATGAGAGCCTCGCCCTGCAACTTCCAGGGGGACCAGAGCGTTTCGGGTTCGGCCAGCCAGGAAGGCTTGGGCAAACTGCCCGCCGTGGATGTGGGTAACAATCGTTTCATTATCTGTACTGCCGTGTATGAGTTAAATGCCGTAATTCGCAGACCACTGATTCAGCACCGTTCGGTAAGGCTCGATCAGGTTCTCCTCAGTGAATTTTCCTTGCTTGACGGCCAATTGACTGCGTTCTTCCCGGTCATAGTGAATGCGGGTAAGGGAGTAGTCCGAGTGCTTCAGGCTGGGCTGGTAGCGATTGCCGGCTTCGGAATTGGCGTTGTAAATTTCGGGCCGATAGATTCTCTGGAACGTTTCCATGGTGCTGATGGTGCTGATCAGCTCCAGGTTGGTGTAATCGTTCACCAGGTCGCCAAAGAAGAAAAAGGCCAGCGGCGCCACGCTGTGGGGCGGCATGAAATAGCGCACGCTCAACCCCATTTTCTTGAAGTAACTCTCAGTCAGTGACGATTCATTGGGCAGGTACTCAAACCCCAGAACGGGGTGATGATTCTCGGTGCGGGTGTACACCTTGTTATCCGATACGCTGATACAGATCACCGGCAATTTGCTGAAGTTTTCCTGGTAAGCGCTTGAGTTAACGAAATGCTTGAACAGCTTGCCGTGCAGATCGCCGAAGTTTTCAGGGATGCTGAAGTGCGGCTGGTCCTTGTTATGGTTCTGCAGGGCGATGCTGAAGTCATAGTCCCGCAGGTAAGAGGAAAAATTGTTCCCGACCACCCCTTCGATATGCTTGTTGGTGTGCCGGTCAAAGATACGGGTTTTCAGTATTTCAATGGTCGGGAAGGTTTCGCCCTTGCCTTCGATGTCGATATCCACCGACACAATGTCGTGTTGCACGGTGTATCGGTCGCCGTTGGGGTTGTCCCAATGTGCCAGCGCGTTGAACCGGTTGTTGATCATCGTCAGGGTGTCGCGCAGGTTTTCCCGGCGTCGCTCACCCCGGGCCAGGTTGGCAAAGTTGGTGGTAATGCGCGTGTTGTCGGATGGACGGTAATCCTCGTCGAAACTAATGCGCTTGATGCTGAAAGTGAATTCGTTGCTCATGATGACAGGGCGTCCGCGTCAGTATTGGGCATGGCTTGCATCGCAGTGCGTGTACCGCAATGCAACCTGATTGGTGGCCATTATGCCCAAGGCGAGACTTGAGTTTAATTGGTATTATTTCAACATTTCATGAGATATTCTCATCTTGGCGTTATCCCTGAAACGCGCAATCTGACTGTTGGGGTGCGTAACACCGGGTGGGTGCGAGGTTTGCGGCGTTGCAATGCGAGAGCTTGTTGCAGGGGCGCACGGCGATGTAACCCCCCGTCTCACAATGGAACATGTTGGAGGATCAGATGCTGGAATTACGACATCTTGCCACCCTGCGGGCGATGGATGAGGCGGGCTCAATGGTGGAGGCGGCAGATCGGCTGCATGTCACCCAGTCGGCTTTATCACACCAGCTGAAAGATCTGGAACACCGTTTGGGCATGGAATTGGTCGTGCGGCGCTCCCGTCCGGTGCGCTTTACCACCGCCGGGTTGCGATTGCTGGCGTTGGGGCGGGAGATTCTTCCCCGGGTGCAGCAGACGGAGAGGGAGCTTAAGCGCCTGGCCGCCGGGCAGACCGGGCGGCTGCATATCGCCATTGAGTGCCATTCCTGTTTTCAGTGGCTGATGCCGGCCCTGGATGCGTTTCGGGAACACTGGCCGGAAGTAGAGCTGGATCTGTCTGCGGCTTTCAGTTTTGCCCCGTTGCCGGCGTTGGTGCGCGGGGACCTGGACATGGTGATCAGTTCCGACCCGGTGGAAAACGAGGCTGTACTTTATGTACCGCTGTTTCGCTACGAGCTGGTGCTGGCGGTGTCACGGCAGTCGCCGCTGGCGGCGCAGAAGTGGATTCTTCCGGAAGACTTCGCCGACCAGACCTTGATTACCTACCCGGTGGAGCGGCAACGACTGGATGTGTTCACCGCCTTTCTGGATCCGGCCGGCGCCGAACCTGCTGCTATCCGCACCGCCGAGCTGACCCCGATGACCGCACAACTGGTGGCGGCAGGCCGGGGTGTGGCAGCGCTGCCGAACTGGGCGCTAACGGAATACACCGAGCATGACTTGCTGAAAACCGTGCGGCTTGGAGAAAAGGGGGTGTGGCGCACGCTCTATGCGGCGGTGCGAGCTGAGGACGAACAGACGCCTTATGTGCAGGAGTTTCTCGGTACCGCCCGTGACCTGTCCTTCAAGACCTTGAGTGGCATCAGGGCGGTGCGTTAGGGAGCCGTAGGCTTTATGCGTCTGGTGCCCAGCGTGAGACCGCTATTCCCCATCCCTGAACTGGATCTGCAAGCCTTTGAGAAAGTTTCGCAGAATCTGGTCCTTGCACTCGCGATAGTGCTTGTGGCCGGGTTTGCGGAAGAAGGCGCTGAGTTCGTGTTTGCTCATGCGGAAGTTGGCCAGCTCGAGCACCGCCAGCACGTCTTCGGCCTGCAGGTTCAGGGCGATCTTCAGTTTCATGAAAATCATGTTGTTGGTGAGGCGGCTTTCCGGTTCCGGTTGTTGCCCGGGTTTCTTGCCGCGCAGTGCATTGATCAGGCCGTTGAGAAAAATCGCCAGGGTGCGATCGGTGCATTTTTGAAAGGCCGGGTCGTCGTCCTTTTTCAGCCAGTCGCTGATCTGCTCCCGGGTGACGGTTTCGCCGGCTTCGGCGAAAACGCCGATCATGCGAGTGTCGTCGAAATCGAAGATGTACCGGGTGCGGCGAAGGACGTCGTTATTGAGCATGCGGGACCTGTGGTGAGGGAAACGGAGGGGCGTGACCGCCATGATTCACGGGTAATAGTACAGGGAACCGGTGGCGGGAACACGCCTGCATATCCGTCGACGTTTCAGGGGGTGAAGATTTTTAGCCCTACTATGCCGGCCAGAATCAGCCCGAGACAGAGTAACCGTGGGGCGTTAACCGCATCCTGGAACAGCACAATACCCAACAGCACAGTGCCGATGGTGCCGATGCCAGTCCACACTGCGTAGGCGGTGCCCACGGGCAAGGTCTGCATGGCTTTGGCCAATAGCCAGAAGCTGGCGACCATGCCGATGAGGGTCAGTAGTGAAGGAAGCGGGCGGGTAAAGCCGTGGCTGGCTTTCAGCCCCAATGCCCAGCCGGTTTCAATAATGCCTGCAAGAATAACCAAGGCCCATGCCATGACGTGTCTCCTGTCATGGGGCCGTCCCCGTTATGTGGTTGATGCGATGGAGGTGCCTGCCGGGTCGTCCACGGCAGACGTTGGTCTTCAGTATAGCTCAGACTGGTTGGCTGAATCACGGTTCCTGAGAGGCGAGAATTTTCTCAATACGCCCGGGATCACGGCAAAGCGTGAGCAGGGAGTCCTGGAAGGGTCGCCGTGCTTCCTCATTGAAATGTTGCTGTATCCACTGCGTGAGCTGTTGCTGGTAATGGAAGTAGGGGCAGTCTTCCACTGGTGTGGTTTCTATATGTGAGAACAGCGGTACGGTGATTTCCCGGTGCTGTTCACCGGTTGGAGGGGCGATGGTGCGCGTTTCGGCCACGGCGTCGGGGTAGTCCGGGTGGCTGATTGTCCACTGGTCCGAGGCCAGATAGCTGGCCGGCATGGCCATATGGAAACCGATGTGGGAGCTGCCGGGCAGGGTAAATTCCCCGTGCGCATTGCTGGTGGCAGTGCGCGGCGGCTCAGGGGCATCGGGGGAGGCAATCAGGCTGATGGTGGCGCCGCTGATCGGGGCGCCGGTGTCGCCATCGATTACCGTGCCGCTCACGGGTTGGGCGTCCCACAGACGCTGGACAGTGGGAATGCAGCCGGTCAGTAGCAGGGCAAGCGTAGCGCCTGCCAGTGGGTAGGCGAGTGCCTTCTTTGTGGATGACCTGATCATGACACGGTCTCTATCAGACTGGAGAGAAAGGTATCCGTTTGCTCTGGAAAATAACCGCTGGCCAGGCCGAGCAAAATGAGCGCCCACAGGCTGATGCCCAGCAAGATCCAGATACCGTTGGCGAGGGTTAGTCGGTTATTGAGCAGGCCGTGCTCATCCCCCTGGGACAAGTTGATGGCTTTTTGAGCCTTGAACAGGACGGCCCAGGTGACCGGGAGAAGCGCCAGTGAAATCAGATCCAGAATGCCAAAGGTTTCCATACTGGCGGCGGCTCGGTCAGACACGGTACTGATCAGGTAGGAGAGGACATACAGGGTCGCCATGATGGTGACCGGTAAGGGTTTTGTCGTGCCCTTGTTTTCGTCATTGATGGTTTTCATCAGCGAGGCAAAGAAAAATACGCTGAACAGGGCACGTGCTACGGGCTGCACTTTTTTCTGCCGGATGTCTTTCTGGTTCTGCCAGTTTCTGAAATTCCAGTAGACGTCATAGATGCCCAGGGTCGCCCAGAAAAGCAGATTGAATTTCCAGGGAGCGATCACATAGAGCGCCACGCCTGGCCGATCTGATTCCGGTGCGATGATCTCGCTGGCCGGAGCCTGGTAGAGGTTGGATTCCATTGCTGTCCCCCGTGTTCGTGCTTGCCGATTGTATTTTTGGATAATGATGGCGGTGATTACGGCCAGCTTTTGTAGGGTGTGGTGCTTAGCGCACTGTTATAATAGCGGCTGTCGCCGGTAACTTCTTCTCCTAGCCAGGCGGGTCTGTCAAAGGCGGTCGCTTCGCTGGGTAGTTCGATTTCTGCCACGATCAGTCCGTCGTTGTCACCGTGAAACACATCAATTTCCCAGCACAGATCGCCTTGTGGCAACCGGTAGCGGGTTTTATCAATGACACCGGCCCCACACAGCTCGGTGAGCATCTGCCGCGCGTCTGCCACCGGAATGGGGTATTCGAACTCACTACGGGTGGCGCCCACGGTTTTGCCCTTGATGGTTAACCAGGCAGTGTCGCCGGTGGTGCGCACTCGCACGGTGGCGTTCTTGTCATGGCTCAGGTAGCCCTGGGTAAGTCGCTCCCCGGGCAGGGTGTTGATAATGGTCAAGTCATTGACCTGAAACTTGCGTTCAATTTCCGTTGCCATGGCTGCCGTCGATTCCCAGTTGGTCAAAGCTGATATCAAAACCCAGTGTTTGATAGCCGTTGATGATGTCGGCAGGCAGATAAAACGCCGGGTCGTCCATAAAGAAGTACTGTGACACACCGATGCCGTAACGGTAATGCGTTTCCCACACGCTGTTCTCCGGTTCGGGATTATCGGCGTCGGGGTTATCCAGCGCAGAAAGTCGGGGCGCCAGGCGCTGCAGCTTGTAAAGCAGCTTTTCAAAATGATCCCGGTGGCTGGCGGTATGGTCCAGCTGGCTGGAGAGAATCCAGCGATTTTCCTTGCGCAGTGCCTCGGGGGCGGCATCGCTGTAGTTCTCGCCTTCGCGCCAGTAATCGTCCGCATTCTGGCCCAGTAACAGGTCCAGTTGTTGCGGGTCGTGGTCGAAGCCGAACACGGCAAAATAGACGTGATGTTCCATTACGGCTTACCGGGGCGCAGGGTGCGGTTGCGTTCCAGCTGATCTACCGGAAAGCCCTTGTCCTCGGCCACCTGCACCAGTGCCTGGTACTGGTCATCGTTGAGCTCCGGCTGGCGCGCCAGTATCCACAGATATTCGCGGCTGGGTTCGCCGATCACCACCGTCTGGTAGTCCTTATCCAGGGCGATTATCCAGTAGTTGCCTTCGGTAATGGTGGGAATCAGTTTCGATACCCAGTTATCAAAGCGCACTTTCAGCTTGGCATTGCCGGAATCGGGGACAATGCGCGCGGTGCCTTCGGCTTCACTGGCTTCGTCGCCTTCGCGCTGGCAACGGTTCACCACCTTGATAGTGCCATCGTCATTGGGGCTGTAGGTGGCGGTGGAGTCGTAGCAGTCGCGCTGAAACCATTGCGGCAGGCGGGCGATTTCATACCAGGTGCCGGCATAGCGTTGCAGATCTACCTGGTCCACCGTGGCCAGAGGCTTGTCGCCGCCACAGGCGGCCAGGACCCCGCTGATCAGCATGATGGACAGGAATCGGATGGCACGGGCAGTGTGGGTTACGAACATCGATGTCTCCTCTGGGGTGGCACTAGCTACAGGCTATCGGCTTCTTGCTGGCGATCAAGCCCGTTTTGAACTGTCGTGCTATACTTCGGCGCTGTTTTAGGGAGCCCGATTTGAGCCAGCCATCCACCCATTCTGATGCCGAAACCGCCCCCCGGCTTGTGCTGGAGCAGCTTAGCTGTGAGCGCGATGACCGGCTGTTGTTCAGCGGTTTGAGCTTGACCGCATCGGCCGGTGAAATCTGGCAGATCACCGGCGCCAACGGTGCCGGCAAAACCACGTTGTTACGCATTCTGGTGGGGCTGCACGGCTTCTATGAAGGCGTATGCCAGTGGTGGCAACCTCAATGGCAACAGGAATTACTCTACCTGGGTCACCAGCCAGGGGTACGTGAAGAGCTCAATCCACTGGAGAACTTGCGTTACGCCTGCGCGTTAAGCGAGCAGGGAGGCGACCCCATGGCGGCGCTGGCGGCGGTGGGCTTGCAAGGTTTTGAAGATGTGCCGGCGGCGCACTTGTCCGCCGGGCAAAAGCGCCGTATTGCGCTGGCGCGCCTGTGGCTGGAGCACAAGGCCGTGTGGGTGCTGGATGAGCCTTATACCGCCATCGACCAGGATGGGGTGGCGGCGCTGGACCAGCAGATCCAGCAGGCGGCGCAGGCCGGCGCGCTGGTGATCTATACCTCCCACCATCAGGTTGGCGATGGCGTGCGGCAACTGCATCTGGCCCACGGGCAGGCGGAAGTGACGGAAGGGGGGCAGCCATGAGCGTATTTCGTGCGGCCCTGGTCCGGGAATTATTGGTGTTATGGCGTAGCCCGGCAGAAATCATCAATCCGCTGTTTTTCTTTGTGATGGTGATCAGCCTGTTTCCGTTGGCGATTTCGCCGAAACCGGAACTGCTGGCGCTGGTGGCTCCCGGCGTACTCTGGGTGGCGGCGTTGCTGGCGGTGATGCTGTCGCTGGATGGCCTGTTCCGGCGCGACCAGGAAAGCGGCGTGCTGGAATTGCTGCTCACCGCGCCGGTGATGGCGGTGGTGCCAGTGAGTGCCAAACTGCTGGCGCACTGGCTGCTGACCGGTTTGCCGCTGGTGCTGATCTCCCCAGTGCTGGCGCATATGCTGCAGCTGCCTGATGGGGTGCTGGGTACAGTGATGCTGAGTTTGCTGTTGGGGACCCCGGCGCTGACCATTATCGGCGCCATCGGTGCGGCGCTCACCGTGGGCCTGAATCGGGGGGGGATTCTGTTGGCGGTGTTGGTGTTGCCGCTGTACATTCCGGTGCTGATTTTTGGCGCCGGGGCGGTCAGTGCCGCAGTCGATGGCGGTGCGGTGAATGGCATCCTGGCTATCCTTGGGGCTTTGCTGGCCCTGACGGTGAGCCTGGGACCATTGGCGGTGGCCGCAGGTTTGAAGATCAGTTCCGGGAATTAAGCGCACCTTTCCCGAAGGGAAAGAGGGCGTTATTGAAGGTCGCTAGGTGAAGGTAGGTGTCTGAATGGTTTGGCAAACGATAAAACGCTGGTACCACATGCTCGGTTCGCCGCGTTACTTCTATACGTTCAGTTCTGCGCTACTGCCGTGGCTGACGCCCATCGCGTTGTTGGTGTTTACCGTGGGCATCGTCTGGGGGCTGGCGTTTGCCCCCAGTGATTATCAGCAGGGCAACAGTTACCGGATCATCTTTATTCATGTGCCGGCGTCCAGCGGTGCGCTGATGGGCTACGTGGCCATGGGCGTGGCGGGTCTGGTGGCTGTGGTCTGGCGAATGAAGATGGCCGAAGTGATGATGAAGGCCATTGCGCCTTTCGGGGCGGCGCTGGCTGCCATTTCCCTGGCTACCGGTGCGCTGTGGGGCAAGCCCACCTGGGGCACCTACTGGCAATGGGATGCCCGTATGACCTCCATGCTGATTCTGCTGTTCATGTACGTGGGTGTGATTGCCCTGCAAAACGTGATCCGCGACCCGCGCCAGGCGGCCCGTGCCGCCGGTTTGCTGGCCATGGTGGGGGTGATCAATGTGATCATCGTGAAATATTCGGTGGAATGGGTGCAGACCCTGCATCAGGGGTCGACTCTGAAACTGGTGGGAGAATCCACCATCAACCCTGCCATGAAATACCCGCTGTTGATCAGCATGCTGGGAACCTGGCTGCTGTATGCGGTCAATGTACTGGTACGTGCACGCACCGAAGTGGTGTGGCGCGAGCGGCGCAGCAAGTGGGTGCGCAAGCTGGTGAAGGGTGGGGGGCAATAGTATGTACTTTGACAGCGTTGCCGATTTTCTGGCCATGGGGAAACACGGTTTTTATGTCTGGAGCGCCTACGGAATCAGCGCGCTCCTGATTGGTGCCAGCATGGTGCTGGCAATACGCGGACAGGGACAGGTGCGCCAAACGCTGGCGCGGCAGTGGCGACTTGAGGCGATGGCAAAACAACAGGCTCAAGAGAAGCAACGCCGCCAGCAACACACTGAGCATAAACCTGAGGTAGATGATGAATCCGGTACGTAAGCAGCGTCTTTTGGTGGTACTCGCCGTTCTGATCGGGCTGGGCATTGCCTGCGGCCTGATGTTTTATGCGCTGCGTCAGAACATCAATCTGTTCTACACACCCCAGCAGATTGCCGCAGGGGAAGCCCCGCTGGATGCCCAGATGCGTGTGGGTGGCCTGGTGGAGCCCGGTACGGTCATCCGTAACCCGGAAACCCTGGACGTTACCTTCGGGCTTACCGATGGCAAGGGGCGTTTCACCGTGCATTATCAGGGCATCCTGCCGGACCTGTTTCGCGAAGGGCAGGGCATTGTGGCCAATGGCACGCTGGTGAGCCGGACTCGCTTTGAAGCCGAGGAAGTGCTGGCCAAGCATGATGAAACCTACATGCCGCCGGAAGTGCAGGACGCACTGGAAAAAGCCGGCCACCCGGGTGCCAGCAAGGCTGACCCTAAGGGCGGCGAGAAGGAATATACTCCTTCCGGGTATTAAACCCCTGACCGGGTTTCGCGCCGCGAAGCCCGGTATCTCACGGTCGTCACGTCTGTTTGCCGATCCCCTCGTTTCACCCCGTAATTTTTTCTTGCTGACAACCCGGTTCCGGCCCTACATTTGCGCTTATCAGGCCCCGCTTCGGGTGCCGTCTTTGTTCAGGGCTTTTCATGAGTCAGGTCATCATTCTGGTAGACGATCCCGCCGACTGGGCCGCCTACTATCCCGCCCGCCATTTGTTGTCTGCCAAGGACTACCTGCAAGCGCAGCAGCCGGTCTGTACCGACAAGAAAGTGCAGGTGATCAACCTGTGCCGCAGCTATAAATACCTGAGCCCGGGCTACTATTGCTCGTTGCTGGCAGAGGCTCGGGGTCAGCGTGTGTTGCCTTCTGTGCGCACGGTGAATGATCTGAGCCGCAAGGCGCTCTATGGCCTGCATTTCGGCCAGTTCGAAGCGGCGCTGGACAAGGCCATGAAACGCAAGGGGGGTAGCAGTGACCATTTCAGCCTGCTGCTGTTCTTCGGTCACACCGAGCAGGAAGGCCTGGCAGATTTGGGGCGGCAGATTTTCGATCAGTTACCGTGTCCGTTGCTGAAGGTGGATTTTCGCCGCCGCGAGCAGTGGGCTATCGAGGCACTGAAACCGCTGACCCTGAAACAGCTGAAAGGGGCAGAAGAAGATGCCTTTGCCCGCGCGCTGGAGCAATTCAATGCCCGGGTGTGGCGTAACCCCCGCCGGCGCCGTGGCGACCGCTATGAGCTGGCCATGCTGGTCAACGACGAAGAGGCGTTGCCACCCAGCAACAAGACTGCCCTGAAGCGTTTTATCCGTGCAGGACGGCAGCTGGGCATCAAGGTGGATCTGGTAGGTCGTGACGCGTATACACGCCTTGGCGAATACGACGGCCTGTTTATTCGTGAAACCACCGCGCTGGATCATCATACCTACCAGTTTGCCCGCAAGGCGGAGCAGGAAGGCATGGTGGTGATCGACGATCCGGGTTCGATTTTGCGCTGCACCAACAAGATTTATCTGGCGGAGCTGATGCACGCCAATAATGTCCCGGTGCCACCGACTGCGTTTGTGTTCAGCGACGATGACGCCCAGATCGACCAGCTGGTGGCGGAGCTGAAACTGCCCATGGTGCTGAAGATCCCGGATGGCAGTTTTTCCCGGGGAATCAGCAAGGTGGCCACCCGTGAAGCGTTGGCAGAGGCCTTGCGCGGTTATTTGAAACAGTCCTCGGTGGTGTTGGCACAGGCGTTCATGTACACCGATTACGACTGGCGTATTGGTGTGCTGAACCACCGCCCGTTGTTTGCTTGCCAGTATTTCATGAGCAAGGGGCATTGGCAGATTTACCACCACCAGAGCAGCGGCAAAACCGCGTCCGGCAACAGCAGGACGCTGCCGGTGCAGGAGGTGCCGCCCAAGGTGCTCAAAGCCGCGCTGAAGGCGGCCCGGCTAATGGGCAACGGCTTGTACGGTGTGGACTTGAAGCAATCCGGCGACGATGTGGTGGTCATCGAAGTGAACGACAACCCTAATATCGATGCGGGGGTGGAAGATGCCTGGCTGGGTGAAGACCTGTACCGGCAGGTGATGCTGGAATTCCTGCGACGCCTGGAAGCCAAGCGCATCGGTTTGCCGGTGTGATCTGGGGGCAAGCGATAAACGCTGCCGGGCTGCTGTAGGAGTCCCGCTTGAAGGACGAACCGCGCGCAGCGCGGCATTTCCGCCCTCTGATGTGCCTCGCCAAGGCTCGTCGGGTTCGCGGCTCGAGCGCCGCTCCTACGGTGGCTGGCTTTTTTCTGCGTGTTGCGTCGAATCCATAACACCCGCATGGATTGCCTTTGCGTCCACCTTGCTGTCTGATCGGGAAAAAGCACAGGGATTTTGCATGCAACTTCTTGGTTTATTGCGGCGTGAGCTGCGAAGCGAATGCCGCCAGTGGGTGGTCGACGGGGATATCAGCGAGGAGCAGGGCAACCGGATCCTTGCTCGCTATGACACCCACCTGGACGACGATGCGGACGGCTCACTGGCCTACAAGGTGCTGGTTACCGTGGCGCTGCTGTTTGTGGGCCTGGCTATATTGTTGCTGGTCTCTGCCAACTGGGAAGACATTCCCCGCGCGATACGCATGTTAGGGCTGATCGCCACCACCATTACGCTGAACCTGATCGGCATCCGGGGCCATGTGAAGCAGGGCGAGGGCAGCGGCTGGTTGTTCCTGGGGGGCATTAGTTATGGCGCCTCGATCATGCTGATTGCGCAGATTTATCATCTGGGGGAGCACTTCCCGGATGGCCTGTTCTATTGGGCGCTGGGTGTCGCACCCATGGCCTGGCTGGTGCGCAGCCGATTACTTGCCTTGCTGATGCTGGCGGTGGCGTTTTTGTGGATGGGCGCGCAAGGCCAATACACACCGCCCTGGGCCATGGTGCTGTTTCTGGGCGTGGCGGGTGCCGTTGCCTTGCGGGCGCATTCCGGTGGCTTGTTGCTGGTTGTTATTGCGGTATTGGTGAGCTGGCTGAACCTGCTACTCGGTTGGGTGTACGGTGACGGCTGGGGCCCGGATTTTGAAGCCGGTCACCTGTCCCTGAACATGGGCTTGCTGGCGTTACTGTATGCCTTCAGTCACTGGGCGGCGCAAAGCGAGGCTCATTATCTGCGACGTTCAGGCAGCCTGGTGGGGCTGTGGTCACTGCGTGGCTATTTACTGTTGCTGCTGATGTTCTCATTCAGGGAGTTTTCCGAAGGGTATCTGCATGAGCTGGTCGGGCTGGCCGATCCGGGGTTGTGGGCCGGGTTGCTGGCGGCGCTGTTGGCGTCTGCGTGGGTGGTCGTTCGCCGTTTGGGCTCCAGTGGCCCCCGCCTGCTGGTGATGCTGTTGCCCTTTGTATTGTTGGGTATTCATGCCTTTGGGGCCACGGAAACGGCGTTTGGGGATGCGGCATGGGTGTTTGTGGTGGCGGTGAATCTGCTGGCGCTGCTGTCTGCCATTGTGCTGATTCAGGAAGGTCTCAAGCGCGGGCTGACCCAATACTTCTATAGCGGCATTGTGTTGATACTGCTGCTGGCGCTGATGCGTTATCTGGATCTGTTTGGGGACTATCTGGGGGCGGCGGCCATGTTCCTGGTGGCCGCCGCGGTGCTATACGGCGCAGCCCGCTTCTGGCGGCGACAACAGAATCAGGAAGCGGTAAGCAAGACCGCCGCCGGGGAGGGGCAATCATGAAGCGCTGTCATGTGATGGGGTTGATGGTGGCCCTTGGGTTACAGGTCGCGGTGATGGCGGGAGTGTTCCTCGGCGGGGTTTATCCATTGTGGGTCGGTGAGGAAATTCGCCTGGAAACCCGGCCGGTGGACCCGCGAGATCTGTTTCGCGGCAATTATGCCCGCCTGGGCTATGACTTCAGCACCCTGAAAGCGTCAGATTTGCGACCGGGCGATGTGGTGTATTTGCCTCTGGAAAAACAGTCTGATGAAGCGCTGTGGCGGGGCGGTGAGCCCCAGGCCACTGAGCCGGAAACCGGGTTGTACCTTCGGGGTCGCGTGGCCGGCCAGCCCTGGAGCGCAGGCAGTACCGTGAAATATGGTATTGAGGAGTTGTTTGCTCCTAAGGAAAAAGCACTGGCGTTGGAGAGACAGTTGCGCGATAGCGCGGTGGCGGTGGTACGTGTGGCACCTAACGGCAAGGCTGCGCTGGTGACAGTGGAGGCAAAGGCAGTTAATAATGAATAGTGAATAACGCGCGATCCAGGTTTCCTGCTTTTGAAACGCAAGAGGCCGCGTCCATGGCTTGGGCGCGGCCTCTTGCGTTGCAGGTTTATATACGCTTTCACGCGTCGTTATTAATTATTAATTGCTTCACCCCATGACTTTCTGGATAAAGCCGGTTTCTTTCTCGATGGCTTGGGCGAAGGGCGCCAGAGCGTGCATGCGCTCAGTGTGTGCGGCCAGGTTTGGATAGGTCGCCGGGTCAATCGTTTCGCCACCATGGCGGAAATTGACCATCTGGCTGGCCAGGGCAATATCGGCTACGGTCATGCTGTCGCCCACCAGGAATTTACGGCCGTCCAGTGTCTTGTCCAGGTAGGCAAACAGCGGCGGGATCGTTGTACTCAAGGCATGCTGTACCTTTTCTTCATCGCATTCCTTACCGAGCAAGCGCATGACCACGCGGTTACGGAACACAGCAAAAGTACAGCGCATGGCCAGGTCATAATCGATGAAACGCTCAAACCAGATGGTTTGTCCCATTTCCATGGCATCGCTGGGGTAGAGCGCCGGCTCCGGATGTGTCTTTTCCATCCAGGCACAAATGGCAGCGGAGTCAGCCAGGAACTGGCCATCCACTTCCAGCGCAGGAATCCGTTTCATCGGGCTGATCTTTTCATAGCCCTCCGGCGTGTTGTTAGGGTCAATGTGGACAGATTCGAACTCGATCCCTTTCAGTGCCAGAGCAACCCGGGTCTTGCGGACGAAAGGTGACAGGGCGGCCCCGTACAACTTGATGGACATGCTTCTCTCCCGATAAGTGAATGTTTTTTCGCCAATTTGATGGAATTGGCAGGGTTATAGCGCGCCATTACTAGAGCAGCATGACTTTTTCGGGTCAATGATGGTCTGCGACAAAATTTTTCCTTGACGATTGCCCGGCAGATACCTATTCTACGCGCCGCTTTGACGTACCAAGTCAAGCCCGGGTCCCCTTCGTCTAGTGGCCCAGGACACCGCCCTTTCACGGCGGTAACAGGGGTTCGACTCCCCTAGGGGACGCCACTAATTCGCTAG
>NZ_PBSH01000043.1 GCF_002726155.1 Alcanivorax sp. | reverse complement strand
TATTTTTCGTAGCTCGTAGCTCGTAGCTCGTAGCTCGTAGCTCGTAGCTCGTAGCTCGTAGCTCGTAGCTCGTAGCTCGTAGCTCGTAGCACCCCTCGCCCGGTTTTTGCTATGCTGACTGTCTTCCACACCGGGTTTCGGGGAACTCCGTGCGTATCATCTTCACTTTTCTGTTCTGCCTGCTGGGCAGTCAGGCCATCGGCCAATCGCAAACCAGCGACGCGGATCTGCTAACGGCAGAACAACGGGATGCACGCCTGCGCGAACAGCAGGAGCTGGAAGCCCGAGCCAGCGAACTGCAAGCCCAACAGGAAACCACCCGCGAGCTGCTGGATCAGCAGGAACAATACCTGGACGCCCTGCGCGCCCAGATTCAGGCGATGAAAGCCTCAGATAAAGCATCCGCCCCCGCCAACCCGGCAGGTACCCCGCCATGATTGGACAATGGCTGCAACGACTGTTCCGCCGCACCCACCGGCCCGCCAAGCCGGCCATAGTGATTACACCGGCACCGCCAACCCCGGCAGGGAACGACGCCACCGACGCCGTTGACGATCCTCTGGCCCTGTTTCTACCCTTCCAGATTCGACCATTGGAAAGCGCTGACCTGGGTGAACTGCTGGGAGTGTTCCGCGAGGCCATCCAAATCAGCGCCGCCGACCAATACGACCAGCAACAACGGGACGCCTGGAGCCGGGCCCAAAGTCACGAGAGCCTGATTTCGGCCCTCAGTGAAGGGGAAGCCGTGGTCGCCGAATGGGACGACGCGCTGGTGGGTTTTGCTCACCGGGTCAATGGCTATATCAACATGGTCTTCGTACACCCGGATGCCAGCCGCGTGGGCATTGCCACGCTGCTTTACCAGCACCTGGAAGACAGCGCGCGGGTAGAAGGCATCACCGAACTCAACGCCCACGCCAGCCTCACGGCCCACGACTTTTTCCATTTTATGGGGTTCACCAGCGAAGGCCAGGAAGACGCCGAACGCGATGGCGTGCGCCTGCCCCGGCACCACATGCGCAAGTCACTGGTCTGAATCAAGAACCGCAACACGCCTCACGCATAACGCAACACGGGCAACCACTGGACGCCGGATACCCGACGATTGACGCGTTCATTCAAAATCTGAAAAGCCCGGGCTCCATGCGTTCCGGGTAACACGAATTACCGGAGCGTGCCCTGAATCTCCCTGCTCCGCCCATTGATCAATAAATCTGATCAAACCGGTCGAGCCATTCCCGTGGGTTGGTCGGCGGACACACCCTATACTTATCTCATCGCTGAAGAGAACCCCCCTTCAGCCACCCAATCACATTGCGCTCACTCTGTGGTTATACCCCCAGGTCCACATGGACCCGTTGATTTCCCCCCTTAAGGCCGTCACCCCCGACGGCCATTTTTTTGCCACTCGGTGGCCACCACACGCTTCACGCTGCATGCAACACGACACGCCAAATTCAAGACTTGTAGAGCAGTTTGCCCACACTGTTGAACGCCTTTTCCGACAGACTCATACGAATCATGGCGCGGAACAAGGTTTCCGGCAGCAACCGGCGCGCCAGCAACAACATGCGCGCATCCGCGCCCACGCTATAGCGCAGCCGTTGGCTGGAATCGTTGGCCGCCTTGTAGATCACCTTCGCCGCCTCTTCCGGGGCGGAACCGCCCGGCCCGGTCTTGTCCATGACGCCGAACTGGGCTTTGGCATACTGATCGTAAGTCTTCACGCCAGTACGGTTATCCCGGTCCGCCGAGCGGCCGAAGAACGCCGTATTCACCGCCCCCGGCTCAATGATTTTCACTCCAATACCCAACGGACAAAGCTCATACACCAACCCTTCCGTGAACCCTTCCACCGCCCATTTGCTGGCGTTGTAAATGCTGTAAAGCGGCAACGGTACGCGCCCGACCATGCTGGCCACATTCACCAGCGCGCCTTTTTTACGCTCGCGAAAATGCGGCAACACCGCCCGGCAGGTCTCCATCAGGCCGAACACATTGGTATCGAACTGACGAATAATCTGCGCTTCGTCCAGGGTTTCAAACGCCCCCATCAGGCCGTACCCCGCATTGTTCACCAACACATCAATGGCGCCAAAATGCGCGATGGCCTTTTCCACCGCGGCATGGATGCTGGCCCGATCATTAACATCCAGTCGCAGGCACAACACCCGAGGCAAGGCCGCCAGCGCCTCAGCCTGATCCGGCTGGCGCAGGGTCGCCACTACGTTCCAGCCCTTGCGTTGGAAAAAATGCGCCGTGGCATAACCAATGCCGGAAGATGCCCCGGTGATAAAAACCGTTTTCGCTTGTACTTCACTCATGCTGATTTCCTTTCTGGTCAATCCGTTAAATCGTCGCCCTCAGGCGTGCCCCGGATGGTTGGCATCCGGTCGAATAAGATCCTGTTTTGCCTCACCAAACATTTGCGCCAGCACCTTGCGCTGTGCAGCCCGCCCCTGCTTGCATTGCCATTGGCGCAGGCCCGGCAGGTAGCGCTGGCAACTGAACGCAACCAGCCGTGGCAGCAAGGTAGCCAGCGGGTACCAGGCCGATATGGATCCGGGCAGACCCAGCTGTTCCATCTTGTCGCGGCTCAGAAAGTACCGGCTGACGCTCAGGTGTTTCTGGTAAGCGAGCCTGCGGCGCAGGGATTCAAACCGCTTGAAGTGACGCTCCAGGGGTTCTGCCGCCAGGGCCTTGCCCAATTCCTGACTGGTCCAATCCGGTTTGCTCTGGGTCATCAGGGTGTGGTGCAACAGCACGATGCCGTCCTGTTCGCGGTCCACCAGCCACGTTTCATCCACCCCCATCAGCCAGCAGGTGTATTTCCACAGATGCATCACCGCACGGGATTCACGCGGTGTCACCGGCACCCCCATCTTGCGCAGCCCGCCCAGCATCACCACACAGAACCCCAGATAGGTGGCCACCATATCCACCTGACTCAGGGGCAACCCCCACTGGTCCGCATCCCATTCCTCACGGGCTGCCAGGTTGCGGCGCACCAACGAATGCACCAGACGCACATGCAAGGTGCCACGGAAACCGGCGCCGAAACGTTTCAGCCCGCCTTCTTCAGTGCAATCGATCCACCACTTTCCGGTTTCCGCAATGCGTCGTGACGCCCCCTGGTTAAGCGCCCCCGTGAGCACCAGCGACTGGTTGAAACCGGACAGCAGATACCCCCCCATCAGCGCCAGGTCTCGCAGGACATAGGGGGCGGTCATACCGGTGGAGTGGATAAAGCGGGCCCCCTCGTCAATCAAGTCAAAATCAACCCAGGCCGGGCGCCTTTCCAGGCTTTTGATAAACAGCCACAACGGTTCCGGGCAATCCGGAACCGCCGCCAGCCCCTCGGTAATGGCAGTTTCAAACAACGCCCGGGACTCGCGGGGGCCATAATCCATCATCCAGTCAACCAGTGAATCCATGGCGGGATCACCCACATTGAGCGCGTCCAGCACCGCGCTGAATTCGTCGCGGCTGGGGGCAAGATCACGGCCCAGCAGCTTGCGCAACAGTGCCGGCGTGGGTTGCTGGGTTTTCTCGAACGGGCGGGCCCGGTGAGGAATCGCCTTGATATGTGCCTGAGCCGTCATGTCGGCCTCCACAGTGTGCTTGCATTGGCCGGAAACATAATGCGAATATACATTCGCATTCAATTCGCATTTGAGGCTCTATGCGTAAACATCCCCAGCAGCAGCGTTCCCGGGAATTGGTGAAGGCTCTGATCGACGCGACGGCAAACGTTATCCAGCAACAGGGCCTGGACAACACCACCACGGCCCGCATCGCCGAGGTGGCAGGCGTCAGTGTGGGGTCGTTGTATCAATATTTTGGTGACAAAGACGGCCTCATTGAGGCGCTGATGGAAAGCTTGGCGGATGAAATCGGCGCGGGGCTGAAACGCCTTCCCTTGCTGGATAACGTGGACCTGAACGCCATGGTCAACAGCGCCATTCGCTTTGGCTTTGCGGTGCTCAACTCCCGCGACGGGCTCTACCTGGAACTGGTGCGCAACTGGCACCGGCTGCCCACCGAGCGGGTAGTGGATATGCTGCAGCAACATTTCATGGATCTAGCCAGGCTGTATTTCCTGCGCCACTATCGGGACTATCCCATTCGCAACCTGGAGGTGCGCGTGTTTATCGTCACCAACAGTGTACTGTTCACCATGGTCCGTCATATCAGCCAGAACAACGGGCTGATCCGGGAAGACGACCTGGCAGACGAACTGACCCGCATGGTCGCCAATTACCTGGCGACCCCGCCAGACCACCAGGACGCGCCGTAATGCAACCCGATCTGGCCATGACTTACTGCCGCATGATTGCCCAGACCCTGGGGCTCGATCAGGCCGGGCTGGAAAAGCTGGTGGCCGATACCGGGATCGACGTGGACACTCTGCAACACAGCGATGGCTTCATCGACTGGTCCGGCGCCCGACAGTTAATCACCAATGCCCGCCAACTCAGTGACCGCCCGGATATCGCCCTGCAAACCGGCCTGCGCGCCCTCCCCGCCATGCACGGGCCCATGGGCATGGCCGCCATGGCCAGCCCCACCCTGCGTGAAGCCTCAAAACTTTTTGCGCGCTTCATCAACACGCGTACGCAGGTCTTCACCAACACCTTTGAAGAAACCCCGGACACCATTACCTTGCGCCAGGAGTTTGCCTACCCGCTGGATGACATCGTGCAGTTCCTGACCGAATCCGTCATTGCATCTGCGTTTGCCTGCCATGTGGTGTTGCGTGGTAAAGCCATTGATGATGGCGAAGTACACTTCAATTACCCCGCACCCAGTTACGCAGACCTATATACAAAAACATTTCCAAATACCCGCCTGGTATTTAACGCCCCCTTTGCCGCCCTCAAGTTGCCAGCCCACTACGGTGACGAAGCCCTGCCCAGCCATGACCGTGACCTACTCTGGATCGCCATAGAACAATGCGAGGCCCGGCAAGAGGCACTACGCAACAGCGGCACCATCAGCGATCAGGTACTGGCCCTGCTACACCAGAGCCACGGCAAAGCGAACCTCGAACACGTGGCCGACCAACTACACATGAGCCCACGTACCCTGATTCGCAAACTCAAACGGGAAAACATCCGTTTCCAGCAGCTGCGAGACCAGACCCTCAGCCGCCGCGCTGCCCAGCTACTCGGCCTGCCTCACTACACGGCAGCCGCCGTGGCCGAAGATCTGGGTTACACCGACGTGGCCAGCTTCCGCCGCGCTTTCCAGCGCTGGTTCAACACCACCCCCGGCCGCTTCCGGCGGGAATAGCGCTAACCTCAGAGCATCCCTGGTAGCACAGCCCCCCTTTTTTCTCCTCAGCCACTCCGGCGGCGTCCATGGTAAAGCCGCTTTTGGAAAAGTCGGTTTGCAGTACCGCAAGCGACGCGCCCACGAATGTGCTGTCATTTATCATCCCCCTCTTGTCAGATTTCGTGCTTATCCGCTTCCCCATTTCCGGTAACACTGCGTAAAAGGCATCACTAGAGACTGTCGCAATGAACAAGCCCGACAACGCAAGCAGCCCCACGCTTGCGCAACTGAAAGTATCTCCCCCCCTGGCATGGCCAACCGTGCTTATTCTGGTGTGCTCGGTCGCCACCATTGCCCTGAGCTGGTTTTTGACCATGAACCAGCTCTGGCCCCTGTGGCTGGGCATCGTCGCCAACAGTGTGGCGGGCTATGCCCTGTTCACCCCGGCCCATGAAGCCATTCACCGGGCGGCTGCACAGAAACCGAAAACCAACGATTTCCTGTTGGCCGCGGCGACCTTTGTGGCCGTGCCCTTCGGCAAGGGCAAACTGTTCCGTTTGCTGCACATGCGCCACCACCGCTTTGCCAACGAAGAAAAAGACCCGGATCACTGGATGGCCAGCAGCCTGTGGACCATGCCGCTATGGGGCCTGTGGCCGTACTTTTACCTGTACACCTTCCTGCGAAATCCGTCGCTCTTTCCCAATGTGAAGGTGTCGGAAATCGTCCGTGAGATTATCGTGGCCGGGCTGATCATCAGTGCGCTGTGGTTATGGGCACCGTTTTACATGCTCACGCTCTGGTTGATCCCCACTTATTTCGCCTTCTTCCTCATGTGCCTGGTATTTATGGTGCTGCCGCACTATCCCCACACTGGTCGGCAGGATGAGGACCCCAACACCACCGCCCTGATGCGCATGGGCAAGGAATGGTTGCTGACGCCACTGCTCATGTACCAGAACTATCATCTGGTCCATCACCTTTACCCCACGGTGCCTTTCTACCGCTACGGCAAAGTCTGGAAAGCCCGAGAGCAACACCATCTGGAGCATTCCGGCAGCATGATCATTAAACCGTTTCAACTCGGCCCAGATGCGGACCGCCGCACCGCCTGAACAATCCCCTTTCCGGGCGGTCCCTGCCGCCCCGGTTTTTTCTACCGCCCGTCGCCAAGTAGATGGCTTGACACTTTTTATCCCCCTGATGGCAATTTCCGTGCTTACTTTCCATCGCTCCGCAGTAAACACTGTGTATTCGAAATAAGACGGGAGCTGCCCCATGACAACCACAACAAGCGCCGACAGCGAAGCCCTCAAGACTCTCTCCAGACTCAAGGTATCGCCAAAAATCGCCTGGCCCACCGTCACATTGATGGTCGTCTCCCATCTGGCCAACATTCTCAGCTGGGTCATGGTGCTCAATGGACTCTGGCCCGCCTGGGTTGGCCTGATCATTACCAGCATCGCTGGCTACGTTATGTTCACCCCGGCCCATGAGGCCATCCACCGTGCGGCGGCGCAGAAGTCCGAGCACAACGACCTGATCCTCTCCATCGCCACCTTTGTAGCGGTGCCCTTCGGCAAGGGGAAAATGTTCCGCCTGCTGCACATGCGCCACCATCGTTTCGCCAATGACCCGGAAAAAGACCCGGATCACTGGATGGCCAGTAGCCTGTGGACGATGCCGCTGTGGGGTTTCTGGCCGTTCCTCTACCTGGTCAACTTCCTGCGCAACCCGGATGTGCTGCCCAACGTGAAACCGGCTGAAGTCTGGCGTGAACTGGCCGTGGCCGGTGTAGCACTCACCGCCCTGTTTCTCTGGCGGCCCTACGAAGCGCTGATGCTGTGGCTGATCCCCTCCTACATTTCCTTCTACCTGATGTGCCTGGTGTTCATGGTGCTGCCCCACTACCCGCACACCGGGCGCCAGGACGAAAACCCCAACACCACCGCGTTGATGCGCATGGGCCAGGAATGGTTGCTGACACCGATTCTGATGTACCAGAACTACCACTTGGTGCATCACCTCTACCCCACCGTGCCCTTTTATCGCTACGGCAAGGTGTGGAAAGCCCGCGAGCAATACCATCGCGAACACTCCGGCAGCATGATCATTCGCCCCTTCCAACTCGGCCCGGACACCCAGCCCGGCAACGCCTGACAGGAGAACAGCAATGACAAAAACCGTACTCATCACCGGCGGCGCCGGCGGCATTGGTCGGGAATTCTGCAAACTGTTCAATGCGGACGGTTACCGCATCGTGGTATTCAGTCTGCTTCAGGAGGAACTGGATGCATTGGGGCAGCAGCTGAAACAGCAACGGGCTGATGTGGATTACCGCCCGGTACAGATGGATCTGTCACAACCCGGTGCCGCTGAAGAAATTATTCAGTGGCTCGATCGCGAAGACATCGAGCTGGACGTGTTATTGAACAACGTGGGCTTCGGCATGATGGGCGAGCACGTTGAACAAGACAGCCAGAAACTGGAGCACATGCTTACCCTGAACAACATCCTGCTCAGCAAACTATGCATGCTGGTGGGTGCAAAAATGAAGGCCCGCGGCGCAGGCAAAATCATGAACATTGGCTCCCTGGCCGGGTTCTGTCCCATGCCCTTCTTTGCTGCCTACAGCGCCAGCAAGGCCTTTGTGATCAACCTGAGTGCATCACTACAGGAAGAACTGAAGCCATACGGTGTGCAGGTAACCTGCTTCTGTCCCAGCACCACCAAAACCGCTTTTCTGGATACCGCAGAGAGCAAACACAAATCCTCCGGTGGCATCAGAGAGTTCGTCTCCGCACAGATCGCCACCCCCGAAGACGTGGCCAAGGCCGGTTACAAGGCCCTCAATCAAGGCAAGCGCTACGCCCTGCCCGGCCTGTCCGTGACCCTGCAAAGCATCTGGATCCGAATGATGCCCCTGCGCGCCATGGCCAGCTTTGTGTACAAGAAATCCGTGAAAGAAATGAAAAGCTGATTGACGACACCACAGGAGGGTCGCTGGCGACACTCCTGTGGTGTTTTTCACCCCGCACACCACCAAGCCCTTCCCATCCCCCCATGTCGCATCCCTGCCGAATCCGTTATGTTGACGCTAACGTATGCAAAAGGAATGCACCATGTCTGACGATGGCTCCCCACCCGTTAACAGCACCTCACTGGCGGTACTGATTGACGCCGACAATACGCCTCCGAAAATTGTCGATGGCCTGTTTGAGGAAATAGCCAAGTTTGGCACCGCCAGCGTCAAGCGTATCTATGGCGACTGGACCAAACCCAACCTGGGTGGCTGGAAAAGCGTGTTACTGAAACACTCCGTGCAACCGATCCAGCAATTTGCCTACACCCAAGGCAAGAATGCCACAGACTGCAGCATGATCATCGACGCCATGGACCTGCTCTACACCAAGCAGCTTGCCGGCTTTTGTCTCGTATCCAGTGACAGTGATTTCACCCGACTGGCCGCCCGCTTACGTGAGGAGGGCCTAACCGTTTACGGCTTCGGAGAACGCAAAACCCCCGGACCTTTTGTGGCAGCCTGCGACAAATTTATTTACACCGAAGTACTGCGCTCGGACCATGCACCAGAACATACCCCCGACAAGCCCGACAAACCCAAGCCCTCCGAAGACACCGTCAGCAAGGAGGCGCCGCCATTGCAGCTGATCGCCAACGTCATTGATGATATTTCCGATGAAGAAGACTGGGCCAACCTCGGGACTCTCGGCCAGCATCTAAGTAAGCGCAAACCCGACTTTGATACCCGCCTGTTCGGGCACAAAAAACTCAGCGACATGATCCGCGCCTACCCCAAGTGGTTCCAGATCCAGAAAGGGCAAGGCAAAAGCATTCAGGTAAAAACCCTACGAAAATAACGTTTTTCCTTCACCAACCAACTGAAACGTAAGAGGCCGCGTCCAGATAATGGACGCGGCCTCCTCGGTTCCAGCAATCAACAACCCCTGACCGCGCAACTATTAACTATTCACTGCCTTTTACCGCACCAACCACAAACTCAACTGCGGAATATACGTAATCATCAACAAGGCGATGATCAATATCAGCATAAAAGGAATGGTCGCCGCGAACAGTTCGGTCACTTTCTTCTTGAACCGGTAACTGGCGATAAACAGATTCATGCCCACCGGCGGGGTGATATAGCCGATCTGCATGTTGGCCACGAAGATGATCCCCAAGTGCACCGGATCAATTCCGTAGCGCAACGCCACCGGCAAAATCAGCGGCACCATGATCACCAGTGCCGCAAAAATATCCAGCAGTGCGCCCAACAACAGCAGCAGGATATTCAGCAAGATAAGGAAGGTAATCTTGCTTTCCACATGGGTCTGGATGAGCGCGAACAGTTTCTCCGGCACACCGGCATACACCAGATAGTCAGAGAAAGCCTGCGCCACCGCCAGAATCAGCAGGATACCGCCCACCATGATCATGGAATCGCGCATGATTCCGGGCAGCTTGCGCAGCGAGATTTCCCGGTACAGGAACACCTCGGCCACCAGCACATACAGCGCCGTCACCGCCGCAGCCTCACTGATGACCAGGAAGCCGGAGAAGATCCCGCCCAACACCACCAGCGGCAGCGGTAGCTCCCAGCGCGCTTCCCAGAGCGCATCCACTAACTCACGAAAATCAAACGCCTGCCGAGGCACATCGGTGCCCCGCGTGGCCCACACACAGTAGCCGTAAAGCAGCACGATCATCAGCAGCGCGGGTAGCAAGCCAGCCAGATACAGATCGACGATTTCCACCGTGGGCATGTCCAGTTGCTGGGACATCTGCTGGGCAATAATGCCGTAGATCAACAAGGGCACCGAAGGCACCAGCAACAAGCCAAGGCTCCCGGATGATGTAACCAGACCGAGACTGAATTTTTCCGGATAATTGCCTTTCACCAACGCCGGTAACAACAACGCTCCCAAAGCCACAATGGTGACCCCGGAGCCGCCGGTCAGGGCAGTAAAAAACGCACAGGCGATGAGCGCGACGAAAGCCATGCCACCGGGCATCCAGCCGAATGCGGCCTGGCTGAGCCGCAGCATGCGGTCCGCGGTTTTCGATTCACTGAGCAAAAAGCCGGCGAAGGTAAACAGCGGCAACGCCATCAGCACGACGGAATTACTGAGCTGATAGATGTCGATATGCAGCACTGCCAATTCAATTTCCAGGGTATAAAAACCCAGAGCTGCCGCGCCGAGGATAATGGCAAACAAGGGGGCGCCCATCAGCGCCAACACCACCAGCAGAATAATTGCCGCAATGATCATGGCGTCGGCTCCTGCATTTTCGGCCGCTTGCCAATCAACCCCATTGCAAACAACACCACGTAGCGCAGTGCCATCACCGAAAACCCAACCGGGATAATCGCTTGCAACAACCAGCTCGGCACGCTGGCAAACGCCGGCGAAGCGTACTCATATTCTTCAATGACGAAATGCACGCTGTACCAGGCCACCAGCAAACAGATAAAGGCGGTGAACAGATCCACGAACGTGGTCAGGAAGGGGTGGTATTTTTCCGGCAGCAACGACGAGGCCACATCAATGCGAATGTGTTCATCATTACGCGAGGCGATCATGGCCCCTAGCAGGCCAATCCACAGCACCGCGTTCTGCAACAGTGGTTCGATCCAGACCATGCTGGTACCAAAAAAATTCCGCAGCACAATCTGCCCAACCGCCAGCAGGATCATAAACAAAAGGACGGCCACGATAAGGCCGTCCTCGATACGATGAAGGGCGCGATGCACCCCGCGTAATAGTGCTGCCATCATTGCCCGTTGCGTTGCTTGGCGATAATGCCGTTAAGCCGGTCCAGCATGGCCTGGCTGATTTCGCCCTCTTCCACCAGCTCGGCGGTGGCACGTTCGGCGTAGCTGTGCCATTCCTTGCGTTGTTCCTCGCTGGGTTTTATCACTTCCAGACCCTGCTGTTGAACGGCGGCAAAGGCGCTCAGATTTTCCTTGCGGCTTTGTGCGTCCAGTTTGTCGAAGGTGGCTTCCAGTACTGTGCGGACCACTTGCTGATCTTCCGGGCTCATGCGCTTGAAGTATTTTTCATGGATACCCAGCATGCCGAAGGTATAAAGCAGTGGCATGTCGGTCAGGTAGCTTACCCGGGAGTACCATTGCAGGGTAAGGGCGGCCACCGGCGGTGCCGCAAAAGCATTCACCGCGCCGGTCTGCAACGAGGTGAGTACTGAACCGATGTTGAGCAAGATGGGGGACAGTTCGAACGCCTTGGCCGCCTTGGCAGACCCTTCATCATTGGCCGGCAACCACAGCTTTTGTTCACGCAGATCGGATACGCTCTTCACCGGCTGCTCGGACATCACATACGCAAAACCGCCATCCAGCAGACCAAAGCTCACCCAGCCACCGTCCTCCAGACCTTGCTGGATCACCGGGTCCAACTCGCTGCGTACCGCATCCACTTCATCGTAATTATTAAAGGCCAGCGGCACATTGAGAATCTGGCTGTCCTTGTAGGCAGAAGCGAAGGCCCCGCCCTGGGCCACCAGCCCATGGAGCTGGCCGATGCGGATTTTGCGCTCTACCGCCCGGTCATCCCCCATCACCCCACCAGGGTAGATTTTCAGCTTTACCCGGCCTTCGGTTTTCGCCGCAATGTCCTTGCCGGCTTTTTTCAGGCCGGTGACGATGGTGGTGCCATCCGGGTACAGGGTGGAAATTTTCAGGGTGGTCGCGGCGGTGGCGACCAGCGGCAACAGAGCGATAAGAACAGTGACAAGGCGCAGCATAAATACTCCTAGAAATAATCGTCCGCGTCGGCAAGCAAGGCTTCAGCCTGCTGCTGCGCATAGGTATTTTGCAGGGTCAGGCCGTGGACATCCGGGTCCGCTGCCAGCACCTCATTGAGCAAGCTGTCGTGCAGCTCCCGATCAAACACCAGACGCGCGTACTTTTCCGCATACAACACCTGGGCCAGCAGGTTCTTGCCATCAGACAGCAATACCGCTTCTTCAAAATGCGCCTTGGCCTGTTCGGGCTTGCCTCCCAGCGACGCCGGCAGGATGCTGTTCAGCACCCCCAGATACATGTGCGCCTGGCCGTACTGGTAGCCTTCATCCAACGCCACGATGCGCGCCATGATGGCTTCCACCCGGCCCAGTTCCGCTACTGCGTTCCAATCACTGGTGTTCTGCTGGATATAACCGGCCCAGGCACCGCCCAAAGAAAACAGCACCGGTACATCGCCTTTACCGGCATCGTCCAGCAGGGATTCAAATTCGGGAACCGACAGGCTGCGCAGATCGCAGTAATCCTTGTGGTGGGCGCAGGCCGCGCGGAATCCGTAGTCCAGCGCCTTGTTGCTGAGTTTGCGGGCCCGCTCGGGCTCTTCCACAAACAAGCCGGCGTAGGCGCCGTAGAGGTCCGCGCCACTGCTGAGCAGGGATTCGCTTTCCGGCCAGTTCTCGATCAGGCCATCGACCATCAGCAAATAGGTAGGCAGGCCATCTTCGACCAGCTGCAGGTCATTGTTGTTGAGGACACCATAAGGCAGGTTGTCGTCAACATGGGCCAGAGAACAGCCTTGCAGGGTAATCACCGCTGCGAAAAAGAGAGAAGGTACCCAGTAAGGTACAGAGCGCCACTGCATAGGTCGCTGGCATCCTTTCATTATTGTGACTTCATCGTTTTGGCTGTCTTTATAGCAGCCCCCCGGGGGTAACTCAAACCGCCCTGCTCTTCTGGCTGCGCCGCACCATGCCGAAAATGCCACCCAGCAAACAACCGCTTACCAACCCGGCCAGATGCGCCGCATTCGCCACCACATCCGATAGCCCTACGAAACAAATTGCCATCCATGCCAGCATGAAGACCACAATCTGCCGGCGCAGAGCAAACCCGGCCCCGGGATTGAGCCGCCCGAAGATCCACAGGTAGCCCAACAGACCATACACCACACCGGACAAGCCCCCGAACATGGGGCCGCTGTACAAGAACTGAGCCACATTGGACACCGCGGCCGTCACCAGCGTCACCAGCAGCAGTTGGGCGCTTGATTGATGGCGTTCAATCAAGCGCCCCAGATCCGCCCACCACAGCAAGTTGAAGATGATATGGAGCTCAGACAAGTGCAGCAGCATGGGGGTGATCAAACGCCAGGGCTGGCTAGTCAATCCCTCCAAGGACGCGGGGAACTGCAAGGCACGATAGACGCCGTCACCGAATAGATAAGGGGTCAGGAAAATGGCCACACACAGCACCAGCCCAATCCTGGTCACCCACCCCATGCTGGCTAACCAGCCACCCGACAACAATGGCTGCGGCTGGCCGGTCAATGGCTCCACAGGCTGCTGGCCCTGCCCCCGTTTCAAGTCGGCAATCAGCTCTGCGGTCAGCTGGCGCGCATGGGGATATTGCTCCGCATCGGGGACCCCCAGCACGAATTGCCCCTCATCCTCATGACGGTCCACTTGAAAACCATTGCGCTTCAGCGTGCGCTCAATCAGGTCCGCCAGTTCCGGCTGGGGGGTGCGAATCAGTTCCATGCGAGTGCCTCCAGGGCCTGTTTGCGTTGCGTATCCTTCATGACCACCAGGTTATCCACCTGTTGCCAGAAGCAGCCCCAATCCCGCTGACACTGATCCAGCAGGCGGGCAAAGGCCGGCACATAATCGTTATAGTCGCTGACGCCGTTAAGGCGGGCATTGTTCAGTAGCCCATCGAAAAACCCCGCGTAGGCTTTCAGGGCCGGTTGCGCCTGGCTATCGCGGGCAAAACGGTCACGGGCCTGTTGCAGGATACGGGTTTTCTCCCGCGCCAGCGCGTCTGTATCCTGTTGCGACGCATACAGGGCTTTCAGTGCCGCCCGCGTCGCCTGCACAATGGCCATAAAGGCGTCCTGCACCTGTTCGCGCTGCTGCCAGTAACCCGCCGCCAGCGGCTCACCACTTTGGGCAAAGTAATCCACCGCCCCTTCTCGTCCGACCAGGGTCGCCAGGGATTCGTTGAAGCGGGTATCGTCCTTGATATACACCTTGCGGTGCACCAGCTCGTGGATCAGCAGTTGCGCCAGCGACGGGCGCGACCGGTCAAGCATCGGAGTGGTCAGGGGATCGGCAAACCAACCCAGGGTGGAGTAGGCAATGGCGCCCCCCACGAAGGTGTCCATCCCGTCCTCAGCCAGAGCATCCGCCTCGCGGGTAGCTCGCCCCTTGTCAAAATACCCCCGGTAACTGACGCAGCCAATCATCAGGTAGCACCAGGTTTTCGGTGTCAGGGAATAGGCCGGTGCCGCCAACACATTCCACACCACCGCATCCTGCTCCAGCGCCACATACTGGTGGTATACATCGTCGGCCGGCAACGACAGCGCCTCACCGGCGAAAGTAAGAACCTGCTGACTGAACCGCAGCTTGGCGGCCAATTCCGGTGAAGTATGGGTATCCGCCAGCACCTCCGCCACCGGTTCACGCTGGCCCATCAGCGACCAGTGGCCTTTCACCGCCTGACCGTAATAACCCACCTGACACCCCGACAGCACACCGCTCACCAGCAACAGAACGGCGACTGTGTTTTTACCCAGGGGAAATAATCGCATTCGCTGGCGGTCAGGCCCGGGACATGAATTTACGTTCGGCGGTATTCACCCGCACCTTCTCACCTTCCACGATATATTCCGGCACCTGCACCACCAGGCCCGTATTCAGGGTGGCTGGCTTGGTGCGGGCGGATGCAGACGCAGCTTTCATGGCCGGGGTGGTTTCAGTCACTTCCAGCACCACCGACGCCGGCAACTCCAGGCCGATGACCGACTCTTCCACTCTCAGGGCCAACACCCCTTCGGTTTCTTCAGTGATGAACGCCAGCTCATCGCTGATATCTTCCTGTTTAAGCAGGTATTGGGAGAAATCCTCATTATCCATGAAGATGTAGTCATCCCCGTCCACATAGGAAAACTGCACCGGGCGGCGCTGCAACTCCACCGTGGCCACGTCGTCATCCCCCTTGAAGCGCTCTTCAAACTTGGGGCCACCGCCAACCGCACTGGCCTTTACCCGATACAAGGTGGCCGCCCCCCGGGCAGAGGGCGACTGCACCTCAATCTGGCGAATGGCATACAGGGTGCCGTTGATATCGATAACGTCGGATTTTTTCAGTTCACTGGCGCGGGTCATGGAAAGCGGTCCTGGGCAATTGATGCGCCAATGCTACAACAAAGCGAGACGACAGGCAGAGAGGGCAAAGAGACGAGTTGAACGTTGTCGCGCTTTTCAGCTTTCAGTTTTGGGCTTTCAACTGCCCCTCAAGCCGTTCGTATGCCTGGGCACACAATTGCTTGCGGTCCATGCCTTCCCCCTCCAGGGGCGTACAGAAGTGCAGGCGAACGCGAATTTTTTGGCGGAGCATCATGGCCCACAAATGATGGTGAAACTCATCGTCCCCAATAAAGGCCAGGCCCCGATCCGGAGCGCCCATGCTATCCAGGTAGCGAACCGCTAACGGTTGCACCGGCACGCCTGCCAGCAAGGGGGCATCAAACAATTGCGGGAAAAAGCGGCGCAGGCTGGAGCCATCGGTGGTGGTTCCCTCCGGGAACACCAGAACCGTGTGCCCCTGCTGCAAGCGATCGGCAATTTCCTGGGCCTTGCGGACCGACTCACCACTGCCGCGCTTGATAAACAGGGTGCCCATGGCCCGGGCCAGTGTGCCGATCAGCGGCCAGTCACCGACCTCCGCCTTGGAGAGAAAATACAGATGCCGCTGGCTGGCAATCACCGGAATATCCAGCCACGACACATGGTTGCTGACCAGAAACACGGGGGCTTCGACCCGGCTCCCCGTGACCGTCAACTCCACCCCGAGGATACGTAGAAAACGCCGGCACCAGCGCTGTTTGGCGCTCAGCACCACAGGCCGATACGGTGACCAGAACGCCCCCAGCAAAAACGCCAGCACAAACCCCCACAGCAGATAGAGCACGACACGAATCACTCGCCCCACTCGACGCAGTTGCGGCCAGAGGCCGCTTTCATTGTAAGAAGCAATATCGACGGAGTCGTTCATCTCACTCACGGTTCAAAGCCCGGGCCGAATCCAAAAAACTCCGTAGGAGCGGCGCTTGAGCCGCGAATTACTTGCGACAAGCCGGCCTTCTTCGCGGCTCAAGCGCCGCTCCTACGGGAAAACGATGGTCGTTAAACCGCCTGGGCCGGCTGCATGAAGTGCTGCACGTAACGGGCCGGGAGATCCTCCACCGCCATCAACACAAAGAAATCCAGGCAATTAAAATCCGGGTCCCAGCATGGTTCGCCGCACACCTGGGCCCCCATGCGCAGGTAGGCCTTGAGGAGCGGAGGCATTTTCACACTATCGGCCTGGGCATCACCGGGCAGCGTGTTCAATCGCAGGTGGGGCTGCACCCGGTGCTCCGTCGGGCTCAGGTGGCGCGCCTGAACCCGCTGATTCACCGCCGCCACGTTATAGCCTTCACTCAGCGCGATACTGGCGCAGCCCAGCAGGTAGCGCACATCGTTCTCCAACATATACTGCGCCAGCCGCGCCCACAGCACACTGATCACCGCCCCATTGCGGTGTTCCGGGTGGATGCAGGTACGGCCGATCTCTGCCAGCTTGCCCTCCAGTCGCCCCAGCATGGTCAGATCGAATTCACCGCTGGAATAAAAACCGCCGGTGCGGTGCAAACGGTCACCCGGTAGCACCCGGGTGTAACCCACAATCTCCCCACTACGGTTATCGCGGACGACCAAGTGCAAACAGTGACGGTCGAAGCGATCCCGATCCAGGCCAAACGGGGCACTGAAACTGGCGCCGTATTCCTGGGAAAAGATGCGATAACGCAGGCGCTGTATTTTCAGAATCTCGCGGCGAGAGCGGGTGAAATATGCCGTGAAGCGGCCCAGCGCCGGGGCTTCAACCACCCTCTCGGCGGCCATATCACGGGGAAAACGAAGAATGTCGGCGGTGGCCACGAACGGCTTGGCGAAGGCCCCTTTCAATTGCGGGCTTAACGCTTTGATCTTTCCTGCAGCTTGCGCAAGCATAGTGTACTCCACTGGCAGTTTCGGCCAGTGTCGTCAGCCGCCATGGCAAGGCAGTGACATTTACATGACATTTGCGCGACACACGAAAAATGCGCCTGACGTTACGAAAGCCCCCAAGGAGAGCACCATGGACGCCCCCCGCATCGCCCACACCGTACCGTTCCCACTACACGTCAGAAAAGGCGATACGGTCTACTGGTGCGCCTGCGGCCTGAGCCAGACGCAACCCTATTGCGACGGCAGCCACAAGGGCACCGGCTTCGCGCCGGTGCCCTACACCGCCACGCGGGACAAGATTGTGTTTTTCTGCGGCTGTAAACACAGCAGCAAAGGCATGATTTGCGATGGCAGTCATTCGAAGATAAAGGGTGAATAGTGGCCAGCTAAGAACGTCGCGATTGCGTTGTGATGCCTGATGAAGCAAAGAGGCCGCGTCCAAAGATTGGGCGCGGCCTCTTCCGTTTCAAATCAAGACAGCCGGTTTCGCGCAGCTGTCAATTGCCTTTACCCCGTGTTGCGCAGGCCCGCTGCAATCCCCGCGATCGTCACCATCAAGGCACTTTCCAGCGTCTCGTCGCCGTCCTGCTGACGTAGCCGCGCCATTAGCTCTGCCTGCAGCAAATGCAACGGATCGGTGTACGGGTCACGCACGCGGATGGACCAGCGCATCACCGGGTTGTTATCCAGCAGATCTTCGCGGCCGGTGAGGGCGGACAGGGCACTGACTGTGGCAGTGAGCCGCTCACGCAGTACTTCACCCAAGCGCATCAAGCCTTCATCGTCACCCGCCAGACGCTCTTCATACCAGGCCGCCACCCGCAGATCGGACTTGGCCAGCACCATTTCCAGCATATCCACCACGCCCTGGAAAAACGGCCACTCGCTGGCCATTTCCCGCACCATGCTATTTTGTGCCGCATCGTTCTGAGCATCTTCCAGGGCCGCACCGGTGCCCAGCCAGGCAGGCAGCATCAGGCGGATCTGGGTCCAGGCAAACACCCAGGGAATCGCCCGCAACGAGCTGATCCCCTGGTCCGACTTGCGACGGGCCGGACGACTGCCCAGCGCCAGCCGCGACAGCTCGGTTTCCGGTGTAACCGTACGCAAGTAGCGCACCAGTTCAGGCTCATCACGGACCACGCCGCGATAACCGGCCACAGAGGTATCGGTCAGCGCCTGCATCTGCTGGCGCCACTCCGGCCGCGCCGCCTGGGGCGGCAACAGGGTGGCTTCCAGAGTGGCCGCCACATACTGTTCCAGATTGAACACCGCCACCGACGGGCGACCGTATTTGAAGCGAATCACCTCGCCCTGCTCCGTCACCCGGATACGCCCGGCCACCGACCCCGGCGGCTGCGACAACAACGCCATGCGGGTCGGCGAGCCGCCGCGGGAAATGGAACCACCACGGCCATGGAACAGGGTGAGCGCAATACCGTTTTCGGCAAACAAGGCCGTGAGCTTTTCCTGGGCGCGATACTGGGCCCAGGCGGCGCCGAGAAAACCGGCGTCCTTGGCGGAATCGGAATAGCCGATCATCACTTCCTGGCCATCTGCCACCCGCTCCCGATAGAACGGCAAAGCCAACAGGGCCGACATGGTCTGCTCGGCGCCATCCAGATCATCCAGGGTTTCAAATAACGGCACCACGCGCATGGGTTCGCGGACACCGGCAATTTTCTGCAGCAGCATTACCGCCATCACATCCGACGGCGTTGTGGCCATGGAAATCACATAGGCCCCCAGACCTTCACTGCCCTGCTCAGCAATCACTTCACAGGTAGCCAACACCTCGGCCACCTCGGGGGTGCAGTGTTCGCTGTCCCGAAACGCGGCATCAATCAACGGCCGGCGCGCTTGCAGCTCATCCACCAGAAACGCCTGGCGGGTGGATTCGTCCCAATCGTTGTAACTGCCCAGTTGCAGATAGCGGGTAATCGCATCCAGTACCTGACTGTGACGGGTGGATTCCTGGCGGATATCCAAGCGCAACAGGGTAATACCGAAGCAGTTCAGGCGACGCAGGGTATTTTTCAAATCACCGTCAGCGATATCGTTCAAGCCCACAGCACGCAGCGAACGATCCAGCAGCTGCAGGGGCGCCATCAGCTCTTCGCGGCGCAAGTACGCCTCCCCCTCCGGCACGGGCAAACCTTCCACCTGCGCTTCCATCTGACGGCGGGTCAGACGCAGACGGCTGCGAACGTCGCGCAGCAGCACCCGGTAGGGTTCGTGGCTGGGGCCCGTGGCTGCCAACAGCTCGTCGCTGGCGGCTTTCATGGACAAGTCCGCCAGCAGATTTTCCACATCTCGCAGGTACAAATCCGCCGCCATCCAGCGAGCCAGCAACAGCACTTCTCGGGTCACCGGAGCGGTGACATTGGGGTTACCGTCACGGTCACCGCCCATCCACGAAGCCAGCTTCACCGGCGCCCAGTCCGCTGGCGGCGCGGGCAGGCCCTGTTCGGCCAGCTGCGCTTCCAGCCGGCGCAACACATCCGGCACAGCCTGCCAGAGAGATTGTTCGATGGTGGCAAACCCCCATTTAGCTTCATCTACAGGGGTCGGTTTTTCGCGGCGGATTTCATCGGTGCACCAGGCCGCCAGAATCACTCGGCGCAGCCGCTCACGGCGCAACTGACGTTCATCATCATTGAGGTCAGAGCGGTCCAGCTCACTGAGTAGATCAGCCATCTGATCGTATTTGCGAATCAAGGTACGGCGGGTCACCTCGGTGGGGTGCGCGGTCAGCACCAGCTCCACGGAAAGGTCTTCCAGCGTGCCCGAGATCTGCTGCTGGGCAATCTGGTTATCCGCCAGACGCTGCAACACATCCTGTAGTCCCTGATCAGTCCCCGCATCGCCTGGATACCGCTGGTGCTGACGGTGCAGCCGCTCGCGGTGATGTTGTTCGGCAATATTGCTCAGGTTGAGAAACTGGCTGAACGCACGTGCCACTTCCAGCAAAGTGGCATCGTCCAGTGGGGACAGCAGGTCACGCAGTGACGCCAGTGACTCGCCCCCACCGGTGCGGGTTGCCACCGATGCCTGGCGAATCTTTTCCACCGTTTCGTACATGGCGTCGCCCGCCTGCTGGCGCAGACATTCACCCAACAAATCGCCTAACAAACGGACATCATCACGTAATGGTGCATTTACATTGTGATCCACTGTGCCTCCTTACGGTGCAGGAATATTCACCGGTGCCTACAATACTCACTCTTGAGGCCGAAACCATGACCGGCAAATTCATCTCAACGTACAGTTTTAACAAGATTACACTGCCGGGCATCTTTATTCCGCTGCCATGGTGCAGCAACATAGGCCCCCTAATGAACCCGGGATCGACTCAATGATGAACACCTCAAGCCGCATCACCTCGGATCAGGGGGTGGTGCTGATGCAGTATCTGGCGCGGGCCCTGTTTGCCGGTCTCGCCGTGATGTATTTCCACCATGCGGACCATTTCTTCTTCACCCTGCCTAAGGCGACACCGTGGCTGCTGTTTTGCGCCTATATCGGCATCCAGCTCCTGCTGCTGTTCTGGCGCCCGGTGAACGCCGACGCCTTTGCCTCCGCACTGGACCTGCTCACCCTGGGCATCGTGCTGCTGCTGGATGCGGGGGATCCACCTCCCACCATGGCACTGCTGTTCATCGCCGTGCTCAGTAACGGCCTGCTGCACGGTCTCAAACGTTTTCTGATCATGCTTATCGGTGCGGAAATCGTGCTGGCCTTCGTCCTGCCCATCCGACTCAGCTATGCCAGTGCGCCCACGGCTTCTGCCAGCCTGTTTCTGGTGGCGGCACTCAGCGCCTGCATGCTCTATTTCGGCTTGATGATCTGGCGCAACCAGCACCTCTCCCGTGCCGCTCTGGAAGCCACCTGGCGCGACCCGGATACCGACTTCATCAGCCGCGAAGCGCTGGTCAGTACCGCCGGCTGGCTGGTGCCCCTGCACGACCGCATTTCCTCGCCGCTGACCCTGGCGTTGGTGCAGCACAACGAACTGCCACTCCTGGCCGACCGGGTCGCCCAGCGCATTCGCCGCAGCGATGTGGCGGCTCGCTACGATGAACAACATCTGGCGCTGCTACTGCCCTGCACCGCCACAGCCGCCGCCGAGCAGCTGCTCAATGATTTACGCGACCGGCATCCGGGCCTGCGCGCCGCCGTGATGACGCTGACCGATGGCGACGCGGCCCTGGAGCAGGCGTTCTCTCACCTGCAGACGTCCATGGCCCGCACCACGGAAGAGGACAACCACTGGCTGGCCCATGCGCCACCGATGAACTGAGCCAGTACGCCGAACGCCTGATGCTCGAGGCCTCACGCAACGCACTCACACAGCCTTGTCATTGTTTGCGCTAAACTGGCGCAAACAATGACAAGGCCGTCTTCATGCCCCTTCGTACCGTTTCCGCAGCCCTGCTCGCCTGTCTGCTGACCGCCCCGGGCATGCTCTTGCACGCCGCCGACGGCCCCAGCCCGCGTATTGTCGGCGGCAATCAGGCTCCCGCTGACTTCTGGCCGTGGATGGCACAACTCGCCATTGACGACCCCAATGTAGACAACGGTTACTTGCTCTGTGGTGCCAGCCAGATCAGCCCGCGCTGGGTGCTCACGGCCCATCACTGCACCCAGTACCAGAACGATGCCCTGGCCACCGCCGACCGCATGTTCGTTTATATCGGCGAAACCGAACGCAAAGGCACCTTTCCCCAGCCGGGACGCATCGCAGTGGAGGGTATTTACCGCCACCAGAACTACAACAATTTTTCCTTTGCCCACGACCTTGCCCTGCTGCGCATTCCTGCCACCAGCAACAGCCAATGGCCAAGCCTCGCGGACAGCGGCACCTTTGCGGAGTTGGAAAGTCGTTCGTTGAGTCAACGTGACGAAGCGGTAACCGCCCTTGGCTGGGGCCAGACGGGTAGCGGCAACCTGAGTACACGGCTGCGCGAGGTGCAACTGGATTACATTCCCAGAACGATCTGCAATGAGCTATCCACCCTGTCGATTCCGGCATCGACCATCTGCGCCGCTGAGCTCAACCCCATCAACGGCATCAATCAGGACACCTGCTTCGGCGACAGTGGCGGCCCCCTGTTTATCGGCGAAGACCCCAACCCCTGGTTGGTGGGCCTGACCAGCTTCGGCTTGGAAAACTGTGCATCCGGCGCCCCGGCCGGGTACAACCATGTGACCACTGAAATCGCCGAGATCGAACGGCTGACCACGCTGGGCGGAGTACCGCTGGTGGACATGACCGTCAATGGCGCCAACACGACCCGCTACTATCAACCCCTGAACGGCACCCAGAACATTACCGCGACTCTGCGCAACAACAGCACCCGCAATACCGCCACCAACGCCACCGTGAGCCGATCGCTCGACGGCGGCCTGGCCACCAGCGCCCGATTTGACTGGAACGGCTGTAGCGCCCTGGCCTCCGCTACCCGCTGCACCGTGGCCAGCAGCCTGGCCGCCGGCGCCTCCCGTACGGGCAGCGTGGCGGTAACCGACAGCAGTGGCACCGACCAGGTCGTGACCCTCACGCTCAGCGCCAGTGCCGATGAGAACGACTACCGCCGCCGCAACGATGACCGGGTACAGGAAATCGCCTTCTCCAACAATCCCGACCTGGCCCTGTTCGCCGCCCAACAGACCAGCAGCCCCACCCGAGCCAGGCTAACGCTAACCCTGAGCAATCACTCTCCGCTGAATGCCGCCACCAACACCGGCCTCAGCTTCCCGCTCCCCGCCAATACTCAACTGGTCAACGGCGCGGAACTGGGCTGCCAACAAGGCAATCCAGTGTTCTGCCCGGTCGGCGATCTCAACCCGGAACAAAGCCAGACCCTGGCCCTGGAGTTCACCACTGACACCGGAATCAGCCAGGTCTTTACCTTCAACGCCAGCGCCGATCAGGGCGACCTGCCTGGAGACACCGACACAGAAGTCGACATCACCGTGCAGTACAACGCCAGCGTTAACACAGCGGCACGTGGCAGCAGCGGGGGCGGTGGTGCGTCACTGTGGCTGGGGCTCATGGCGTTGATGCTGGGCGTGCGCCGACCACGCAACTGACTTGTCTGCCTGTCACCGCACCTTTATTCTTCCCGGTTTACTGATCAGCACACCGGGGAGACGCACGTGAAGGCCAAGCCAAGTTATCGCGCCGACATCGAAGGCCTGCGCGCACTGGCCGTCATCCTGGTGATTCTGTACCACTTCCAGGTGCCCGGCATTACCGGTGGCTTTATCGGTGTCGACGTCTTTTTTGTTATTTCCGGCTTCGTCATCACCCAGCTGCTGGAGCGTGCCTTCCAGAAAGACAGTTTCCGGTTCCGCGATTTTTACGCCCGTCGCATCCGCCGCCTCGTCCCGGTATTTCTGCTGGTCTCCACCGTCACCTTCCTGATGATTTCGCCGTTCTACATTGGCGACGCTTACTACATTTTTGCCAAGAGCTGGATGGCCTCACTGATCGGGCTGAGCAACCTCTACTACTTCAACGAGCTTACCCAGTATTTCGCTCCGGAAACCCTGTCGCTTTCCCTGCTGCATACCTGGTCGCTGGCCGTGGAGGAACAGTTCTATCTGCTCTGGCCTGCCTCCCTGTACCTGGCCTATCGCTTCGGCAAAGGCCGCAACGCCCACTGGCCATTCCGTATTACCCTGGTGGCCACCTTTGCGCTATCGGTCTATATGGCCAGCACTCACCCCGCGGCCGCGTACTATCTACTGCCCGCCCGCCTGTTTGAATTCATGCTCGGTACCGGCGTAGCACTGTTCAGCCAACAGTTGCCTCGCCTGAACCGGGGCAGAGCCGAAACCCTGGCACTGATCGGGCTGACCCTGATCGTGGCCACCGCCCTGTTGATCACCAAGCACGATCACTTTCCCGGCTATAACGCCCTGTGGCCCACCCTCGGCACCGCCATGGTCATCTACGCCGGCCTGCATCAACCCGGCACCTTCACCGCACGGCTATTGAGCCTGCCGGTGATGGTTTTCCTCGGCGGCATTTCCTATTCCCTGTACCTGTGGCACTGGCCGCCCGTAGCGCTGATGCACTACCAGCTTATCGAGCTGACATGGCTGAACCGGTTGCTGCTGATGGTGGGTATCGTCGCCTTGTCCTGGCTCAGTTTTCGCTTTGTGGAGAACCGCTACCGGCACCGGGAGTGGAGCTTCAAGAAGTCGTTCCTGATCTTTATTCTGGCACCACTGATCGGCATCTGGGCGATCCAGTCCACCATCCGCATCGCCGACGACATCAGCTTCCGCATTCCCGAAGAGCGTCGCGAACTGTACAAGATCATTGCCAACAACAACCCGGCAGACCTCTACAAGCGCTGCTTCAAGGGTGACCCGGTGGACTTCAACAAGAGCGACGCCTGCCTGTTCGGCGCCGAACCCCAAAACGGCCAGCCCAACAGCATGCTGATCGGCGATTCCCATGCCATTGCCCAGATCGGTTTTCTCGAACAGCTACTCAAGGGCACGGACTATTCCGTGCTGATGGTCACCCGGGCCTCAACCCCGTTCCTGCCTCCGGCCATCGCGGAAAAAGCCCAGGCCGCCGACCCGACCAAAGTAGCCCGCAACCAGGCGATCAGCGACACTCTGAGCCAACGCCCCATGACGGTCTTCATCGGCGCCTGGTGGAGTGCCTATCTCAAGCACGACGCCTACCAGGCTTATTTTGTCGATACCATCGGCTGGCTCAAAGACCAGGGGCACACCGTCATCGTTCTGGAAGATGTGCCCGAATTACCGTCCTCCTCCTACGCAGAGTGCCTGCTGAAAAACATGGACGATTGCTCTATTAGTGCGGCCGACGTCGAAGATTCACTCCGCAATTTCTACCAGTACAAACAAGCCGCCCAGCAGCGCTACCCGGACGTGCAGTGGATCAACCCCAGAAAGGTGCTGTGCGATGACAAACGCTGCCAGACCGTCCTGAACGGCATCCCGCTCTACCGCGATGAAAGCCACCTGAATAACGTGGGCGGAATTGAAATTGGCAAGGAATACCTGAAGCGCTTCGGCAACCCGCTGCCTGACGCCCTTCACTAGCCCCCAGGACTCGCCTCTGGCAGCGGTTCTGTCAGCACAACAGAACCGCGCCCCTCTCTCTAGTAACCGGTTTTGACTTTCGATGTTCTCGGCGCCCTCCTTGCCCCGCTTTTCCCCTGCAAAAAGGGTCGCGAAGACGTGACAAGCATCACAATCTCTTTCGCCAAAAAAAATTCACCCTGATTTGTAAGTCTTTGCTGACAGGAAAAATTTCTCGGCACCTTATACTTCCGGTCCGATGAAAAACGCCGAATACAAATATAGGGGAATCATAGTGAGTACTCAGTGGTATCGTATTAATCGTGCTGTTATTTCACTCTTACTGTTCAGCGCTGCGACACCCGGCTTTGCGAACCTGGAAGCCCAAGGCCCCGAATACCTTGTGAACACCATATCATCCGGTTACGAGGCAACACCGCACATAGCCGTAGACGGGAACAATCAGACACTGATTGTTTGGACCTCTGAAAACCGCCTCTCCGATGTTGGCCCAACCATTAAAGGGCAATTTTATAATCAATTTGGTGAGACCGTTGGCCCAGAGAAAGTCTTGGTCGATGCGGACCAAAATATCGCCCGCATTACTGAACAGAACGACTACCCACACATTGCAATGACCATGTGGAACGATGGTAATTTTGCCCTCGCTTGGTCGGAAACCGGCGATCCCATCAGTGACACCGATAACGACTACAATCTGGTGCTTCAATTCTTCAATAACGACGGCTCTCCAACAGGTGAGCCTGTCACCGTTGCCAATACCGACGGCAAAGAAGCGCTACCCGCCCTCGCCCACAACGACACAGGTCTGGTAATTGCCTGGCAAACTTTTCCCACTACACGGGGCAAGCCTATAAATAGCAAGACACTGTCATTCCGGCGTTATAGCAAAAGCGGCAACGCCACAAATAGCGGAGTCACCGTCCCGCAGCCTATACCGCTCACCAACCTGGGAGCTATTCCAGCCGTTGCCCTGAATACCGATAACGCGATATTCCTCGTATGGGGCGCAGATATGCAGGGCAAGAAAACCGGAGAAGAAACGTCACCGCATTACGCTATTAGAGGCGCGCTTTTCGCTGCGAATGATCATCCGATAGGCGAAACATCCACCCTGTTTAGCATAACCGATGTGGGCAGCTACCCTAGCGACGTTCACGCGGCCACACTAGACGAAAACCACTTCATCGCAGCCTGGGACAGCGGTGATTATGGAAGCCGGGACCCAATGGCACGGTCTGTTTCGCTAACCGGGGTTCTTGGCAGCGTCATGGGCCAACAAACGCAGGAAGATAATGCCATCTCGGCTATCGCAAAGGGCAAGGATGACAATGCCTTTATCGTCTGGAACCGCAACGGCGGATATAACGATAAAACTCTTTACACTCAACAGCTCACGGTCAACGGCCTTATAGGCGGCCCTCAACAAGTATCCACCTACACCACGCCTGAAGAGAACAATGTGGCTCTTGCCACAGACAGCAATGACTCGCTCATCGTTACCTGGGAAAGCTGGATAGCGAATGATGACGACGCGCCGGATATTTATGCTCGCCGTTTTGAGGTCACGCAAAGCAGCAATACAGAAACCGGCGGAGCAAACAGTGGAGGAGGAAGCAGTAGTGGAGGCGGTAGCCTGCCCCTTGCTTTGCTTACTGCTCTCGTGGCGCTCGGCAAGTTTCGCAGGAACCACTAACGGATCACGAGCCGTAGGTCAGATTTACCCAAGGGCACAGAGAGCCTATAAGGCGTAACCCGACATCAAGACCCGCAGTGAATATTACACCGCCTGAAATTGCGGTAGCGCCGCCAGAATATCCAGCGCATGGCGGCGCTTCACCGGATCATGCAGATCCACCGTCACCATCAGCTCATCCACCTCTACCGACTCCAGCAACTGATCAAGCTGCTTCTGAATGGATTCCGTCGTCCCCAGCAACTGCAACCCCAGGAAATCTTTTACCCCTGCTTCCTCTTGTGGATTCCACAATCCATCCATGCTTTTCACCGGCGGCTTCATCCACAAAGGCTGGCCTCGGAACAGGGCAAGAATGCGCTGGTAACTGGTGGTGGTCAGGCACTGGGCCTCCACATCAGAATCCGCCGGCACCGCAGGCACCGTCAACATGGCATAGGGCCTGTCCAGCTGAGCAGAGGGCTGAAACTGATCCCGGTAGATACGCAACGCCTCACGATACAACCGCGGCGCAAAATGCCCGGCAAAGGCATAGGGCAAGCCACGCTGTGCGGCCAGCTGCGCGCTGTACAAACTGGACCCCAGCAGCCAGATCGGTACTTCAGTGCCCGCTCCCGGAATCGCGTTCACAGCCCGTGACGCATCCAACGGCCCCAGCAAACGCTGCAACTCCGCCACGTCCTGGGGAAACTGCTCCGCCCCCAAGCCTTCGCGACGCAGGGCACGGCTGGTCATCGGGTCAGTTCCCGGTGCACGGCCCAGGCCCAGGTCAATGCGGTGGGGATAGAGGCTCTCCAGGGTCCCGAACTGCTCGGCAATCACCAGCGGCGGATGGTTCGGCAGCATCACGCCCCCTGACCCCACCCGAATGGATTCGGTCGCCCCGGCAATATGCCCGATCAGCACCGACGTCGCGGCACTGCTGATCCCCTGCATATTGTGGTGCTCCGCCAGCCAAAACCGCTGAAAACCCAGCGATTCCGCATGGCGGGCGTAGGCAACGCTGTTGGCCAGCGTCTCGCCCACGGTATCGCCCTCACGGACCGAGGCGAGTTCCAGCAGGGAAAACGGTACAGACTTCGTCACAGCACACTCCAGATCCAGCAAACAACAGGCACCCATGATTTCTGATTAACCCGCAGTTTGTCGAGAGCACAATTACCGTGCCTGCATCAGCCCTGGTCGCTCCCCGCCATTCAGCAGCAGAAAGTAACAACGAGTCGGCACCTCGTTTCTCTCGGATGCCCGCTTAAACAAAAAAGCCCCGGATTACCGGGGCCTGAAACTCAGCTTGCTTTCATTACCCTACGGGCAGTATTTGGCAATCAACGCACTATCATTGGTTGCCCACTGAGTGATCCGCACGCCGTTTGACAAGCTGATATAGTCCACCCTGTCAGTATCGTCATTGATGCGGAACAACGTATCGTGGGCAAACAGGATCTCTCGCTGTGGGCCGGCTTCAGCATAGCGCATACGTTGCGGCTGAAGAGATTCCGTCTCTGTTTGGTCATCGAAATGGATCAAACCGACATGCTTGGGGTAGCGGGCCTTGTTGTCCGTACCAATAACCGCAGACTCACATACGCGTTCTGCCACATCACTCGTGACTACCGTCAAGCTTTCACCAATCCTGCCATTGATCTCGTTAAAGAATGCTTCAACGCCCGGCTCCATGAAGTCCAGCGATTCATAAGCCAGAACATGTGCCAGTTTGTCGGGCCCTGATAGATTCGTCTCCATCAGAATTAAATCATCCATATCAAGACCATCCCTTGAGACAAAAACCATTGCTCTCTGGATAAGCGGGTCACCAGTAGGAATTTCGACACGTACGCCATTAACACTCGGGTCATCGAACAGGCTTACATACTCAGCTGTTTCCATATCAACAGACCAGCCCGGTATAAACTCTCCACCCTCTGGATCCTGGCCGTTATCCCCCGCCGCAACTCCAATAGTGGTGCCTTCACGGTGGAAACTGACCTCATCCCCCTTGGGGAAGAGCGCCCATTCAGATCCACCATCCTGAGAATAGGCAATCTCTGACCCGACACCATATTCCATCTCAAGAATACGCTGTCTAAGCGGGATATTGGCGCGGTAATTTACTGTCATGTCAGGAAGCGGCATAGCGAAAATCGCATTCTGCGCGTCTTCGTTGCCGTAAGTTTCAATCCAGCTTTCCAGCTCCTCCCTGAATTCGGCACCAAAATCTGAATAAACATAGCCACCATTGAAATCGTTCAGCATCCCGTCAGTCACATCCGTAGAAAGGCTTTCAAGCACAGCCAGCACCGGCATGGCTTGAGCATCGCCAACTCGCGCCAGGGCGCCCAGCACCGCAGCATGCAGGTCCCCAAGCGCAATAGTCTGGCTATTGGGAGCAGGCATCTCCGACAGGATATCGGGAGGAGACGTAATGGAACGAATGCCTCCATTGACCAACTTCGCAACCGAATCATTCAGCAGCTCCACCCTTTCAGCATCAAGCGGAAAGTCGCCTTGACTTAACGCAAGTTGCCAGGCGAGTTCAGTGAAAGGCGTAACCGCCGTGCTAGCAGGATCTTTCGTGATCGCATGAAATTGGCTACCCTCGGCAAGAGCGATTTCACCCGCCGACTCATCGAAGTAGCTGCTGTTTTCACCCGCCGTAACCTCGACGATTGCCGGCTCAAGGCTACTGTACGTAACCTCGATAGCGGCTTTTCCTGTTTCGTCCAGGGTCCCTTCACCAATAACCTCGCTATAATTGGCACCATAAATTTTCACTGTGGCATTGGTGATCCGCCCCAGAGAAGCCGAGACGGTCACGGTTTCAGACAGCGTACTACCGTTACTTCCGCCACCGGGGTTACCCCCTCCCGGGCCGCCAGTAGTAGCGGAGGACGATCCCCCACCGCCACCACCACAGGCAGCAAGCGTTGCACCCAGAAAAAGAACAGCATATTTATTGAATCTCGAACTCATACATCCCCACATATATCTTTGGTTATCGCTTCCATGACGAATCTCCCAGCTTGGGGAGATCAAACCGTGAGAGGGTACAGAAAGGGGAATGTGGGGAAACCAGGGGCATTGAAAATATGTCGACTGGTCTTAATATTTACGACATCCGCCATCTAGGCGTAAGCGATATCTTACAATTAGATGGCAATGCCAGAAATCGGAAAAAACAGAAAAGGAATACATCAACCAAGGACGCCAGGCGATCCAAAATCGATTAGCGGCGACCCCGTCGCCTTGGTCAGAAAAATGGCCTCACTAGACCAATGGGATCGCACAAATTGGCAAGCACTTTGATTGCGGACAATCAACCGTAAATCGGTAGGTTAAAGCCTTTCGTGGAAATGGGAGACCTGCCCCCCATGGTTCCGGGTTCCGCGCTAATAGTCTCCTCGCCTTTTCTTGGCAAGAATAAGAAGCAACATAAAAGTTGGGAACCCGTAAATTGCTAAAGCCGCAAAGATATCGGCCCCTTGTATGCCCGCTTTATATCCGCCGCCACCCTCAAAGTCGATTTGTATAGGGGACTCTCTACCATCTTTATAGTAGGCAACAAGACTGCGCCCAACATAGTACTCTTCCCCTTGAGATTTAGAGCAAGTGTCTCGAGCCCCGCCCATCCTGTAATTTCTCCCCGATGCACCAACCATATTCTGGAACTCATTTTTCCCACCACCAGTGCAATACCAAGAAACAACAATATCATCCGCAGAATAAACACCTTTATCTTCCAAGGATGGAACATTAGCCAAAGACCGGAAAAACAAGAGCCAAAAAACAGAAACCGCCAACATCAACTCCCACCAACGAAACTGACCAACCAGTTCACGCGCCCCCGTCAAAGCAGTCATTTTATTATCAGTCATTATCTACCTCCCTTGAAATACTCAACCCCCCCATTATTTAACTGCCCCCAAACTCCAGCCGATCTGTTAATCATAAAAATGCTATCCGAAAAGCTATCCAGGTTATCCGGGTTGGCGAGATGGCGAGGAGCATTCATCAGAGACATAAAATCCGTTAACGCAACAACGGGATAACGCAACAACGGGACACCCATAAACTTAATCTGACACCAAAACATCACATCAAAGCACAAGCCGCATTTTGACCTGCGATCCAGCGCCGGCCCGTCGCCTCCGCAAACGCTTTCACTTTCGCTAACGGGCCAATCGCCAGCGGCATTCGCTGTTTTCTTGGCCTCATATTTTTCAGCCACGTTGCCTGATCCACTCCGAGGCGATCCAGGATACCTGCAGCTCCGCCTTCTATCGCACCGCGCTTATCAGAACGTAGCACCCGACCCGTGGCATCCACTATCTCCAGGTAATCCATCAGCCTCATACGGCTGATTGTTGCTTCGTCATCACTTTCGATATGCTCCGCGTCTACCAGAGGAAGCAATGTCGGGGTTTTCGTATCTGAGCTGGCTTTTTGAACCATTCGGCTTCGTTGTTGTACTGACGTGTAATCCGAATCTTCCGGTGTAGACGCCATGTTGGCCCGTACTGGATTCAAGTCCACATAGGCCATGCAGCTCAGCAAGGCCTTCTCGTCCAGCAGCGCCTGACTTTTGTAGCGCCCCTCCCAGAAACGGCCCTTGCAGTCGTCTTCCTCGTTGGCCCTGCGGGCTAAGTGCTCGTTTAGGCAGCGCATGAACCAGCCCAGGTCATACAACCGAGTGCGCCATTCTTCCACAATCTCCATGGCCTTGAGGGTTTCAGCGTCGCCGGTCTCATCTCGCAGCCAGCGCTGCACCAGCAGGGGACCGGTGAACAGCATCATCCAGTGTTCCGCCACTTCCCGCTGGGTCCAATTATCGGCGCGAACCCGGTCAACCTTCAGCACCACGTGGTAATGGTTCGAC